>CAIWFH010000130.1 GCA_903911925.1 uncultured Acidobacteriaceae bacterium
AAAGTGGGTAAGTCCCTTATTTTTATATGCCTTATAGATCGCTTTGGATGCGTCTAGATGTGATCTTGGTAGCGCTACCGGGAATCGAACCCGGGTTTTAAGATTGAGAATCTCACGTCCTAACCCCTAGACGATAGCGCCACTATTTTCAACAACTTGCAGAACAAATTGCGCTTCCAAGCACCCATCCTACCACTAATCGTAAAAATCCATTCCGTCTGTAACTCCTGCAGAACTGCTTTTCCTAATATTCGCACATTCAAGAGCAGCAGGACTCAAGGAGAGAACGGGACGGCGACGAAGCGTCAATTAGTGAACCTTAAACAGTATCGCAAGCTAAGCCGGAAATGGCAATTCGTGCCCGTTGCCCGCGATGCCAAAGGGATCCCAGACCCCCGCCTCGTTCTCGTCAATGGAGGGCCGGTCAGCTCGAAGGGCGGCCCCTTCTACCTCGAATTCAAACGCCAAGGGATACGACGGCAAGAGTCTGTAGGCATGGTTCCGCGGGAAGCCCTGGAAGCCTGGCGGACGAAGTTGGCAATCCAGCCCGATTGAACCCGATCCTGAAGCGCAGGAGCTTGGGATTGGCATGATGATCGATCACGCGATCGAGAAGCACCTTGTTGAGGAGAAGCAGGAGTCTTTCCGGAGCCGGCAATGCAAGCCCGAAATATTGGCAGGCTGTTTCTTCCTTAAGCCGCGGGCGAAACCGGTGCCGTTTCCTGGAACCGGTGCTTCATTCCGTTCTGGCATTCCAGGAGCCGCAGGAGTGGTCGAAAGGGCTGCCCTCATTGAATCAACCCGAGGCCTTTGAGCTCCTTTTTCAGCTTTGCAATATCGATGGGCTTCACCATGTAGGCGTTACAACAGCCGAGCAAAGCGGTGGTAATGCTTTCCATGTCTGTATGGATTGTCGTGACGATGATTTTAGCGGTCTTTGAAACGCCACAAGAAATCTCCTTTTTGCGAATCTCTCGGATCGCTTCCTGCCCGTCCATCTTTGGCATCCCCAGGTCCATGCAGATCAGATCGTAGCTCTGATTTGTAAAAGGAACTCTGGAGCACCATCCAGTCTGGCAAAGTCTGGCACAGAGAGGTGATCAACCGCCGCAAGGACGGCGCCATTTATCACGAAGAAATGCGGATCGCCCCCCTCCGGGATTCGAAGGGCGAGCCCAGTGGGTACATCGCCATAAAGCGGAACGTGACCCGGCAGCGGGCGGACCAGGAAGCGCAAGCGTTTGTCGCAGCGATCGTGGAGAATTCCGAGGACGCCGGGGATTGGCAGCCGGTGATTGCCCGCATGGACGAATTGGAACGTCAATTCAGCCTCCTCAAGAATGTGATCGAAGCGAACGAAAAAGGCTTAGGGCGATTTGGGCGGAACACGAACCTTGCAACCTTTGGCACTTGTTGTTATGAATCGGATCCTCTGCAAGCAGGTAATCTTCAATGGGCGGATTGACACTCGTTGCGATGCCTGTCGCCGGACACCGATGAGCGCCGGCCTATTTCAAAAAGAGATTCCTCGAAAGAGCCTGTGAGCAGCGGTCTTTGACCGAGTTGAGTCTCTCTTTCGTGCCACGCGAACTTGGCGACTGCCTTGCCCCGTGCGGAACGATCACCCTGACAAGCGCGGATTCCACTCCCATGCGAATTCGATTTGATGCCATCTACCTGCGGCGCAGATTGGCAATCTGTGGCCGGGTTCCGATTCGGGATAAGTGTTCCGCAATTGTGCCCGCTTCACGAAATGCGCATTCTTGGCCACTTTTCAGTTGTCGGAAACGTGCCGAAGCACTTAACTGGACATCGTGACCTGCCGTGCGCATCTATGCCAGTTCCACTCGCGCACGCCGCATACCTGACCAATCCGCTGAGTCCGGCAACGCGCGAGCTTCGGATTACAACTCAAATGAAGGGCAAGAAAGGAAAGCACTATGGCACTCGTAAAGAAAGTTGCCGCTCAGGCAACAGCCGCTTCATCGGATGGAAAGCCCTCGCTTGTAACTGCCCGCGAGGCGGAAGCACAGCGCAAAAAGGCGAGGACCCTCGCCAAGCAACAGCAGGCGGCCGAGCGCATTGCTGCTGCCACGGGACAGTTGGCCTCGGGTATCGCCGAAGCGTCGTCAGCCGCAGAGGAACTGAAGCGCGCCAGCGATCAGATCGCCAGCGGCGCCGAGGAAGCTTCAAGCGCCGCGCAAGAGTCGCTTACCGCGTTCCAGCAGGTGGGAGTATCGATTACACGGCAGTTGCAAAATGCCGATCTCAGCGCCGGCAAGGGCGAAGCCTGCCAATCGCTGATCGCCAGAACCAGCGGGGACGTGGCTGGCCTGATTACGAACGTTGGCATGGCGGCGCAACGCCAGACTGATTCCGTGCGCATGGTGGTGGAGTTGGAAAAGCAGGCAGCCAACATCGGCGACATCGTCAAGGCTGTTGCCCGCATCGCCGATCAGACCAACCTGCTGGCCTTGAATGCGGCCATCGAAGCAGCGCGCGCCGGCAAGCATGGCAAGGGTTTCGCGGTTGTAGCCGACGAAGTCCGCACCTTGGCCGAGACTTCTGAAAAGAGCGCCAAGCAGATTCAGGAGCTGGTCGGGCAGATTCAACAGGAAGTGAAGTCGATCGCCGAGGGCATCAATACTTCAGCGAAGACCATGGAAGAAGAGGTGGAAAAGGGAAAGGCTATTACCGCGCAATTGGAGCAGATTCGCCTGGATGCCATCGAGATCGTGAAGGGAATCCGGGAGATCGCGGTGAATGCCGGGCAATCCAATGTCGCATCGCAGCAGGCGCTCAAGGGATCGCAAAGCATAGCGGCCGCGGCCGAAGAGCAGTCCTCAGCGGCTGAAGAATCAGCCAAGACCGTTGCCGAGCAGGCGCAGGCGCTGGCCGAGTGCGAGCAGGCGGCCCAGGCTTTGTCGGAACTGGCCGAGGATTTGAAGAACTCGACCGATGTAGCCAAGAGCGCAGAGCAGGTAGCTTCGTCATCCGAAGAGCTGTCTTCGGCAGTGCAGGAAATCAACCGCTCGAGCGCCCAGATCATGACAGCGTTAGGACAGATTCGCAAGGGTGCAGAAGTGCAGTCATCGGCATCGGAAGAATCCGCGGCAGCCACCAACCAGATTGAAAAAGGACTCGAAATTGCCCAAAAGAGGGCTACTGTGAGTTCCGAGAAGGTGATTGCAATCAGAGCCTTGCTCGGCGAGAACAAGACCGCGGTGAACGGGTTGATCGCCGGACTGTCCAGTTCGGCCGATGCCTCGCGGGCAAGCATCAAGCAGATGAACGATCTGGAACTGGTGTCGCGCCGCATTGACAAGATCGTCGAGGCCATCAGCACGGTGTCGATCCAGACCAACATGCTGGCGGTCAACGGGGCGATTGAAGCGGCGCGAGCCGGGGAATTCGGAAAGGGCTTCGTTGTCGTGGCAACCGATATCCGCAACCTGGCACACGACTCCGCGGAGAATGCCGACCGTATCAAGGACCTGGTGAAAGCAGTTCAGGACCAGATTGGCGTGGTGGGCCGCGACTTGAGCGAGATTGTGGCCGCGGCCGTCAGCGAAGTGGAGAAAGCCAAAACTACAACTACCGACCTGATCACCATCGAAACCGACATCCAGGTGGTGGAAACCGGCTGCCAGGAAATTCTCTCCGCATCGGACGAGATTGCCGCCGCGCTGGGCCAGGTGAAGAAGGGCATCGAGCAGATCTCTGCTGCCGCCGCCGAGGCCGACAAGGCCGCAACCGAAGCCTCCAGCGCCGCACAGCAGCAGTCCAAGGGCGCCGAAGACCTTTCCGCAGCCATTGAGGAAATCGCTTCGTTGGCCGACGAACTGCAAAGCGCAGCATAAGTGAGGGACCTCATGACGACAAAAGCATCGAAGTATCGCGACGGCGGGACGATGGTCAAGGAACCGGTCGCCGAACCGGCTCCGCCCGCACATCCTCCGGATGAGACGGTCAGCGAGCCGGCGGCGGCTGTCCCTGCTCCGCAAGAGTCAAGCCGAATGACGGCGCAAAACAGCAAGATCCAGACCACGGAAAAGGACTCTCAACAAGGGACACAGCAGTTTGTCACGTTCATGGCCGGCGAAGAAGTGTTCGCGGCCGATATGACGCCGGTGAAGGAAATCATCCGAGTGCCCAAGGTGGTTCGCGTGCCTCTTGCGCCGCCGGCTTTGGAAGGCCTTGCTAATTTGCGCGGCAAGGTTTTGCCCATCATTTCCCTGCGCCGGCTTTTCGGCTTTGAAGAGTTGGCGCACGACGACTCGACGCGCGCGCTGGTTGTTGACGTGGGCCAGCCGCTCGGATTCGTGGTTGATCGCGTTTCCAGCGTGGTTGGCGTTGATGCCGGTCATATTGAGGATGTGGGCGCGATCCGCACCACGGTGAATTCCGATGTGCTCTCAAGCCTCATCAAGGATGTGGGCGGGCACGCAATGATCATGGTGCTGGACTTTGCCAGGCTGATTGAGCGGGAGTTCTCGCAGATCGCGGCGATTACAAAAAGCGCTGGCGCGGCGGGCGCCGTGCAGGCAAGCGTGCAGTCGGACGAAGAAGACCTGAGCGATGAACTGCAACTGGTCAGCTTCGATGTCGATGGGCAAGAGTACGCCATCGCCATCGAAGACGTGCAGGAGATTGTGCAGGTGCCGGAGGCGGTCATCCATGTGCCGCACTCGGAGTCTCATGTACTGGGCGTTATGACGCTGCGCAGCCGCCTGCTTCCGCTGGTGAATCTGCGTGCGATGTTCGCGCTGCCCTATCGCGAGCTCGACGAGAAGAGCCGCATTGTCGTGCTTACCCTCAACGGCGTGTCGGTCGGCGTGGTGGTGGATGCGGTCAGCGAAGTTTTACGGGTTTCAAAGGCCGGTGTCGATCCACTGCCCGCGATGCTTGCCCGCGAAGGAAACCTGGCTGAAATCGCTTCAATCTGCCGCCTCGATAATGGCAAGCGTTTGGTGTCGATCGTCACCGCGCGCAATCTCTTCGGACATTCCGTCGTAAAAGAGGCATTGAGCGCGGTGAACGAAAGCGAAGTGGAAGAAGGTCAGCTAACCAGGGAATCCGAAGACAGCCTGGACGACGACGAGCAGGTGGTCATCTTCCGCCTGGACAAGGAAGAGTTCGGCGCGCCCATCGCCAGCGTACAGGAGATTGTGCGGGTGCCGGAAGAGTTGATCCGCGTTCCCAAGGCGCCATCGTTCGTCGAGGGCGTTATCAACCTGCGCGGAATCGTGCTGCCGGTGATCGATCTTCGCCTGCGGCTGGGTCTGCGCCAGGTGGAGCGCAGCGACCGCCAGCGGATCATGGTATTTCTCATCTCCGACGTGCGCACCGGATTCATCGTCGACCAGGTCGCCGAAGTGCTGAAGATTCCCAGGGCGGCCATCGAGCCGGCGCCGCAACTGTCACGCGACCAGGTCAGGCTGCTGAGCCGCATGGCAAATCTGGAAAAGCAGAAGCGCATGGTGCAGCTCATCGATCCGCCTCACCTGATGGAGCAGAAGGAACTGGCGGCTTTGGCCGCTGTTACGGGATGAGTCAATGATCAAGCTATTGATTGTCGACGACTCGGCGCTCATGCGCCGCCAGTTGATGGTCCTGTTTCAGGCCGAGGGGGACTTTGAAATCCGTCAGGCCAGAAACGGCGATGATGCGGTGAGGGAAAACAGGGAATTCCAGCCGGATGTGGTGACCTTGGACATCAACATGCCGGAGATGGATGGATTGACCGCGCTTTCCCTCATCATGGCCGAAAGGCCAGTCGCAGTGGTGATGGTCTCTTCGCTTACCAACGAGGGGGCGCTGGCTACGTTTGAGGCCTTGAATCTGGGCGCGGTGGATTTTGTCGCCAAGCCGGGCGGAACCATTTCGCTTTCCATCGACAGGATTACCGCGGGACTGGTATCGAAGGTGCGCAGTGCGGCGCGGGCGCGCCCAAGGAACAGGGTATCGTCGGCAGGCGCCTTGGCCCGGCGCATGCAGGAGGAACGCAAGAAGGTCTCCCAGGAATCCGCCGCATTGGCCGCTCCTCGTGGGACCGGCGATGGCCTGCTGGTGATGGGTGCGTCGACGGGCGGTCCGCGGGCGCTGGAGATCGTGTTGTCGGGGTTGCCGGCGCATTTTCCGTGGCCGGTGCTGGTGGCGCAGCACATGCCGGGGGCATTCACCAGGGCATTTGCCGAGCGGTTGGATCAACTCTGCGCTTTGAAGGTCGTGGAGGCGGGCTCGGCACTGGCGGTCGAATCCGGCAAGATCTATATCGGCAGGGGGGGAGCGGACATGGTGCTGGCCAATCGCGCCGGCAGACTCACCGTCCTGCCTACGCCAGAGAATTCGAAGTATCTTTGGCATCCATCGGTCGAGTTGCTGGGCCGGTCGGTGCTTGAACACTGCGATCCCAAGCGAGTCACGGCAGTGCTGATGACCGGCATGGGCTACGACGGTTCGGATGCCTTTGCCGAAATCAAAAAGCGCGGCGGCCGCACCATTGCCGAATCGGAAGAGTCGGCCGTTGTTTATGGAATGCCGGCCGAGTTGGTGGGCAAAGGTGGCGCAAGCCTGGTGCTCGCCGCCGAAAGGATTGCCGGGCAGCTTTCAACCTGGGCGGCCCGATAAGAAAAGCACGCGGCTGCACAGGATGGGACCTGGGCCGGCCAGTTAGGAATAAGGATGGCTCTGCTCAGAACGAAAGCTGTGGAAGGCGCAGTGGAGAAAGCTGTGCCACCCGGCGCGAAGACATTTCCCGGTGCGGCCGACTGCGAGGAATTGACGGCAGGCCTTGAGAGCTCCAATGCCACGGAGCGCCGCCAGGCGGCGAGGGATTTGATGCGCTGTCCGAACGCCGGCGCCGCGCTGGTGAGCCGGTTGAAGCGCGAGCAGGATCTCGCCGTACGTGCTGCTATTCTCACCATCCTGATCCGCCTTGATGATCCGGCAGCGACTGCGGAACTGGCAGACTGCCTGAGAAGCGAGGATGTGGCGCTTCGCAACGAAGCCATCGAGGCTCTCAGGGAACTGGCAGTCGCTGGCGACCGTTCCGGCGCCGTGCCGCCGGTTCTCGCTTGCCTGCTGGCCGATCCCGATCCGGATGTGCGCATCTTTGCGGTCAACGTCATGGAATCAGTGAGTCATCCGGATGTGGAGAGATGGCTGATCGAAGTAATCGAAAACGACTCTCAGGTCAACGTTTGCGCAGCATCGCTGGAATTGCTCTGCGAGATAGGAACGGAGGCGGCCGTCGACCCGCTGGTCCGAGTCAAGACCCGTTTTGCTTCGAATGCATTCATTCAGTTCGCGGCCGACCTGGCGTTAAAACGCATTGTGGAATCTGACTCCCGATGAGCACACTTACGCCACAACCCGATCCCGGCCACGGCATAAGCAGCGAGGACTTTCTCAAATTCAGGGAGTTCTTCTATCGCAGGACCGGCATCAGCTTCGAGGCCTCGAAACGCTATTTTGTAGACAAGCGCCTGGCCGAGCGCATCGAAGCCACCGCGACCAATACCTTTCGCGGCTACTTCACCATGCTGCGCTTTCAGGCATCGGGCGAGGAACTGCAACTGCTCACCAACTCGATGACCGTGAACGAAACATATTTCTTGCGCGAGGAATACCAGTTCCAATGCCTGGTCGATTCCATCCTTCCAGAGATCGTCAAGCGCAAGGCTAGTTCAGACCCGATTCGTATCTGGTGCATTCCTTCCTCATCGGGCGAAGAGCCCTATTCGATCGCCATGTACCTGCTGGAAAAATGGCCCCAGATTGACGCATGGGATGTGGAGATCATCTCCTCCGACATAGACACCAGCATCCTTCGGCGCGCGCGGCAAGCGCGGTATTCGGGTCGCTCGGTGCAACACGTGCCCGCGCGCTGGCTGGCAAAGTATTTCAAAGGCGTGGGAGACGAATTCCAACTTTCAGACGATCTGCGCCAGGCGGTGGAGTTCACGCGCGTGAATCTCGCCGAGCCCGCCGACACCGTCAACTACCGCAACTTCGACGTCATCTTCTGCCGCAACCTGTTGATCTACTTTGACGATCTGTCGCGCAAGAGCGCGACAGAAACATTTTACGAGGCGTTGAATCCAGGCGGTTATATCTGTCTGGGGCATTCCGAATCCATGAGCCGCATCTCGTCTTTGTTCAAAGTGCGCAAGTTTCCGGAAGCGATTGTCTATCAGAAAACCGTGGAGGGGCAATGAAACGCGTCCTGATCGTCGACGATGCAGCCACCGTGCGTATGTATCACCGCGGCATTCTCGAATCCGGCGGTTTCGCGGTGGAGGAAGCGCTGAATGGGATCGAGGCGCTGGAGAAGGCCCTGGAAGCAAACTACGACTTGCTCTTGGTGGACATCAACATGCCCAGACTGGACGGTTTCGGCTTCCTCAAAGAAATGCGCCGTCAAGAGATTCCTCAGCCGCCGGCCATCATGGTCTCAACCGAAGCCGCTGCTCGCGATGAGACGGCCGCCTACCGCGCAGGAGCCAACTGCTACCTGGTGAAGCCGGTGCGGCCTTCGCAGCTATTGGCCCATGCCCGGCTGATGCTCGGGGAGGCAGGCAGATGAATCCCCTACTCGTGCAATTTCTATCCGAGTCACGCGACTTCTCCCAGGACATTGGCCAAAAGCTTTTGCAAATGGAAGATGCGCCGAGCGATCAGGGACTGATCAACGAGCTTTTCCGCCTGGTGCATACCCTCAAGGGAAACAGCGGCCTCTTCACCTTTCCTGAGATGACGCGGGTACTCCATGCGGGTGAGGACTTGCTGGGGATGGTCCGCGACGGCCGCATCGCCTATTCGCGGGAGTTGGCCGACCGCTTGCTGAACGCCATCGATTTTGTGATGGAACTGTGCGCGGATATCGAGTCCACAGAACGGATCGATGCCTCGCGTGCGAAAGACGCGGCCCGCATGACCGAGTCGCTTCGGGGATTGATGCCAGCCGTCGAATGCGAGGCGCCGGCCTCCGCTCGAATCAACGCTGCAGCAGCGACCGCAGAAGAGATGCCGACCCTCGCTGAACTTCCCGGAGCAACGCGCGAAGAGCTTCTTCGTCATTGCCGGGCAGGAGAAGCGCTGAACTGGATAAGCTATGCACCGGTGCACGATTGCTTCTTTCAGGGAGACGACCCGTTCTTCTGTGCACGCCAGACACCGGGCCTGCTATGGGGAGGCGCCAGGCCATCCGAGGCTCTGCCTTCGCTGGCCGAGCTGGATACTTACCGTTGCGTGCTCGAGTTTCATTTAGTCACCTCGGCCTCGCGCGAAGAACTCGACGAACACTTCCGTTACGTGACGGAGCAGGTGCGCATCGTAGCAGTGAACCCGCAATGGCTCGAACTCACAGAATCAAATCACGCCGATCCGCATTGCATCGCAGGCAGGTCCGTTATCGCGAATGCCCCTGCGCAGACGGCGCCATCGTCGGGAGCCGGAGAAGCATGGCGGGAGCGCACTGCCGCGATCAATGCAATTTTCGCCGCTCAGCAACAGATTCTGATGCTTGACGATCACCCTGACTGGCGCGCCGGCAGGATTCGCGCAGTTGGCGCGGTCCTGGTCAATCTGGCCAGGTCTGCCGGCGATCAGGTCGCTGCAAGCGAGATCCAGGCAGCGTTGACAGAATGCCTGTCGACAGGGCGGAACTCTTTACTCCTCTTATGGCTGGAAACCAGCAAGGCGCATCTGATCGCTTCTTTGTCCGGCGCTTCCGCGCCGCTTTCAACAAACCCTGCGGCAACTCGGTCAAACGGGTCCGAAGAGGCCCCCCCCGCATCGGAAGTGGGTCCTGCCCAATCAACTCCCGGCGATGGAATCAAGTTCGGCCGCCGCGCGGAAGATAGTTCCGCCGGCCCGCGCAACCTCAAGGTCGATCAGGCAAAGATCGATCGGCTGATGAACCTGATCGGCGAATTGGTGGTCTCAAAAAACGCGCTGCCCTATCTTGCCCAACGGGCGGAGACGCAATTTGGCGTCCGTGAGCTCTCCCGGGAAATCAAGGGGGAGTATTCAGTGATCAACCGCATCGCCGACGAGATGCAGGACGCCATCATGCAGGTCCGCATGATGACCGTCTCCTCTATCTTCCAGCGATTCCCAAGACTGGTTCGCGATATCTCGCGCAAACTCGGCAAGGAAGTACAGCTTGTGCTCGAAGACGAGCAGACTGAAGCCGACAAGAACATTATCGAATCGCTGGCTGACCCTCTGATCCACATTGTTCGCAACAGTCTCGATCACGGCCTGGAGACTCCCGAGATTCGTCGCGCCCGCGGCAAACCGGAGACAGGGACCCTGACCATCCGGGCGGCGCAGCAGGCCGACCGCGTGGTGATTGAGATCATCGACGATGGCAAGGGCATCGATCCGGCGGTGATCAAGCAAAAAGCTTATGAGAAAGGCCTGATTGACGAATCTACACTTGAGAGAATTGACGACCGGGAGGCCATCAACCTGATCTTCGCGGCGGGCCTGTCAACCGCCGCGGTTATCTCCGACCTGTCCGGCCGTGGAGTAGGCATGGACGTGGTCCGTTCGGCGGTGGAGAAGATCAACGGAACAGTCGTCATCCACAGTGAACTCGGCATGGGAACAACGATCAGGATATCTTTGCCACTCTCAATGGCCGTGACCCAGGTGATGATTGTCGAATCCGATGGGCAGTTGTTCGGGATACCGATGGATAACGTGGTCGAGACCGTTCGAGTTCCGAAGAGGGAACTGCGGAAGATCAAGCAGAGCCTTGCGGCTGTTTTGCGCGGGCGCATCGTGCCCTTGAAGTCTCTGAATACAATGTTGGGCATCTCCGCTACTCCACTGGCAAATTCTGACGATGAACTAGCTGTGCTGCTGGTTCAGGCGGGCGGCGAAATTCTGGGTCTCCTCGTGGATGGTTTCAGGGAGACCATCGGGTTGATTCAGAAGCCGCTCAGCGGCTTTCTTTCCGGTCTATCCGCCTATTCGGGTTCGGCCTTGATGGGCGACGGTTCTGTACTCATGATTCTCAACATTCGGGAGATCGTTTGATGCCGATTGTATTCAAGAGAAACCGTGCCGTCTTTCAGGGCGGGGCGGGGGTAGAAGAAGCAGAAGGGCTGCTCGAATGGCTCCAGAAAAGGCCAACCGCCAAAGCGGATTTGTCGGCTTGCAATCACCTTCACACCGCAAACCTCCAGGTTTTGATGACGGCCAAAACGGGCATATCCAGTTGGCCCGAGGATATTGAACTCCGCGCATGGTTGGAACCCGCGCTGAAGGCCGGGGAATGAGAGGCTAACGTGGCAAAGACAATTCTGGTTGTCGACGATTCGGTGACCATGGTGATGAGCCTCAAAAGTTCCCTGTCTTTGGCGGGCTTCCAGGTTGAAACCGCCAACAACGGCCAGCAGGCGATCGACAAGTTGAAGGCCGGAGTCAAACCCGACCTCATTCTGACCGACATCAATATGCCGGTTATGGGGGGACTGGAAATGATTGGCAAAGTGCGCGCGCTGCCAGGCTGCCGATTCTTTCCCATTCTGACACTAACTACCGAGAGCGAAACCGCCAAGCGCGATGAGGGCAGGAATCTTGGTGCCACCGGATGGCTGGTGAAGCCGGTATCGGGTAGTGACCTGCTCAAGGTAATCAAACAGATTCTGCCTGGAGCTTAAGGCCTGCATGTCGACGCCACCTGCAGAAGTCGATCGGATTTTCAACACGTCTTTTGGCCGCATGGGATGAGGGAGCCGGAATCATGATCGCCAATGAAAGAAGGCTTCGCCCCATTAAGAACTGGCTGGTTTTTCAAGTTGCTTTAGCGCTTCTTTCGGATGTTCTGTTCCTGGCATTCTTGTTTCGCATCCAAGAGCGGGCTTTCGTCGCCGATTGGGTACGCATCGCCATAGCGCTGGCGGTTCTTGAATTCGTGCCTCTGCTGATCGTCCAACGGTGGAACTTGAGAATGGCCCAGTGCGCCGTATCCGACATGTGGGCATTCGGCCAGCTCAACTTCGATGAAGTGTCGCGCGAACTGGCTGTCCATAAGGCGATCGAGGTCGACCTCAGGGACTGCAAACTCTACATTGACGTGATGCATGAACAGATAGGCGGTTCTCTGGCGGAATCTGAGCGCGAGATCACAGCCCTAATCGAACAACTCAATCAACTGAGTGCGCAGTCCAGCCAGCAGATGGAGCGCATCACGCGGTCTGTCCAGGACGGAAGGGCTCTTACTGAAGTTACCCGGGGTCGAGTAGAGCGGAACAATCGGCTCATCTCAAAGCTGGAAGCCAAGTTGGGCGAGCAAGCCTGTGAGATGCATGGCAACTACGAGCAGATCCGCCTGCTGGCCGATGATGTCATGGCCTTGACACCCATCATTCAAGTCATCTCGTCGATCGCCAAGCAGACGAATCTCTTGGCGTTGAACGCCGGAATTGAGGCAGCACGCGCCGGCAATGCCGGCCGGGGCTTCTCCGTGGTTGCCAATGAAGTCCGGGAGCTCTCCAACAGGTCCACCAGAGCAGCCAATGATATCTCGGAAAAGCTGAATACGACTGCCGGTAAGGTGGCGTGCAAGATGTTCGAGGCTCAGAAGGCCCTTGAGGAAAGGCACGGCCTCGACGAGTTGCAGAAGCTGGTCAACGACTTGACGGAGATGCAGCGAGATTTTAGCGATGGCTCCCAATTGCAGCTTGATGTCATCTCCGGCGTGGAAGCTGGTCATCAAGAGTGTGTGGGCCACTTGGTGGAGGCCATGGGGCATATCCAATTTCAGGACGTGATGCGGCAAAGAATGGAACATGTTCAGGTGGCGCTGGTGGAGATGCGAAACCACTTATTGCGGCTTACCGAGACCGAGGATCGATCTAACTGGGAAGGCCTCTTCGATACAACCTTCAAGACACTTTTGGAGTCCCATCTCAATCAGTACAGAATGGCCAGCCAGACAGTGACTCATCTTTCTGTAGCGGGCGGCAATTCAACGAGCGATAATGGCCGGCCGGCAATCGAACTTTTCTGATTCGGGTGTTGCGCGAGTTGGAGTTGCGAAAGCCCGGAACCTCTCAGAATGTTGACAGCCGCGGAGCGAGCCGCCGACAGCATCGTTGTCACCGACACCCAAGCAAGGATTCAGCATATGAATCCAGCCTTCACTGCGATGACAGATTAATCCGGTTTCGAGGCTGTTGGTCAATCGCCTCGAATCCTCAAATTCGGACCGCAACCCTTTGCGTTATACGAGAACAATTGGTCCACAACCGATCGGTTCATTGCGGGCTGTGTCATCGACAAGACCGGCATACAATTCCTGAATCGTCGTGTCAGCTTGTTCAGGAGGTATACAAGACTCTGTCAGGCGTCGTCCCAAACGTGGAATTGCCATTGGAATGCAGCCAAACAAATTCCTAGTCAGCGCCTGCCGATTGGCGGGGCGTCGCCGGCTTTACCGGGAAGAGAATCGAAAACACGGTTCCCCTGTGCTCTTCATCGGTGCTGGAACGCAGCCGGATGGTTCCGCCGTGCTTGTCTACAATCTGTTTGCTTACCCACAATCCAAGCCCCGTTCCCAGGGCGTCTTTCGTAGTGAAGAAGGGCTCGAAGACATGGGGTTGTGCCGTTGCGCCGATGCCATCGTCGGCTATCGTCACCCGGACGCAGCGGTTGCCATTGTTGGGGTGCAGGCAGGCAGACACCCTCAACGTGATAATGCCCTTCTCGCCGATAGCATCCAGGCTGTTGGCCAGGAGGTTAGTAAAGACCTGGCGTAACTCGCCCGCGATGGCGGTGATCTCCGCGCGCTTGTTCCACTGCCTCCTGATCACGGCCTGCTTCGCGGCGATTTTATTCTTCAGCAGGTTGATCGCGGATTCCAGAACCTCATCGACGGATGTGGGCGACGGTGCACTAAGCTCCCGATAAAATCCAAGGGATTGGCGCGTAATATGTGCGATCCGCTTCACTTCGGCGTCTGCCGTTTCCACGTACTCGCGTGCCGATTCCGGGAGGTCTGCCATTCCCTTCAGAAGGAAAAGCAGATTGGTCACCGCTTCCAGCGGGTTGTTGATTTCGTGGGAAATGGTGGCGGCCATACGCCCCACCGAGGCCAGTTTCTCGCTGCGCAGGAGCGCTTCTTCAACCTGCTTGCGCTCAGTGATGTCGGCCGATATGGCGCAGACTGCAAACGGCCGGCCAGCGGCGTCTACCAGCGGGAACTTGTTGACCAGCAGCGTATGCTCCTTGCCGTCGGCCAGCAGCGCGACTTCTTCTATCTGCATTGAACGGCCAGTCGAAAGGATCAGCTGGTCATGAGCGCGGTAGTCGTCGGCCTGGTCCCTGGTAAGGATGTCGTAGTCGGTCTTTCCTCGCACCTCGTCTCGCGTGATGCCCAGCAATTTCTCAAACCGGGAGTTCACGGTAATAAAACGCCCTTCAGCATCCTTCAGATACACGACAGTTTCTGTCGCTCCATCGATAATCGCCTGAGTTTGCTCCTGGCTGCTGCGCAACGCCTCTTCAACCTGTTTGCGCTGGGTAATGTCTCGAATGATGGCGACCAAGGTGCGGGTTCCCCCGATATCCGCCCCCTGGGAACTCGCCTCGACTGGGAAAACAGTGCCGTCCGCGCGTTGGTGAACGCTCTCGAACAGTATCCCTTGCATATCGGCCTAGGCCATTTCGCCGGGCGCAAGCGGTCGCGTGCCCGTCTCGCGAAGGTCGTGGATGGTCAAACTCTTCAGTTGCTCGTGTGTGTAGCCATAGGCTTCAACGGCGGCGGTATTGGCCTCCAGGATGAGGCCGTCATCGTACCGCATGAACAAAACAATGTCCCTTGTGTGCCTGGCCATCAGCCGATACCGTTGCAGCGTCTCTTCGGCCTTTTTGCTCTCGGTGATGTCCCGGCTGAAGACCACGACTCGATCGATACTGCCGTTGCTGCCTGGCACTGGGTAGTAATGATGCCTGAACACCATTCCATCGCGTTCATCTTCCACATCGAGCGGCAGCCCTGTTTCAACCACCTGCTGCACACAAGCGGACCGGCTGCGGTGCTGTTCGATGGCAGATTCGAGGGCGTCTATCAGATTCCCGCCCTCATCGGCAAGGTCACCCCCGAACAGATTAAGAACTTCGCCGCCAAATACCTGGCCCCGGAGAATCGGACCATCATCAACCGAGTGCCTGTCCCGGCAGTGAAGGCGCCGGCTGCTCCTGGAGGCGCGAAATGAAAAGCAGATTTGCAGTAATCCTCGCAGCAACTCTCGGGCCAGGAGCCTGGGCGCAGAACCAGCTCCAGATGCCGAAAGATCTGCCCGCGTACGGAACGCAGCCCGCCGCGCAACTGCCGGATGTGAAGGCTGTGAAACTCGATAATGGCCTGACTGTATGGCTGGTTGCGCAACCGGGCCTGCTCAAGGTGTCGATGCGCGTGCTGGTGTTGGGCGGTCTCGCGGCCGACCCGGCGGACCACCCAAGACTGTCGGAGCTGCTGGCCAACACGCTTGCCCAGGGCACCAGGGCGCGAAGCGCGAAGCAGATTGCCGAGGAGATTCAATCGGCGGGTGGCGACCTGGAGGTGGCCGCAAATAGCGACCGTATAGCGATGAGCGCTTCGGTGCTTTCGGCAAAGGCGGAGTCCGCGGTGAACCTGCTGGCCGACGTGTTGCAGAATGCCGCTTTTCCCGACGAAGAAGTTGCGCTGGCCAAGCGAAACCTTAGTTCGTCGTTGAGCCAGGACGAAGCCGAACCTGGCTTCCAGGCCAGGCGTGCGCTCGCGCGAGCGCTGTTCAAAGCCGGGCCTTACAGCGTGATTGCGCCGACACAGGATTCGATACGGCAAATGACAGCCGGCGAACTTCGCCGCGAATTTGCACGGCGGTTCCGTCCAGACCAGTGCATCCTGGTCGTCGTGGGCGACCTTGACGTAGCCAGGATGGCCGCGCTGATCCGGGAGCGTCTTGGAGGTTGGAAAGCGCCTGCAGAGCCGCCGATGGCAGTGAAGGCCGCTCCTTCGGCTCCGGTAACGCAGGCCGTTACGCTGGTGCCGCGCCCCGATTCCGTGCAGACCACGCTCTTGCTCGGGGGCTTCGGTCCGCTTCGCGGCGATCCGGACTATGAGGCGGCACAAGTGGCCAACGCAATCTATGGGGGGATGTTTTCATCTCGGCTTACGTTGAACATTCGCGAGGACAAAGGCTACACCTACAGCCCGTTTTCCGATCTGGAAACACTGCGCGCGGCTGGCGTGATGCGCACCCAGGCCGACGTGCGCAACGCCGTCACTGGTGCGAGCTTGAATGAAATCCTGTATGAGATGAACCGGATGGTTACGACCAGCCCCACCGATGAAGAGATGAGCCGTGCCAAACGCTTCCTTCTTGGCCTTGAAGCTCTGCTGCAATTGCGCAGCCAAACCGCCGGCGAAATCGCGGAGCTGTGGCTGCACGGGCTCGGCCCCGATGGCATCGTCACCTATAACCGAAAGATCGGCGAGACGAGAAAGGAAGATGTGGACAATGTGGCGCGCAAATACCTTCCCTCGTCGCGCATGACCATCGTGGCGGTTGGCGACGAGAAAGTCATTCGCCAGGCTGTCGCTCCATTTGCACTGCCCGTAGAGACGGCGAAATAGCCGGGGATTGGGAGAGTCAAACTAGAGTGTTTGCCGATTTCCTCTACTGTTCAACTCGGCTTCTAGTTTGATTGCGCGCGGAAAGAGAAGATTGTTTTCAAGATGCACGTGCTGCTTGAGGTCGGTCTCAAATGCGCGCAATCCGCTAAAGAGTGCGGCATGTGTGGCGCAAGCCCATTTGGGCGTCGCGAAATCGGATGTGATTTTTCGCAGTTCGGCGATGATGAGGTTGGCTGCCTCGTGCTCCTGCATCATCATGAAGACGGGATGCGAGACGGAACGAAAACACGCATGGGCCGCCGGATAAGCGACGATCGAATCCTGGTCCATTTGAACAATGAATGGAAAAAGAACCTGCTCCTCTTTTCCGATGTGTGCCAAGAGGTCTGCCCGTAAATGCTCAACCAATTCTGCAACGTGTATTAATTCGGGAGCACGGTCGCTGCGCTTGGACGCCACCTTCTGCGCCATTTCGGCCAATCCTGGCAGTTCGCGGCGAGTGTATTGGTGGTGCGTGCGAACCACAAGTTGAATCAGTCGCTCAATAGAAAGTGTGGAAGGATCAATCGGCGCGCCGACTTCTTCCTGAGCCTCCGCATTTTCAAGCTTCTCGAGAACCTGGTCCGCCGAGAGCTGCAACTCCGCACAAGCTCGATCAAGAGAATTCTCAGCTTGCCCGCACAGATCGATATGAAAGCGCTCGAAGACTCTGGCCGCCGATGGCTGCGTTGCGACGATTTCACGAATTGACTGGGTTGAGGCAGGCATGATCACACTCCACCAACAACGGTAGAGTTCCCGCAACCCGCGCGCAGTAACTTATGTCACTCGGAGCCTATTGTGCCGATTCCAGCAGCGCGCTCAGGCCCTTCATGTCCTTCACGACGATCTGCCTCGCGTCGACATCCAGCAGCCCTTCGGCTTGCAGGCGCATGAGATTTCGTGAGATCAGTTCTCGCACTGTGCCAAGCTGGTTCGCCAGTTCCTGATGACTGGCAGGTAATTGAATTTCAACTCCCCGCGCGGTAGCTTTTCCTTCACCCTGTGCGAGTTTGACTAGAACTGCAATGAGCCGCTGGCGCACCGTGGTAAACGACAACTCCTCAATGATCCCAACCAGGCGCCGCAGCCGCGCTCCTACCACCTCAAGCACCTTGAGCGCTACCTCTGGATGATCCATGCAATATGCCTGGAAATCGCGTCTCGATACATAGGCAATCTCAGTCTCTTCGGTTGCCACTGCGGACGCGGGAAATGGCCCTCCGTCGAAAACAGGAAGTTCCGCAACCGACTCGCCCGGCGTATTCACCGCCAGCACCTGCTCCCGGCCGCTCATTGAGGTTTTGAAGATTCGCACTTTTCCGCGCACAATAATATGCAGGCCGTTGCACGGTTCGCCCTCTGAAAACAGCAACTCGTCCGCGCTGAATAATTTGCGCACTGTGCGAGCCGCGAGGGTTTGAAGTTCAGGCTGCGAGAGGCCCGACAACAATGCGGTTTTGCCCAGAACTCCGGCCAGATCGATGCGTTCAATGGTCACGTGGAAATTCTAGCAGCCCGCGACTTTAGTCACTGCAAAGCGCTGCCCTTGCGCAGTCTCATGGATACATCAACGCGCTTGAAAGGCGGGCAAGAAAATGGCGATACAAATTGGTGCAAAACCCGACAGCGGATTCGAAGATCCGATTGGCATGCTGGCCGATTGCCACCGCAGGGTCGAGAGTTTCCTCGGCATCTTGTGCGTGGTGGTTGAGCGCGCCCAGAACAGGGAACTCGCGGATGAAGAGAAGACTGCGGTTCAATCGGCACTGCACTATTTCAAACAGGGTGGTCAGCGGCACACCGCCGATGAAGAGGAGTCCCTGTTTCCCCGATTGCGCGGAGGCTCCGATCCTGCAATTGAAGCCATCGTTGGACTGCAATCGGACCATCGCCGTGCCAATCGGTTGCATGACGCCATCGAGAGCCTCTACCTGACCTGGATCTCTAGCGGCA
This sequence comes from uncultured Acidobacteriaceae bacterium, assembly GCA_903911925.1. Lineage (GTDB taxonomy): Bacteria > Acidobacteriota > Terriglobia > Terriglobales > Acidobacteriaceae > Telmatobacter. The sequence goes on from CAIWFH010000130.1 coordinate 18,632, forward strand.
AACTGGCGCCCGGGCAGCAAGAGCAACTGCTGTCGCAGACCGCCGAGCTCAAGGAACTCTATGCAGCCCACATCCAGGTGGAGGAGACCGTCGTGTTTCCTTATGCCGCGAAGGTGCTTGATAGCGAACTAATTGCCAGCATCGGCGCCGAATTTAAGATGCGAAGAAAATAGCGGCACTCCTTAGTTTGAAGTGACCATCGTATTCGAGTGAGCCCCAGACGCCGCGGGAAGGGTAGCGGCGAATTGATAATCGGGATCGGTCTTTTGCCGCTTCTGGATGGCGGCGATTTCGAGCCAGGTGGCGAGCAATCCCCGCGTGGCGGGGGGCATGTCCGATTCAATCAACGACCGCAGTTTGGCAAGCTTGTAGCACGGAACGGCGGCGTACATGTGATGTTCGGCATGGTAGTTCATGTGCCAGTAGAGGAAGCTTACCACCGGATTCAAAATAAAAGTGCGGCAGCAGAGACGAAAGTCGGGCACGTTGTCCTGGAGGCCGATGTGCTGTGTGCTGTTGCACAGGAAGAAGAGCCAGTTGCCGTAAAAGGGCGCAAGGGTGGTGACAACCGGCAACATCCAGAGATGGAAATAGATTGAGACGGCAATGATGGCGCCCTGGCCCAGTAGGAGGAACCGCGCCCAGCGAATGGGGCGGCGTTTTTCTTCGGGCGTGGAATCGCTGAATGCGACCTCCATCCATTCGTGACTGAAGTACGTGCCGCCCATGGAGGTCTGCAGATAGCCGCCCGCGGCCCGAATCGCGCTCCAGATTGTCTTTACCATTGTGACTGGATCGACGAAACCCTTGAAAAAGAAATCGCGCACCATCACGTGAAGCGGAAGGACGACTTCGCCGTCGTCGGGCGGGTGCAATGTGTAGCGATGGTGCCGCGCATGGCTGGCCTTGAACATGTCGAAATTAATCCACGCGAAGAACGACAGAATCCGGTTGAAGAAACCGTTCAGTCCCTTGGTCCGAAAAACTGTTCCATGGCCAAGCTCATGAATGCCGTTGGGCAGAAAAGCGCAGACGGTTCCGTGCAGGAAGACGAGCCCCACGACGGCAGGCCAGGGAAGCCGGCCCAACGAGAAAAAGGCCAGCGAACCGGTGGTGGCAAGAATTGCAAGGAAGCCGAGGGTTTGGATAAATCCGCGGAGGTCGCTGCGGTCGTGAAGGAACTTCACGGCTTCTTGATTGAGGGGACAACGATACCACCTGACGATGGTGGGCTTTCTTATGTCTGCCGTCATGGTGCGAGGCTAGCACACATTGGACTGATTTTGCCTCATCGGCTGCAAAAGTGGAATTGGCGGCATAAAAAGTCAATGGCCATCAAGCAGATTCACAGAGGCCGCAAAATTCAATGGCCATCACGAGATCAGCTGTTCCTGACCGGCGATCATGAGCCTCTCGGCCACTGCTTCAACAATCTGCTCGTGGACCTCGTCGATGCCCAGGTTGCCCTCGATCAGGGTCACCCTCTCAGGCTCCCGGGCGGCGATTTCGCGGTATTTCTGCCATACCCGGCGATAGAACCCGTCCTGCTCCGTCTCGAAGCGGTTTTCGTCCTGGCCGGTCTGGGCGGTTACGCGGTCGTTGCGGCGGCGGGCGCGATCAAGAGAAGATTCGAGCGAAGGAAGCAATAGCAACGTCAGGTCTGGTTGCAGGTTGCCGCAGACCAACCTGTGCAGGTCAAGCACAACCTGCGAGCCAAGTTCCCGGCCGCCTCCCTGGTAAGCCTCTGTGGAGTCGGTAAAGCGGTCGCAGAGTACGATTTTCCCCGCGGCCAGCGCCGGCTCAATGACTTCTGCAATGCATTGCGCCCGATCGGCAAACATCAGGGCCATTTCGGCTCGGGGAGCCAGGCCGCTCGAGCGCGAATCCAATAACAGCTCGCGGATGCGGTCGCCCGTAATCGTTCCCCCCGGCTGGCGGGTCACCGCCGGCTGCAGGTTGCGGCGCTGCATCCATGCAGACAAACGCTTGATTTGCGTAGTTTTACCGGAACCATCAAGACCTTCGAGCGTGATGAAAAGACCGCGCGGCATGGGCAGAGTCTATCACCCGGCCAAACCGGTCCCCAAACAAAGTTGGAGACTACGTATGTTGCGATGTGGTAAAAGTGGGGGGTACATTCTACGAAAACCGGAGGCAGGCGACTGCGCTCCACTGGAGTTCAAAAGAAAGTGAAATTCAGCACGTTTCAAAAACTGTCTTTTTCCGGCTTCCTTGCGGTCGCCATGTTCCTAGCCAGCCAGATGCAAGCTCAAAACCTGACGCTGGAAGGTCAAACCGGCGGGTTCCTAACCCCCACAGCCTACGTTGTTTATGCAGAAAAGGGTCAATTCTTCTCGCACCCTGCCATCGGCATCCACTTCATCAATGCTTCCAAGGTGATTGGCAATATTGAGACCCTGAGCATTACTGAAAGCTTTGCCGGCCGCGCCGAGTTGGGCTATACGCGCAGCATCCACCAGTTCGGCAATGAAGGCTCGGGCTCCGCGTCGGCAGCCGTGGTCCCCGGAGGCTTTAGCCAGCTCTGGAATGCCAACGGCATGAACATCTTTCACGGCAAGGTAGTGGCAATCAAGGACGGACAATTCGGCGCATGGACGCCGGGCTTGGCCGTCGGCGGGCTGGTTCGCACCGGCGACAAATTTGTTACCGGCCAGGCGGCTGTCCTTGCCACGGAAGCCGAAAATGCGTACTGCTATTACACGGGCGCATATCTGGGAGGGCTGTGTGACCCACAGGTTCCCATCCCGGCTGCCAAGGCCTACACCAATGGCGACGTCTACATCGCGGTAACCAAGACCTGGGCCAAAAAGCCGGTACCTTTCCTGGTGAACTTCGGCTGGAAGGCGACCAATGCCACCATCTTCGGCATCGGTGGCCAGAGCACGCGCTTCGGCGGCAGGATCTTCGGCGGCCTGGGCATTCCGCTGCCCCTCGGCCATGGCATCGTTGCGGTGCCTTCGATGGGCTTTACGCAGGAGCCCGGCACAAGCAAGGGTCTCGGCACCGCCTCTTACACCAGCCTTCCGCTGGTGGGCGGCAAGGCCGATATCCCCACAACCCTGGACTACGCTGTGCGCGTGACCCAGATTGAGCATCCCCACTTCGCTTTCGATATCGGCATCGGCGCTGTGGCAAGCCATATCGGATCGGCCCCGACGTTTACATTTCCCAACCCCTCGCCCACCGGCACAGCTCTTGTCGATCTCCAGGCCAAGAAGGTTCTGGGAATGGGCCTCAGCTACCGCTATTGATTTGAAGTTGTTCGCTTAACGAAATGCCCGCGTTCGCGCGGGCATTTCTGTTTAAGGAACCATCGCACCCTTAAGTGTACGCAGCCAAAGGTTTCTCCCTGTGCCGCTTTGACCAGCATGGCGTGTGGGCGCGGCGTAATCTCCCCCGTAGCTTCAAGGCCGTTGCTCTGCCAGGGGCAAATGGATTCGCCGGCAAGAGCAGGCACGAAAGCACAGGAGGCTTTTCCCATGCGATTGTTCCGCTCTGTGCGTTGGCTTATGCTGACGTTCCTTCTCTACCCGATCCCTGCATCTTCGGCCGCCCAGATCTCCATCAGCGTCGAGTTTGCCCCGCCGATGCTTCCTGTCTATGAACAACCCATCTGCCCCGAACCGAACCTGATGTGGGTACCGGGCTATTGGGCCTATGGCGATAACGACTACTACTGGGTTCCCGGCGCCTGGGTTGAAGCGCCCTATGAGGGCGCGCTTTGGACTCCCGACTACTGGGACTGGTCTGGCGGGCGCTACAGGTTCCATCGCGGCTACTGGGGCCGCCACGTGGGCTACTACGGCGGGGTGAACTATGGCTACGGCTACGAGGGCGTCGGCTTCTCTGGCGGCCAGTGGCGCGGCAACCAGTTCGCCTATAACACCGCGGTCATGCGCGTGAATGAGAACATCATCCACACCACCTATGTCGATCGCACCATCGTGGAAAGAAATACCGTGGCACGGGACAGCCGAGTGGCTTACAGCGGAGGGCCCGGCGGCATCAGGCATACGGCCAGCGCGCAAGAGCGGGCTGCTGAGCGCGAAAAGCATTCGGCTCCCACCCGGTACCAGGCGCAGCACGTCGAGGCCGCCAAATCCGACAGGACTTCGTTTGCAAAGGCGAATGGCGGCCGCCCGGCCCATGCAGCCCTTGAGAAGCCGCTTGGCGCCGCAAGTCACATCGCGCCTGCCGCGGCAAAAACAGAAACCAGGCCGGGCGCTAAGAGTGAAGCAAGGCCCAAGACTGAATCGAGAAATGCGACAAGATCAGGGGCCGCGTCGAGGACTGAAGCAAGACCAAAGGCTGAGCCAAGGACCGAAGCGAGGCCGAAAATGGAGCCGAAGGCTGAGATGAGACCGAGGGCTGAACCCAGGACCGAAGCAAAGCCCAAAGCGGAGCCAAGGACTGAAGCGAGGCCGGAAGTGGAGCCAAAGGCTGAGGTGCGACCGAAAACCGAACCCAGGACCGAAGCTAGACCCAAAGCTGAGCCCAGGACTGAGATGAGACCGAAGGCTGAACCGAGGACTGAAGCACGACCCATGGCTGCGCCGAAGGCCGAGCCAAGGATCGCACCAAAGCCAGAGACAAGGACTGCGCCGAAGTCCGAGCCAAGAACTGAATCTCGTCCTGCACCGCAGCAGCATGCGGCACCCCCGCAACGAGCACCCGAGCAACACGCCGCCCCGCAGCAGCATGCCGCGCCGCAGCAACATGCAGCGCCCCAGCAGCACGCGGCACCCAAGGCGGAATCCCGGCCCAAGTAACATCCGGAAGCGCGCAAGGTGAAGTTTCAACAGGAAAGGCCCACGGTCAGCCGTGGGCCTTTCTGCGTTTCGGGTCCAGCGCAGTAAAGTCCAGATTCCACCAAATCCTCTGCAACTTTTGCCTGCTCAGCGGGTTCCAGAAGGCGTACTCTGTTTTGGGCCACCGCGTAATATGTTTTTCATCTTTGAAACCAGGAGGCTTTCCGAATGCAACTGTTCCGCTCTGCTCGCTGGCTTATGCTGGCATTGCTTCTGTCTGTGATTTCCATTTCGGCGAATGCCGGAGTCTTGATCAGCGTCGGGTTTGCTCCGCCCCCGCTGCCTGTTTATGACCAACCGCCTTGCCCCGAGCCAGGCATGATGTGGACCCCCGGCTACTGGGCTTACGGCCCGGAGGGCTACTACTGGGTTCCCGGCACCTGGGTCCCGGCCCCTTATGAAGGCGCGCTGTGGACGCCCGGCTACTGGGGCTGGTCCGGCGGAATGTTCATTTTCCATGAAGGCTACTGGGGACGCCACGTCGGCTACTACGGCGGCGTCAACTACGGCTTCGGCTATGGGGGCATCGGCTTTGTGGGTGGTGGGTGGCGCGGCCACGAGTTCGCCTACAACAGGGCAGTAATGCACGTGGGTGAGGGCGGACGATGGGGCGGCCGCGTTTACGAAGACCGCGGGATTGTCGAAAGAGGCTTTGTTGACCGGGGCAGCCGCGTCGCTTTCAGCGGCGGACCCGGCGGCATCCGCCACGAGGCCCGCGCGGAAGAGCGTCTGGCCGAGCATGATCGGCACATGGCCCACACATCGTTCCAGCAACAGCATGAGTTCTCCGCAAGGGGAGACAGGACGTCCTATTTCAAGTCCAATGGCGGCCGCCCGCAAAACATGGCAGTCTCCAGGCCGCTTGGTGCGGAAACGCATTCGCCATCCTATGGGGGAAGGGGAGCGGCAGCCGGCGGAGCGCACTCAATGGGAGCGCCTTCCAATCGTGGCGGCATGAATTCGCAAGTGCGCGCGACACCACAATCCCATGCCGCTCCGCAATCCCACGCGGCTCCACAGACCCACGCGGCGCCACAACAACACGCTGCGATACAGCAACACACCGCACCGCAGCAGCACGCAATGCCGCAACAGCACACAGCTCCGCAACAGCATGCGGCACCCAGCGGAGGCCATCAGCATAGGTAAGGCTCAAGTTGTTTCTTAACTGGAAAGGCCCGCGGTCACCGCGGGCCTTTCTGCGCTATCACGAAGGGATTTCGATACCCGCGATCTCTATTTCAATGCCGCCATATTCAGGATGGTCGTTCTCCCGGATTTTGTAGGCCACGTCAATGATGCTGCCCCGCGCGAGCCCAAGGGCGGCGGCGCGCCCTGCCAGGTCCCAGCCAACTGCGCGAATGACCCCTGTCGATCCCGTAAGAACCGGCTCCTGCATCCGTTCCTGCGCAAGCTCCAGACGGATGTGCCGCTCTTTCATGAGCCGAGGCGCAGATACCAGCCGGACCCCGCGCGCGACGAAAATCGGTTCGGGGTTGCCATGGCCCAGCGGCTCCAGTTTGCGCAACCAGCCTGCCAGCACTGGTGTGATGCGATCCAGCGGCAGCTCGGCGTGAATGCGCAACAGCCGCTCCGGTTCGCGGGCCGCCAGATGTTCATCGGCGTAGAGGCCCAGCCGGCGCTTCAACTCGGGCAACAGGCCACCAGGCAACGCAAATCCCACGGCAAACGCGTGTCCGCCGAAGCGCGTAAACAGGTCGGCGCAGCTCTCGATGGCGTTGAGCAAGTGGAAACCGTCAACCGAACGGCCGGAACCGTACGCCACTCCTTCTTCCACGCTGACCACGATGGCCGGCTTGGCGGTGCGGTCCACAACCCGCGAGGCAAGGATGCCAATCACGCCGCGGTGCCAGCCGTCTCCGTCCACAAGCAGCAACCTGCCTGCGGCAAACTCTGCGTCCGTGGCCAGGCGCGTTTCAATGGCGCGCAGGGCCGTCGCTTCGGTGTCGCGCCGTTCCCGGTTCAGCCGCTCCAGCTTGGCAGCCAATTCGTTTGCCCGGGCTACGTCGCGGGTGCAGAACAGCTCAATCACTTCAGAGGCAACATCCATGCGGCCCGCGGCGTTGATGCGCGGCCCCAGCCGGAAGCCTACGTCGAATCCCGTAATCTGCTTCGCAGCCGGATCAAGCGCGGCCACGGCAAACAACGCCCGCAGCCCGGCGCCCACCGGCTTGCGCAACTCGGCCAGGCCCAGCGCGGCAATGGTGCGGTTTTCGCCGCGCAGCGGAACGGCATCGGCAATCGTCGCGATGGCCACCATCTTGAGAAAGCTGGGCAGCGTCTTTTCGCGGGTCCGCGCCTTGTCGCGCCGCTCAAGCACGGCCTGGGCCAGCTTGAGCGCAATGGCCGCGCCGCACAGGGATTTCTCAGGGTAAGCGCAGCCGGGCTGGTTGGGATTGAGAATGGCAAGCGCATGCGGAACCGCGTCGTCGGCCTGCAAAAGATGATGATCGGTGATGATCAGATCCAGGCCCAGCCGCCGCGCCGTCTCGGCCTCGGCAAAGGCCCGCATGCCGGTATCAACGGTAATCACCAGCCGTGCGCCCTCGGCCTGCGCCGCCTCAAGCACGCTCGACTGCAGCCCGTAGCCCTCAAGCAGGCGATGGGGTACGTGGAAGCGCGCCACGCCCCCCAGCATTTCGATGGCGGTCTTCAACAAAACAACGGCAGTTGTGCCGTCCACGTCGTAGTCGCCGTAAAGCAGCACCGGCTCGCGCAGCGCAATGGCCTGCTCAAGCCGGGCTACGGCTTCAGCCATGCCCAGCATCAGCAGCGGGTCGTGGAGATGAGATATTTCTGGATTGAGAAAGGCGAAGGCTTCAGCCGCCTGGGTAATGCCCCGGGCCACCAGCAGTTCCGCCAGCACAACGGGCAAGCGAGCCGATTGAGCCAGGGCCGCCGCCTCCGTGGGATGCGATTCTGCAAGAACCCATCGTTGGCGGGGCATGGACCGCTGGGGTTCGACCGCCGCGCTCACCGGCGGCTACTCTTCTTCGTCGTGTTCGTGGTTGTGGTCTTCAATCACGATGTCTTGAAAGCTCTCAATGTCTTCCAGCAGAGTCTGGAACCGCTCGTACCACTCGGTGGTGGTTTCGTGCAGGAAAACCAATCCCTGGTAAACAAACCCGAGCTGAATGTAGCCCAGCATGCCGGCGTACTTGCGCAGCCACTGCGCCTCAACCAGTTCGGTGGCTTCTTCGTCGGGGAAGTTCATCTCTCCGGCTTCTTCCACCAGCGCGTCCAGTTCCTCGCGCTCCAGCGTCATTTCGCTGAAAGTCACAAAGGGAGCGCCAACGTGCTTGGCCATCTCCACAAAGTCTTTCCATGCGTCAGGGTTGCCCTGCCCCTCCCAAACAATCGAAGGAATGTCTTCCGTGACGTAGCCGGGAAGGCGGTGCAGGCCGTGACCTTCAATAAAGGCCACCATATCGTCTTTCAGCGAGAGAAGGTTGTCCGTGCTCATAGTCAAGCTTCTATTTTCGCAGATGCAAGCGGGTGGGCAACGGCGATTGTGGAAACCCGGCAAAATGTGGACCAAAGCCGGGGGCGGCCCGGTACTCTGGATGAACGATCCAGGAGGACTACGCTTGCCCGCATTCGAGCACCACGTCTTTGTTTGCCACAACTCCCGCCCCGAGGGCTCCCCGCGCCCCTCCTGCACCGCAGACGGAAAGAGCGACCTGCATACCCGGTTGCAGCAACTTGCCAAAGCCGCGGGACTGGCTGGCAAGGTGCGCATCAACAAGTCCGGCTGCCTTGACCAGTGCGAACACGGACCCACGGTGGTTGTCTACCCTGAAGCCGTCTGGTATGGCAACGTCAAACCGGAAGACGCCGAGGCCATTGTCGAGGAGCACCTCATTGGCGGCCGGCCCGTGGAGCGGCTCCGCATTGCCGACGAGTGCCTCAATAACAAAAATTGCCCGCACCATGGGTAAGCAGCGTCCATCTCCGGCAGCCGCCTCGGTCCTGCAGGCGGCGGTGCCGCGATCGTTGAGGTCGAGCCCCGATCCCGAGGTCCCAATCCCGCATTGCGCCCTCCGTTGTACACAGGACGGCCCGATGCGTTATCCTGCCTCTTAACCCATGATTTTTTCACGCGATTACATTGGGTATCTAGCCCGCCGCACGGTCAAGCACCTCATCGACGCCAAGATGATCACAGCCAGTGACATGAAGGTGGTCGAACAGCGCGTTAACGAAGCGCTGATTGAGGAACTATCTCTTGAAGACCGCATCAATGAAGAGGTTCGCGTGATTCTTGACGCCTATTCCGAAGAGATGCGCAAGTCCGGCGCTCAGTATGCCGAGATGTTCAAGAAAGTAAAAACCGAGCTGGCCAAGAAATACAAGGCGGTTCTATGAGGCTCAACCCAGACAAGCTCAACAAGCTGGCTCATACCGTGGCCGACACGCTGGCAGAAACCGACCAGGTCGGGTTCCTCGAAGACCGCAACACCATCCGTCAGGAAGCGCGCAAGGCGCTCACCGCCCTGCTCACAGAAGAGGCGCGCATCGACACGGCCGCGCGGCAAAAAATCGCCAACCAGCGCAAGATCATCGCCGAAGGCTCCCAGGAGTGGGAGATCCTCTACCGCAAGTACTACAACGACGAAGTCCGCAAACTGGGAATTTAGGCCGCCGCGGAGATCATTGCAGCACAATTTAGTAGCGCTGGCCTCCTGGTCGGCTGTGCCGAGGGCCTCCCGGCCCTCGGAGACTGCACCAACCCGAGCCACTCCAAAATCCCTAAAACATCAGCCCACATGCCGCACAAATCTCTCATAATTGCGTTAGCAATATTCCATCGCGAAGCTGTAGGACCCCATGCCTGAAATCGCTTATCTTGAGTGCTCCCGCTGCCATGCGCGCCTTTCGGCTGAAATGCCGCAAACCGTCTGCACGCAATGCCCCGATCAGCCGGCCGGCTCTCTTTACGTCCGCTACGATCTTTCCCCTCTCCACGGAACATCGGTTCGGGACGCGATTGCGGCTGGCGCCTCTTCAACCTGGAAAGGCATGGGGCGCTATAGTTCTGTTCTCCCCGACGTTCTCCCAGTGACCTTGGGCGAAGGTTGGACCCCAATGTTGAAGAGCAGGCGGTTCCCGGGCGCGTGGGTCAAAGAGGAAGGCGCCAACCCTACGGGCACATTCAAGGCGCGCGGATTGGCCATGGCGGTCACTATGGCCCGGCATTACGGCCTGAAAAAGCTTGCAGTTCCATCGGCTGGAAACGCGGCAGGCGCACTGGCGGCTTATGCGGCCGCAGCGGGAATCGAAGCCCACATCTTCATGCCGCGTGACGTGCCCTTTGCCAATTATGTTGAGGCTGTAGCCTATGGCGCCCATGTCACGCTTGTCGATGGACTGATCTCCGACTGCGCGCGCATCGTTGCCGAACGCAAGCAGCAGGAGGGCTGGTTCGACGTCTCCACCCTCAAAGAGCCGTTTCGAGTCGAGGGCAAAAAGACCATGGGCTACGAGTTGGTGGAACAGTTGGGCTGGGAGTATCCCGACGCTGTCTTTTATCCCACCGGCGGCGGGGTTGGACTCATCGGCATGTGGAAAGCGTTTGAGGAAATGGAACAACTTGGCTGGGTCAAGCCCGGTTGCCGGCCCCGCATGATTGCCGTGCAGGCAGCCGGGTGCGCACCCGTTGCGCGCGCCTACGATGCCGGAGCGGACGTTGCTGCCGCGTGGCAGAATGCGTCCACCTTTGCCGCGGGATTGCGCGTTCCAAAGCCCTACGGCGACGCCATCATTCTTGACATCCTTCGCGCGTCGAATGGAATCGCGCTCGCGGTCGCCGATGAGGAGATTTTGGCTTCCATCCTCGATTGGGCCAGGAATGAAGGCATCTTCCTCTCGCCCGAGGGCGCATCAGTCACTGCCGCCTACAACAGGCTGCTGGCATCCGGGGCGCTCAAGTCCTCCGATCGCGTTGTCCTCTTCAATACCGGCGCCGGCCTGAAATACACTGACGTGACCGCCGAAGCCATGAAGCTTCAGCGGCCTTAGAGCGGTTCCAGAATTCACGTGCCCTTATAGAGCAGTGAAAAAGTGCCATTTTCTTGAAGGAAAATGGCACTCAGCAGTTGCGATTTCGGGGTACAACAATTCTGGAACCGCTGTAGCCTTACCAGAGGTTGCGCTTTTTTTTCGGATTGGCGCCCCCGGACGCGCTATCTCTTTTCCATGTCTTCGAAGGCGAATTTCCCCAGCACAAACGGATGCGATGTCACAGGCTTGCCTTTCATCGGATCGAATGGATAAGGGTCTTGAGTCATGGTCGGGAAACCCCAGACCGTTCCGGTTCTCAGGTCGATTACCACTCTTCCGTAGACCTGCTGGCTGCCATCCGGGGACCGCAACAGTTGTGTGCCGGGTTCGATAAAGAGGGAATATTCTGTCGCTGACTGCGCCTGCACCGGACGGACTTCGAGGTTAGGCCGAACGGCGATTGCCACCAGGGAAACCGCAATAATGCAAAGTAACCCGGTTGTCACCACGTCTTTTTTCAATTCACACCTCAATCAGCATTTGAAATCGGAACCAGATCCGCCGCGAATTCTTCGCGTCACTTCGCAGAGAGTATAAATCCGGGCCGCTGGTGACCCGGCACCCGGCCCGGTTCTTTCTTACCCGGTAGAAAATATACGGTCTATAAAAAATTTGCACGCTCTCAGGCATTTCCGCTTCGGTTCGCCGCCAGCGCAATCCTGCAAACCAAACCAATTGAAGAGCGATTTCATTCACCGTGCAAGGGAGAGACTCTGGCAAGCGCATTGCTGGCATGCGGGCAATCGAGCAGGATCGATCTCCCGGGAGCCTTCACGGCTCCGACCCGAAACAATCTCATTCAACGAGTAAAACGCACCAGGGGAAGACGCTATGGGCCATCAAAGCAAACGCAGCGCAGTCCAATCTGCCGCCGGCAAGGCTGTCGGCGATAGCAATTTACATCATTCGCCCAGGCGGGAGCGGCATTCCGCAAGTCCTTCCCCGGTGGCGCCGAACGGAATAACAGTTAGAACCCCATCGTTTCATGAAGACTTCATGCTGGAGCATTGCCTCCCCGGCTCGCACGTTACTTTGGTGGAGATCACAGGCTGTTTCTGAATCGCGACCGCTCTTTTGCATGCATCTTTAGGGATATAGCTGGATCAGGTTCGTAGCACCACCAAGCTTCAGCCCTCAAGTGGACGCGGCCATCGGGGGCCGGCGACCTTGCAGAATCTCAAGCGTGCGCTGGGTTTCCGCCCCGCTCAAGTCGATTCAGGCGCCTCTGAAGATGCCTCAGACAGAGCAGGTCTTGCACAAGACCATGGGGGGATGCATATGGATTGTCTAATCTGCAGGGAACTGGAGCAGAAACTCGAAACACGGCGCATGCAGTTTGCCGAGGCTTGCTGCTCTGCGTCGTATGGGGTCTCCACCAAATCCGCCGCCTACAGGAACGTGGACATGGAACAAGCCCGGAGCGAACTGCAGGATCACCGCTCGGTTTGCGCCTATCTCTGCAGAAAGCCGCCCGCGCTGACCACGCGGGCAGTCCATGCCAGCCGGAGACCCGTGGCGGCGTAAAGGCCGGCGCGCTGCGACCTACAGCCCGCGATTGTCCTCGGCTATCTCGTCGTCAAAAATCGCCTCAATCGTGGTTTCGAAAAGCCGAGCCAGTTTGAAGGCCAGCGGAAGGCTCGGATCGAATTTTCCGGTCTCGATGGCATTCACGCTCTGGCGCGACACTTCAAGCCGCAGGGCCAGATCGGCCTGCGACCAGTCCCGTTCGGCGCGCAGCACGCGGATTCGATTTTTCATTTGTACCTCAGCCTGACAAATCCGTAAGAAATGCCGCTGAAGGCCCAGAAGAGAGGGTAGATCCAGGTGAGGCCAAGGTGCGGAGCATGCACAAAGTCCTCCAGGTTGCCCCAAACGGTGGTCAGGGCTAACGTCGCGCCCATCCCGCCCAGCAGGGACTGGATAAGCACATTGCGGAGAAACTCGTCGGTCTCAGCATGCAGGTAGAGTCCGGTGGCGGCCAGAGCCCCGACAATTGGCAACCCCGGCAAAGTGCCCAGCAGATAGGCGAGGATTCCGGTTGGATGGGCGTGCCGAAAGCCCAGCGCGGCTACAACGGAAAACAGAATGCACAAAGCCGCGGCGATCAGCATGTGAACCACATAGCGCCGTTCCTGGGGGCTGGTGGGGCAGTAAGGCATGATTGGTCTCCTTTACTTGATGAAGGCAACTCGCCGGCCCAGTCGCGGCCGGCAGCTCAAGGTTCGCGCCATTTGGCGCTGGTTGTTCATTTGTATTTCGACTTCAGCATTCCCGTGCTGAAACCCGTGAGAGCACAAAACAATGGAAAAACAACATACAGTGGCAATTGGGGAACGAGCTTGAATACCTCAAGAAACCCCCAGGCTGTGGTGATGGCGAGCGTCGCGCCGATTCCCCAAATCATCGCCTGCATCAGAACTCTCTGCTGGAATTCGTCTTTCTCTTCGGCCAGGTAAAAACCGACAATCACGATCACTGCGATGATCGGTAGCGCGGGAAGAATCCCCAAAAGGTATGCCAGGGGGCCGGTCGGGTGGTAGATGGGAAACGCCCAGAGAGCGGTGACAAGGAAGACAACATACAACGACATGGCGATCAGGAAGCGGTACAGGTAGCGCCGCAACGCGGGATTCTTCGGCAACTGATTCATGGTTGGTCTCCTTTACATAGTGACAAGGTAACTTTACATTCGAATTCCGAGATTGTCAAGTATCCTTGACTACCTTTCTTTTATTTCTTCAGCAACCAGCCCCTCGCTGGTGTGCCGCGCCGAATGCAATAGACTCAATCTCGTGGGCTTTCAAGACTTTCTCGGCAACACGCCAACCGTTACCCGCCTCCGCGAGAGCGTTCGCAGCGGCCACTTTCCGCAGTCGCTCATCTTGTCTGGGCCGCGTGGTGCGGGCAAATACACGCTGGCCCTGATGCTGGCCAAGGCCGTCAACTGCCAAAATCCAACCGAATCGGACGGTCTGCCCGACTTTTGCGGCACCTGCCCCAACTGCACCCGCATCGGCGATGCCGCCGACCTTGAAGCCCTGGTGGCCGAGGCGGTGGCGGCCCGCGAAGACATGCGCGACACAGACAAGCGCGAAACCCGCATCCTCATCCAGACCCACCCGGATGTCCTCATCGTTCCGCCCGATCCCCCGCAATTGCTTATCAAGATCGGCCAGGTGCGGCAGGTCATCCACGTCGCGTGGTATCGCCCCCCGGTCGAAGCAAAGCGCTCATTTTCCATCTTCACTTCGTCGGCATTCATGAAAGAAGCGGCAAACAGCCTGCTCAAAATTCTCGAAGAGCCACCGGAGTATGCCTCGCTGATTCTGCTCACCGAGAATCCGCAGGAATTGCTCCCCACCATCCGCTCCCGCGCCGTGATACACCGGCTTGGCGCTCTGCCTGTCTCTGATCTGGAGCCTCTGCTTGCTATTCGCCGGCCCGAACTGAATGCCAAAGACCGGGCCCTGGCAGCGCGTCTGTCGGAGGGCGCCGTGGGGCGCGCGCTTACCATCGACCTCGGTGTCTACCTCGCCAGCCGCCAGGACGCGCTGATCCTGCTGCGAACCGCGCTGCGCGAACCGGATTACTCGCTGCTCTTTCATGCTACTGAGAGCTACCGTGCCGGCGCCGACGGCCAGGAGAAGACAATCAATCTGCTGCGCGCCATGGGCAGCCTGATTGAAGATTTGCTTTTGATGGTGGCCGGCACGCCACAACTCATCCGCAACCTCGACCTCGCCGCCGAACTCGACCGCCTCGCCCAGGGCATCACCGTGGATTGGATTGACGGCGCTGCGCGCGCCCTCGTCCAGGTGGAGCAGGGAATGCGCCGTAATCTGCTTCGCTCTCTCTCGCTTGACGCCATGGCCGTCAGCCTCGACCGCAACTAGACATCCGCAACAAAAAGCAACCCGCGCTTTCCCCCGGGCATCCTTTCGTGTATAAGCAATCCAAGCCACTGATCAGAATTTGAGAGGCGTTTCATAAGCCTCGCAGCTTTGTATCCGGCCTTTATGAGCTACAGGAAGGACCGCACTTATGGCCACGCGAGCAGGTTTGAATTCAAAAGGGAACAACGGAACCGCTGGCGGCAGCACTCCTTCCGCTCCGCCGCCGCCGGCCAAGAAGCACTGGGTCGCCCCGCAAGGGATCCGCCTCACGGCCCACACGGCAGAAGAAGACAGCGCTGCCCGGCAGGCTGAACTCTTCTACCTGCAAAAGCAGATTCAGTCGCAAACGCCCATGGTCATTGTGCTTGAGGATGGCGAGAAGATTGAAGGCTGCATTGAGTGGTACGACCGCCAGTCTCTCAAGGTGCGCGGCAACGGCAGAACCCTGGTCTACAAGCCCGCCATCAAGTACATGTACAAGCTGGGCGAAGCGGAATAGAACTGGTTGCAAACCGGCTTTGTTTAAGCAGCAAGTCCTGGGCGGGAGTTCATTTTTCAGCAGACCTTGAAGCTTTCCGTAGCCGGTCAGCGATAGCCGCGCCAATGCCTTCGGTCGGCGGCAATGGGCACAAAATCACCGTGCAGCCCTCCGCGTCCAGAGCCCGCAGCCCCGCGTAAAGATCCCGCGCCATCTCGTCGGGAGCCAGCCAGCTTCCCCACGGAAACACCACCGCTGCCGCGCCGGGCGCAGAAATTCCCGCAGGCAGCATCATCCCCAGCCGTTCGCCCGCATGGCGCGCAGCGGCCTCTGCCAACCGTTGCGCCAGGTTGCCGAACTCGCCTTCTACCAGCACCAGCCGGGCATTGGGCGCATAGTGCCGTAGCCCCACACCCGGAGAGGGCATGGCTTCTCTCGGCTGGTCAACCAACGGCGCGCTCAGCCTGAAGGACTCCACCTCTCCCACGGCATTGCGAATCTGCAGCGCGGTGATTGCCCCCGGCCGGTAAATCACCATTGGGCTCTGGCAGGGATCGAGCACCGTCGACTCCAGACCGTGTTCAGCCGGGCCTGCATCCAGCACTGCGTCAATGCGGCCGTCGAGATCCTCAAGTACATGGGCGGCGGTGGTGGGGCTGGTGTGGCCAAACGTATTGGCGCTCGGCGCCGCCACCGGAACACCCGCCTGGTAAATCAATTCGAAAGCCACCGGATGCGCCGGCATGCGCACGCCGACCAGAGGACGTCCTGCTGTCACTGCGTCCGGCACGGCGGCGCTCCGCGGCAGCAGCAGCGTCAGAGGCCCCGGCCAAAAGGCGGCCATCAGCTTCCGCGCCGCTTCAGGCACATCCGTCACCAGCCCGTCCAGCATTTTTCTGTCGGCGATGTGCACAATCACCGGATCCCATGCCGGCCGCTGCTTGGCGGCAAAGATGCGCGCCACCGCGGCAGCGTCCAGCGCGTTGGCGCCCAGCCCGTATACCGTCTCTGTAGGCAGCGCCACAAGCCCGCCGGTGCGCAAAATCTCCGCCGCCTGCCCAATCGCCTGTTGTGCGTGCGCGGTCTCAAGATGCATGGGATCAACGGCCAGCCGTAGCGTCTTCACATCCTCATTGTCGCCCTTTCAATGGGATGGCGCCACCTGCCGTATACTTTGGGCTTAGCATGCCCATCGAAACCGAAATCAAGTTCAAGGTGGATGACCTCGCTGGCCTCGCCCAGCGTCTCCAGGCCGCCGGCTTCGCCCTCCACACTCCCCGCGCCTTCGAGAGCAACGTCCTTTACGACACGCCAGACCGCCGCCTGCGCGCCCGCACAGAGATTCTGCGCATTCGCAGCTACGCCGGCCGCTGGACTGTGACCCACAAGTGCCTCCCTAAGTCCGGCCCCGGAGAAGACACCCACAAGCACCGCATCGAGACCGAGACCGAAGTGGCAGACGGCGCCGCCCTTGCCCAGGTCTTTCTTTCCATCGGCCTGGTCGCCGCCTTCCGCTATGAGAAGTGGCGCACGGAGTGGACAGACGGCCAAGGCCACTGCGTCGTCGATGAAACCCCCATCGGCAACTACGCCGAACTGGAAGGCTCCGCCGAGTGGATTGACTTGGCCGCCGCCCGCCTTGGCGTCGAACCCGCAAAATACATTACGCTCAGCTACGGCCGCCTCTTCGATCTCTGGCGCGAGGTGCACCATTCCGCCGCCGAGGACCTCACGTTCGCCGCCGTCGCCGACCCTTCTGGGCCGAAATTCTAGCAACCCGGCAGATTCTTTGGTAATCGGATTTTTAGAATGCACTAACGAGTCCCATCCTCCCCGCCGATAAATGGACTATCCAGAAAATAACTATCCGAGGAGGGGCCAATGCGTGAGAAACCCAATTGTCCAGGTATGTTCGCAGCCCGGCAGGGAACTGCGAGAATTCTTCAACTTGCAACACTGGCGTTGATGACGACGCTTGCCGTCTCCGCCAGCGCGGCCGATGCGCGCTCCGTGCAATCGCGCGTTGCGCCAACCTACCCTGAGATCGCCAAGCGATTGAAGATCGCCGGCACGGTGCGCCTTGAGGTCACAGTCGACCCAAGCGGCAAGGTCACCGACGTAAAATCTGTCAGCGGCAATCACATGCTTACCCCTGCTGCGGAAGAGGCAGTCCGCCGCTGGAAGTTCGTACCTGGCACAGGCATCGCAACCGTTCCAGTTGATATCAACTTCTCAGCGGACAACTAGCGAAAGATCGCCGTCCAAACGCAGCAAGGGGCGGGAAATTCCCGCCCCTTGCTGCATTCATTGTGCTGTTGCTATTTCTCTTGCCCGTGGCACTTCTTGTACTTTTTTCCGCTGCCGCAGGGGCAGGGGTCGTTGCGGCCCACCTTGTCGCCTGTCCGCCGCTGCGCTGGCTGGCTCGCGTCGCCGCCTCCCGCCAGGCTCGCCGCGGCCAGTTCCCGCTGCTTCTTGCGCTGGAACTCCTTCTCCAAAGCGTCGATTGTCGTCGACGGCTGCCGCGTGTTGATCGAGATCTCCCTCGGTTCTGCATCCATGGTCAGCGGCCGCGCGGCGCTGGCCACCGGCGGGGCCGCCGGAACCGTCCGCCGAATCTCCGGCGCGGCATTCACCGGCTGCCCGTCCGGTCCAAGAATCTGCATCCTGAACAGGAACCGGACCGTGTCTTCCTGGAACTTCAGCATCATGGCCTCGAACATGTCGAAGGACTCGCGCTTGTACTCCACCAGCGGGTCCCGCTGCGCATAACCGCGCAGGCTGATGCCTTCTTTCAGGTGATCCATTGAGAGCAGGTGGTCTTTCCACAGCCCGTCAATCACGCTCAGCATCACCATCCGCTCGTGGTAGCGCATGGTCTCCGCGCCAAGAATCTTTTCCTTGCCCTCGTAGTCCTGCTTCAACTTCTCAAAGATTGCGTCGCCCAGTTCGTGGCGATGCAGTTCCTTCGCGTTGATGCCTGCCGAGGCCAGGCTCTGCCCAAAGTGGTCAACCAACTTGGAATCGAGGCCCTTCAAATCCCATTGATCCGGATGCAGCTTTTCGCCCGCAAACTCGTCCAGCACCGTGCTCAGGATTCCGCCGACGTAGTCCTCCAGAATCAACTCCCGCTGGTCAACGCCCTCAAGCAATTGCCGCCGCAGGCCGTAAACGGCCTCGCGCTGCTTGTTCATTACGTCGTCGTATTCCAGCAAGTGTTTGCGCGACTCGAAGTTCTGCGACTCAACCGCCTTTTGCGCTGCTTCAATGCGGTTTGAAATCATCTTTGACTCGATCGGCACGCCCTCTTCCATGCCCAGCCGCTCCAGCAGGGTGCTTACCCACTGCTTGGCGAAGATGCGCATCAGGTCGTCTTCAAGTGAAAGATAAAATCTCGATTCGCCGGGATCGCCCTGGCGGCCCGCGCGCCCACGAAGCTGATTGTCAATGCGCCGCGACTCGTGCCGCTCGGTGCCCAGGATGAACAACCCGCCTGCCTCGATTACCTGCCCGTGGTCTATGAGCGCCGCGTCGGCATGGCCCTTGTAGGCCTCTGCCCACTCCGCATCGCCTACCTCGAACTCCTGCCCGTTGTAATAAAAGCGCAGAAAACCCGCCGGCGCCATCGGGTTGATGGCGCCCTCGGCCACGCTGATGGCCCGCGCGTGATTCTTCTTCACCAGTTCTTGCCGCGCCATGAAGTCCGGATTGCCGCCCAGCAGAATATCCGTTCCGCGTCCGGCCATGTTGGTAGAGATGGTCACCATCCCCAGCCGCCCGGCTTGCGCCACAATTTCGGCTTCGCGTTCGTGGAACTTGGCGTTCAGCACCACGTGTTTTACGCCCTTGCGAGCCAGGATTCCCGACAGCCGCTCCGACTTCTCAATCGACGTGGTGCCCACCAGCACCGGCTGCTTCTTCTCGTGCAGAATGGCGATGTCGTCTGCAACCGCCTTGTACTTTTCCTTTTCCGTCCGGTAAACCACGTCAGGATTTTCAAGGCGCAGCATGGGCTTATTGGTGGGGATGACCACGATTTCCAGCTTGTAAATCTTCTCGAATTCGGCGGCCTCGGTCTCGGCCGTGCCGGTCATGCCGCTCAGCTTCTTGTAGAGCCTGAAGTAGTTTTGAAAAGTAATCGTGGCCAGCGTCTGGTCTTCCTTGCGGATGCTTACGCCTTCCTTGGCCTCGATGGATTGATGTAGTCCGTCGCTCCAGCGGCGCCCAGGCATCAGGCGCCCGGTGAAGGTGTCAACGATGATCACCTCGCCGTCCTTCACCACGTAGTCCACGTCGCGCTTGTAGAGCGCGTGCGCCTTGATCGCCGTCTCCACGTAGTGCTTCAGTTCCCAGTTCTCGGCGTCGGCAATGTTGTCGATTCCCAGCTTCTTTTCGATCGTGATCCAGCCTTCGTCCGTCACGCCGATGGTCCGCTGCTTCTCGTCCACAATGTAGTCGCCGGAGAAGAACTTCTGCCCTTCGGCAAGCTCAATCCCCAACTCCGCCTGGCGCTTGTGGTCGGTTGATTCAACCTCTTCGCCCTGTTCCAGTTCCGGAATGAATTTGCGCACCCGCGCGTACTTGTCGGTGGTCTGGTCTGTGGGCCCCGAGATAATCAGCGGCGTCCGCGCTTCGTCAATCAGGATTGAGTCAACTTCGTCGACGATGGCGTAGTAGTGCCCGCGCTGCACACAATCTTTTATTTCGAACTTCATGTTGTCGCGCAGGTAGTCGAAGCCGAATTCATTATTGGTTCCATAGGTGATGTCCGACGCGTAAGCGGCTCGCCTCTCGCCATCGTCCAGGTCGTGGACGATCACGCCAACAGTCAGCCCCAGGAACTCGTAAATCTTCCCCATCCACTCGGCATCGCGCTTGGCC
>CAIWFH010000131.1 GCA_903911925.1 uncultured Acidobacteriaceae bacterium
CCCGACCTATTATGGCGATCCCAATGCGCGTTTGCGCCCGATCACGCTGACCGGCCTGCGCAACGGCACCTTCTCCGGCGAGTTCGTGGTCAGTTCGCCGGACACGATCAAGGGGTTCAAGACCACCGTCACGGATCTGATGGCCAAGGCCGGCGCCGCAACCATCCCGGCTTCAGCCATTTCGCTGGGCTATGCCAAGTGGGTCCAGAATTCCGGAACGCCCTGGAGTGGACATGTGGTGCAGTTCGACCCGCTGGAACCGGCCGCCCCCGGCGATCTCGTCGCAGGACTGAAAGGCTACAAGGTTTCCGGTTGGGGCACCCCCGAATTCAAGCACGTCTTCCAGCCCGTCTGGGTGAGCGTCGCAATCCCACGCGATGCCAAGGCCGGTGAGTATGCCGGCACAATCACCGTCAGCGCGGACGGCGAGAAGCCGGTCGAGATCCCGCTTCAGTTGCGCGTGGCGGGCGAGTGGGCGCTGCCGGATCCGGTCAACTTCAAGCCGTTGGTCGGCATGGTTGAATCCCCGGACTCCGTGGCCAGGCAGTACAACGTCAAGATGTGGTCCGAGGAACACTGGAAACTGCTGGACCAGGTCTTTGCCCTGATGGGCCAGCTCAGCGTGGATGACCTCTACATTCCCCTGCTGGCGCGCACCAACCTGGGCAACGACGAATCCATGGTGCGCTGGATCAAGCAGCCCGACGGAACCTACAAGCACGACTTCAGCATTGTGGAACGCTATGTTCAGATGGCCGCAAAGCATCTGGGCAAGAAGCTCATGGTCGTCTGCTGGATCCGCGATCTGCCCTTTTACCGCAGCGACAGCACAAAGTCGTGGGCCGGCAAACCGGTCGAGTGGGGCCCGAATGTCGTCTGGCCCTTGCCGTGCACCGTGCTGGATCCGGCGACCGGCAAGACGGATGAAATCCAAGCGCCACAGTGGGGCACACCGGAGGCGCAGACCTTCTGGAAGCCGGTACTGGAAGGCGTGCGCGCCATTCTTGCCAAACAGGGCCTAGACAAGAGCATGCTACTGGGCTGCAAGGTTGACATGATCGTAAACCAGAAGTGCGATGCCGCCTGCGCGGCAATCCAGCCGGACCTGAAGTGGTACGTGCGCACGCACCATGTCTTCGGCCCCCCCGGTCTCGGCTACCTGAACTGGGGGAACTACGCCCCGCATGGCTCCGATGTAATGGTTGTCAACTGGACACCAGACGAGACCGACACCGGCTACTACCGCTGGCGCTCACCTAAATGGAAGGATGTATACCCGACTGTGACCGGTGCCTGGGCCATGAATCAAGCATGCGAGCTTCCTCTTTACCGCCTCGCCATGGAGTCCCTGATGCTCTGCAAGTGTGAAGAGAAATTTGGCCGCCAGATCGAGATGGTGCACGGTCTCGGCAGCCAGGGCGCAGACTATTGGGCCGTGATCCCCGCCGAAAAAGGCGGCTACAACAACAGCGTGAACCGCTACACCCGGCAGGCCCAAAACCTAGACCAGTCCTCCGCCACCTATGCCTTTCTCGGCGCAGGCAAAAACGGGCCGGCTCCCACCTGCCGATTCCGCCTGTTTCAGGAGTCGCTCCAGGACATGGAGGCGCGC
>CAIWFH010000132.1 GCA_903911925.1 uncultured Acidobacteriaceae bacterium
CCGGCAACGCGGACCAGTGCTTCCCTTGTATCCTGGCCATCGGAATGCACCTGAAAAGGATGAAGCCTGTATAGGCGCGGCGGGTCAAAATTCGCCTGTATCCCGCGCCCCAGGCCAGGAAATCCTTCCAGTCGATCTTGCTTAGCAGGTTTGCGGCCGTGCCGTGATTTTCGTAAATAGAAAGCGGCTCATTGATCGCCAACAGCCGCAGGTCTTTTTGCATTCCAATTCGAATCATCCAATCGAGATCTTCAACGATTGCAATCTTGTCAAAGGGTATGTCGAGAAGCAGTTGCCTGCTGCAGAAAAATGTGGATACGTGCGAACCACCGCCTCTGGGCTCGAACAAGCTCTCAAGAAGCGGCTTGCCAGGCTGGGGAAGATTCTCGGGCAAGACAGCATCGGCGCGCCCCGGCGCGCGATAGAAGAATCGAGACACTACCAATGTCTTCTCACTTGTAGAACCGGCCACCATTGCAAACTGCTTTTCGATCTTCGAGGGCAGCCACAGATCGTCATCATCCAGGAATGCAATCCAGGCGGCGTCTGCTGCCCTCACGCCCACATTGCGCGCCTCTGCCAATCCAACGTTGGCAGGGTTCACCACGTACTCCAAGCGAATATCCTGAACCGTGTCCAGAGCCCGCTGGCTTGCCAAATCCGGCCCATCGATAACTACAATCAGCTGAATTGCGGCGAACGTCTGTTCAAGAACACTCCGCACCGCTCTCAACAGCAGGTCTGGCCGGTTGACCGTTGGAATTATCACGCTCACCAATGGGGCGGGGTTGCCGTAGCTGCTTGACATTCCTGTTTCTTGGCCTCAACTCTCCTAGGATAGCCGGAATCAAGGCAATCGGCTCCAACAGGTATCTGCCAAAAAGCTGCCGTGGTCGATGGACGAGCCGGAACAGCCACTCCATCCCAATCTGGCCAAGCCAACGCGGGGCGGGCGTTTGCACGCCCATCCGAAAGTCCATGATTCCTCCGCAAGGCAGAAGAACATTTACCTTCAATTTGTCCAGCGCCTGCAGAATCCATTTCTCCTGCAAAGGCATTCCCATGCCCACAAGTAAAACGTGTGGAGCAAATTCTTTAATTTCCTCGTACACCGACGTATCGGGAGAAAACGCGTCGAATCCGTGATGCGAACGAAATTGAAGGCCCGGGTATTCCGCTCGAAGGCTTTGCTGAACTCCCTCTGCCACTTCGGAAGTGCCCCCCAGAAAGTAGACCCTCCAGGAATGCTCCTGGGCCTTGCGCAAAAATTCCTCAAACCAATCCAGGTAGGCCGTGCGGTGTTTCCGCAGCAGCGGGTAGCCCAGTAGCCTGCCAAGCCCCACCAGGGACATTCCGTCAATGTGCGTATACCGGCTTTGGCTGTAAAACCGGCGCATTGTCTCGTTGTGCCTGAAGAGGTAAAGGCTATGAAAGTTGTGATTCCCAATGATCAGGTTGTTCGCGTCCGCATTCACTGAGGCGTCGACAACATCAAAGATGTCGTCCTTTGTCAGCGCATGGACGGTGATACCCATAAACTCGAACCGGGGATACACGTCTTCCCTCATGGTTTCATGCACCCCGCTTGGATTCTAGAACCTGTACAACGCTGCCGATCCAACTTGCGCAACTATCCCGTTCACGCCCAAAGCAAGGCTCCGCATGTAGCTGAAGGGTACGAAGAGAATATCATCTACCTGAAGCTGTACGTCTTCTCTTTTGCCTTTTTGCATCTTGCTCACTGGCAAATCTATCTCGATGTACCCCGTTCCCGATTTTCGAATGAGCTTCGTCCGGGCCGGCGCTGCCGTCGGCGGCGTGCCCCCGGCTCGCGCAACAAGCTCCAGAACGCTAATCCGGCCCTCGTTGTTGGTTATCGCGTAGCCGCCGGGATGGCTCACATCGCCAAGGATGTAGACAATTCCCGCTTTGGGAACTATTACTGTATCCCCTGGGTTTACGGCTACCTGCGTGTCGAGGGCTACATCAGGCGTATTCGAGACAAAGTACTTCACCCTCTCTTTGGTCCCGGATCTTTGGATCAGAATGTTACGGTCGGCCAGTTCGTTCAGGCCACCGGCTTGGGTCAGCACCTCGAGAACCGAGCGCGGAGTTCCAATGGCATACACGCCCGGCAGTCGCACCTCCCCGGCCACTGAGACTTTTTGCGTCGCATATTCTTCAACGGTTACCAGGACCCTGGGATGCAGGAGGAAATTGCCGTGAAGCAGAGCGCCTTCGATCACCCTCGATGCAGCGGCAGCCGTCAAGCCGGCGACTTTGACCGGCCCACCCATGATCAAGGGCAATTCACCCGAATCCGTAACGCGAGCGTGCTCATCCAATTCCGGAGTGTCGAATACCTGGACATGCAACGTGTCTCCAGGGCCGATTAGCAAGCTCTCCTTGTCCTGGGCTTTCAGGGTCGGAGCCAGCAGGATCAGAAGGCACAATCCTCTACTTAGGCATTTCATTTTCATGCCCTCCGTAGTAATACGAGTACTTGCGGTACCCATAGTAACCGTAGTAATTCTCGTCCGCTGGCCGCAGGCCGTTTAGAATTACCCCTACAAAATGGTTGCTGCCTTCTTTGAGAATCCGATAACTGCGGCTCAGTTGCGGACGTTCCGTCAGCCCGGTACGCGACAACAGCAAAGTGATGTCGACCAGTTCATTCACGATAACCGAATCGGTTACCGGCAACATGGGCGCCCCGTCAAGCACGACGAAGTCGTATCTCTCTCTCCATTTGCCGATCAACTCACCCATCTTGCGGTCCAGAAGCTCAGATGGGTTGGGCGGAATTGTTCCCGCCTGCAACACATCGAGGCCTGGGAGTTGCTTGAGTTCCACCGGTTCAATGTGCTTCTGCTGCCCAGCTAGAAGTTCGCTCAGCCCCGGCCCTGGCGTCAAATCCAGTTTGCGGCGAAGCATTCCGCGGCGCAGGTCCATATCCACAAGCAGCACTTTGCGGCTCGCGTGCGCCAGCACCACTGAGAGGTTGGCGGCAAATGTCGTCTTGCCTTCTCCGGCAATGGAACTGGTAACCAGAATGACCCGGCACTTGCTATCTCCTCCCGTAAAGAGGATCGCCGTTCTGATGGCGCGCAAGGCCTCAGTGTAGGTGGATTGCGGCGCGAGAAGGCTGATGAGCCGGGGCCCGCCCGTCTCATTCTGCTCCTCGTCCCGCCCTTCGTATAGCGGAGTGGCGCCAAGAATGCGGGTTCCCGTTATCTCCTCGACCTCGGCAATCCCGTTGATCTTGTTGTCCAGTGTGTCTACAACAAACCCCGAGCCAAGGCCCAGCAGCTGCCCGGCCACTATGGCGATTCCCATGTAGAGTGGCACGTCCGGGCGTTTCGGCCTGGCAGGAATCCTCCCGGGATCGACGACAGTGATGTTGGACGACTTCAGCCCTTCAAGCACGCCCGCTTCTTTGAGCCGCTTCAGCAGATCCTCGTAGAGTCCCCTGCTTTGTTCCGCCTCTTGCCTGGTAATTGAAAACTCGATTGCCTTGTCGTTCAGCGTATCGGCGTTGCGCTTTGCGTCTTCATACTGCTGCCGCGTGGCTGCCTCTTCTTTCACGGCAACCGCATAGTCCGAGGCGGCGCGCTGGGCAATGCGCTGCACTTCCTCGTGAATCGAACGCTGCAGCCCCGAGATATTTCCGCGCAGTTCAGCAAGTTTGGGATACGAAGAACCGTATTTAGCTTCTGCCTCTTCTAGCGAGGCGCGCTGTGAAGCTTCCTGCTGGCGAAGATTCTGAATGAGCGTAAGCGAGCTGTTCATCGACATCGAACCCGCCATCCCGTTGCCGGCCAGCCCGGAGAGCATCTCGGCATTGCCAGACTCGGAAGCCTGTGCGATGGCTCCCTTCAGGATTCGATTCTGCTGCGCTTGGGTTAGCGCGGAGGTGGCCTGCTGAAGGCGGTCCAGCACGCCCGAATAGGCCTGCTCCCGGCCCTGCGCGTCAACGGTCCCCAGGCTGTAAACGCCTGAGTCGCGCTGCAGGTTCACCACTTTCTCCTGCAGATCTTCGCTCTGCTTCCTCAACTCTCCCAGTTGTCCTGTCAGCCAGGTCGATGCCTGATTGGTGGCGTTGTACCTGGTCTGGAATGTGTAGTCCACCAGCCCCAGTGCAAGTTCATTCACAACCGCCGCCGCAAGCCGGGGATCTGAACTCAGGTATCGAATCTCGATAAGTTGCGTACCGCTGACGGGCTTGACCTTCAGGTTCCCGGCAAATATCCTCAGCGCCCGTAATCGCCTTTGAGGCGAATCCTCCAAACGTCCGCCGGCGCGGTCCGCTTCCCCAGCGGGAGAAACCATGCCCAATATCCAACCAACTGGGCTCCACCGCGGCCGGAAGTCGGCGCTCTGCTCCATCTTCAGTTTTTCAATGGTGTGCAACGCCAGCGTATCGGACTCGATGATGCTGGCCTGCGTTTGAATAATGATATTCGCGTCCAGCGCCTGCCCCGCGCCTTCCGACTCGCTCATCAGGCTGTCAAGCCCGAGGCCGTCTGAGCTTTCCTTCTGGATTTGAACCGTGCCCCTGGCCTCATAGCGCCGGGTTGTAACCGCACAGTAAACAGCGCACAGAATGCATACGGCTAAAGCTACTCCGTAGACAACCGTTTGCCTCCTTCTATATATGATGAACAGATCCCGTAAGGTCAGTTCGCTCTCTTGGCGTAACTCCAAAGACATGACCTCGCTCTCGAAATTGGGCTATTGCACGTGGCGCCGGATACCGTTAACCCAACCCCAAAGGCTGAACATTCCTGGCCGGGCCTTGAAATCCCAGGAACCTGACGAACGACTCCCAGACTCAACGACTTGGCCACTCGCCATTTAGCGCAGCAAACGGACAACAGAAACAGGATTTTTCCAGCGGTAGCTGAGATTGTTTGATATTTGTTTATACCGGGTGCATGCACTTCAGTCAACCATCGCAGCTAAGTGTATGAATTCAAATATCCTGGGCCCCAACCAGATCGCCAGTAAAAATCGGAGCCCGGAGTCCCCTGATTTGAAGGATGTGACGCGATTGAGGGCTCGGGTCCCGGCGATTTCCCCCTCAGTCACAGGACGCTCAAGTGTTGTGTTGCTGAACGCCCCAAACACTCCAATAGCAATGCCCTCGTTGTTCTTAACCTGTTTTTCCGGGCTCGACTGTCATCGCTTGGATTCTCGCTCTCGTATGGGCCTCTACCGGCAATGCGAAGACGAGAACCGGAGTGCAGCGCGGCGTTTCCGTGCAGGCGCTCATTGCCTCCACCAATCGCGGTGGTGACAAGAATCTGCGGCGCTTCGAGATGAGGCTCCTTGAAAAAGGCATCACCGTTACTCTAACCGCGGATGATTTGGTTCGTTCTCAAGGCAAGACGACGATTATCGACGGAAAGGAGCTCCAAGTCTTTGCCTTCAACTTCTATCACCTTGACATCGCTCTCAGCCGCTCCTTTGGCCTAAGAGCGACCTCTCCTAAAGTGGCATGGGAGGCAATCAAGCTCTTCGCGTGCGACGCGAAGGGGATTTGGTCATTGGCGAGTTGGGGGTTGACAATAGGTAGTAAAGGCACCCGAAGAGGAAATGATGGGACAACAGCGGAGGATGGAGAGGGATTCACTCGGCGAGCGGGAGTTGCCCGCCAACGCGCTTTACGGCATTCATACCGCGCGGGCAATCGAGAACTTCCCGTTGGCCGGGCGGCCCGTGCATCCCGCACTCGGACGGGCCTTTGGAGATGTAAAGCTTGCCTGTGCGTTGACCAATCGTTCGCTGGGCCTGTGGGCCGGCGATCCGGCCAAAGTCGATGCCATTGAGCGTGCCTGCCGGGAACTAAGCGAGGGCCTGCTCGATCCGCAGATAGTCGTGGATGCGCTGCAGGGCGGTGCTGGAACAAGCACCAATATGAATGTGAATGAGGTGTTGGCCAACCGCTCCCTGGAAATTCTTGGCCTTGAATGGGGCGACTACAAACGTGTCTCGCCGCTGGACGACATCAACCTGCATCAGTCCACGAACGATACCTATCCAACGGCATTGAGACTTGCCGCGATTCGCATTCTGCATACGCTCGAGCACAACATCGTCGCGCTGCAGGAGTCGTTTCAACGCGCCGAGAAGAAATTTGCGCACGTGGTAAAGGTGGGCCGCACGCAATATCAAGACGCGGTGCTGACTACACTGGGACGCGAGATGAGCGCCTACGCCGAGGCTCTGAACCGCGACCGCTGGCGCATCTACAAATGCGAAGAGCGGCTGCGCGTGGTAAACCTTGGCGGCACGGCAATCGGCACCGGGTTAGCCGCGCCGCGCCAGTTCATCTTCCAGGTCGTCGACCAGTTGCGTGCGCTCACCGGCATTGGCTTTGCGCGTGCCGAGAATCTGATTGAAGCTACGCAGAACACAGATGTTTTTGTCGAGGTCTCCGGGATTCTGAAGGCGCATGCGGTTTCGCTGATCAAGATTTCGACAGACCTGCGGCTGCTTTCATCCGGTCCCGATGCGGGCTTCGGCGAAATTCGCCTCCCTGCGCGCCAGGCGGGTTCGTCGATCATGCCGGGCAAAGTTAACCCGGTGATCCCTGAAGCCGCAACGCAAGCAGCAATGTTGGCGATGGGTAACGACACCGTTATCGGCGCGGCCTGCGCGGCCGGCAGCCTCGAACTGAATGCATTTTTGCCGCTGATTGCGCATTGCCTGCTTGAGAATCTTGAGATTCTCGCGCGTGCCGACGATCTGCTTTGCCGCTATTGCGTGGATGGAATTGAGGCAGACGAGGCGCGCTGCCGTATGCATGTCGAGAACTCGACTGCTGCAGCAACCGCGCTGGTGCCTGCTTTGAGTTATCAGCGTGCCGGAGACGCAGCGCGCATGGCCAGGGAACAGGGTAAGACGCTTCGCACTGTGGTGATCGAAAACAGTTTGATGAGCGCTGCGGAGTTCGACGAGGCGGTCAGTCCAGAGGCCGTTTGCCGGCTCGGATCGCCGGCGCCTGCAACGCCCAGGGAGACGATGAAATGAGCACTGCAGCGAAGGGATTGCGCCTCCACATCGGCTTCTTTGGGCGTCGCAATGTAGGCAAGTCGAGCCTGTTGAATGCGATCACGCGCCAGCAGGTTTCCATCGTCTCAGAGGTCGCAGGAACGACCACCGACCCCGTGGAGAAGCCAATGGAACTGCTTCCGCTGGGGCCCGTGCTCTTCATCGATACAGCGGGCATCGATGAAGAAGGGAGCCTTGGCGCGTTGCGCGTTGAAAAGACGCGCAAGGCGTTTGAGCGGACTGAGATTGCCGTGCTGGTGGCTGAGCCTGGGATATGGGGCGCATTTGAAGAGGGACTGCTCGGCGACTTTGCGGAGTTGAAAACACCGGCCGTGGTGGTCTTCAATAAGAGCGACCTGACGCACCCGAACACGGATTTGGTAGAGCGGCTGCGAGCGCAACAACTGCACGTCGTTATGGCTTCGGCGGTCAGCGGTCAGGGCCTGGCCGATCTGCGCGAGGCGCTGCTCGATCTTGCGCCGGCAGATTTCATTGACTCCCCCGCGATTGCGGGCGACCTTGTGGGCGCTGGCGAACTGGCCGTGCTCGTGGTGCCAATCGACAAGGAAGCGCCCAAAGGCAGGCTGATTCTGCCGCAGGTGCAGACCATCCGCGATCTGCTTGACTCCGATGCTCTGTGCATGGTGGTGAAAGAGCGCGAGCTGCGCGCAGCCCTTGACCGGCTCAAGACCCCGCCGAAGCTGGTCATCACCGACTCGCAGGCCTTTCTCAAAGTAGCCGCCGACACCCCTACGGATGTGCCGCTGACCAGCTTCTCGATCCTAATGGCGCGTTTTAAAGGCGATCTTGCAGCGCAAGTCGAAGGCGCTCTCGCCATTGAGAAACTGCGCTCCGGCGATCGCGTGCTGATTGCCGAAGCCTGCACGCACCATCCCATCGGCGAAGATATTGGACGCGTCAAGATCCCGCGCTGGCTCACGCAGTATACCGGCGTCAAGCTGGACCTTGTTCCGATGCAGGGCCGTGATTTCCCCGACGATCTGGCCAATTACAAGCTCGTGATTCACTGCGGCGCATGCATGTGGAACCGTCGCCAGATGCTGAGTCGAATTATGCAGTGCCA
This sequence comes from uncultured Acidobacteriaceae bacterium, assembly GCA_903911925.1. GTDB lineage: Bacteria > Acidobacteriota > Terriglobia > Terriglobales > Acidobacteriaceae > Telmatobacter. The sequence goes on from CAIWFH010000132.1 coordinate 8,138, forward strand.
GCAGGCGGGTGTTCCCATCACCAACTACGGACTGACAATCGCCTATAGCCTGGGAATCTTCGAACGCGCGCTGCAGCCATTTCCCGCTGCGCTGAGCATGTATCGGACCATGACGCATGTTTAATTAGATTTCACTTGGCGCATGCCATAACTCGGCACTGCCAACATAATCAATGCTGCCCAAGCTTCAACGCGCCGAAAACCGTCGTTGCTCAGACGCGCTCGTGGTCGCCCGGGAAGTTCATTCTCCCAACACTCGCCTGAAGATGGCATCCACATTGCTAAGTTGCCGCATGTAATCAAATGTTCGGTCCAGCTTATCCGGGCTCAGCAGCGCGGTAATTGATGCATCCCGGGCTACTTCGTCGCGAAAGATCAAATCTTCCTTCCACGAGCGCATTGCGTGCGATTGCACAAGCCGGTAAGCGTCCTCGCGCATCATGCCTGCCTCGGCCAGGTCCAGCAGCAATTGCCCGCTGAAGATCAGGCCGCCGGTGCTTTCAAGGTTCTTCTTCATCCGCTCCGGATACACCAGAAGCCGGTCAATCAGGTCCATGGTCTTGGCCAGCAGGTAGTCTGTCAAAATCGTCGAATCCGGGAATATCACCCGCTCGACAGACGAGTGCGAGATATCTCTCTCGTGCCACAGAGCGATATTCTCAAAAGCCGCCTGGGCATTGCCACGCAACACGCGCGCCAGGCCGCTGATCTGCTCTGAAGTAATCGGATTCTTCTTGTGCGGCATGGCCGAGGAGCCCTTCTGCTTCTCGCTGAAGTACTCTTGCGCCTCGCGTACTTCGGTGCGTTGCAAGTGGCGCACTTCGACGGCGATCTTGTCCAGCGTGCTGCCGATAATGGCCAGCGTGGAAATATACGCCGCGTGCCGGTCACGCTGGATCACCTGCGTAGCCACCGGCGCCGGCTTCAGCCCCAGCCGCTCACAGATGCGCTCTTCGTGCTCCGGCTTCAAATGCCCAAAAGTGCCCACCGCGCCGCTGAGTTTGCCCACGCGCATGTCTTCGGTCGCCGCATCAAAGCGGGCCAGGTTGCGCTCCATCTCGGCATACCAGTTGAGCAGTTTGAGGCCGAATGTTGTCGGCTCGGCATGAATCCCATGCGTGCGGCCAATGATTGGTGTGTGCTTGAACTCGACTGCGCGCCGCTTCAGCACAGCGAGAAAAGCCGCCAACCCGGCGCGGATGATCGCAGATGCTTCCTTGACTTGCAAGGCCTGGGCGGTATCGACGATGTCGTTTGAAGTGAGCCCGTAGTGCAGCCAGCGCGATTCTGCGTCCAGCCCCTGAGCTTTCAGGCTTTCGGCGACAGCCGTCGTGAAGGCGATCACGTCGTGCTTCACCTCCGCCTCAATCTCCTGGATGCGGCTAACGGAGCAACTCGCCTTGGTGGCAATCGCTTCAGCCGCGGCAGCGGGAATCACTCCATCCTCGGCCAGCACGGTGCTGGCAGCCGACTCCACCTGTAGCCAGCAGCGGTATTTGCTCTCTTCGGTCCAAATGCTGCCCATCGCCGGGCGCGTATAGCGATCAATCAAGGCGTAACTCCTTGCCAGGCCGCTTTTCGCAGCCCGTGCCAACCCTTGATTGTACGAGAAATGGCCTCAATTGCGGGCAAGCCCTAGTCGCTCGCAAAGTTCATCTTCCAGCAGGCCGCGCCCCGGCTTGTACGGCTGGAACCACTCCCCGTCAATCACCAGTTGCGGAACAGCGCGCTTGCCTACCCGGCGCAGCACCTCGGCCGAGGCGGCAGGATCGGCGTCCACGTCAATCTCGGTATACTCAACGCCGTGAGAGTCAAGGAACCGCTTGGCCGCACGGCAATCCCCGCACCAACTGGTCGCATAGATTTGCACTTTCATGCGTCCATTTTACTCGGGTTCCTGCTGGTAAACTCGGTGACAATGACCGCAGAGGAAATCAAGACATTGCTCAACCTGGCGCCGCACCCGGTAGAGGGGGGCAGCTTCCGCCGCACCTATACTTCTGCGGGCACAATCTCTCTTCCCCGGGGAGTGCGGCCCATCGGTACTGCGATCTATTACCTGTTGGAAGCCGGGACTTTCTCTGAGATGCACATGCTCGACGCGGACGAGATATTCCACTTCTACCTCGGTGATCCGGTCGAAATGCTCCAGCTTCATCCCGCCAGCGGGCGCTCCGCGCTTTTCACTCTTGGACAGGACCTGGAGGCAGGGCAACTTGTCCAGCTCGTCGTCCCCGCCGGAGTATGGCAAGGCACGCGGCTCGTCGGTGACGGTAAAGTGGCCCTGTTAGGCTGCTCGGTAACTCCAGGCTTTGACTTTGCAGATTACCGCAGCGCAAGTTATGCCGAGTTAGCCGGGGGTTGGCCGCAGGAAGACGAGCGAATCAGGGCATTGACTCGAAGCTAGCAAGACTCTGCTCCTGGAGGTACAGCCGGCAGGCGTCCATCTTGTCGGTCCTTCGGAGGAAGAAGCAAGATAGGTCGCCCTTGAATTGAACAGGGGATTTGAATTGATCTGTGTGATTTTTCAGAAAATGGCCGGCGCCAGTATATTAACGGCAGCTTATCTAAATAAGCACCACGATTCGGAAACTCGATGCGCACTCCATCTACAATCTAAGCGCCGTTCTTGCACATGGAATTTACACCTTATAGAATCTATAGTAAGAGGCTTCCAAGATGCCAGTAAGGGACCTGCGGTTTGTTAAGACTCCATTTTATGAGGACCCTTGTACGCGCCGGAGCAAAAATAGACCACGTAGCGCCG
>CAIWFH010000133.1 GCA_903911925.1 uncultured Acidobacteriaceae bacterium
AGCTCCCGCTTGCTCTTGCGGCCATACTTTGCAAAACTCGCCTGCGATGCCAGTGTCTGCTGAATCCGCGCCATTCGCTTCATACGACTAGTTTAATCAACAATGAAGCAGGTAGCGGACTTGTGCAGAGGTTCCCTAGAAGTTCAGCGTGATCTTCGCCGTCAGCGCGCGCGGCGTCACAAAGTGCGTGCCGCTGAACGTGGACAGAAAGTTATACAGCGCAAGCTTGTTGGTCAGGTTCACTGCGGTCAAATCCAGGTTCACTTTGTATCGCTCTTTATGAAAAATGTTGTCCTGGCCCACGCTGACGTCAAAGAGGCTGCGCGGAGCGATGCGCGGCGGGTTGTGGTCGTCGTTCTCCGTGCCCGGCGCGGGGATGGAGATGAGCGTCGATGAATACTGCGATGGCGCGCAGGATTGGAAGCCCGCTGCGAGTGTGGCCTTGACGCCGCCGCAGGTAATGCCCGACTGCGCCTGCTGGTCATTGGTCAGCCCGCTCAAATCCACGGGGGTTGTGGCATCGACGGCGAAGGGCATGGCGCCGGCCACCAGTCCAGAGTCATAGCGCCAGTTCCCGCCGGCCCAGAAACCTGTCAGCGGGCCGTGCTTGGCGAACTGATATTGTCCGTGGGTTGTCTCGTTGAACTTCTCGTCGTGATCGATGCGAAAGGGCAGGCCGCTTTGCCCCACGGTTGTGCCCAGTCCGCCCACCTGCGGCGGAAAGAACCGCGCCGCCACGCTGGACAGGACAATCTCCGCCGAAAAGCCGTGGAAGTTGGGCACGCTGGCGTTGGCGGCAAAGCCAGGAATCTTTGACCTCGCCCAGTCAATGGGGAAGGTAATGGGCGTATTGCCCAGCACGCTGAAGTCGAAGCTGTTGTGGGTGTACTTCCAGATGTATTCGCCGCCGAAGACAAAGTACCTTCCGGCCGCCTGCTGAAAGCCGGCGTGAAACTCGTTGCGGAAGCCCGGCGGCAGCGATGCCTGAACGCAAGGCACCAGCGCTTGTATCACCGGCGAGTTGCATCCGTTGCTCGACAAGACCAGGTTCTCGTTGAAGGGCGTCTCCAGCGTGCGCGCATAGCTGGCGCGGAGAACGGTATTGGTGCGCTTGACCTTGTAACTCAGGCCCACGCGCGGTTCGGCCTGTTTGGTCGCGGTGAGCCCGTTGTAGATATCTCCGCGAATTCCCAAATTGAACAGCCAGTTTCCCACACTGATGGAATCCTGCAGGTAAAGCGCCGCTTCTTTTACGTCGGCGCGGCCCAGGAAGCGGTAGATGCTGCTCGCGGGAAGCGCACAACCGTCGTTGGCTGAAGGCGTGGATCGGGTGAGGTCATAGCAGCCCAGCAGAGGATTGAAGGGCGTTGTGGCATTTGGGTTGGCTGCGACATTCGGCTGGTAGCCGGCGGCCACGCACTGCGAAGGATCGGTAAATCCCGGCACTGGATTGTTGTTTGCGTCCAGACATGGCGCATTGAGCGCGGGATCCACAACGCCTAGGCCGTCGCTCTCGCGCAGCAGCGTCTGCTCATACGTCACGCCGCCTTTCACGTTTTGCCGGCCGCGGCTCCATGAGATGTCGGAGTGTACGCCAAAGTTGGTGAGGCTGCGGGTCTGATTTACCGACTCGCGCTGCAGGTTGGCTGGCCCCAGGTCGCTCAGCGGGTTGCCGCTCGGGTAGTAGTCAAACTGGTCTTTGCGCACAAAAGCGCCGGAGTTCAACACCGCTTCAGAATTCACCACATGGGTCCATGTGGGCGCCACGTTGAAGGTGCCGATCTTGGACCTCTGATCGGTTTCTGGCAAGGAACCACTTGCCAGTGAACTGTTGAACTGGGCGGGGTTCAGATTGTCATAGGTATTTGGGGTCTGGAACCACGAGCGCGTATATTCCAAGTTCAACTGTGCGGTATCTTTCGCGTTGATGCGGTAGTCGGCGCGGTTAAAGAAGTTGGTTTCGTTGCCGCGATCGTGAATGGCCTGGAACTCCGGCGGATCGAGAAAGCGGCTGGTATCTAGAAAATTGCCGGCAATAAAGTCGCCCATTTTCTTGCTGCCAACGCCGAAGTTGAAGCCGGTGTTGACCGAACCGAACGAACCATAAGAGGTATTCACGTTGCCGGTGGGCCTGGGCGTGTCGAGGCCGGAGCGTGTAGTCACCTTGATCACCACGCTGGTCTTGTCGCCAAATTCCGCCGGCGGCGCGCCGCTGATCACCTCAAGCGACTGCACGGAATCGAGCGGAATCTGGTTGGAGAAGACCTTGCTCTGCTGGTCGGTAATCGCCTGCCCATCAACTGAGAAGGAATTCTGCGCGTGATCGCCCAGACCGTGGAAGAGGCCGTTGGAGTCTGCCGCCACGCCGGGGGTTGACAGCGTGACCAGCGAACTGATGCCCGAGGACTCGCTCTCCAGCGGAATCCTGGTAAACAACTCCCGGTCCACGTCTGTGTGGAAAGTGGAGTCGGTCTCAACCAGGTCTCCGCCCGCCTCCACGGTGACCGTTGAGGCAGCGGTCGCGATCTGGAGAACAAGCTTCAGGTTAATTCCATTTGCCGAGCGCAGTTCGATGGACTGATGCAGATCGGCGAAGCCGTTGGCTGTCACGGCGATTCGGAAAGGATGGACAGGGATGTTGGAGAACTCGAACTGGCCGAGATTATCGGTGGTCGCAGTGCGGTCAAGGCCGCTGATGGGGCTGGTCAGGCGGACCGTGGCGCCGGGAATCACCGCGCCCGAGGGGTCGGTGACCGTGCCGCTCACGGCCCCGGCATTGCCGTTTTGTCCGGCAGGATCGGATGCCGCCAGAAGCACAATAAAAAAGGGAAATACCAGGAATATTGCAGCGCGTTTAGCCGGCATGATTGCGTCTCCTATGGCTGATAGCTGATGGATTCACACCCCGCAGCAGATTCTGCGGGGTCGGAGGAATCACGCTCCGTCTCCGGGTCTATGGAGTCGCCATCGCGGGAATCCTGAACCGCTCATCTTTCAGAGCGGCAGCAGAATCGGTCCGTGTGCGATTTGAAAAGACAACTGGGAAACGGAGTGCTGTCAGCAGGCGGGAGGAGGACGCGTGAAGAGCTTTGCGGGCAGGCGCCGGACGACCGCGCGCGCCTCAACCAGCGGGGCGGGGGCTCCGAACTGGACCAGAATAATGACGGCTGCCGTAGCGTAAACCGGCGCGGCCGAGTGCATGACCACGCACAACGGGCACTGATCGGCGTCGGTGCCGATTGGGTGCATGTGGGTCACTTGCACCACTGCCAACAGCGCCAGCAAGGCAAGGCACAGCAGGGCCGCAGCTCCAAAAGCACGCGGCTTCAGGCGGCGTTCCCAGCCGAATTGTGCGCAGACTGCCGTCAAACAAGCTCTCCTCTACCACGAGGATGTATCGGTTAGACGCGCGAAGGAGGCTTGGGGTTCACTGCTGCCTTGCGATTTGAACCGCGTGATGCCAACGACTTTGGGCCCAACTCGTCTAAACTGTGGGGAAATGGTCAATCCTGCGCATTTGCGAAGCCTGCTGTTGGCGGGCGCTGTCGTTCTGCTGCTGGCTTGCGGGGCCGCGGGACAAGATAAGACGCAGCACCAGAAGCCGGCCCTTCCCGTGAAACCCGACGTGCCTAGCCTGGCCACCAACCACCGGCTCATTCTGAAAGACGGCACCTACCAGTTGGTCCGCAAATACGAAATTGTGGGCGACCGGGTGCGCTACATCTCGCTTGAGCGCTCGGGAGATTGGGAAGAACTGCCCGTGGAACTGGTGGACTGGGATGCCACGCGGAAGTGGGAGACGGAACGAGGCAAGCGTATTGATGCAGAAATGTCGCCGGCCATGAAAGAGGCTGAGGATATTGATAAGGAAGCTGCCGCCGAGCGCGACGAGCAGCGGGCTCGCATGCCCCAAGTGGCTAGCGGCCTTGAATTGCCCGACCAGGATGGCGTTTTTGTTCTCGACACCTTTCAGGGCAAACCGGAACTTGTAGAACTGGCGCCCGCCGAGTTGGCCATCAACGCCAAGACCAAGCACGGGCTCAGCACGCTCAATCCCCTGGCCGGAGCAAAGGCCAATCTCGAGTTGGAAGGCGCGCATGCCAAGGTCCATCTTCACGTGAACGATCCGGCAATCTATCTCTCCATTGAAGGCAGCGACGACGGCACAACGGTCCACACGCACGCGTTGACCGTGGAAACCGGCAAAGCCAAAGAGGCCATCAATCGCAAGCACGGCGCTCATTCACCCGCATCGGGCTTTGCCATCGTGCACACGGACGAGCGCAAGGCAGTGCGTATTGTGGGCGCCATTCACATGAGCCTCACCGGCACCGTCACGCAGGATGAGGACGTAATGGGGGCCAAGGTCGAGGTATTGCCCGGAAAGCGCTGGCTCAAGCTCACGCCAACCAAACCGCTGCTCATCGGCGAGTATGCGCTGGTCGAGATCATCTCCGCTTCCGACATCGGCCAGCAGGTCTGGGACTTCCGCGTCGATCCGCAATTGGGTGGCAACCCAGGCTCGATCGGTCAGATTTTCAAATAGCGGAAGGGCGAGCCCGCCTGTGCCGTCGCGCCTTCTCGACAGCCCGGTCAGGGCAGGAATATGATCTGCCTGGCTGAGTGCGGCAAACCGCAAACAGCGGCTAGTTTTGAGCTCACTTTCCGAAAGGCAATTCGCATGGCGAACATCGATTCCACCTTCGATTACTGGGCAATGACTCCGACGCAACTCCGTGATGAGTGCACCGCGATTGCACAGGCCGCCAATTCCGGGGTTGAAGTGGCGCTGCGCACCGAGGCCGGCCTGCTGGCGATTCAGTGGCGTGAAGCTATCGCTATGCCCAAAGACCATGGCTTCGAGGAATCGCGCAGGAACGACGAGATCTCGGGCCTGAAGCACAGGACGATCGAGATTCTGATCAAGATAAGGGGCCGCTAATAACCTGCCTCGCGGTTTAGGGAAGCAATCACTTCGACGAATGAGCCGCAGCTTGCTCCTTCCGCGTCGCAGCCCATACCCCGTCGGAACGCCCTTCCACGCGCATCCGTCCCTTGCCTGAGTCGCCGTCGATCCAACCGCTCAGCAGTGCGGTAACCAGGCCCGGAGCGCCAACCCCTGCTTCTTTCGGCCAATCTCCCGCCATGGAAAGCTCGATGTACCCCTCGCGCCAGGTACCGGTTACCGCCTTGCCCTCGCCCAGCGGGCTTGACCATGTTCCGGTCACCCTGTTGCCGTCGCGATGCAAATCCATGGTCGCGTCCAGTCTGCCCGCATCGCTGGAATATCTGATCTGCCATGAGCCGGCGACGTCCGATCCGTTCTTCAGGATCTGCGGGGCGGCCGGCGTAACGCGCACGTTTGAGAAATACGCCTCTTCGCCTGCGTAAGACCACAGACCGACCGCGCCGTGCAAATCCTCGCCCTTCAGGCCGTCCACCACAAGAGCCGGTTTTTCCGATCCGTTGAGAAAGAGCTTGGCGGCGCGGCCGGCCACTTCAATCCGCACCTTCATCCAGGTCTCCATCGCCAGGTCGGCGTGGGACTCGTAGACCCAGGGCCAAGTGCGCCGCAGGGGATACCAGTCGAATTCCGGCTCTGAGACATATTGCACGGCGTGATTGCGCATCGCTTGATCGGGCGAGTCAGCGTTGCCCGGCCTCAGGTAGAACAACTCGTAGTGCTTCTGGTCGGGCTTGACGCGGAAAGCGATGCCCACAAAGCCTGGATTCCTGCCGCCCGGCGGCACGTATGCCTTGAGCGCGATATCCGCTTCGATGGTCCCGTCCTCAAAGTCGATTCCCGGCAGCAGTGCGAGCCCGTCGCCATCTTCATCGGCAACGGCGACGCGGACGCATTTGCGCCCCTGGTAATCCACCGCCGCCAGTTTGGCCTTTGAGGCAATCAGGCCGGTCGCGTCGCGAAGCGGAAAGCTCTGCGCAGGCGCCTGCGCCGAAAGGCATCCGGCTATCAACATACCCAAGGCCCAAAAACTCAACCAGGATTTTGGCATGATCCATCCTCCACGCGACGCACATGCGCGCTCGGCGCCTTGCGCAAGATTGACTGCGCTTCTCGATTCGAACCTACAGTGCGTCAGGGTCCTTGGCCCGCGCAAACCGCTGCCGCCGCTTCTCCCACTCTTCGGAGGAGAAGAATCCCGGCCCCACTTCAATGAGCCGCGGAATCATCTTGAAGACCGCGACGCGGCTCCACGGGCGGCCGTCACGCATGCGGAAGCCCTTCTCATTCAGGTCGCTCACGATGCTGGAGTAGCTGAAGTCCTGCACTAGCAGTTCCATCATCAGCATCAGCGCCTGGTGCTCTTTGGGGTGGATCTCGAGGCGCTGGCAATCGTCGGAGATGCGCAGGCCGTATGGGATTTCTTCAGCAAAGGCGCCCTCGGCCGGGGCCTCGGATTCGGGCAGTTCACGCCGCCACTCGATTGAAACCATCTGCCACCCGGCCGCCGACCGCTGCCGGATCACATCCGGGCTGAACGGCCCGGAAATCACATCACGCATCCGCTCAAAATAGGGCATTCCAAGCCTCCACGCACTGGTCTTGCAGATTAGTTCAGAGCAATTTGACCGCCAAAGTTCATCCCAGGAGGGAGGGGATCAAGTACTTAAAAGCAAACGAGATAGCTTTTTCGGACTGAATTGGCGCCATCCCGGCTTTCGTCCGCTTTCGCAATCCTGTGTCCACTCCCGGACAACCGCTATTCTGCCGCAATCGCACAGTCATCAAGGGTGGTTGTGCAGCGTGCCGTTACGCCTTACAATGCTCGTGGGATGATTCGCAGCTTTCGGCACAAGGGTATCGAACGGTTTTTCCTGACCGGCTCAAAGGCTCGAATTCAGCCACACCACGCCGCGAAGCTCCATGATCAACTTACGCTGTTGAATGCCGCCACCCGGCCGGATCACATGAATGTGCCTGGCTGGAAACTCCATCCCCTGACAGGCGAACTTGCGGCGCATTGGGCAGTAAGTGTTAATGGAAATTGGCGGCTTACATTTCGCTTCGATGGGGAAGACGTCATTCTCGTCGATTATCAGGATTATCACTGAAACAAGGAGGCCAGCCCATGAAGATATTCAATCCCTCGCATCCCGGAAAGATCCTTGCTTATTACCTTGAGGGACGCTCGGTGACTGAGGTCGCCCGGCATCTTGGAGTTACGCGGCCGGCGCTATCGCGAGTTTTGAATGGAAAAGCGGGCGTCTCGGCGGATATGGCCTTGCGTATTTCTGAAGCCTTCAACACCGATCCTGAGCTCTGGCTTAGGCTTCAGGCGCAACGCGATCTTTGGGTCGCATCCCGTAAGAAACGGGCCAAAGTGAAACCGCTGCCTGAAAACAGAGCCGCATAGCCCAATCGCGGCGATATTACTCCCGCGCCGCGATCCCCAGCGCCTTCATCTTGCGGTACAAATGGCTGCGCTCCAGCCCCAGCAACTCTGCGGCGTGGCTTACTTTGTTTCTTGCTTCTTCTATTTTCTTGAGGATGTACTCGCGCTCGTAGGCGTCGCGGGCTTGCTGGAGCGTCGAGAATTCTTCCGTGGATCGCGTGCCTGCTTTGTGGGTCAAGGGCGGCAGGTGTTTGCGTTCAATGCGCAGCACGCGGGGATTGAGAATCATGACCCGTTCAATCACATTCTTCAACTCCCGCACGTTGCCCGGCCAGTGATACTTGGCGAGCGTTTCCAGAGCCTCTTCGCCGATTTCCATACGCGGGCGGCCATACTGTCGCCCAAATTCGGTCAGAAATTCATGCGCAAGAGGTGGTATATCCTGCTTGCGCTCGCGCAGAGGCGGCACAAAGAACGGGACGACATTCAGCCTGTAGAAAAGGTCTTCGCGGAAGTTTCCCTTGGCGATCTCCTCCTCCAGATCCTTGTTTGTGGAAGCGATGAGACGCACATCCACGCGAAGTATTTGCGTGCCGCCAACCGGCGTAAAAAGCTGGTCGTCGAGAGCAGACAGAACCTTGGATTGAGTCTTGAGGCTCATGTCGCCCACTTCGTCCAGAAACAGCGTTCCGCCGTCGGCGCGTTCCAGTGTGCCCCTCTGCTCCGGCGGGCCGCCGGGCCGCGCGCCGTGCCGGTAGCCAAAAAGTTCCGCCTCAATGTGCGCCTCGGGAATGGCCGCGCAATTCAACTCGACAAAGATCTGATCGCGCCGCAGGCTCTCGGCGTGGATGGAGCGCGCGATGAGTTCCTTGCCGGTGCCGGACTCGCCATAGATGAGCACGCGCCCGTTGGTGGGCGCCATCAACCGTATCTGCTGGCGCAGCGCCTTTACCGGCACGCTTTCGCCGGTAAGCACCGAGCCCACGGCAAACTGCCGCTTGAACTCGGTGTTCTCTGTACGCAGCCGCCGCGCCTCAACGGCGTTCTTGAGCACAATCAGCGTGCGGTCCAGCGAGAGCGGCTTCTCTAGAAAGTCATAGGCGCCCAGTTTGGTGGCCTTTACCGCGGTCTCAATGGTGCCGTGGCCGCTGATAATCACCACCTCCGGCCGGGTCTCCACAGCCGACTCGTGGATCTCGGCAAGCACATCCAATCCGTCGCGGTCCGGCAACCAGATGTCGAGCAGCACCACGTCATAGGGCGCGTCTTCCAGCAGAACCAGGGCCTCGCCTGCTGTGGCCGCGGTGGCCACGCCGTAACCCTCTTCGCGCAAAATCTCTTCCAGTGAACTGCGAATCTCCGCCTCGTCGTCCACCACCAGAATGTGATTCATCTTGTCGTTTCCTTCAGCGGTGCAACAACGTTTTCCGGCTCGGCGGTGCCAGCGTCGAGGACCGGTTCGCCTGAGGTTTCAGCCATCTCCATCAGGGGCAAGCGCAGTAAAAAGCACGCGCCTTTGGGGCTGTTGGACTCGGCGCGCAGGCTGCCGCCATGCTCCTGCACAATCTTGGCGGCGATGGAAAGCCCCAGCCCTGTGCCGCGCTGCTTAGTCGAATAGAAGGGCAGGAAGAGCCTTTCGCGAATCTCGTCTGTGAGCCCGTGGCCGGTGTCGCTGACCGTCAACTCCACCGACGCGCCATCTTCGCTGAGGCCGCTCTGGATTCCGAGCACGCGCAGCAGGCTGCCCTGCATGGCTTCAGCCGCGTTATCGATCAGGTTTGCCAGGGCGCGCCGAATTCCGTCAGGGTCAGCCATCACCGGGGGCAAGCCCGGCTCCAGGTCCCACTGCACCGTAATTCCTTCAAGGCGGCCGGCGAACAGCGCCATCGCCTCCTCGGCCACGCGGTTCACATCGCAGGCCTTGGGTTGCGACGCGGGAAATTGCGCCAGCGCCGAGAACTGGTCAACCAGAGTGCGCAGGGTACCCACGCAGCCCAGGATCACCTCGCTGCACTTGCGAATCACTGAAGGCGAGTCAGGCTGGCCGCGGTCAAGGTGCCGGGCAATGCGCTCGGCAGAAAGAGCGATGGGAGTAAGCGGATTCTTGATCTCGTGAGCCACCCGCTGCGCCACTTCTTTCCAGGCCAGCTGTCGCTGCGCGCGCAGAATTTCGGTCATGTCCTCAACCACCAGCACAGTGCCGTGCTGGCCATCTGCCAGGTCGAGCCGCGCACTGGTGATCGACAGGTGGATCAAACGGCCCTTCGATGGAAATTCAACCTCGGTGGAGGCCGCGCCCATGCGGTGGCCGCGCCGGATTGCCCCAGCCAGATCGTCAACGCAGTCGGCAGGGAAAAGGGAGTCAATCTTTTCAGCGCGCAGTCCCACATCCTCACGCCGCCCAATCAGCGCTGCGAATGCACGGTTCGACTGCAAAACGGCGCCCGCCGCGTCGAGGGTGACCACGCCGCTGGGGATGGTCTCGACAATGGTCTCCAACTCGCGGCGGCGCTCCTCGATGGCCAGGTTGGCCTCGGTAAGTTGCGTGGAAGAAGACTCCGCCAGTTGCCGGCTGGTGTCCAGATCGGCCGCCATGTGATTAAAGGCGCGCACCAGGTCGCCCATCTCCCCGGTGGTAAGCTGCGCGACGCGATGATCGTATTTGCCGGCGGCAATTTCATCCATGGCGTCAGCCAGGGCCTCCACAGGCCGGGTAATCTGCTTGGAAAGAAACAGCGCCATCCATACGCTCGAGAAGATCACAAATACTGTGATCAGCATCAGCATCAGAAAAAAAGTGGTGCGGATCTGGTTGCGCCGGCGGAAAAGGTCCCAATACTCGGCGGCGCCGGATCGGATGCGCGCAGTTGTCTGATTGAGGCCCTGGGGCATCGGAAGCCCCGCCACCACTGCCTTGCCCGAACCGGTAATTGCCATGCCGAGCGCGTACTGTCGGCCAGCCACCCTGATCACCGGCGCATCGCTGCGTTGAGCGGCGGCAATCAGGTTGGATGAAAGCGGACCATGAAGGGCAATCGCGGCTTCGGCATTGCCCTCGTCGAGCCAGGGAACCATGCTGGCCGGGGTCGATTCGGGCGGGGCCTGAAAGCTGGCCAGCACCCGCCGGTCTTTGCTGAAGACCACCACAAAACCGCCGTCAAGAGTAATACGGTGTGAGCTCATCACATCCTGGAGCACGGGTATACCACGATCAGGCGCGCCCGTGGCAGCAATCGACTCCGCCTCGCCGCGCGCATTGCTGGTGACATACTGCGCCAGTTCAAGAACCACGCGTGTTGAGTCTTCGTGCAGTTCAGATGTATTGGGCGAGAACCACCGGTCGATGGAGCGATTCATCAGCACCAGGCTGAACAGAAACATGAAGATTGCAGGCGTGAGCGCAATGAGCGCCGCGCCCAATACCATGCGCGTACGCAGCCGGGCTCCCAGTCCCGTGCTGCTTTGCCCGGCATAGATTTTGAGGATGTTCCTGAACAGCAGCACGATCAAGGTCATCAGCAGCAAAAACACCAGCACCGTCAGCGCTGCAAATGCCAGCGTTTCGCCGGCTGTCTCGGGATTGAGAAAGCGGACGCTTGACGTGTTGAAAGCCTGGAGCCCGCCCAGCAACGCAGAGACCAAAACCAACAAGCCCCCAAGCAGGGCAACTGTCCGAGGTCGGGAATCGCCGAGAAGCGGCATGGGCCGATTATAGAACGCGAGTGGTTAGTGGTCAGTAGACAACGAACCAAGGCCCCAGACTAAGCCACGCACCTGGGCCGTCTTCATAAAACCAAGAGAGTCCAACCCTACCCCCGGCCACGAAGACCTGTCGCCGGGGATGAGGAAGCCTTGAAATTCCCGGCGATTCTGGCCGGACGCCCAGCCGCTCGCCAAGCCCTGCTGCTACTGTTTGGGAACTGAAACCGTGATGTTGCGGTATTTCAGGTTGCCGGTATGATCGCCCTGAAGATAGAAGGGGCCCGGTTCGCCTTCATCCGCGTCCAACGCGCCGCCCGTGACGCCTTCAATTACCTTGTGGTCGATGGTGGTCACGCCGTTGTGGACCTCAGTCACGGTGCGCCCAACAAGTGTAATGTCGAATATCTCCCACTGTCCCGGCTTGCGCGGCAGTTCGGGTTGTGGTGCGAGCCGTCCGTAGACAGATCCGATGCGGCGCTCCACCGGCGCCGTGAGAGGCATTTCGGATTCGATCTGAACCTCATAGCGGCCGCGCAGGTAGAAACCGCTGTTGCAGTCTTCCGGGCAGTTCACTTCAAAATGGACCTTGAAGTCGTCGAACTTGCGCGTCGTCTTCAAGTTTGCGCCGCGCGCTGTGTTCAACAGCATTCCATCCTGCACGGTCCAGTGACTTGATCCGGCATCGCCGGCTGGCGCCCATCCATCAAGGTCTTTGCCATTGAACAACGGCTTCGGATCAGTCCAGGCCTTGGGAGCGGCGTGCTTCAAGTCCGGCGCTCTCACGCCGGTCAGCGGTGTGGTTTTGTCGCCAATCTTTTCTTCGCCGACAAGCTTCCCGTCCTTGGCTTCGAGTTCCCAGGTAACCGCCGGATGGCCCTCGGAGGCAGGAGAAACGTTCGCCGCCATGTGGGAGCCATCGACGTGAACATCCTTTACCACGTAGACATGGCCGCCTCCGGGCTGGTACCAAACCTCGAGTTTGCCGTCCTTTTCTGTCACGCCCAACCACCGAGCGCTGATTCCGCTTGCTGAAGCGACGTTGAAATCCCACCTTCCTGCAAATGGGCTCTTGCTTTTCTGCGCAAGGGCAGGCGTCGAGCAGATGCTCGTCACCGCGATTGCCAACATGATCGAGATTGCTGCGAACAACGACAGCCAGGAAAGCTTCTTCATTGAGTTCCTCCGTTGACCAAGAAATCCGTCGGTGCAAGAGTAAGCCACCGAGCATGATGGCTCAAAATCGAAAATCGCTCCGAACCCCGTAGGGAACGATGAAATGAGGCTTGTAGAGCATCACTTCGAAGCGTGTCGCCTGCGAAGCCGCGCTTCCGCTTTGCGGAATTCCCTCTCTAAATCTGCGAACAAGCCAACGGGCTCAGAAGAAGATTGGTAATGTTGGTCACCAGTTGGTCAGAGGCGTAGCGCGGGTTGGTCGACAGCTTCTTCCAATCCGGATCGTCGCGGAACGCGTCCCACTTGGCGTCCATCTCCGCCTTGTTGGCATAAGTAAGCATGTAAGTCAGGTTGGGCATGCGCGAGCCTACCAGCGTGTCCCCGAAAAACACCGGGTGGAAGCCGCACTTCAAGAAAATCTCGAACTCGCCGGAGTGGAACATTTCCACCTTGCGCACGTGACCGCCGGGGCTTGCGCTCTCGTAGGTGCGCATTTGGAAGATGCGTTTGGACTTTACGTCGGGCGGCGTAACTTTGGGCCAGCCCTGAAAGGCAGCGAGCAGCGTAGTTTCAGCACGCAGAAAGGCGGGCGCTTCGGATGTGGCATTCCAGAAAGGATCGGCAGCTTTCATAAAAACCGCATCGTCGACCAGGCGCAGATTCAGTTCAGCAAGCGCCTCCACCGAGGGGCCGGGTATGAGCACGTAGAACGCCGGCGTCTCATTGCCGAATTCCAACTGGAACGCGCCCACCGGACCCATGCCCATGCGGCCCAAAGCCGGAATGAGCGCCTGGCCGAGAAAGCTCTCAGTCAGCTTGGCTTGATTGGTCCGCAGCACGTCATAGCGGCGCGTCAGGTAGAACTCGCGTTTGCCGGCGGCGGGCGCCTGGGCAGAAGCGCCCTGCGTGGCAGCCATGGCTGAAGCGGCAATTGAAGCAGCAAGAAATTGGCGGCGTTCCATAGTGTCCTCCATTCGAAGAACAATTCTACGGCAACGCCGCCAGTCTATGGTCCTTGATCCCTGCTCTTACGCGATCACGCTCGACGCCGCGGTCCACGGCCGCATCTGGCTTTCGGCCACGCCGCGATAGGTGAGCGTGCCCTTCCAGGTGTTCAGCCCTTCGGCCAGACCCGCGTCCTGCAGCAGCGCTTCGCGCGCGCCCAGGTTGGCAATGCGCAGAAGGTACGGGAAAGTCGAATTGGTCAATGCCAGCGTTGAGGTGTGCGGCACCGCGCCCGGCATGTTGGTGACGCAGTAGTGCACCACGCCATCCACCACGTAACTGGGGTTGGAGTGCGAGGTTGGCCGCGCCGTCTCCACGCAGCCGCCCTGATCGATGGCCACGTCCACAATCACCGCGCCCTTCTTCATCTGTGAAACCATGGCTCGCGTCACCAGCTTGGGCGCCGTGGCTCCCGGAATCAGCACGCCGCCGATCACGAGATCCGCTTCCCTTGTAGCCTGCGCCACGTTGTAGCTGTTTGAGGCCAGCGTGTAGACCCGCCCGCCAAAGATGTCGTCAATCTCGCGCAGACGGTTCAGATTCACGTCCACCAGCGTCACCTTGGCGCCAAAGCCCAAAGCTATCTTAGCTGCGTTTGTGCCCACTACGCCGCCGCCAATAATGGTGACGTGCGCCGGCGGCACGCCCGGTACGCCGCCCAGCAGAATGCCGCGGCCGCCGTGTTCCTTTTCAAGATAGGCCGCGCCCACCTGCACGCTCATGCGGCCAGCCACTTCGCTCATGGGCGTCAACAGCGGCAGAGTGCCTTGGCGGTCGCGCACGGTTTCATACGCAATGCCGATCATTTTGGAATCGAGAAGTTTGTCGGTCAGTCCCGGCAGCGGCGCAAGGTGCAGATACGTAAACAGCACCAGCCCGTCGCGGAAGAAAATGTATTCCTTCTCGATGGGCTCCTTGACCTTGACCACCGTCTCGGCCTTGCCCCAGACATAGCCCGCTTCGCCCACAATCTCGCCGCCGGCGTTCTGATACTCCGCGTCGGGAAAACCGGAGAGTGCGCCTGCCTGCGTCTCGACCAATACTGTGTGGCCGGCTTCGGTAAGAGCCTTCACTCCCGCCGGGGTTACGCCCACGCGTGCTTCGTTGTCCTTGATCTCTCTGGGAACGCCAATGATCATCGTTGTCTCCTGTCTGGGATTGAAATCCGCCCGCTAGCGGCCGGGAGAAAAAATGCCCAGCGCCGAATTTGCCTTTGGAGGAGGGCTAATTGGCGCCGGGCGAACTTATCCTTTTTCAACCTCATGCATCCTACGGCGCAATGAGCTGGCGATGTGTGCAATCTTTGTGATAAAACAGCCTCATGGGAACGAAACGTGAAGAAAACAACCTCATGATGCACAAAACCAGCGACGAATGGGTTGAGAAACCGGCCGAACAGGGAACCGACCCCGGCCTGGACGATTTGGATGCGGCAATCCTGCGCCACCTGGCCCGGCACGGTCGCGCAACCAACTATGAAGTAGGGGATGCGGTGGGCCTTTCAGCCTCGGCGGCCTCGCGCCGCATCCAGGCTTTGGAGGCCTCCGGGGCCATCCGGGGCTACCGCGCCCAGATCGATGACCGGTTCCTCGGCAAGCGCATGACGGTCTATATCCGCGTCACCCTAGAACGCCAGTCGGCCACGGTATTGAGCGCCTTCGAGTTCGCCGTCCGCAATTGCAAGGGAATCGTGAACTGCCACCTGATGGCCGGCCAGTATGACTACATGCTGGTAGCGCGCGTAGCCGACATCGACGACTACGGCCATCTCCACCAAAATGAACTGTCCCGCCTCCCCGGCGTGGTCCGCCTTGAAACCAGTTTCGCCCTCCGCGACGTGATGGAAGGTGTGAAAGTCTAGGGTTCGGCGCAGATCTGCGGCCTCCACAGACGCCTGGGTGCCCCTGGTCCCGGTTCCCCGCTGACATGTCTTCGTCCGTGGGGTAGAGGTCCCGCTTTTGGGACCAAGGATACTGCGATTTCCACCATAGGAACGGCGAAGTTCGTTGATTCATGCAAGTCGGGTGCCCCATCCTTTCGCGTTCTTTTGCGAAAGGGTGGGATACCTCGAAGCTCGCGCCGGGAACGGCCACCATGCCATCTTCATCCAAACAAAAAAGCGCGTCCCGAGCCGGCAGCCGCGCCTTCTTTCATCTTCGTTTCTGCAATGCCCCTACGCCATCTGCTCCCGCGCGTTCTTCCACAAATCGATCAAGCTATCCTGCGCGTACTTCTCGATTTCCTTAAGCTCTGCCTCAGTAAATGCGAGGTTTTTCACCGCGTCGAGCGAGTTGTCGAGCTGCTCCACGTTCCGCGCCCCAATCAGTGCCGTCGTCACACGCTTGTCGCGCAGCACCCACGCAATGGCCATCTGCGCCAGCGATTGCCCACGCCCGGCGGCAATCTCGTTCAGCGCCTTGATGCGCTTCAGGTTGTCTTCGCTGAGAAAATCCTTCGGCAGCGAGCCCTCGGCCATCACGCGCGAGTTCGCTGGGATGCCATTCAGATACTTGTTGGTCAGCATGCCCTGTGCTAGCGGCGAAAACGCGATGCAGCCTACGCCCAGTTCATCGAGCGTGGCCAGCAGGCCCTTCTCAACCCAGCGGTTCAGCATGGAGTACGACGGCTGATGAATCAGCAGCGGGACGCCCAGGCTCTTCAGAATCGCGGCAGCCTCGCGGGTGCGCTCCGGGCTGTACGACGAGATGCCAACGTAGAGCGCCTTGCCCTGGTGAACAGCCGTCGCCAGCGCGCCCATGGTCTCTTCAAGCGGCGTGTCGGTCCACGGCCGGTGCGCGTAAAAGATGTCAACGTATTCCAGGCCCATGCGCTTGAGGCTGTCGTCGAGCGACGCCAGCAGGTATTTGCGCGAAGCCCCAATGCCGTACGGCCCCGGCCACATATCCCAGCCTGCCTTGGTTGAAATGATCAGTTCGTTCCGGAGCCCGCCAAAATCCCTGCTGAGAATCTGCCCGAAATTTTCCTCTGCTGAGCCATACGGCGGCCCGTAGTTGTTAGCCAGGTCGAAGTGGGTAACGCCGCGGTCGAACGCCCGACGGATCACCGCGCGGCCCGTCTCGAAAACATCCGTGCCGCCAAAGTTCTGCCACAGCCCCACTGACACCGGCGGCAGCACGATTCCAGATTTACCGCACCGGCGGAACATAGCGCCGTCATATCTCTTCGCATCGGGTACATAACTCATCTAAGCAACGCTCCTTCGACTTAGCTCACACTTCAAGAAAAGATTTGGCCGCCCGTCACAGCCCTCGCAAGAAAGTATGGCACAGCGAGGCTGAGGCTGCGTTCGAATGATTGGCGGAGGTAGGCCTGCTCAGATTCGTTTAGCCCAATAGCCAGGACGGCGTTTGGCGTGGGCGACAGCCACGATCTGAATGTCGTGCAGGCGTTCGCGGAACACGACGGAGAATGGATAATTGCGGAGCACGAGGCGCCGTGTCCCATGCAGATAGAAAGGATAAAGTTGTGGGTGTTGGCGGACACGGTCGAGCGCCGGAATCAGCTCCTCGAAAAATCCATCGGCTGCCTGAATACTCTGGTTGAGGTACCAGCCGTGCGCCGAATCGACTTCGAATTCCGCTCTGGGGTGATAGTTGAGCGGTTTCACTTTCCGAGTCGTGCTCGTGCTTCAGGTGAGAGCCGGTTGAGCATTCTTTCCATAACTTCTTCTCCGGGGATCATTTGGACCGTGCCGGAATCGATCTCGTCGAGTCTCCGCTTGATCTCATCGCCCCATGCTGATTCAATTTCGGCAGCAGAGGCGCTCTGATCCTTGATCAGAAGGCACTCCGCCAGCCATTCTCTCTCGTCGGGAGGGAGTTGCCGGGCTTCATCGAGGAGTCTTTGCGCATTTGGACTCATGGCAGAATTGTAGCGCGAAAATGGTTGTGGAACCATAATCCCTGGTCTCAAGCGCGAAACTCGGGCCGATGGCCACCCCGCCTCTTACATCTGAAGAAAGGGTGCAGAGGCCAACAGTACGGAAAGCATCCAAATGCAGAGCACGAAGGCGAGTCCAATACCCCGATTTAGATTTCGTCGGGGGCCGGAATACGTGAAGATCGAGGCATAGATTCGTTTAACGGGAACTCGAAGAGTAATCCATGTCCACAACATCGCAATCACACTTCCCAGCACAGAGAAGAGCGGAACGGTGAGAATCAGGACCATCCCGGCTTGCCCGTCGTGGCAAAGCTGTTGGCCTTTGATGCAACTCCATTCCGTGGCGAAAAATAATGAACATACAGCCGAGCACTCACCGCAAATACCGCCAATCAGACCGAGCCTCACATAAGGAACCTTACGAATTTCTTCTCCGCTTCCAACCGAAATGCTCCACATCCTGTCACTCGCCTTCAAGAGGAATGCAAGAACTGAAGGTGGAATGAGCGCAAACGGAAGCGCGAATACCGAAAACCATGCGCTGGCAAAAGCCATGGAAAGCCCATCGTTCAAAAAGTTCACGTGCTTTCTCCGTAGGGAGGATCTGTCCGATCTTCAAACTCCTCGCTGTAGCCGCAAAAACAAAAGCGTCGCGAGATTGGAGCACCCCTTCATTCGCGCCGAATCACTTACTCCGCGTTGTCAATCTGCGCCCGTTGCAGCTTGTCGCTGTAATCGACATACACCGCCTTCCAAGTCGTAAAGAAGTCGATGGCTCCGTTGCCTTCGCGGTGACCGTTACCGGTATGCTTCACTCCGCCAAACGGCAGGTGCACCTCCGCCCCGATGGTCGGCGCGTTGATGTAGGTGATGCCGGACTCGAGGTCGCGCATGGCCGTGAAGGCACGGTTCACATCCTTGGTGTAGATCGACGCGGAGAGGCCGTAGTCCACCGAGTTAGCGATTTCGATTGCCTGCTCGAAGGTATCGAACTCGATGAGGCTCACTACGGGGCCAAAGACCTCTTCGCGGGCGATGCGCATGGTGGGCGTAATGCCGCCCAGCACTGTGGGTTCAAAGAAGGTGCCGTGGGCGTAGATTCCTTCAGTCAACCGGTGGCCGCCGCAAAGCAGCTTTGCGCCCTCGGCCACGGCGATGGCTACGTACTTCTCCGACGTCTCAATCTGGCTGATGTTCACCTGAGGGCCGACTTCAACGGACTCATCGAGGCCGTTACCCACCTTAAGCTTCTTGGCGCGGGCGACAAGCGTCTCAGTGAATTTGGCGGCGATTCCCTTTTGCAGCAGAATGCGGCTGGTGGCAGTGCAACGCTGGCCGGTGGTCCCGAAAGCCCCCCAGAGCGCGCCGTCGAGGGCGAGTTCGAGATTGGCGTCGTCGAGGACGATCTGCGCGTTTTTGCCGCCCATTTCGAGAGAAACGGGCTTGAAGGTGGCCGCTGCGTGCTGCGCCACCAGCGAACCCACGGCGCTGGAGCCGGTAAAGCTGATGGCGCGCACGTCGGGATGCTCCACCAGCGCCCCGCCTACGGTCGAGCCGTTGCCGGCGACGATATTGACTACTCCGGGAGGCAGCCCGGCATCCACCAGTGCTTGCACCAGGTTGTAAGTGGAAAGCGGCGTGTCGGTGGCCGGCTTGATGACGCAGGTGTTGCCCGAAACCAGCGCCGGGAACAGTTTCCAACTGGGGATGGCCATAGGGAAGTTCCACGGGGTGATGAGGCCGACCACGCCCACCGGCATGCGGACGGACATGCAGAACTTATTCTGGAGTTCGCTGGGAGTGGTCTGGCCAAAGAGGCGGCGACCCTCGCCGGCTACATAAAAGGCCTCGTCGATAGCCTCCTGCACGTCGCCCCGGGTCTCGGCCAGCACTTTGCCCATTTCGCGGGTCATGTCCTTTGCATACTGCTCTTTACGCTTTTGAAGGAGCAGGCCGGCGCGGACCAGGATCTCAGCCCGTTTGGGGGCGGGAACCAACCGCCAAGTGGCAAAGGCCTTCTTGGCGGCGGCCACGGCCTGGTTCACATCTTCCGCATGGGATGAGGGGAAGGCGCCCACCACGTCGGTGTGGTCGGCGGGGTTCAGGTTGAGGATGGTCTTGCCTTCGGCGGCGGGCAGCCACTGGCCGCCAATAAGATTGTGGTGCACAGGGTGGGTCATGCGAACCTCGAAAGATCAGAGACTAGGGACCAGGGACTAGGGACTAGAACCGGCCCGGGAGCCAACTGAGTTTACCGCACCGGTTCGCTTTGGGTCACGCTGCTTTTTGCACCTGTTTTTGCGGCTGGCGCGGGGTTCCGGCGCTGCCAAGGCCCACTGGCCGTACAATGAGGCTTGAGGTAGAATCGAGTTTCAATGTCAATGAATGGCTATCCAACGCGCTCTTCGCGGTCGCACGGTCTGCGCTCGCTCTTCAGCATGTTTTCCAGCGATCTGGCCATTGACCTCGGCACCGCAAACACGCTGGTCTACGCGGCAGGCAAAGGCATCGTGGTCAACGAGCCCTCCATCGTCGCCATCAACAAGAACACCGGCGAGGTGGAAGCTGTAGGCAAAGAAGCCAAGGAGATGCTGGGCCGCACTCCGGGCAACATCGTGGCGATCAAGCCCATGAAAGACGGCGTCATCGCTGACTTCAAAGTCACCGAGAAGATGCTGAACTACTTTATCCAGAAGGCGCACAACCGCAAGATGCTGGTGCATCCGCGCATCGTGATCGGCGTGCCGTCTGAAATCACCCAGGTTGAAAAGCGCGCGGTTGAAGACTCCGCTTATCGCGCCAAGGCCAGCGAAGTTTATCTAGTGGAACAGGCCATGGTGGCGGCTATTGGCGCCGGGTTGCCCATTACAGAGCCCTCGGGCAACATGGTTGTCGATATCGGCGGCGGCACAACAGACATCGCGGTCATCTCGCTCTCTGGCATTGTCTACTCGCGCTCTGTGCGCATGGCCGGCAACCAGATGGACGAGGCCATTACCAACTACCTCAAGCGCAAGTACAACCTCCTCGTAGGCGAGCGC
The DNA here is from genome assembly GCA_903911925.1 of uncultured Acidobacteriaceae bacterium. Lineage (GTDB taxonomy): Bacteria > Acidobacteriota > Terriglobia > Terriglobales > Acidobacteriaceae > Telmatobacter. The sequence continues at coordinate 20,180 of CAIWFH010000133.1, forward strand.
ACCGCCGAGCACGTGAAGATCGAAATCGGTTCGGCCTTCCCCATGGACAAGCCGCTGACCATGGAGATCAAGGGGCGCAACCTCATTGAAGGCGTGCCCAAGACCATCACCATTGACGACAGCGAAGTGCGCGAGGCGCTGGGCGAGTGCATCGCGGTCATCATGAACGCCATCCGCGTGGCCCTGGAGCGCACGCCGCCTGAGTTGTCGGCCGATATTTCAGATCGAGGCATCGTGCTCACCGGCGGAGGCGCGCTGCTGAAGAATCTTGACAAGCGCATCCGCGAAGAAACCGGCTTGCCCGTTTCAGTGGCCGACGATCCCTTGGCTTCCGTAGTGCTGGGCACCGGCAAAATGCTCTCCGACTTCAGGCTGCTGCGCAAAATCAAAATTGATTGATGAAGCAGGGACTGGGGACTAAGGGACTAGGGACTTTGGGGTGCCGAATCTGTGATGATTTTGTTTGACGGTCCAATCCTATTTGGAAATTCACAGCCCAAGAGAGCTCCTGCCGCCGGTATTGCATACTCACCGGGACCGATCCATGGTCCCTTAGTCCCTAGTCCCTGGTTTTCACATGGAACCCTTCTTTAGCCGCTATCGAAATCCACTGGTGCTGCTGGCTCTGCTGGTGGTGCAGATCGTGGGGCTCGCAGTACAGGTGCGCCGGGTAGACACCGGGCACAGCAGCACCGACTCCGGGGACCCGGCGGGCGTGCGGCTGATACGGTTGTGGGCCAATGCAATTGTGTCTCCGCCTGAGCGTGCCATTCATAGCTCAAAGCTCGGCGCCGGCGGGTTCTGGCAAAACTACATCGACCTGCGGCACATTCGCGAACAAAATCAGGATTTGCAGAAGACCATCGACAGGCTGCGCCTTGAGCAAGCCGCGCTGCTTGAAGATGCCCGCCAGGGCCAACGGCTTCAGGCCATTCTCAACTTCCAGGAAAAGTACATCTATAAGACGCTGGCCGCCCAGGCCATCGGCTCCAGCGGCAGCGACCAGGCGCGCGTTTTCTATCTCGACAAAGGTTCCGCCGAAGGCCTGGAACGCGACATGGCAGTCATTACACCGGACGGAATTGTGGGCAAGGTGCGCGAGGTCTTCCCTCACTCGGCGCAGGTGCTGGCCATCAACGACCAGACCAGCGGAGCGGGAGTGATTCTCGAAACTACGCGGATTCGCGGCATTCTGCGCGGCAACCGCGCCGGCCGCCCGCAGATTGTGGGCATCCTGGCCGATCAGCGCATCCAGCCGGGAGAAAAGGTGCTCACCGCCGGCGGCGACCAGATATTCCCTCGCGGATTGCCTGTTGGGGTGGTTGAAAAAATAGTCCGCGATCCGGACCGTGACTCGTTCATTCAAGTCATCGTCACACCGGCCGCGCACCTTGCCCAATTGGATGAGGTGCTGGTGATTACTTCGACCCAGCCCCGCTTCTCTCCTGAGCAACAGCAGGACCTGGCCACCAGCGAGGCTCTCAAAGGGCCCGAAGCCGCCGCGATCAAGGAGCAGAAAAAGGCCTCTGAGATTATGGCCGAGCATCTGCCGGGCCTGATCGATCCCAATGCGCCGCCAGATAAGCAGCCACTGCTTGACACCGCGAACCCGAACCCCGTATCCCGCCCACCCATGCCGCTGCACCCTGACCGGTTCACGCCGGGAGCGGCATCAACGCCCGCCGGGACTGCACCAGACACTGCCGCGCCGGAAACACAGCCGAAACCACGGCAGACGCCCCCGGCGCCGGACGGGCAGACGAAGTCCTCTACAATGCCCAAGACGCGGCCAACTTCTCCCGCCCCCACCGGACCCTCCAAGCCCGCCACCGTACCCAAGCCGCAAAATCCGACTCCGAGGAACCCATAGCGATGCCTGTGCTTACGGCCAACAGCCGCCGCGATCTTGAAATTCGCCGCTTTCCCTTGTTGGTGTATGCACTGGTGCCGCTTATCGCCCTGGTCTTGCAGGCATGGCTGCCGCGCCTGCTGCGTGGCTACGTCTGGTTTGACCTGCCACTGGTGGTCACCATTTATTTTGCGCTGGGCCTGCGCAGCCCCATCCAGGGAATGTTTATGGGCGCGGGGATGGGAATCTTCGAAGACGCGCTTACCCACCACGCCATCGGCGTCAACGGCATCGCCAAAACCATCGCCGGCTTTCTGGCCGCATCCGTGGGCGTGCGCATCGATGTTGAAAACCACACCATCCGGGTAATGCTCAACTTCTTTCTTTCGCTGCTCTGCAGCGGAATCTATGTCTTCATTTACCGTGTCCTGCTGGGGCTCGACCTGGAGTGGAGCTGGATTGTGGAGTTGATTAAAGCCGTTGGCAACTCGATCCTCGCTCTCGTGCTGTTTCCCTTGCTTGACCGGCTTCAGATCAGGGACTAGGGACTAAGGGACCAGGGCAACAACTTCGCGCCGGGAGAGTCCAAGAAGCGAGCCCTCCTTATCAAGAAACGAGAGTAGGAACCAGGACCAAAACCGCGGTAATCTAAGGCGCAGACAGATGTATCTCGGCAGAACAGATCGCCACGAAAAGCTCTCCACCCTCAAGCTGACGGTGGTGCAATACGGCATTCTTGTCATGATGCTGGCTCTCACAGCCGGGCTTTGGCGGCTGCAGGTGCTGGGCGCAGACAACTTCCGCCTGCTTGCAGAGCAGAACCGCGTGCGCAAAGAGCCGGTGCTGGCTGCCCGTGGCAAACTGTTCGACCGCGAAAACCGCCTGGTGGTGGATAACTACCCGTCGATCTCCTGCTTCCTGATTCGCGAGCAGGGCCACGCCATGGATGCCGACCTGCCCCTTATCGCGCGCGGGCTCGATCTCGATCTGGAGCAGTTGAAGGCGACCCTTCGCCGTTATCGCGCCGCCCCCGGCTACCAGCCCGTGCCCATCAAGCAGGACATCACCGCCGACGAGCAGGCATTTGTCGAGGCCCACCGCAACGAGTTCCCCGAGTTGTTCACCATTGACGAAGAACGGCGCCTCTATCCCAGGGACGGATTCGCCTCCCACCTCATAGGGTACGTGGGCGAGGTGAGCGAAGAGGACCTGAACAACACGCGCTACGCCGCATACGAGCCGGGTGACGTGGTGGGCAAAGCAGGCGTGGAGGAAACCTACGACGAGTTGCTGCGCGGAACCGACGGCTCCCGCGACGTAATTGTGGATAGCCACGGGCGCGAAATGGGCTATCTGCGCACCCAGCACGCCATCCCCGGCCAGGACCTGAAGCTGACCATCGACAACGACTTGCAGCGGGCGGCCGAACTGGCGTTGGGAGACCGCAACGGCGCCGTGGTGGCTATGGACCCGCGCAACGGCGAAATTCTAGCCTTGGTCTCGCGGCCCAGCTTCGACCCCAATGCATTTGCCATCCGCATCAGCCGCAATGAATGGAACAAGCTCATCACCGACCCCGACCATCCGCTGATGAACAAGGCTCTGCAGGCTCAGCTTGCCCCCGGATCGACGTTCAAGATCCTCATGTCGGTGGCCGGTCTGCAAGAGGGTGTCGCGCAGGACATGAAGATCAACTGCTCCGGTGGCTGGGGTCCCTACGGCTTCTTCCACCATTGCGACGAGAAACATGGTGCCGTGAATATTCACAACGCCATTCCCTACTCCTGCGACACTTTCTTTTACATGCTGGGCGATAAGCTGGGCATCGACAGGATTTCAAAATACGCCACTCAATTTGGATTCGGCCAGAAGACCGGCATCGACCTGCCCGGCGAACAGCCCGGTCTCATGCCCTCGGCGCAGTGGAAGCTGAAGAACTACCACGCCCGGTGGTATCCAGACGAGACGCTCGACGTGGCTATTGGGCAGGGCGCTGTTGAAGCCACCCCCCTCCAACTAGCGCGGATCATCTCCGGCATCGCTTCCGGCGGACATATGGTCAGGCCCCACGTTGTGGTTCCCGAGCAGCTGCCTGCTGACTTCCGCAAGGCTCTCGATGAGAGCTTTCCCGGTGCGGGCAAGGTGGATATCCCCATCGATCCGGAAAATTGGGTCACCATCACAGACGGCATGTACGACGTGACCCAGCCCGGCTATTTGCATACGGCCGGCTCCGCCCACTTGGAAGGAATTGATTTCGGCGGCAAAACCGGAACCGCCCAATTGATGAGCCATGAGGCGTTGGGAAAGACGGCAAAAGGCCGGTCAACTTATCCCAACGTCTGGTTTGTCGGCGTTACCCCCCGCCGCAACCCGGAACTCGTGGTTGCCGTTCTTTGGCAGAACGGCGAATTCAGCTACTACCCGGCCAGGATCGGCGCACAGATTGTGTCTGCCTACGTTGAGAAGCAGCGCCGATTGGCAAACAACCTTGTGCCGCCTAAGACTCCCGCCCCTGCAGAAGTAGGCGCCGTCTGGTCCATGCCCGAACCCGGGCCAGCGTCGCGAACCCATTCCAAAACCGGCATCCAGGGCGAACAATCCGCCCGAATTCAAAGCGGCCACTTCTTCGTCAATCCCCCCGCAGCAGGCACCCGCAGCATTGAATCCCAAGCCGGGTGCCCCATCCTTGCAACGTCCTTCTGTCGCGGGTGCCCCATCCTTGCGACGTCCTTCTGTCGCAAGGGTGGGAAACCACAAACCTCAACCGCCCGCTGTTTCTCCCAGCCAGCCTGTGGCGAAAACAAAACCCGCGCCGCCGGCCCCATCGCAACTTGGCCTTGCGCTGCCCCTTGACCCCTGGAAGGGAAACCATAACTGATGCGCCGAATGCTCAGCTTCAGCGATTTCGACTGGCCGCTGCTCGGCATGGTCCTTCTTTTGTGCACCATCTCGGTGTTCGAAATTTACTCGGCCACCATGCACACCAAGTACTCCGGCTTCCACACCAAGCAGATCTTCTTTATCGCCGGCGGCATCGTTGCCATGTTCCTCTTCTCGAAAATCGACTACCACCGCCTGCTCGACCTGGTTCCCTGGTTCTATGGCGCGGCGCTGTTGGCCCTGGCGGCAGTCAGAATCTTCGGTCACAAGGTTCTGGGCGCAAGGCGCTGGATCAACTTCGGCCACTTTCAATTTCAGCCCTCTGAGTGGATCAAGCTCATCCTGATTCTGGCCGTGGCCCGTTATTTTGCCAACCTTGGCGGCCGCCGGCTCACCTGGACAGATATCGGCAAGGCATTTTTTCTGGTGGGCCTGCCCATGATGCTGGTGCTCATCCAGCCCGATATGGGAACCGCCCTCACCTATACGCCCATCCTGATTGCGGGCCTGTTTCTGGGCGGCATCAATCTGCGCCAATCCCTGGTTCTGGTGGTCTGCGGCACGGCGCTGATTGCTGGCGCTTGGACCAGCGGCAAAGTTCTAAAACCCTATCAAAAGGCACGGCTTACCAGCTTCATCAACCCGGATAACGATCCCCGCGGCTCGGGCTACCAGATACGGCAATCCCTCATCGCTGTCGGCTCCGGCGGCGTATGGGGCAAAGGCGTGGCAAAAGGAACCCAGACGCAGGGAGACTTTCTTCCCATTCCCCATGCAGACTTTATCTTTGCCGCCTTTGGCGAAGAACACGGCTTTGTCGGCTCGTTTTTGGTCCTGCTGCTATACTTTTCCATATTGATGCGTTTGATTCAGAACGCTCAAACGGCCGCGGACCTGCCCGGTTCCCTGATTATCATGGGGGTGGTGGCTGTGTTGACTTTTCAGATTGCGGTCAACGTTGGCATGGTCATCGGTTTTATGCCGGTCACTGGAATCCCTTTGCCGTTAATGAGTTACGGCGGATCTTCAGTACTGTTTACGTTCCTGGCGCTAGGTGCGGCAATGAATGTGCGCATGCGCCGGTTCGTTAACTGATCGGACCACAAGTTTGTCCCCTGCGTCCCCCCGGAATCGTCCGGATCGCAGGAAAAGTATTTTCAAGCATATCGCCGGCCAGGTCCGGATGGATCTCGAGCTCGGCAGGATTGGGTTCATGAGCACGCAGAGACGGGAAGACCGTTGGCAGCGTACAAGTTGCACGAATGGCGCTAGAGCCTCGGGGCGTTTACGCCTTGGTCTGGCAGCGCAGGACGGTCGTGCATACGCCACGGTTGGAACGGCCCCGCCGGAGAATTCTACCCCGGTATTGTTGGCCACAAACTCTCTGCAATCGGATTACCGCACTGCATCGCTTGTTCGGCTGGTTACTTTTGACATCCGCCAAAGCCTGCGCAGTTCGCCGCCCCTCCTGGGCGCGGAACGCGCGGCCCCCGGCAGGCCGGCAATGCACGGGTCATCCCTTCGGCACACCCCTATTCCTCCCGGTTTCGCGTCACTCCATCCGCCCCTGCCGTAGGCCCCGGAGGGCAGACGCCACCGGGCGGAAAGGTAAGATGGCAAAAGAGATTTGCATCTCAAGCACGCCGCACGAAACGCGGCTTGCAATTCTTGAAGACGATCAGCTCGCCGAAATCTATTACGAGCGCGAAAACGAATATACCCTCGCAGGCTCCATTTACAACGGAAGGGTAACCCGCGTCCTGCCGGGCATGCAGTCGGCATTTGTAGATGTGGGCCTGGAACGCGACGCCTTCCTCTATGTAACTGACTTCCTGGAACTCGAAGATCAGGAAGAAACCGACGAAGTTGAAAAGGCCGCGGCCGCGGGCGGCAATACGCCTCCCCGTGAGGTCCGCCACACCAACATCCCAGAGCGCAGTCCAGACCGCAAGGACGGCCGCGGCACACAGCAGAGGCAGGAGCAAAAACAGGAGCCTCGCCAGGAACGGCCTGCCCAGGACCGGCCCGCGCAAGCACCCCCCGCACGTGATCGCCACTATACGGTTGAAGCGGTACCGGAGGCCGGCGATGTTTCAACTTCCACTCCCGGCACTCCTTATGCATCGGAGCAGGCAGCGATGGACAAGGAAGAGTCTGGCGAGCAAAGCGGGAAGCGCTGGCGCGGACGCCGTCGCCGTCGTGGCGGCCGCGGCGCATCAGGCTCCCAGGATGGCCAGGACACTGCGAGCGAGTCCGGCTCGACCTACGCCGAAACCACCCCAGAACCGGAAGTTGCCGAAGAAATCCAGGCTGAAGCTGCACAGTCATTTACAAAATCGTGGGAAGAGTCTTCTCCCGCGCCAGCTCGCCGCTTCGATGCGGCTCCGGTCCCATTTGTCCTGCCCGGCGAGTCGCTTTCAAAGTACGGCGGCGTTCCTGCCGAAGGCGCTTCAAGCGCGGAGCCTGAAGCGGCGGCGCAAGCCCGCCCGGCCAGCAGTTTCAAGCCGGCCACACTGATTGATACCCCTATCGTGTGGGATGGAAGCGGTTTGCTTCCCGGCGAGTCGCTCTCAAGGCATCGCAATCGCGACGCCGAGCCCGCGGAAGAGGCATTTCCCTCCGCCCCGGAAGCTGGAATCGCAGCGGATGAAATTGAAGAAGAAGCCCTCGTGGATGAGAGGACTGAGGTCGAGTCCGTCTCGTACGCCTCCCCTGAACCCGTGTTTGAAACCACTTCCGGAACTTATGTTCTGGAGTCCGAGGATGACGATCTGACCGAGGAGACCACTGAGGCCGCCGCGGACGAGAAGCCCCTGGTCGACGCGGACGAGTACACGGAAGAAACCGAGATTCCCGAGCCCTCTGCAGACGAGCCGCTTGCTTCGCCGGTAACACGGCAGGATGAAGTTGTACCCGAGGAGGAAGACGCCACCGCCTCGCACAATGTTGACCCGGCGGCACCCACCGGTTTCAGGCTCTTTGGATTCGGAAAGAAGAAGGAGGAAGAACCGGCCAGAAAAACCCCGGTTTCGTCCTACGCTCCGGGTGCAGGGGTCATTGAAGAAGAAGTCATTGAAGAGGAAGAGTTTGACGCTCCCCGCCATAACCGCGGCAAGGCCGAAGAACACGACCTGGAAGACTTTGAAGAAGAGACACTGCCCAACCAGATGCGTACCGGCGACTTGGGCGAAATGCTGCAGGAAGCTCATCTCGACCACCGCATCCAGTTGAACTTCGATGGCAACACGGGTGAAGAGGAAGAAGACGAAGACGAGGAAGAGCCCGCAGTTGAAGGCCAGCCCGCAGGCGGCGACGCGCAGCGACGCGATCGCGGCGGCCGCGGACGCCGTGGCCGTGGACCCGCAGGCGCGCAGGCCGCGCCAAATCGGGGCCGTGGACCTTCGCGGCGCTCCATGCAAACCTCCGACCTGCCCATCATCAGCGACCTGTTAAAGCCCGGCCAGGAGATCCTGGTTCAGATTGCCAAGGAGCCTATTGCCAAGAAGGGCGCGCGCATCACTTCGCACATCGCCTTGCCCGGTCGCTTCCTGGTCTTTATGCCCACCGTCTCGCACGTTGGCGTGAGCCGCAAAATCGCATCGGACGAAGAGCGCCAGCGCCTGAAGCGGATTCTTACCCACGAACGCGGCGAAGCATCCGGCGGATTCATCGTCCGCACCGCCGCCGAGGGCGCTTCAGAAGAAGAGCTTCGCTCCGATCTGCGGTTCTTGTTGAACTTGTGGGCCGAGATCAAGCAGCGCTCCGACAGTTCGAAGTCGCCCGCGCTCATCTATCACGATCTCTCGCTCATCGAGCGCATTCTGCGCGACCAGGTCAGCACCAACTTCTCAAACATCTGGGTTGACAGCGAAGCCGATTACGAGCGCATCGTTCGCTTCCTCAACCGCTTCTCTCCAAACCTGGTGCGGCGCGTCAAGCTCTACACCAAGGAAACCCCGCTCTTTGAGCATTTCGGCATTCAGGACGAAATCTCCAAGGCCCTGCGTTCCAAAGTCTGGCTCAAGTCCGGCGGTTCCATCGTCATCAACCAGACTGAAGCGCTGGTGGCCATCGACATCAACACCGGTAAATATGTCGGCAAGTCGGCGCGCCTTGAAGACACCATCCTCAAGACCAACCTCGACGCGGTGCCAGAGATCGTTCGCCAAATTCGCCTTCGCGATCTCGGCGGCATCATCGTCATTGACTTCATTGACATGGACGAGCGCAAGAACCGGTTCAAGGTAATGGCTGCTCTTGAAGAAGCCCTCAAGAGCGATCGCGCGCCGACAAAGGTTCTTCAGTTCAATGATTTCGGTCTCGTCGCCATCACCCGCAAGCGAGTGAAGCAGTCTCTGGAACGCACTCTCTCCGTGCCCTGCCCAACTTGCCAGGCCACCGGCATGGTCAAGAGCCCGACGACGGTCTGCAACGAAATCTACACTGAGTTGCGCAAGATGAAAAAGCACTTTGAAGGTACCGACGTGCTGCTGCGCGTGAATCCGGAAACCGTAAAAGTGCTGAAGAGCAACAATGCAAGTTGGCTCACCGAATTCGAAGAACTGATCGGCAAGAACATCCTCATCAAGAGCGATGCCACTCTGCATCCTGAGCAGTTCGACATTCAGGGGTAGAAGGCTAGCCACTAAAAAAGTAAAGGGCTGGGGCAATCTGCTCCGGCCCTTTACTTTTTTCTCGCCGCAACCTTTTGTCTCAAAACGGTGTCTATCTTTGCAGCCGGGCCCCTGCACGACTTCCGGTCGGACGAAAATACAGTTCGACGCCGAGGTCTCGAAATGTCCTCTCCAAAGTGGATGCAGCCTTTGCGGCCGTTTACCGTTATTATTTGTGCACTTTTTCTCACCGGCTCCGCGGCGAGCGCACAATTCAAGACATCTGAATCCGACAGTTCTTCTTCAGCCGATTCCAGTTCAAGCGCTTTTTCTTTCGCCAATGAGACTCTGAAAAAAAACAGGTATTCGTGGCTGGCGTCGGCCGCCGGCGCATCCGGTGCGGGCCAGGGCCAATCCGCCAGGAAAGAGAACCCATTCAAGCTGAGCCATATAGCCCTGGAAGCCGGTGCTGGATTCAACAGTCCGATCGGCAACGATAGCCCCTATATCACCTGGGGCGGCAACTTCACCGCGGGCGGAGGCCTGCATCTCACCGACCGGCTGGCCGTTTTGGCAGAGTACCAATTTATTGGCGACAAGGTCCCCGGCGCATTTGTCGCATTGGGCGGCGGCACCGGCGGCAATGCGCACATCTGGTCGCTCACCCTCGATCCCGTGCTCGACCTGTTTTCCAAGGCAACCAACGGTGTGTACGTGACCGGCGGCGGCGGCTTCTACCGCAAGCTCGCCAGTTTCACTGTCCTTGTGTGCTGCGACTTCTACGGCTACCCGGTCAGCGAAGTGGCGAACCATTTCTCGTCGAACCAGGGCGGTTTCAATGTTGGTTTCGGGCTCACGCACCGCCTGGGCGGCACCTATAACGACGGCACCATGAAGTTGTTTGCCGAAGCGCGCTACCTATATGTGGATACGCCGAAATACAATGCCTTCACCGGCCCCAACATCGATATGGGAGGCACCGAGTTGATTCCTCTGACATTCGGTGTGCACTGGTAGGCCAACAAGAATAGCCGATGCCTGAGCGCCTCCGAGCGTCGGCTGTTGCATCAATCAGGCCGGGGCATGGACTCTACCTGACCACATGAATCGGAACTCCAACCTTCAGGTTCTTCCAGATCTTATCAGTCGTATAAACGGGAGCCTTGAGCGCAATCGCCAAAGCCAGGCATGATCGATCTCCCAGCGAGAGGCCGAATTTCTCTGTCTTTGTAATCAAATCTCCGGCAATTTTCGCCTGTTCGCTCGTGAAGGGTTCTACCACTGTGACGAGTGATAACGCGTCCTCCCAAGCATCCTCGGGATCGTATCCCTTCGTGATGAGTTTGGACTGGACCTCTGCGAGGTTGACACTACTGATGGCCGCATCTTTGAGGATCGCGACCGTTAGTTTCTCCCCGCCCGGCTCTTGAAAAATAACTGCAAGCATTGCCGAGGCATCGAGCACGACCTCATGCATGTTTGGTTGCCTCGCGCCGTTCGGCGATCAACTCGTCGGATACCAGGGTCTCAGGCTTTACATATCGGCTTGCCCGCTCCTGGGCACGCCGAATGCGGTTCGACAATGTCGAGATGCGCAGCTCTCCGTCGACAATCCGCAAATCCAGCACATCGCCGACTTCCATTCCCAGAGCTTCGCGCATCGCCGCAGGAAGAACAATCCGGCCCTTTTCACCCATCCGGGTTCGAGTCCGAAGTTCCGATTCCTTCACAGGTCCGTTGCGCTCAGTAAGCTTCGCAAGCGTCAATGCTCCCATAGTTTCCACCTCTTACCAGATGTGTCACTATTATTATACGGTGACACCGTTTAGGCAAGTGCCACAATTTACAGAATTCCGAGCACCCGCAGCCTCAGCAGCCCACCCGCCAGCACACCCAGCGGTGAAATGGCCACCAGCGCCAGTTGATATGAGATCGGCTGTTTTCCGCGAGACTGCATGGCGCTCAAAGCGGACAAAGCCAACACCACAATGCCCAAAGCCAGCACGTGAATCAACGGATTCGCAGCCGCGGCCCACGCGGTAACGTAACCTCCGGCAGCCGCGGCCAGAAACGAGTAGCCCAGGTTGACGAATATGTAGCCCCCCTGCGGCTTGCCGTCCACCGCGACCCAACTGGGCACCAGGCGCGTGACCAACGCGGTCAGCACAATCACCAGCAAAGCCATCACCGCGAAGCCGGACACCAACGCAAAAAATGCGTGCAGAATTACCACGGTCTTCCCTTCTCTTCTGGCTGTACGCCCACATCGCCGCGTTCAATCCGTTCAAGAAACGCGCGCGCCAGTTTGCGTTCGCCGGGGTTGCTCTCGCCGTGAATGGAACACAGGTCAAGAAACTCGTCCACCAGCGCATTGCGCTCTTCCTGTTGCGCAACCAGCCCCTGCAAAGCCAGCCCCAGTTCGCGCAAACGAGCGGCCTCAGGCCACGCGCTTTGCCCAGTCTCGTCGCTCAAAAGTTCCACGTCGCCGAAGAGTCCTTTGCGCCCGCGCGCGCACTCGTCCAGGCAGGCCAACAGCTGATCTCCAAAGGCCTGAATCAGCGTTTCCATCTGATTGGGTTCCACTGTGTCGCGTTGGTCCATCTTCTCCTACTTTCCCTGCATTGCCGCTTCAACCTCTTCGGCGGTGTGCGGCAGCGCGGCGGTCAGGTCAATCAGTTTTCCGTCCTCGCCGACGAGGAACGTGCATTCAATGCGCACGCCGAGTTTCTCTTCAGGAATGTAGACGCCCGGCTCGATGGTAAAGACCATTCCCGGCTTGAGCACTGCAGGATACTCTGCCGGATCATGCACATTGATGCCCACTATGTGCCCGAGCCCGTGCAGCCAATACTGGCCGAGCGGCTGGCCGTGAAGGTCTTTGCCGTGGGTGTTGATGTAATTGTAGGCCGCATTGTCGAGCGAATCGGGATCCTTGCGGTCGCGGTCGTTGATCTTCGACTTGCCCGAGACAAACGCGTCAATGGCCGCCTGTTGCGAGGCCAGCACAATGTTATAAATCTCCCGCTGCCGCTCGGTAAAGCGGCCGTTTGCCGGAACAGTCCGTGTGATGTCGGCGGCATACATCGAGTATTCGCAAGCCGCATCAACCACTACGATGTCGCCGTCCTCAATGGTGCGCGAGTTCTCTCCATAGTGCAGGATGGTCGAGTTGATGCCCGAGCCGACGATGGGCGCATAACTCGGCCGCTCGCAGCCGGCCTCGAACCACGCGGCCGTCATCTTGCCGGCAACGGTCCGCTCGGTCACGCCGGGCTTCACTGCTTTCATCATTGCGCGCTGCCCCGCGATGGAGGCGTCCGAAGCCTTGCGCAGCAGTTCAATTTCGCCGGCATCCTTCACCACGCGCAGTTGCGCGATCATGCTGGTCACATCGCGTGCAGGCGGCATCGAACTGCTTCCGAAAGTCGCGCCATTGAACTGCAACAGCGCCTTGGCTTCCGGAGCGGCGGGCTGCGCCCACAGGTTGCCCGACAATCCCCGGTTCGCTTCCCCGATCAGCCGGTTCAACACTACGGGCAACTGCGCCATTGGCTGCACGGCATCCACGCCTGCGGTTTTCGCCGCTCCCGGCGTGGCCGCATCCGGCTTGATGCCACTGTACTTCTCCAGTCGCAGGTTGCGCGTGGGCAGAAACAGAATCTCGCCGTAAGTCCGCGGGCTGGCCGCCTGGGCATCGTCAGAAGCGATCAGCAGCGCCGCCCCCGGATCAGTCCAGCCGGTCAGATAGTAGAAATCTTCATCCTGCCGGTAAGGCATAAAGTCCAGCACCGGCTCCTGCGCAGCAAACAGAATAGCCACGCCGCCATGCAGCTTGGCAGCCAGCGCCACGCGGCGCGCGTGGTAGACACCGGCAGGTTGCTTATCCAGGGAATGAGCGAGAGGCAAAGTCAGGGCGGTCAGCAGGAGCGCGATCAAGCCAAAGCGAATCAATCTACACATGGTTATCAGCCTCAGCGAGCAGGCAGCGGATGTCAAGCGTGCAGGCTTTCGCCTACCCCTGCGCGGCCTTCAGCATTGCCGCCAGGCTGCGGTCCACATCTTCTTTTGTCGTCGCCCAGCTTGACACGCTGATGCGCATGGCGGTCTTGCCTTGCCACACGGTCGAGCCGCACCAGCAGGTCCCCTCGGCTTGCAGGCGGGCGATAGTGGCCAGCGTCTTCTCCGGCGTGCCGAAGCTGACCAGCACTTGATTAATCACCACATCGTTGAGAATTTCGTAACCCGCGGCCTTGAGCCCGGCGGCAAAACGGCGCGCATGTTCTGAGGTGCGCTCCACAATCTCTGCCATGCCGGAGCGGCCCAGCGAGCGCAGACCGGCCCACAGTTCCACACCGCGGGCGCGGCGCGAGAGTTCGGGATTGTAGTCGGCGGGCTCGCGATGATCTCCGAGCGCCAGATACGAGGCCTGCATGGACATGGCCGCCTGCAGCGTCGATGGGTCGCGTACCAGGGCGATGCCGCAGTCGTAGCCGATGTTCGGCCACTTGTGAGCGTCTGTAGCCCAGGAGTCGGCCTGCTCAAAGCCCTTGGTCCAGCGGTGATACTCAGGCGAAACGCCCGCCCAAAGCCCAAAGGCCCCGTCCACGTGTATCCATGTTCCAGCCGCGCGTGCCGCAGGAATAATCGCCGCCGCCGGATCGAACGCTCCGGTGTTCACGTTGCCGGCTTGCAGGCAGAGAATGGTCCGGTCGTCGAGATGCGGCAATGCGTTGGCTCTCATGCGGCCCTGCCCGTCAACCGGCATGCGAACTACGCGGTTGCGGCCCATGCCCAGCAGACTAAGCGCCTTGTGCACGGAGGCATGCGCCTCTTCGCCGACAACGACAGTGATCGGCGGCGCGCCAAAAAGGCCATCTGCCTCCACATCCCATCCCGCGCGTTCGCAAATGGTGTGACGCGCGGCGGCGAGGGCCGAAAAGTTGGCCATGGTGGCGCCGGTGACCAAAGCGCCTCCGGTTCCCACCGGCAGCCCCAGCATCTCTCGCACCCATTCGAGGGCAATCTCTTCCAGCGTGATAGCCGTGGGCGATTGCACAAAAAAGGCTGCATTCTGGTCCCAGGTGCTTACCAGCCAGCTGGCGGCCAGCGCGGCAGGCAAACAGCCGCCGTTGACAAAGCCGAAGAACCGCCCGGCCGTCTTGGCGATGGTGGCCGGAGAACCATATTCGTCCAGCAGGTGCAGAACCGTCTCGGCGCTGGTTGGCCCCGGCGGCAGCGGACCGCGAAAAACGCTCAGCGCGTTCACCGCTTTGGGACTTGGCGCAACCGAGCGGGTATCTTCATGCTCCAGGTAATCCATGGCGGCACGGGCGGCGCGCTTCAGCAAGGCGGCGCGGGATTCAGAAAGCGAAGCAGTAGGAGCAGAATGGGACGAACGAGGAACGGCCATAGATATAGCTGAGTCTAGCACCGGGGGCGGTTCTACCCCTTCGTTCTGCCAAACAAGCCGGGTGCCCCATCCTTCGCGTTTTTTGCGAAGGGTGGGAGCCCACGAACCCCAATCGGCCCATCTTCCCCAAACCAGAAAGGCCGGGTGCCCCAGGTCTCGATGTTGAGACCTGGGAAACGTCTAACATTACGGATTCCCGGCATTCCTACTTCTTCCCTGCCGGTTGCGAAGCCTTCGCTCCGGGCACATCGAAGAAACCTATATGCAGTTCCGAGGTAGGGACGAAGTTTGTGAGATGAACCTGGAAGTGGTCGGCATCGAGTTTTTCAACCTTGCCGTTTTCCGGTGAACAGAAGCTCACCAGGTTCCGCCAACTGCTGTCCGGCTCCGGCCGCTCAACGATCAGGGTGAAATCTTCTATAGGCCGCTGCCAGGTGTTGGCAGTGGTGAGAATGAAGTCAACCCATTGAATCGGGAAAATGGTCCCGTCATATACGCTGCGATCGTTTTTGACCTCAGACACCCTGCGGATGACGGTGCGAAGCAAATCAGGTTCAGGGCAGAACGCGGCGACTTCGTCCGCCCCTGAGTCACGCCATCGCTTCGCGTCTCTTTTCGCCGATCCTGAGTTCAGCAGGAACTGCAGCGCATCGATGGGCGTATCGTCTGCCGCTCCAACCACAGGCGTGTACTCATGGCGGATGTGAACAGTGGAGTGCGCTGGAAAAGTCTGCGTCCAGTGGTATTGCAGATGAACGGTCCATTTGCCCCAATTGGCGTCGCGAGGCTCGAACAGCCCAGTTTGAACCAATTGCTCTCTAACTGCTTTTGGCAACCGAGTGAAGTCGGGGGTAACAACCTCTTTTGCATCGAAATGGCCAAATGTAGGAATGTCTATCCGATTGGCTCTGAGAATAACGGAAACTTCCTTGCCGTTGAGAGTGGCCGCAGCTTCCGATTCATATTGGGCAGGGTTGTCATCGATCCAAAGCTTGAAGCTCTCAAAGGCCTGCGCGGCCTGTCCAGGTCCTTCCACCACTCCGTTCTCGTACGGCGGAATCGGAAAAGCAACCTCGGTCGTCACATCCTGATCCGAATCATTACGAAAGTCATAATCGACCACGATCTTCTTCGTGCTAATCTTCAACACTTCTTTTGCCATGACAATCCGCGTTTCGCGCCGGGACACCAGGCCCCCAGCAGCAATTGAAGCGGCTCCGTCGTCAGCAAGGACAGAGGTGGGCGCAGCCACAGCCAAAATCGCGGACAGCATTACAAGCCAACGAGCAGCTTTCCGGATCATGGCCGAAAGTATAGGAGATTTGGCCGGCCTATGCGCTCTTGAGCTGTGCATCCGCGATAGCGGCCGAGATAACCTGATCGGCGATTCCATGTTTGCGCAGGCTCTCAGTGAGGATTTGGACTTGCGAGTTCTCCATCCGTGTCTGATCTTTGCGTAGTCCCTGTCCGATGTAGGCGCGGATGAGCGGCTGGTAGCCGGAGAAGCCGAGAGACGGCGCAATCTCTTTGAGGTCCTCGATCACATCCTCGGGGATGCGCATGCTGATGACCGTCATCTGGCGATCCTTCTTCAATCGCCGTTGGATTCGTTCACTCGCTGTCTTCATAGGTTCTCCTCTCCTGCGCAGTCGCGGGCCGCGCTGAAATGATTCGAATGGTCTCGCCTTCGCGCAGGATGTGCACGACAAACAACAAGGTCCAATCCTCGGTGAGCCCGATCGCCGCGTCTCGCGATTCCTCTCCGGCACTCGCGTCTTCAATCCGAACAAACGGGTCAAAGATGACCTGACAGGCCGTTTCAAAACTGACGCCGTGCTTGCTTGCGTTACTGGACGCCTTCCCCACGTCCCACACAAAGCGCTGGCCGTGGTAGAGGAAGTGGACGTCCATTGATTGAATGTATATACGTTGTATATCCCCTTGTCAATCACGTCCCCGGATAGAGGAGAATCATTCTGGAACCGTTTGCCGTATTTCATGCGGTGATTTTCATCTGCTTGACCGCCCTGCCCATTGAATTTCAAAGCATTTCGACGTATGCTAAGGATGCAGACGAATTTGTCCGCCTGAGTTGCCGTGAGTACGCCGGCTGGCGGAGAGATGAGTGGGCTTAGAGCCCACTTTTTATTTGGGCCAATTTTTGATGTTTGAGCCGCTTTTGAGCGGCATGGGATCGATGGCGGCAAAGCTGGAAGAAATTCGGTCGGCGGCAGAACGAGTGGCCGCATCACACGGGCTTGAGCTCGTGGAAATTGAGCTCGTAGGTCCATCAAAAGAAAGAGTTTTGCGCGTCTTCCTTGAGAAAGACGCTGCCGGGCGCGCGGCGCTGAAGGCGGCCATTGCGGCAGGCGCTGAAGGGCTTCCGGAGCGGCTGGTCGAGGGTACGCTGAGCGTCGAGCAGCTTTCAGGCATTACGCACGAGGATTGCGCGGCTTTCAGCCGTGATTTTGGCGTGCTGCTGGACGTGGAAGACCTGATTCCCGGCGCCGAGTACACGCTGGAAGCCAGTTCCCCAGGCCTTGATCGCAAGTTGACCAAGGCTGAAGATTTTCGCCGCTTCGCAGGGTGCCTGGTGAAGATCCAGACCTTTGAGGCGATTCGCAACAACCGGCACTGGCAGGGACGTCTGGTCGAGGTGTCCCCGGTCCCCAAAAGCGAGGGACCGGGGGCACCCAGCATTACGCTGGACCTGAACGCGGTGAAGCAGAACAGCAAGACCAAGAAGACGGGCGTCAGCACGGTAGAGATAGCGCTCAAGAATATCGAGAAAGCGCAACTGGTCCCCGAGATTTAGCATCCCCAACTGAAACGGCGAGAGCTTTCAACGGCTCAGCCCACGAAAGAACCGAGAGAGCAAGCAGAGTATGGCTAGCGTTTTGTATCAAAGCATCGAGCTTCTCAGCCAGGAAAAGGGCATCGACCCCGGCATCGTTGTGGGGGCCGTTGAGGAGGCTATTGCCCTGGCCACGCGCAAGTTCTACAAAACCCAGGAAAACATGCGCGGGGAGCTGAACAAGGAAACCGGCGAGATCACGGCCTACATCTTCAAAATGGTTGTGGCCGACGACGAAGAAATTGAAGATCCGCTCAACCAGATCACGCTGACTGAAGCCAAGGAGATATCGCCTGAGGTGGAAGTCGGCAGCGAACTCCGCTTCTATCGCGACACAACTCCCCTGGGCCGCATTGCCGCGCAGTTGGCCAAGCAGGTCATCTTCCAAAAGGTGCGCGAGGCTGAGCGCGACACGGTCTTCCAGGAGTACGCCCACCGCGAAAAGGAAGTGCTGAACGCCACGGTGAAGCGCATCGAGGGACAGGACATCATCTACGACCTGGGCAAAGCTGAAGCCCGCTGCCCCAAGCGCGAGCAATCGCGGCTTGAGCAGTTCTCTATCGGCGAGCGGGTCCGCGTTGTCCTGCTCAAAGTTGACCGCGCCGCCAAGGGACCGCAGGTGATCGTCTCTCGCGCCGCACCGGAACTGGTGCAGAACCTGTTCCAGTCTGAAGTGCCAGAGATTTACGACAACACGGTCTCCATCCGCGCCATTGCGCGCGAAGCCGGCGAACGCACCAAGATTGCTGTTCAGTCCCGCGACAAGGACGTTGACCCGGTGGGCGCATGCGTAGGCATGAAAGGCATGCGCGTGCAGTCGATCATTCGCGAACTGCGCGGTGAGAAGATCGACATCATCGAGTACTCCGACGAAATCACAACATTTGCCGAGAAGGCATTGCAGCCGGCCAAGGTGAGCCGCGTTTCCATCTCAGACCTGACCGACAAGCAGCTTGAAGTGATTGTGGACGACACCCAGCTCTCGCTGGCCATCGGCAAGAAGGGCCAGAATGTTCGCCTGGCCGCCAAGCTGCTGGGCTGGAAGATCGACATCAAGAGCGAAGAAGAAAAGCGCCAGGAAGTGGAGCAGCAGATGCAGGCTCTCTCTGGCGGGCCTTCGACGCCTATTGAGCAGGTTTCCGAGTTGGGCGACGGCATTATCCAGAAGCTGGTGGCGGCAGGCATCACCACCGTTGAAGCACTGGCCGACATGACGCCCGAGCAGTTGGAAGAGATTCCGGGTATCGGCGAAAAGACGCTGGAGAAGATCAGCGTTGCGGTTCGCCACTACTTTGGACATTTTGAAGAAGGCGAAGAAGGCCACGTGCCCGAAGTTGCCGAGCCAGGCGAAGCTGAGGTTGAGACCACCCCCGCGGTTGAGGCAAATGAGGAAGCGGAAGCGGAGAACGCGGCCGAAGTGATTGAGGAAGCTGAGAGCGTTGAGGCAGCCGGGACGGAAACAGAAGCGGTGCCTGAGATTGAAGCGGCCATCGAAAATGTTCCCGACGCGGACGAGCAGCCGGAAGAGATTGAAGCAGCAAGCGAAATTGAGCAAGAGCAGGCGGCTGAAGAGGAAGGCGCGTAGCATGCGCCCACTCCTACCAAGCCAATTGGGCGATAACGGAAGTTTGAAGCGCAGCCAAATCCATGGGGTAGCTATGAGCGACTAGTGGGCTTTGGGTAGCAGATTTTGAAAAGAGGCGGATGAGTAAGGTTCGAATCAACGATCTCGCGCGCGAGATGGAAGTCAAGAGCAAACAGGTTCTTGACATATTGGCGGAACTCGGCCTGGCAACCGGCAAGACCCATTCCAGTTCGCTGGAAGACTATGAGGCCGACAAGGTTCGCGTGCATTTTGAGCGCGGCAAGCACTCTGCTGGAACCTCCGGCGCCCCTGCGTCCAAAGCTCCCCAGGGAATCGTTCCCAAAATCGATCTCTCGCACATCTCCAAGCCCGGCGACGTTCTGAAAGCCATCCAGGCAAAGAAGATGGAGGCGGAAGAAGCGGCGCGGCGGAGCCATTTCCCCACAAGGCCAGCCGTTGTACCTCCACCAGCGGTCGTGGTAAAGCCTGCGCCTCCTGTGGTGGCTGTTGCCCCGTCGGCTGCTGTGGCACCGGCTCGCCCGGAACCGCGCAGGATTGTTCCGCAGCCGCGGCAGGCTCCCTCCATTGTGATTCCGCCCCCTGCTACGCCAGCCATTGCTTCGCACCCGCCGGCTGGTCCGGTAGTTGCCAAGGCTCCGGCAGGCGCAGCTGCGCCGGTTCGCCCGGCAGTGGCAGTGGTGCCGCCAGCGGTGGCCGTGGTGGTGAAGCCGCCCGCCCCCAAGGAAACCAAGCCGGCTGCAATCGAGCCTCCGGTCGTCGTCGTCAAAAAGCCGGTCGCTCCCCCGGCGCCGGCAGTAGTTGCCGAAGCGCCGCCCGTTGCAGCTCCGGTTGAAGAGCCAGTTGCCGCGCCGCAGCCAGTTGTGGCTGAGGCTCCCGAGCCGGCAACCATTGCAGCCTCGGCAGTTGCTGAAGCTCCCGTTGTGGAAGCGGTGGAAGCTGCGCCGGTTGCCGCTGCTCAGCCAGAGGCCGAGGCAGCGCCGAATACACGCCGCACCGCCGGACACACACACACTCCATCGCCCACTCCGGCTCTGCCGGCGCGCCGCGTCGTGATGCCGCAAACCGGCCCGCGCCCGGTATACAAAGCGCCCATCGTGGTGCCCACCGTGCCCCCGGCCAATACCGGCATCGCTGCCGCAGGCCCCATGCGCGGCAGACCTATCTTCGACCGCAGGGCAACCGGCGGCCCAGGCAGCTACCCGCAGCGCACTTCAAGCGGCGCGCCAGGCCAATATCCTCCAGGCGCAGGCCCACGTCCCAAGCACCCCACGCGCACCACGCCCGGCGGATACGCAGGCCCGGGCGGCACAGGCGCACCTGGATCGAGACCTCCGTTTGGCGCACGCCCTGGCTTTGGCCCGCCGCGTCCCGGAGGCCCACCGCGTCCGGGCGGCGCAGCTCCCACCGGCGAAGCACCACGCCCGCAGCGCGCAGCGCCACGTGGCCGCGGCGGACGTCCGCAGTATCCCAAGACGAAGGAAGGTCCGATGAAGGGCTTTGTGCCGCCGCCACGTTATGGCGGGGTGCAATATGGCGGAGAGCCGCTGCCCATCACTCGCGAGATTACCGTCGTTGAGGGAATCAGCGTAAAGGACCTGGCCGAGAAGCTCGATGTCCGCGCCAAGGACCTGATCGCTACGCTCCTCATGGCCGGCGTCTTTGTCACGGTCAACCAGTCGCTCGATGCCGAGATGGTCAAGGACGTGGCAGCCAAGTTCGGCGCTGCGGCCACCGTCATCAGCTACGAAGAAGAGATTGCCAACCAGGCCATCGAAGAGGTTCTCGAGGCCGAAAACACCGGCGAACTGGAAGTTCCGCGGTCGCCTGTGGTTACGGTTATGGGCCACGTGGATCACGGCAAGACTTCGCTGCTTGACGCCATCCGCCTCACCCACGTTGCCGAAGGCGAAGCCGGCGGCATTACCCAGCACATCGGCGCATACAAGGTGAAGTTCGCCAAGGAAGGCTCTCCGGCTTCAGGCCGCGAGATCGTCTTCCTCGATACCCCGGGCCACGAAGCCTTTACCCGCATGAGAGCCCGCGGCGCAAAGGTCACTGACATTGTTGTCATTGTGGTGGCGGCGGACGACGGGGTGATGCCTCAGACCCTTGAGGCCATTGACCACGCCAAGGCCGCCAATGTGCCCATCATCGTGGCCGTCAACAAGATCGACAAGCCCGAAGCCAATCCCGATCGCGTCAAGAAACAGCTCGCCGACCGCGGCCTGATTCCTGAAGAGTGGGCGGCAGGCACTGAAGGCACGGTCTTCGTTGAGGTCTCGGCCAAGAAGCGGATCAACCTTGACCTGCTGCTTGAAATGATCTGCCTGGTCAGCGATATCAAGGCCCCCAAGGCCACCCCCGGCCGCAAGGCTGTGGGCTCGGTCATCGAGGCCAAGCTCGATCGCGGCCGCGGCGCAGTGGCCACCGTCCTTGTACAGGACGGCACGCTGCACCTCAACGACAGCTACATTGTGGGCAACACCTTCGGTAAGGTCCGCGCCATGTTCGATGATCGCGGCCGCCCGATTGAAGAAGCCGGCCCCTCAACCCCGGTTGAAGTGCTGGGTCTGGAATCCATGCCCGACTCGGGCGATACCTTCCTCGTCGTAGCTGATCGCGACAAGGCCAAGGGCATTGCCCAGTACCGCAAGATGAAAGAGCGCGACGCGCAACTCGCCAAGAGCTCGCGTGTCTCTCTCGAAGGTCTTGCCGAGCAGATTCGTACCGCCGGCGTCAAGGACCTGCCCCTCATCATCAAGGGCGACGTCACCGGATCGGTTGAAGTGCTGGCCGACTCTCTGACCCGCATGTCCACCGAGAAAGTGCGCATCAAGGTTATCCACTCTGGCGTTGGTTCCATCACCGAGAGCGACGTGCTGCTGGCTACCGCCTCCAACACCATCATCATCGGCTTCAACGTGCGCCCTGAGCGCAAGGCTGCCGAGCTTGCGCAACAGGAAGGCATCGAGATCCGCCTGCACTCCATCATTTACGAGTTGCAGGATGAAATCCGCCTAGCCATGATGGGCCTGCTCGACCCCACGTTCAAGGAGAACTACCTTGGCCGTGCAGAAGTCCTCAACGTCTTCCGCATTCCCAAGGTCGGCACCATCGCCGGCTGCCGTGTGCAGGACGGCGTCATCCGCCGCGATGCCGAAGTCAAGGTGATGCGAGGCGGCGAACAGGTTTTCAAGGGCAAGGTCCACTCCCTGAAGCGCTTCAAGGACGACGCCCGCGAAGTAACCAACGGCATGGAGTGCGGCATCGGCCTCGGCGGATTCAACGACCTGAAGGAAGGTGACTTGATCGAAGCCTTCTCGACAGAAAAACTGGCCGCCGATTTGGGCGCGCTGACCTCCTCCATCAAGGCCTAACGCATAGTAGCTGCGAACTTAACCGGCCCGCTCCTAAACAAGAGAAGCGGGCCGGTTTCTTTTTGGCAACTCACCTTTTTCGAGTCAGCGAGCAGCCTGAGCCACCCGACCGAGCAATCGCGCGTTTCGGCACGACTTCAGTCGTGCCGAAACGCTCCTCATGACTCCGGGCTGCAGCCCCTGCGCGTTTCTGTTTCTTCAAGTACGCCGTTCCGAAAGGATACTCCTCCGCTGAGCTTGCCAAACCCGCTCTTACCGAATTGCTTTCAATGTACTCTCGATGCTGCTGAAAGCTCCGCTCATCGACGACACGAACGTCCGAGAATCCCCGCTGCCAAATCTCTCCCTTAAATCCGATCTCCTTGGTAGCCCGAAATGAAAAACCACCTTTGATCAACTGCATTGCCTTCTCGATAGTCAGGTCGCCGGGAATGGTCAACAAAATGTGAACGTGGTTTGGCATGACGACGAAGTCGTGGACAGTAAACTTCCCTTCCCGCACACGGGAGCGAAGAACTTAGATGAAGAGGTTAGCCATCCGCTCCGTTTGGAACAACGATCCCCCGCCAGCCGTTCGTGTCGTCGCAAAGAGAGTTCGCGGGCGTCCCGTGGCGCTATTGGGGTCCGATGGTCGGGTAGGTTTCGACACTGCAGGGGCTAAAGCCCTCCCTCTTTTCGAGTCACTTTCGGCACGACTGAAGTCGTGCCCTGACGCGCGCTAAATCATATCCACCGCTCGACAGCGCCCGCCAGGATTCACCGGTCATTGATCGGTCAATCCAGCGTGATGCCCTCAGAGGCCATTGGGTAATGGCAATTATCCATCCATTGGCTGCCAGACGGGAAGCCTAAATCTAAATGTGTTTCCCTGTGCAGCCTATTCCCGGCGAAACAGCAACTCAACCGGTTCTTCATCCGGAAGAGTTGACAGAGAAGCTACTCTCTCCTAAAGTACAACCATAGTCTATGACTATAGGAGTTTCTGCCCATGCCCACCATCGGCGCAGGTGAATTCAAAGCAAAATGCCTCCAACTCCTCGACGAGGTCGCCGCCAGCCGCAAGCCGCTGGTCATTACCAAGTTCGGCAAGCCCGTCGCGCAAGTGGTTCCCATGCCGCCTGCGGCGAAGCTTCGCGGAGCGTTGAAGGGGACCGTCCTCTATGAGGGCGACATCGTCTCTCCGCTTGAGAACGAGTGGGAAGCGGCTCAGTAATGCGCCTGCTGCTCGACACCCACGTTCTGGTCTGGCTCCTTGCCGATTCCGCGCGCATCTCTGGCCGGGTTTACTCGCACATCGAGCGGGCCGCCGATAAAGACGAGCTGTTCGTTTCGGCCATTACCCCTTGGGAGATTGCCATGCTGGTCGCGAAAGAACGGCTTCGCCTGAACCGCGACATCGCTGACTGGCTCACCGCGGCCCTCGCACTCCCCGGCATCCAACTTGAGCCGCTCTCCCCATCGATTGCCGTCGCCAGCACACGCCTGCCATGGGACGTTCATCCCGATCCCGCCGACCGCATCCTGCTGGCCACCGCCCGCCATCTTGACGCCACTCTAGTCAGTGCAGACCGGCAATTGCTTGCTTATGCAGACGAGGGTTACTTGAAAGCCATGGCCCCGGGCTAGGTCGGCAGAGAGGGCCAAACCGGGCCCGTTTCATGCGCATCGAAGGCCACCTCTCCCGCCCCGAAGGCTGATGCGCGCGATCTCTCGGCGCAAATTTTCCGCTTTGGGTACTTCCTTCCCAGATGCGAGTTGACTCTAAGAAATGAAAATATTGCCCAGTAAACGCATGAAACCAAACGTCCGTTAAAAGTGATTTGACAATCGTATGCGATTCGGACCATAATCGTGATGGTAACTATTGACCATCTGGAGTTTCCAAATGAGACGAATACTCGCAGCAAGCCTACTGCTCTCCCCCCTGTTCCTCCCCGCAGCGGCCGTTGCAAGCCAGCCCGTGAAAGACGCCTCTGCCTCAACCCAGGATCGTCGCGTAAGCACCGGTGTAATTGCTCCAAATCTCATTCACACTACCGACATCATCGTTTCCCCGGAATTTGCCGCAACCCTTCAGGACGACTCCAAAGTCGTTCTCAAGCTCAATCTCGACGCCCAGGGCAAACCCGAGGACATTCAGGTTATCAACTCAACCGACCCCACCCTTGACGCGGGCGTGGTGGACGCTGTTCGGCAGTTCCGCTGGCGCCCCGCCAAGCTCGACAATCAGCCCGTTGCTACTGACATGCTTCTGAACGTCGTGGTCAAGCGCTAACCCACCCCACGCGGGTGCGAATTCCACAAAGACTGGGTGCCCCATCCTTTCGTCGGCTCTTTGACGAAAGGGTGGGATACCTGGAACCTCGTCGTTCTAATCTGAACTCCGGTGACTCGACATTCGTACCGCCCAAGGCTTTAGAACGGATACCGCTCCAGTTGAATGCAATGTTTGGCAACCGATCGGCTGAGGCTCACCGCATCGGCTGGAGTGGACCGCGCCAGCCGCCGCAGGATCGCCAATTGCGTGCGCAGCATATCTCCTTCCGCGCAGGCGGCCAGCACGCGCCGTGAAGCTTGCTCGGCCAGGGCCAGCGTCTCATCGGCCAGCAGTCCGGTCATAGCTGCGGCCACCGGGGCAGCGTTGTTGATTGCCGCGGCCAGTTTGCGCGCGCGCAGCAGCGAAGACTCCAGCGCATAGACCTGGGTAATGATGTCGGCCAGGTCGGCCATCACTTCCTGCTGGTCTTGCAGAGCCGCCATGAACCGTTGGCTGGCCACCCCGGCGGCAAACAGCGCAATCTTTCTCGCCGATGACAGTGCCTCGCCTTCGCGCGCCAGCACTTCCCCGGTATCGCCCGCGCCATCCAAAGACAGCGGCTGGGTCACTTCGTCCATGATCTTCTTGATGGCAGGGAGCAGCGGAAGCTGCCCGTTCAGAGCGCGCTTCATCAACCAGCCAGTGATGATCAACCGGTTGATCTCGTTCGTGCCTT
The DNA here is from genome assembly GCA_903911925.1 of uncultured Acidobacteriaceae bacterium. Classification (GTDB taxonomy): domain Bacteria; phylum Acidobacteriota; class Terriglobia; order Terriglobales; family Acidobacteriaceae; genus Telmatobacter. Next base: position 45,765 of record CAIWFH010000133.1, read on the forward strand.
CAAAGATCCGGTTAATGCGCGCGTCGCGGTAGAAGCGCTCCGCCGGATACTCCTCCACGTAGCCGTAGCCGCCCATGGTGGCGATCAGTTCATCGGCCACATCGGAAAGCATCTCAGAACAGTGGACCTTCAGAATGGAGCACTCGACGGCGTACTCCTCAATGCGCTTCTGAATCTCGCGCGGATCGTGCGCCTGCTCGGGGCTGAGCGCTGCCATGGCGGCGTCGATCATGCCCACGGTGCGGTAGGCCATGCTCTCGGCCGCGTAAAGGGTAGTGGCGCTGGATGAAATCTTGCGCTGAATGAGGCCGAACTCGGAGATCGGCTTGCCGAATGCCTTCCTCTCCTTGGCATAGCGAATCATGTGAGCCAGCGCGTGCCGCGCTCCGCCGATGCAGGCCACACCCAGCTTGAAGCGGCCCACGTTGAGCACGTTGAAAGCAATGTGGTGGCCTTTGCCGGCCTCACCCAGGAGGTTGTCTGCGGGAATCTTGCAGTCGGTGAAAATCAGAGGACAGGTGGACGAGCCGTGTATGCCGAGCTTGTGCTCTTCGGCGCCCACGGCCAGGCCCGGCGTATTGCGCTCCACAAGGAAGGCGGAGAACCTCTCGGTGCCGGCCGCCGGATCGACGATTTTGGCGAAGACGGTGTAGATGTCGGCAATGCTGCAGTTGGTGATCCACATCTTTTCGCCGTTCAGCGTGTAGGTGCTACCATCGGCTGAAAGCGTGGCGCGGGTGCGGACGTTCATGGCGTCGGAGCCCGAGGTAGCCTCTGACAGCGCGTAGGCGGCAATCCACTCGCCGGATGCGAGTCTGGGCAGATAGCGCTGCTTCTGCTCCTCAGTGCCGTACCAGACCAGGGGCAGGGTGCCGATACCGGTATGCGCGCCAAAAGCTGTAGAGAAGCTGGCCAGCACGGACATGTGGTCGGCGATGACCGTGGTGGTGACCTTGTCCATCTCCATCCCGCCATACGCTTCCGGGATATCGACCGAGGTCAGGCCCAGTTCGGCAGCCTTGCGCAGCAGCCCAGCCAGGACTCCCGGCTCTTTGGCCTCGATTGCGGCCGTGACGGGAAGAACCTCCTCCCGGGCAAACTGGATAGCGGTCGAGGCTATCTGTCTCTGCTCTTCATTCAGATCTTCAGGAGTAAAAACCTCGGCAGGGGTGCGGGTTTCAAGCAAAAAACTGCCGCCGGCGGCGGCAACAATCGCGGATGCGGTTGAAACAGGCATGGAGTACAAGCCTCCTTCGGCATGGCTCAAGTTACTAGAGATGCATAAAGTGCGGCAACTGCAATATGACTCAGACGCGCGGCGATGCAAAAGTGCTCAAGTTTATTGGAATGAGTAAGAATGCTCTGAAGGGAAAGCGGAAACTGTCCCGGCGCGCATCGCCTGTGTGACCTGCCCATGGCGGAGCATTTCCCGCCCGCCGGCTCAGGCCCCAATCGTCTACAATTGCCCATATTCAGGTCGTGGAGGTTTACCCTGTTCGACGCGTTTTCATCCCTTCTAAAACCCGCCTCCAGCCTGCTCCTTTCCCATCTTGTGGCGCTGCCGGCGCGGATGGCCGCCTCGTTGGCATTTGCCCCGCAAACCGGCCTTCGCCACTACCTGAAGCAGATGCAGGAGGCAGACCAGACCTTCAAAGGCCTCTACCACTGGAATTTCTTTGATGCGGCGGTGTTGCTGCCCTACTTCGCGGTCATGATCATCCTGGCCCTCTATGGCATCCACCGCTACACCATGTGCTACCTCTATTACAAATACAAAAAGAACTATAACCCCAACCCGCCCAAACACTTCGACTCGCTGCCCCTGGTCACCGTGCAACTGCCCATCTTCAACGAGCAGTTTGTCATCGACCGCCTCATTGAGGCTATCTGCGCCATGGAGTACCCGCGAGAAAAGCTCGAGATCCAGGTGCTGGACGACTCCACCGACGAGACGCAGGAAGTTGCTTCCAGCATTGTGGCGCGCTATGCGGCGCTGGGCCATCCGATTCTCTATATCCACCGCACCAACCGGCACGGTTACAAGGCCGGAGCGCTCGACGCAGGCCTCAAGGTTGCCAAGGGCGAATACGTGGCCATCTTCGACGCCGATTTCGTGCCCCCCACCGACTGGCTGATGAAGGTGATCCACCACTTCGCCGAGCCGGAGATCGGCATGGTGCAGACGCGCTGGACGCACATGAACCGCGACTACAGCATGCTCACCCAGATCGAGGCCATCCTGCTTGACGGGCATTTTGTTATGGAGCATGGCGCGCGCGTCCGAAGTGGCGACTTCTTCAACTTCAACGGCACCGCGGGCATGTGGCGCATCAAGGCAATTTCCGACGGCGGCGGCTGGCAGCACGACACGCTCACTGAAGACACCGACCTCAGCTATCGCTCGCAACTTGCCGGCTGGAAATTCAAATACCTGCCCGAGGTCGAATGCCCCTCCGAACTGCCCATTGAAATGACGGCATTCAAAACGCAGCAGGCCCGCTGGGCCAAGGGGCTCATTCAAACCTCCATCAAAGTCCTGCCGCTGATGTTCAAGTCCGAAGTGCCCCGGAAGATCAAGGTCGAGGCGGTCTACCACCTCACCGCCAACCTGAGCTATCCGCTGATGGTGCTCATGTCGGCGGCGCTGCTGCCGGCCATGATCTGCCGCTTCTACCAGGGCTGGTTCCAGATGCTGCTCATCGACTTCCCGCTCTTCACCGCGTCCACGTTTTCCATCGCGGTGTTTTACCTGATGAGCGAGCGCGTGCTCTTCCCCAAAACATGGTGGAAGACCTTCTTCTATTTACCCTTCCTGATGGCGCTGGGCATCGGCCTCACGGTCACCAACACCAAGGCGGTGATGGAGGCTCTGTTCGGAATGAAGAGCCCGTTTGTGCGTACCCCCAAGTACCGCGTGGCCAAGAAGGGCGAGAAATCCCAGGCCGCCAAGTACCGCAAGCGGTTGCTGCTGGCGCCGTGGATTGAGCTCGCCCTGGGAACCTACTTCTTCCTGGCGATTCTCTATACCTTCTCAAACCACAATTACTTCACCGCGCCGTTCCTGATCCTCTTCGTCATCGGCTATTGGTACACCGGACTCATGAGCCTGCTGCAAGGCCGCTTCGAGCGCTGGCGCACCGGCGCCACCGCCAACACCGACGAATCCAGTCCCAAGCCCTTCCCGGTGGGGGTGTGATTTGCAGCCCCAGTCGATTGTCTGGGATCCCATCAAGGCTTTGGTCAACAAGGAAAAGCACGGCGTAGATTTCGAAGAGGCGGCCACAGTTTTTCGCGACCCGCTCTTGCTGGTACAGCCCGATGTGGTGCATTCTCTTGATGAGGAACGTTGGTTGGCCCTTGGAAAATCTACCCGGCAGTTGTTGCTGGTGGTAGTTCATGCAGAAAACGACCTGAAAATTCGAATCATCAGTGCCCGAAAGGCCGAACCCAGAGAGAGGAGACGATATGAGCAGCAGCCGTAAACCGGAGCCTAAAGACGACGATATGCGCAAGGAATACGATTTCACACACGCGGTTCGCGGCAAATACGCAGATCGCTTCCCTCATGATGTCGTGATGGTGACGTTAGCTCCTGACGTGGCAGAGGCTTTCCCCAATGCCGAAGCCGTCAACGAGGCCCTCCGCGTGCTCCTCAAAGCCGCGAAGAAGGTGGCCCCGGCGGCTTAAAAAGCAGCCTCGAAGAGGTGTACGTTGCAAGCCAGTCCGATTTACTTGCCGATTCCCTTTCCACTTTTCGCCACCATCCTCTTCACAACAGCATGGGCGCTTATTTGCCTCTTGACCAGCGTATGGAGCCGCTGGCATTCGTTATCCAGGCGTTTCCGCGCTCAGTCTGAGCCCTACGGCGAAACCCGCACCGCCGGTCCACTGCTGCTCACCGTTTACACGCGATTCTTGGGCCACTACAGCGGCTCTGTTCGCCTGACCGCCTCAGAAGATGCCCTCTATCTCGCTGTACTCTTCCTGATTCGCGTCGGCCACCCTCCACTCTGCATCCCGTGGAACGAAATCAAGCTCTCGCGGACAAAGCGCTTCTGGCGGCGGTATGTTGTCCTCACGCTTGGGGAGCAAGAGCAAATCCCCATGCGCATCCCCGAACGCATGGCACGTAAGTTGGGCATTCTGAACCGCATCCCTGAAGGTGCAAACTCCTTGCCTGACTCAACTTCGACGCTTTGAAAGGGAGTTTTACAGCTTCGGAGGAGATGAAACCGGTCTAAACTATCCCTAAGGCAACCATGCAACCCGCCGACAAAGTCCGCACCGCTCTTGAGGCTCTTAGTCCGACCCAGGAGAAGGTTGATCTCGCGGTTAAGACTGCGATAGAGGTGGCACAGCCTTCGCGTGTGATCCTGTTTGGATCCTGGCCGCGAGGGGAGGCAAAATGGGACAGCGATCTCGATTTGGCGGTCTTGATTCCGGATTCCCGTAAGAACGAGATTGGCGACCTGCGCAACAAGCTCTTGCGTGCTCTCGGCTCCATCCCGATGAGCACCGACCTCATTGTCGCCTCTGAGGGTTACGCGGGTGAATTTCAGTCATCGGTAAATAGCGTTTATTACAAGATCCTGCGCACTGGGAAGGCTGTTTATGACAGCGGGCATCGATAGGCAGGCCTAGATTTTGCTTAAAAAGGCCGCAGAAGACGAAGCCGTTCTACATTTGAACGGAGTGCCGGATGGTCCATTTGGCTTCCACGTCCAGCAGGCAATCGAAAAGTTATACAAAGCCCTTTTATGTCAACTTGGAGTCGAATTCAAGTTCACCCATGACCTTGATCATCTTATCGTTCTCCTAAAAGCTACCGGAGAGACTCTGCCCGAACCGATTGTTGACTTTTCAAGGATTGGTGCTTTTGCGGTCACTCATCGTTACGATGACATCCCGGAATTCTACGTTCTCGATCGTGAAGACGCCCTCGCAATGGTTCGTAGCGTTCGAGAATTCGTCAACTCGCGCATCGCGGCCCTCTCTGCTCCCACCGAGCCCCCTCCGGTACAATAGTACGAAGCGCCTGCCGCGCCGGGGACTAGATGCCCGGCCCGCCAGGCGCATCAGAACATATGCTAGCCAAAAATCTGCCTGAAGCCCTGACCTTCGATGACGTCTTGTTGGTGCCTGCCTACAGCGACGTTGTGCCAGTACAAGTAAGCACGCAAACCCAGTTGACCCGGGACATTACGCTGAACACCCCGCTGCTGTCGGCCGCCATGGATACGGTGACCGAATCGCGCATGGCCATCGCCATGGCCCAGCAGGGCGGCATCGGCATTGTGCACCGCAATCTCACCATTGCCGAGCAGGCGGGCGAGATTGACAAAGTGAAGCGCTCTGAGAGCGGCATGATCGTTGACCCGGTGACCATTGGCCCGGACCAGATGATCGGCGACGCTCTTGAAGTGATGCGCCGCTACAAGATTTCCGGCGTGCCGGTTACGCAGGGCAAGCGGCTGGTGGGCATCCTCACCAATCGCGACCTGCGCTTCGAGACGCGCACCGATATTCCCGTCGGCGACGTCATGACCAAGAAAGACCTGGTCACCGTGCCGGTGGGCACCACCCTTGAAGAGGCTGAACTGATCCTGCACAAGCACCGCATCGAAAAGCTGCTGGTGGTGGACGATCAATACAACTTGAAGGGTCTCATCACCGTCAAGGACATCCAGAAAAAGCTCAAGTACCCCAACGCCAGCAAAGATGACCAGGGCCGGCTGCGCGTGGGCGGCGCGCTTGGAGCCACCGGCGACTTTTTAGAGCGCGCGGCTGAGCTTGTCCGCGCACGGGTAGACGTGCTGGCCATCGACTCGGCGCACGGACACTCGTCGCGAGTGCTTGAAGCAGTGAGCGCCGTGAAGAAGGCGTTCCCTAACGTTGGACTGCTGGCCGGAAATGTGGCGACGTACGAGGGCGCATTGGCGTTGATTGGCGCCGGCGCGGACGCCATCAAGGTTGGCATCGGGCCTGGCTCCATTTGCACCACGCGCATGGTAACCGGCGCTGGAATGCCGCAAATTACTGCCATTTCCGAGGCGGCGCGCGCGGCGCATGAGCGCGGAATCCCGGTCATCGCCGACGGCGGCATCAAGTACTCCGGCGAAATTACCAAGGCTATCGCGGCCGGCGCCAGTTCGGTCATGATCGGATCGCTTTTTGCCGGCGTGGACGAAAGTCCCGGCGAGACGATCCTCTACCAGGGCCGCAGCTTCAAGAGCTATCGCGGAATGGGCTCGCTGACCGCCATGAGCCAGGGCTCCGGCGAACGCTACTTCCAGAGCACGGAAGACCTGGCCAGTGCCGACTCAGGATCGGAGAGCGTGGTGCAGCGCGAGCGCGCCAACGGCAACCGGCTGGCCAAATTTGTTCCCGAAGGAATCGAAGGCCGCGTCCCGTACCGTGGGCCGCTCGAGGCCATGGTCTTCCAACTTGTGGGCGGTTTGCGCTCTGGCATGGGCTACCTGGGTTGCAGCACCATAACGGAGTTGCAGCAGAAGGCGCAGTTTGTGCGCATCAGTGGCGCGGGCCTGCGCGAGAGCCACGTGCATGACGTGATCATCACGCGTGAGGCGCCCAATTATCATGTGGAATAGGCGCCGCAGCCTCAACTTCTGGCTGAGCGCCTGGCTTCCGGTTGGCATTGGCATCCTCGCCATCCTCGTGGAGTCCACCGAGTGGCTTGGTTCCGACAATACCAGCGACCCGTTGCAGTGGCTGTATGAGTCCCTTTTTGGGCACGTCAGCGCTGCGCAATGGAAGGTCATCCATCTGGTCATTCGAAAGAGCGGCCACTTTATCGGCTATGGCTTGATCGGGGTGGCTTGGCTGCGGGCGTGGTGGATGAGCCTGCCGCGATCCCAGTTCGCCCTCGACGCCTTTCTCGCCCTGGTTGGAACCGCGCTGGTGGCCAGTGCCGACGAGTGGCACCAAACCTCCTTGCCCAACCGGACCGGCTCGCCCTGGGACGTATTGCTAGACTGTTGCGGCGCGCTCGTGCTGCAACTCGTGGTTTACCTCTTCATGCGCGTCTTCAAGCCCAAGCGGCTGATGCATGCAGATGGATACTAGAGCAGTTTCATACTAGAGCATAGAGCAGTTTCATCATGCGGGAAAAGGGGACAGGATACCTATTCCCCCGTTTTGGTGCTATCGTTCAGGCATGGCACGTCTTCCACGGATCGTGGTTCCGGGGCTGCCCCACCATGTCACGCAGCGCGGCAACCGGCGCGAGGCCATCTTTTTTGAAGATGGCGATCACGAAGTCTATCTCGATCTACTGGCCGAGCAGACGTCGAAGGCCGAGGTTGCGGTTTGGGCCTATTGCCTGATGCCCAATCATGTGCACCTGATCCTGAAGCCAGCGCGGGCCGGCGATCTGGGCCGCGCTGTCGGCGAGGCCCACAGGCGCTACACCAACTTCATCAATGCCCGTGGCCGCTGGACCGGCCATCTGTTCCAGAGCCGCTTTGCCTCGGTGGTGCTGGACGATACCCACCTCATCCGCGCCGTTCGTTATGTCGGCCTGAATCCGGTGCGGGCCGGTCTGGTCTCGCGACCGGAGGATTGGAAGTGGTCAAGCGTTCGCGCTCACCTTTCCGGTCAGAACGATGCACTGGTCACAGTGCGGCCGGTTCTGGACAGGATTCCGCACCTCAAAGAGCTTCTGCAAGCTAACTCAGAAGACGACTTCAGCGACCTTCGCCGTGCCGAGGCCACGGGACGCCCATTGGGCGCGCCCGAGTTCGTCACTGGCCTTGAGAGTCTACTGGGACGCAAGATCGCTCGGCGCGCCCCGGGACGCAGACCGGCAACCGATTCCCTCGCCGCCGAGCAACTGAAATTGCTGTGAAAAGGTATCATGTCCCCCTATTCCCTGATTCCCTGATTCACTGGGATTCCGCCGGATTCCTCGAATATCATTACAATGCTATGGAACCCAAATCCTTTAGTGATGTTCTGATGCGGTGCCCGAAGTGTGGGAGGTGTTCTGTCGGGATGAAGGAACACACACGCCACTGTAGCAAGCGTGTGAAAAAGTGCCCCGAATGTGGGAAGAGTTCGGTCGGAATGAAGAGGCACGAACCCCACTGCAAAATGAAATTGCGTATGCTCCCGCCTCCGGAGCCAAAGCGTATCCCTCATACGGTCTCGGGTGGGCTCCCTGATTCGAATCGAAGACGACACTGATCGCGAATTCCCATCAATCATGGAGGAGGAGCCGCCACAGACCCTTCGGTCGCAGGAACAACGCCGCACGTGCCGACCTTGATGTGCTCGAAAGGAATGTCAATGTGGATTTTCAGCAGATACGGATTCTTCTCAATCGCCTGTGCCGACAAACCAGACGGCACAATCAATCCCGACACGGTGATGGTGAGGGCTAGGCTGCACGAGCACTTGGCAAGCCTGAAAGATCGCTTTCCGAATTCTGAAATAGGGAAAGCCGAGATTCTTAACTGGGACGGTCGGGACTACAGGTACCGCATCATCGTTTCAAAGGCGGCATGGGTGGTGGCGTTGGCGGATTTGGCGACGGAACAAACTTGGTCAAACTTTAAAAACGAGACGAGCAGGTTCTCCCGCGCCAAGAAGATGGCTTACCAATACGTCGATGCCCTGCACGACGTTTGGGACGTAATGCACCGTTTACAGATGCAGGAGACAACCGAGCGCAAGCCGAGAACAGCAAAGAAAGAATGAAGCCTCATGGGTTCCTTTATTCTTCATCCTCATCCTCCCCCTGACTGGGTTCCTCCGTCTCTGTCTTATACGCCTTCTTCTCGAAGTCTCTTCTCTGTCGCCACATCTCCAAGGCTTCGCGGGGCAACGGTTCACGGTCTATTCGCGGTTTTGCGCTATTCGCCGTTGGAAATGCCGCAATCAGAATGCTTTCAACTGCATTCCTCTGATGTGGGTCGTGAATAACAAAGACAGAAAAGTAATTCCAGAAGTTGTTGTACCGTCCACCGGGACGTCTCGCGTGTGAGAACAGCCGAGCCGTGAAATAGCGGTAATAGCGGGACATGATACATATTCCCTATAGCCTTGGGCCACAGGCAGGCATTTACGGATATCGGCTGCCAAGAAACAAGCACGGGCGTCCGCTGCGGCGGACGCCCGTGCTTGCCTTCCTGGCGAAGGTTAGAACCGCCGAAAAAGGTCTGCGTTACGCGGCCTCTTCGCCGCCCTTTTCTTCGTCCTTCTTTGCTTCTTCCATCTGCTTTTCGAGTTCGGCGCGCTTCTTGGCCTTGATCTCGTCGCGCTTCTGGCGCTTGGCGTCAAGCTGCTTCTCGGCGCCCAGCAGTTCGATGAAAGCCTTCTCGGCCCCATCGCCCTTCTGGAATCCGGTCCGCACGATGCGCAGATAGCCGCCCTGCCGATCGCCGTAACGCGGAGCCACGGTTTCGAACAGCCGCTCCACGGACTTGTCGGTCATCAGGAAGCTGAGAGCCTGACGGCGCGAGTGAAGATCGCCCTTTTTGCCCAGGGTGATCATTTTTTCAACCAGCGGACGAACCGCCTTGGCCTTGGCCACGGTGGTCTCGACCCGGTCTTCGATGATGACGGACGTGACCAGGTTGCGCAGCAGCGCGCGGCGATGGCTGGTATTGCGTCCGAGCTTGAATCCTGCATTGCGATGGCGCATGGTAAAGCTCTCTTTCGAATCAGTGGTTAGTGATTAGTGGTGAGTGATTAGTGCTTCCCGGCGCTTCCGGCTAACCACTAATCACTCACCACGAACCACTGTCTTAAAAGTTTTCCGTCTCGGTGGGCAGTTGCAGATCCACTGAATCCAGCGGCTCGTCCTCGTCGTCGTAGTGGCCATAGCTTGCGGCCAGCGCGGCGGCGGGAGGAATGCTGGTTGGTCCGGGGACTGCGTTGCCGCTTTCATCAATCTTCATGCCCAGCGAGAGCCCCATCTGGGCCAGGATTTCCTTGATCTCGTTCAGGCTCTTGCGGCCAAAATTCTTGGTCTTCAGCATCTCGGCTTCGGTCTTCTGCACCAGTTCGCCGATGGTCTGGATGTTGGCGTTCTTCAGGCAGTTGTAGCTGCGGACTGAAAGCTCCAGCTCTTCGACGCTCCGGTTGAGGTTGTCGTTGCGAAGCAGGCCGCGGGTCTCTTCGCCGCGCGCCTCGGCTTCGATTTCCTCTTCGAAGTTGATGAAGATGTTCATGTGGTCCTTCAGCAGCTTGGCGGCCAGGCCGACTGCGTCGGCGGGCAGCACGGCCCCGTTGGTCCACACTTCAAGTGTGAGCTTGTCGTAGTCGGTAATCTGACCCAGTCGGGCGGCTTCAACCACATAGTTGACGCGGCGAACGGGCGAGTGAACCGAATCCACGGGGATGAACCCCAGGCCGAGGTCGGCATCGAAATTCTTGTCGGCAGAGATGTAGCCGCGCCCTTTCTTGAGGCGCATCTCCATGTCCAGCTTGCCGCCTTCAGAGAGAGTGGCGAGGTAAATGTTCTTGTCCAGGATCTCGACGTCGCCATCGGCTTCAATCATTCCCGAGGTGACTACGCCGGGCTGGTCGGCGCGCAGATACAGCGCCTTGGGGCCCTCGCCCGCGAGCTTGAAGGGAACCTGCTTGAGGTTCAGGATGATGTCGGTGGCGTCTTCAACCACGCCGGTGATGGACTGGAACTCGTGCAGCACGCCCTCGATGCGAATCGCGGTGACCGCGGCGCCCTCAATCGAACTGAGAAGCGTACGGCGCAGTGCGTTGCCGATGGTGGTGCCAAAGCCGCGCTCAAATGGCTGGGCGCTGAACTTGCCAAAAATGTCGGTAAGCGTCTCGGCATCCACTGCCAAACGTTTCGGTTTCTGGAATCCTCTCCAAAGCATATGCTGGTCTCTTTTCCCGCGCGGCATGGGCGTCGCGATGCATTTTGCGGCGGCCGCGCAAGTTCTCCTTCGGTTTGAAATGCAGTGGTCAGTTGTCAGTGATCAGTGTTCAGTAAATGCCCGTCCGGGTATTTACTGACCACTGATCACTGACCACTAATCACTGTTACTTCGAGTACAGTTCGACGATCAGCTGTTCGTTGATAGGCAGGTTGACGTCGGCTCTCTTGGGCAAGTGCAGTACGCGGCCCGACATGTTCTCAAAATTCGCTTCCAACCATGTGGGGACCGGGCTCTGCGCGGCATTCTGCACGCCCTGCTCCACGATGATCAGTTTCTTGGCGCTCTCGCGAATGGCGATTTCGTCGCCCGCGTTCACCTGGAACGAGGGAATGTTGACCTTGCGGCCGTTAACCGAGACATGGCCGTGGCGAACAACCTGGCGGGCCTGGCGGCGCGAGATGGCAAAACCGAGGCGGAAAGCTACGTTGTCCAGGCGGCGCTCCAACTGCTGGATGAGCAACTCGCCGGTGACGCCCTGGGCGCGGTTGGCCTTCTCGTAGTATTCGCGGAACTGGCCTTCAAGCGTGAAGTACATGCGCTTGGCCTTCTGCTTCTCATGCAACTGCAGGCCGTAGCCCACGATCTTGGCCTTGCGATCCTTGCCGTGCTGGCCGGGAGGAAAATTGCGCTTCTCCAGCGGGCAACGGTCTGAAGTGCACTTGGTGCCCTTCAAAAAAAGCTTGGTGCCTTCACGACGGCAAAGGCGGCAGACTGCTCCTGTATAACGTGCCATTTCTTCTTCTTCTCCTGACTTCGGATGACGGCCGGTTTACACGCTGCTCGTTGGAGCGGTGCTTCATCCCGGCCCAGTTACAGTGATCGGTGAACAGTGGTCAGCCTTGGTATGCTGCATCCCGCAGCATCAACTGATTCCTGCAACTGCTACTGCAAGTTGTCTGGTCAGTGAATAGTTTTCAGCTCGAACAACTGATCACTGTTCACTGACCACTGACAACTGTGTTAGACGCGCCGTCTCTTCGGTGGCCGGCAGCCGTTGTGCGGCACCGGGGTCACGTCGCGGATGGAACGCACTTCAACACCGGCCGCAGCCAGGGCGCGGATTGCCGACTCGCGGCCCGAACCCGGACCGGAGACCCGCACATCCACCGCGCGCAGACCGTGATCGCGCGCCATGCTGGCCGCGTTCGAGGCTGCCTGCTGCGCCGCGAAGGGCGTACCCTTGCGCGAGCCGCGGAAACCCAGCGAACCCGAACTCTTCCAGCTCAGCGTGTTGCCCACTTGGTCGGTGATGGTGACGATGGTGTTGTTGAACGTGGCCTGAACATGCGCAATGCCAAACGGCACGTTCTTGCGTTCGCGTTTCTTGAACTTCTTGTTCTTCCCGGCCTTGCCGGCTTTCTGTTCTGGCTTCGCCATTAGGTTTTACCCGTCGCTTTCTTTTTGCCGGCAACTGTGCCCTTGCGTGGGCCCTTGCGGGTGCGGGCGTTGGTGTGGGTGCGCTGGCCGTGAACGGGCAGCGACCGCCGGTGGCGGGTACCACGGTAGCTCTGGATGTCGATGAGGCGCTTGATATGCATCTGGACGTCCTTGCGCAGGTCGCCCTCAACATTTCCCTCGTCCTCAATCACCTGACGGATGCGGTTGACCTCGTCTTCGCCAAGGTCCTGGACTTTCTTGAAGGCGTCAACATTTGCCTTCGCCAGAATCTTGAGCGCGCGCGGGTCGCCGATCCCAAAAATGTACGTAAGCGCGATTCTTGCCTGCTTGTTCCGGGGCAGATCGACGCCAGCAATACGTGCCATTGAGAATTCCTTTGCCGCTACAGGTTGTGTGCCTCCGGCCTCAGCCGGTTCGCACGGGTTATGCAGTCGTTCTCCCGGGGTTCACCGCAAGCCTTGATTCAAGCTAACTAGCCCCGATGGTAGTTCACAGTTCCGAGTTCATAGTTCTTAGTTTAGACATCCGCTTTGGACTGTGAACGAAGAACTGCGAAGTACGAACTGCCTCTTGGAGTCTTCCGCCTATACCAGGCCCTACTAGCCCTGGCGCTGCTTGTGCTTTGCGTTCTCGCAGATCACACGCACCACGCCGCGGCGCGTAATGACCTTGCACTTTACGCAAATCTTTTTTACCGATGCACGGACTTTCATTTTTACTGCCCTTCTCCGCGCATCCAATCCTGGCCGCGGTTCATTTTCGATGTTGCTCGGTTCAGCAGTGAGCTAACCACTAATCACTGCTTCACTTGTAGCGGTAGACGATCCGCCCGCGATTCAGGTCGTAGGGACTCAGTTCCACGGCCACGCGGTCACCGGGCAAGATGCGGATGAAATTCTTGCGCATCCTGCCCGAGACATGGGTCAATACCTCGTGATTGTTCTCGAGCTTGACCTTGAACATGGCATTCGGCAGCGTCTCAGTGACCACCGCCATTACCTCAATCGCGTCTTCCTTCGACAAACTGCATCCCGCTTCTGGGTGCTTCCGCACCCTTTAACTCTTTGGACTGAGATCTAGTCAGTCAGGATTCTTGATCCGGTGGCGGTAACCGCCACCGTGTGCTCAAAATGAGCGCTCATGCTTCCATCCGCGGCCACCGCCGTCCAGCCGTCTTCAAGCACCATTACATCCGGCTTGCCGGCATTCACCATCGGCTCGATGGCAATCACCATCCCCGCCTTCAGCTTCATGCCCCGGCCCGCTTCGCCAAAGTTCGGCACCTGCGGATCTTCGTGCATGTGGACGCCGATTCCGTGGCCTACAAAATCCCTGACCACAGAAAAACCCTCGGCCTCAACTACGCCCTGCACCGCGGCGCCTACATCTCCCAGGGTCGCCCCCGGCCTCACCGCGGCGATTCCCGCGTGAAGAGACGCTTCAGTCACCCGAACCAGCCGCGCCGTGTCCGGGTCGATCTTCTGGCCCACCGGAACGGTAATGGCTGCGTCGCCAAAGAAGCCCTCCACAATCGCCCCGCAATCCACCGAAACAATGTCCCCTTCCTTGAGGACCCGCTTCTGTGACGGGATGCCGTGCACCACCTCGCTGTTGACCGAGGTGCACAGCACGCAAGGAAATCCGTGATATCCCTTGAAAGCCGGCTTGGCGCCCGCTGCCTTGATATGCGCCTCTGCCGCCTTTTCAAGATCGAGAGTCGTCGCGCCCGGCTTTACCAGCCCGCGCACCAGTTCCAGCGTCTCGCGAACCACCCGGCCCGCGCGCCGCATCTTCTCGATCTCCTGGGACGACTTCAACAGTACAGCCACACAACCAGCTTTCAACGGCCGGTCAACAGTGATCAGCTGTCAGTCTTCAGTTGCAATGCCGATTCGGGCATCTACTGTTCACTGCTCACTGCGCACTGACAACTGGCATCAAACGCACAAACCCGCCGTTTCGTCGCGCTACTTGCGCAACTGTTCGACGGCGGCAACAATTCCGGCCGCGATGCTGCTGATCGGCCGGTCTCCATCCACTTCTGCAAAACGTCCCAAGGCCCGGTAGTGCTCCACAACCGGCGTGGTCATGGCTTCGTAGGCGCGCATGCGCTCTTCGAATACCTTCTCCGTGTCGTCGGCGCGCTGGACCAGGGCCGCACCTTCAACATCGCAAATGCCATCCTTTTGCGGAGGCTTGCCATAGATGTTGTAGATGGTCTGGCAAACAGGACAATTCCTGCGCCCGGTGATACGGCGCAGTAACTGATTATAATCCACCTGGATGCTCACGGCAACCACCGGCAGGGTCTTCGGCTGCTGCGCCAAGCGGCCATCCAGCCAGCCTGCCTGCGGCAAAGTGCGCGGGAAGCCGTCCAGAATGTAGCCTTTAGCGGTGTCGGGCTCCTGCAAACGCGCCGCCACCATCTCGTTAACCAGGGAATCGGGAACCAGCTCGCCGCGGCCCATGATCTCCTTGGCTACCTTGCCCAGTTCCGTGCCCTTTGACACATTGCCGCGCAAAAGATCGCCGGTTGAGATCTGCGGAATTCCCCAGATCTTGACCAGTTCCTTGGCCTGGGTTCCCTTGCCCACGCCCGGGGCGCCCAACAAAAGAATCGGGCCGGGGACGGTTTTGTTCTCCGTCACCCGGCCGGTTTCCATAGAACTTGCAGATGAAGACATTACCAGGTTTTCCTTCCGCGAATGCGACCGGAACGAGGGGAAAAGCCGTCATAATGCCGCATGATCAGCTGCGATTCGATCTGGTTGACAGTGTCCATGGCCACACCCACCACGATCAGCAGGGATGTGCCGCCAAAGTAGAAATTGACCCCCAAGCCATGCGTTGCCCAGGCCGGCAGGCTCTCAAAGAACCGCCCCACCAGGAACAACTTGTCAAATCGGATGCCGGAGATGAGGAAGGTAGGCACCAGCGAAATGATGATCAGGTAAATCGCGCCCACCAGCGTAATGCGGGTGAGGATGTCGTTGATGAAGTCCGAGGTGCGCTTGCCGGGCCGGATGCCGGGAATGAACGAGCCCGACTTGCGGAAGTTGTCGGCAATATCGTCCGGCTTCATCACGATCGAAATGTAGAAGTAGGCAAAGAAGATGATGCCCAGGATGTACAGCGTCTCATACCATGGATAGCCCGGCTGCAACGCAGCAACGATAGGCTCCAGGAAACGGCTGTTCTTCACAAAGTCCATCTGGCCGATCATCAGCGGGACCGAGAGAATCGAACTGGCGAAGATGACCGGCATGACGCCGCCGGAGTTCACCTTGAGAGGCAGGTGGCTGGACTGGCCGCCCATCATTCTGCGGCCCACGATGCGCCGCGCGCTCTGGATTGGGATGCGCCGTTCGCTGCGCTCGACGAAAACGATGAAGGCCACCACGGCCACCATGCCCACAACCAGCAGCAGCACTGCGATCACCGTGAAGGATCCCCAGGCGTTGGTCTGGACCTTCTGGTACAGGTCGCCCACGCCGCGGGGCAGGCCGGCGATAATGCCCGTGAAAATCAACAGGCTCATGCCGTTGCCGATGCCGCGGTCGGTAATCTGCTCGCCGAGCCACATGATGAAGGCGGTGCCGGTGGTCAGCGTCAGCACGGTCATCATCATGAATCCGAAGCCGGGGTTCAGAACCATCCCGCCCTTGGTAAGCATGATGCCGATGCCGATCGACTGCAAGGCCGC
Organism: uncultured Acidobacteriaceae bacterium; assembly: GCA_903911925.1. GTDB lineage: Bacteria > Acidobacteriota > Terriglobia > Terriglobales > Acidobacteriaceae > Telmatobacter. The sequence goes on from CAIWFH010000133.1 coordinate 61,788, forward strand.
CAGGATCACCGTCATGTAACGGGTCCACTGGGTGATCTTGCGACGGCCCAGTTCGCCTTCTTTCTGAATGCGCGCCAGCGGCTCGTAAACCACGGTGAGCAGTTGGAAAATGATCGATGCCGTGATGTAGGGCATGATGCCCAGGGCAAACACGGTCATGCGGCGCAGGTTGCCGCCGCCGAACAGGTCCATCAGGCCCAGTGCCCCGCCGCTCTGCGAGTTGAAGAGCTGCTCCAGCATGTGCGCGTTGACGCCGGGAGTGGGAATGTGCGCGCCCAAGCGGTAGACAGCCAGGATGCCTAGCGTGAATAGAACCCGCTTGCGCAGGTCGGGAATCCGGAAGATATTGAGAAATTTTTCAAGCATGTTTGAACATCCGCTTCAGGCGTTTTCCGCCATTTGATTCCTTGTCACAGCCTATCCTACCCGCGACGGAACTTACCGTGTCCCGCCTCACATCCCACCGGGTGCCCCACCCTCGCCGCGTCCTTGTTTTTGCAGCCAGGGCGGGATACCGCAAATCTACTTCGCGGCCACAGCGACCTTCTTCTTCAATTTGCCCTTCGGTGCCGCAGCAGGGTCCACCGGTCCGCCAAGAATCTCAGCCTTGCCGCCGGCTTTCTCGATTTTCTCAACAGCCGACTTGGAGAACTTGTGCGCGGTGATGGTAATCGCCGAAGCCAGCTCGCCCGAGCCGAGAATCTTGATGAGCGCCTTCTTGTTCGATGCCAGGCCAAGCTTGACGTAGTCGTCAATGCCGATGGCGGTCAGGGGCGCGTCCGTCTCCAGGGCCGCGATGCGGTCCAGGTTTACTACCGTGTATTCGGTGCGGAAGATATTGGTAAAACCGCGCTTGGGCAGGCGGCGGTGCAGCGGCATCTGGCCGCCTTCAAAACCGCGCATCAGGCTGAAGCCCGAACGCGAACCCTGGCCCTTGTGGCCGCGGGCCGATGTCTTGCCCATGCCGGATCCCATACCGCGGCCGACACGCTTGCGCCCTGTATTCGCCTTCTTGGGCGCGCCTAAATTGGAAAGATTCCTTGCCATGATTTCCTCGCTGTAGCGCCGGCGGGTTGAGCCTGCCGACTCGCGTAAGTGCAGTTCGCAGTTCGTAGTCAGGACGAGCCGTGAACCAAGAACTGTGAACCAAGAACGATGAACTAGTCTTCCAATATCCTGACCAGATGCGGAATGGTCTTCACCATGCCGCGAATGGACTCGTTATCAACGCGCTCTACGATCTGGTTGAGCCGCGTAAAGCCAAGACCCTTCACCACCAGACGGTGCTTGAATGGCGTGCAGTTCTTTGAGCGGTAATACTGAATGCGAATTTTCTTGAGTTCTGCCATGGCTTAAAGCTCCTCGACCGTCTTGCCGCGCATGTTGGCTACTTCGGCCCGGTCGCGCAACTGCACCAGCGCGTTGAAAGTGGCCTTGACCACGTTGTGCGGATTGGGCGAACCCAGGCTCTTGGTGAGCACGTTCTGCACCCCGGCCGAGGTCATCACCGCGCGCACTGCGCCGCCGGCGATTACGCCTGTGCCTTCGGGAGCCGGCTTCAGCAGCACTTGCCCCGCGCCATAACGGCCCAGAACCAGGTGCGGAATCGAGGTCTCCGTCAGGTTGACCCGGATCAGGTTCTTCTTGGCCGCTTCAATTCCCTTGCGAATCGCCTGGGGAACTTCCTTGGCCTTGCCCGAACCGTGGCCGACCACGCCCGAAGCGGCGTCACCCACCACCACTAACGCGGCAAACGACATGTTTTTGCCGCCCTTGACCACCTTGGTCACGCGATTGATGGCCACCACCTGATCTTTCAGGTTGTACTGGTTGGCATCGAGTTTCTTCTTCAACATCGTCATTGCTTTTGTCTCTCCAGTGGTCAGTGATCAGTGGACAGTGGTCAGTTTCCCTGTACCGCTGCCGAATGCTTCAATTGCTACCTGACCGCTGTTTCCTTCTTGATTGTCCAGCGTTTCATCATCAAACCGCGTCAGCAAGAACCGATCACTGATCACTAATCACTGACAACTGATCGCTGTTCTTAAAACTCCAGGCCTGCTTCGCGCGCGGCATCGGCCAGGGCCTTGATGCGCCCGTGGTACAGGTAGCCGCCGCGGTCGAAGACCACCTTCTTGATCCCTTTTCCGACAGCCTTCTCGGCCACTGCCTTGCCGATCTCCTTGGCCGCCGCCACGTTGCCGCCGGTCTTCAACTTGATCGACGAAGCCTCAACCAGCGTCACGCCGTTCTGGTCGTCGATCACCTGCGCATAGATGTGGCCCAGCGAGCGGTAAACATTCAGCCGCGGACGAGCCGCTGTGCCCGCAAGCTTGCGGCGAATGCGGTCGTGAATGCGCTGGCGAATCGCGTTTCTCTTGGTCTGCGTAATCATGCTCTCTCTTTTCCTATCAGCGGAGCCGCCCGGCGACCCCGTTCGGTTGATGTTCAGTGGTCAGCACGAAAAGACTGATCACTGACAACTGATCCCTGCCTTTACTTCGCGCCCGTCTTGCCGGCCTTCTTCTTCAGCTTCTCGTCGGAGTACCGCACGCCCTTGTTCTTGTACGGATCGGGCTTGCGCAGCGAACGCATGTCGGCGGCCACCTGGCCCACCTTCTGCCGGTCGATGCCGGTGATGACCAGGTGCAACTGCTTGGGGTCGATCGCGACTTCAATGCCGGAGGGCAGCGGAACTTCAATCTGGTGCGAGTAGCCCAGCGTAAACACCACTGTGCCCTTGCCCTTCAACTCGGCGCGGTATCCGATGCCGACGATGTCCAGTTCCTTCTTCCAGCCTTCGGTGACGCCGTGAACCGCGTTGTAAACCAGCGCGCGGGTCAACCCGTGCATCGCGGCAAACTTGTCGCTCTCGCGAATCACGTTGAGAACGCCGTCCTTGGTCTCCAGGGTGATGCCGTCGGCGATCAGCGCCGAAACCTTCCCCTTGGGCCCTTCAACTAGTACCGTGTTGCCCTGAACCGTGTACTTGACTCCCGGGGGCAGCGGGATCGGCTTCTTTCCAATTCGCGACATTCGATTCAATCCTTCTTGTGGCTTGCGAGTCCCGAAAAGCAGTTGTCAGTGATCAATTGTTAGTGATCGGTGATTATTCTCAACATGCGTTCCGTTCCACTGCAGCCGGAAAACAGTTCTCAGTGCTCGGCGGACAGTGATCGGTAAGAACTTTCGCCTAACTCAGCGGTTCGTTCCAGCGCCAGCAAAACTGACCACTGATCACTGACAACTGTTCACTGCACTTACCAGACTTCGCAGAGCAGCTCCCCGCCAACGCCTTCGCGGCGTGCCTGGCGGCCGGTCATCACGCCCTTGGGCGTGGTCATAATCGAGATGCCAAGACCGCCCTGGACGCGCTTGATCTCGTCATGGCCGATGTAAACACGGCAGCCGGGACGCGAGATGCGCGCCAGATCGCGGATGGCCGCTTCCGTCCCGCCGTACTTCAGGTACACGCGGAGGATCAGCTTGCCTTCCTCTTCCTGGGTCTTGTAGTTCGAGATGTAGCCCTCTTCCTTGAGGATGCGGGCAATCTCGGTCTTGAGCTTCGAAGCCGGGACATCCAGCTTCTGGTGACGCGCCCGGATTGCATTCCGGATCCGCGCCAGAAAATCGGCTACTGGGTCGGTCAGACTCATTCCTTCTCCTTCATTCCCCGTTCGCTCCCGGTCTCGATTGATAAGGGAGAACCCGCGGGAATGTCCTTACAGTGATCGGCGATCAGTGGACAGTGATTAGTAAAAAACCTTGCCTTTACCTCAGCGGTTCGTTCCCGCACTAGCAGAACTGACCACTGTTCACTGTCAACTGTCGGCTGCTTTGCTACCAGCTTGACTTGACGACGCCGGGAATCTCACCCTTGAGCGCCAGCGCGCGGAAACACAAGCGGCATACGCCGAACTTGCGCAGGAACCCGCGCGGCCGCCCGCAGAGCTGGCACCGGTTGTGCTTGCGGCAGCTGAACTTCGGCTTCCGCGCGTCTTTCACTCTTTTTGCAGTAGTTGCCATAAACCCTCAAAAAAACTAGTTCTTAGTTCAAAGTTCCCAGTTGTTCGTCAACGAGTTCAAGGTTCTTAGTTCATAGTTCCCCGTTGTTCTTTCGCCGTCATTCGGCTGTGAACTACCAACTGGAAACTACGAACTGCTCCCCGGCTGTGAACTGCGAACCGCGAACTGCCCTTACGCGCCCTGGCGGAACGGCATTCCAAAGTGCTTCAGCAGGGCACGCGCCCCGTTGTCATCCTTCGCCGTGGTCACGATGGTGATATTCATGCCCTTCAGCTTCTCCACCTTGGAGTAGTCAATCTCCGGGAAGATCAGTTGGTCGCGCAAGCCGAGCGTGTAGTTGCCGCGCCCGTCAAAACTCTTCGTTGAAACGCCGCGGAAATCGCGAACCCTGGGCAGCGCCGTTGAAATCAGGCGGTCCAGAAATTCGTAGGCCCGGTCCTGGCGCAGTGTAACCATGGCGCCGATCGACATGCCCTCGCGCACCTTGAAGGCCGCAATCGATTTCTTGGCCTTGGTGGTCACCGGCTTCTGACCGGCGATCATGGTGAGGTCGGCAACCAGCGGATCAAGCAGCTTGGTGTTCTGCGTCGCTTCGCCCAGTCCCATGTTGATGACAACCTTCACCAGCTTCGGCACCGCCATGGTATTTTCAAGACCCAGCTCTTTCTTCAGAGCCTGCTTGATTTCCTTTTCGTACTTCTCTCTTAATCTTGCTGCCATTTGCTTTTTGCTCTCTCTCTTCCGGCCCTCGGGGTAGTTCGCCGCGGCGAACCGTTTACCGTTGCGGAAGGGGTTAGCCGTTCGAGTTTGTCGATTCGCCAATCTGGCGCTCGACCTCGGACCGGCATGGGACCCGTTACTTGACCTTCGTCGGCATTGTCTGCCCGCACTTCTTGCAGACTCTCACCTTGTGGTCGCCCTCGACCTTGAAGCCCACGCGCACCGGCCCGCAGTTGGGGCAAACCAGCATCACGTTCGAGACGTTAATCGGCGATTCCTGCTCGGCGATGCCGCCCTTGGTCCGCTGGCCTTGCTTGCTTGAGACCGTCTTCTTGACCACGCGCACATGCTCGACAAGAACCGTGCCCTTGTCTGGGAAAACGCGCAGCACGCGGCCCGTCTTGCCGCGGTCGGAGCCCGTGAGCACCTTGACCGTATCGTTGCGATGAATATTCAAACTCGGCATCTTCTTCTCCAAATACAGTGGACAGTTGTCAGTGATCAGTGGTCAGTTCATTTCGCCCCACAAGAGGCATATCAACCGAGCAGAACCAATCGTGCAATCACAACCCAAACAAGCCACCGTTAAAACTGACCACTGTTCACTGTTCACTGACCACTGTTAAACAACTTCCGGTGCCAGCGAAACGATCTTGAGGAACTTCTTCTCGCGCAACTCGCGGGCCACCGGCCCGAAAACGCGCGTGCCTACCGGCTCGTTTGCCTCGTTGATCACGACGGCCGCGTTCTCGTCGAAGCGGATGTAGCTGCCGTCCTTGCGCCGATGCGCCAGCCGGGTGCGGACAATAACCGCCTTCACCACGGTGCCCTTTTTCACGGTGCCGTCGGGCGAAGTTTCCTTCACCGCCGCGGTCACAATGTCGCCGAGGCCGGCCTTCTTGCCCAGCCCTCCGCCCAGGGGCAGAATCACTTGCAGCTTGCGCGCGCCGGAGTTGTCGGCCACCGCGAGCATGGTTCTCATTTGCACAGCCATGGGTTCTTCTCCTTACTCGCTTCGCTTAGTTGGCAGCGACATCGGCAGCCTTCGGCGCCGAATCTTCAATTTGTGCCAGCGACGAGCGCCGCACGATCTCTTCCAGAGCCCACCGCTTCAGCTTGCTCAGCGGACGGGTCTCGCGGATGCGCACCACGTCGCCCATGCGCGCCGAGCTCTGCTCGTCGTGGGCGTAAAACTTCTTCGTGCTGCGGATGATCCGCTTGTACTTCGGGTGGGCCTTGCGCATCTCGACTTCGACCACAATGGTCTTCTGCATCTTGGTCGAGACCACCTGGCCTACTTTTTCGTTGCGCCGCGCGCCGGTCGTGGGCGCCTGCACCGCTTCAGTTGTCGTCGTCATGGCTTAGCTGGCTCCCTTCGTGGTCTCTGCCGCGGTATCCTTGGCTGCGCCGCGGATACCAAGTTCGCGCTCGCGGGCCACGGTCTTGATTTGGGCGATCTCCTTGCGCAGTTGACGCAGCTTCTTCACTCCGTCGTTCTGCCCCAGCGAGACCTGGAAGCGCAGACGGAACAGTTGCTCCGCGGTGGTCTTCACCTGGTGCGCCAGTTCCTCGTCGCTCAGATTGCGAATCTTTTCGAGTTCCATCTCTGTTTCTCTCTCCGGCGCCCTGCCCATCCCTCACGGGACAAGCGGCGCGTCAAACTTACTGGCCGAGCTTACTTGGCTGCGGCTTCGGCCCTTACGGCGCCCGGCCGCATTACAAACTTCGTCCTGAGCGGCAGCTTGTTCGACGCCAGGCGCATTGCTTCCTCGGCAACATCCGGGGAAACGCCTTCCATCTCGAACAGGATCTTGCCCGGCCGCACCACGGCCACCCAATGATCCAGCGCGCCCTTGCCCGAGCCCATTCTCACTTCGGCCGGCTTCTTGGTGATCGGCTTGTCTGGGAACAGGCGCAGCCAGATCTTGCCGCCGCGCTTGATGAAACGGGTCATGGCGATACGGCTGGCTTCAATCTGCCGGTCGGTTATGTAACCGCACTCCAGCACCTTCAACCCGTACTCACCGAAGGACAGAGAAGAGCCGCGCCAGGCCTTACCGCGCCTTTTGCCCTTCTGCTGCTTGCGGAACTTCACCTTCTTTGGCATCAACATAGCGAAAACCTCGAAAACGAGTGGTCAGTGGTCAGTGATCAGTGGTCAGCAGTACATTGCCTTAACTGGCGGCTCGACCACTCACAACTGAATCCGGCAACCAACCTTCTAAAAACTCAGATTCAAAAACTGATCACTGATCACTGACCACTGACCACTGTTAGAACACTGACGTGCCTACCGGCGGCGCCTGACGGCGCTTCTGCTCATAAATGTCGCCGCGATAGATCCAGGTCTTGACGCCGATTACGCCGTAGGTGGTGTGCGCCTCGGTGAAACCGTAGTCAATGTCCGCCCGGAGCGTGTGCAGCGGCAAACGGCCTTGCAGGTACCACTCGGACCGCGCAATTTCGTTGCCGTTCAACCGGCCCGAGACGCGCACCTTGATGCCCTTGCAGCCGAAGCGCAGCGCCGAGTCAACGCTCTTGCGCATGGCCCTGCGGAAGCTGACGCGCTTTTCCAGCTGCAGCGCGATGTTCTCCGAGACCAGCTGTGCGTCCAGCTCCGGCTTGTTCACTTCCATGATGTCGATAAACACATCGCGGCTGGTGCGCTTGCCGAGGTCGGCCTTGAGCTTCTCGATCTCCGCGCCCTTGCGGCCGATAACGATACCCGGACGCGCGGTGCGGATCAGGAAGCGCAGCTTGTTGCCCGGCCGCTCGATTTCCACCGAGCTCACGCCGGCGGCCTTCAGCTTTTCGCGCAGCTCGGCCTTGAGCTTCACGTCCTCGACCAGGAGCTTGTCAAAGTCGCGCTCGGTAAACCAGCGCGAACGCCACGGCTTGTTCACTCCCAGCCGGAATCCGTAAGGATGGACTTTCTGTCCCATATGCTTTTCCTCAAAACCCTCTAGGCCTTTGCTGCGGCCTTTTTCTTGGTTGCCTTGGCTGCCGGCTTCGGCGCCGCGGCCTTCTTCTTGGCTGCCTTGGGCGCAACGGCCTTCGACTTGGTTTCCTTGGCCGCAGGCTCTTCTGCCTTGGTCACCAGGCCAGCCTTCGCGGCGCGCTCGGCCACCGACAAAACGATGTGCGTCAGCCTGCGCTGATAGCGATACGCGCGGCCCATGGGCGCCGGCCGGATGCGCTTCATGCGCGGTCCGTCGTTGGCCAGGGCCAGCTTGACGTAGAGATTGTCCACGTCCAGATCGATGCCCTGCTCGCCGGCCACGTACTTGGCGTTGTCCACCGCTGAGGTCAACAGCTTGTGAATCACCGGAGCGATGCGCTTCTTGGTGAAGGCCGCGACGGTTAGCGCTTCCTCGACCCCCCGGCCCTTGATCAGGTCGAGCACCAGGCGCGCCTTTTGCGGCGACACGCGCTGGAACCTGGCCTCGGCCCTATATTCTCTTGTCTCGACTGCCATTGGATTCTTCCTCAATCTCTGCCAGCGGCCGGCTCTGCCTCGCAGTCCCGAGTCCCTGGTCCCTTAGTCCCTAGTCCCTGACTTACCGCGGCTTCGCGCCGGTCTCCGCGGCCTTGCTGCCGCCCGTGTGTCCCTTGAAGATGCGCGTCGGCGCAAACTCGCCCAGCTTGTGTCCCACCATGTTCTCGGTCACGTACACCGGGATAAACTTCTTGCCGTTGTGGACGGCGATGGTGTGGCCCACGAACTCGGGAAAGATGGTCGAGCGCCGCGACCAGGTCTTGACCACCTTCTTGTCATTGGCCTGGTTCAGCACCTCGATCTTTACGGTCAAGTGCGCATCCACAAACGGACCTTTTTTTGTCGAACGTGCCATAAAACTTAGCTCCTAGCTTCTAGCCTTTAGCCCCCAGCTTTTTAACTGCCGCCGGCGGCCGGCTATCGCCTGATTTCTTCTGTTCACCGCATTTAGCTGGTAGCTGGAAGCTAAAAGCTAAAAGCTGCCTTTCTACTTCGACCGGCGGCTGACGATAAACGCGTCGGTCCGCTTGTTGTTGCGCGTCTTGTATCCGCGTGTCGGCTGGCCCCACGGGGTCACCGGGTGACGGCCGCCCGAGGTCTTGCCTTCGCCGCCGCCGTGCGGGTGATCCACCGGGTTCATTACGACGCCGCGGTTGGCCGGGCGAATGCCCTTCCAGCGGTTGCGGCCCGCCTTGCCGATGGAGATGTTCTCGTGGTCCGTGTTGCCCACCTGGCCGATAGTCGCCAGGCACTCAACCAGCACCTTGCGGGTTTCGCCCGAAGGCAGCTTGAGCAGGGCGTAGTCGCCCTCTTTGGCCACCAGCTGAGCCTGCGTTCCTGCCGAGCGCGCCATCTGTGCGCCCTTGCCGGGCCTGAGCTCGATCGCGTGCACCGTGGTGCCGGAAGGAATGTTCTTGAGCGGCAGCGCGTTGCCCACCAGGATGTCGGCTTCGGGACCAGAGGTCACCGTCGCGCCAACCTTGAGCCCAACCGGCTGCAGGATGTAGCGCTTCTCGCCGTCGGCGTAGTGAACCAGCGCGATGCGGGCCGACCGGTTGGGGTCGTACTCGATGGTGGCCACCTTGCCCGGCACGCCAAACTTGTCGCGCTTGAAGTCGATAAGGCGGATCTGCTGCTTGTGACCGCCGCCCTGGTGACGCACATTCATCCGGCCCGTGTTGCTGCGCCCGCCGGTGCGTTTCCTGATCGTCAGAAGCGGCTTGTGCGGCGTATCCGTCGTCAGGTCGTCGTTGACCTGCGTCGTCTTGAACCGCAGCGTCGGCGTTATCGGTCTGTATGTCTTGATTGCCATCGTCTTTTTCCTACAGTTCCCAGTTCTTGGTTCGTAGTTCGTAGTTTCACTTGGTTGGCGACTGAGCATCGGCCCTGCTGCGAACTGTGAACTGCGAACTGTGAACTCGTCTTTTTACAGGTTGCTCACGTACTCGGGCAGCTTTTCGCCGGCCTTCAGCCGGACGTAAGCCTTCTTCCAATCCGGACGGAAGCCCGCGAACTTGCCGCGGCGGCGTTCCTTGCCAACCACGTTTGCGGTGCGGACCGTGGAAACCTTCACCTTGAAGAGTGCTTCCACTGCCTGCTTGACCGCGGTCTTGCTGGCGTCCGGTGCTACTTCAAACACCAGCGTCCCCTCGGTCTCTTTTACGCCCAGGCCCTTTTCGGTAATCAGCGGGCGGCGAATCACGTTATAAAGTGTCGGCATTACGCTGCCTCCGTTGCCGCGGCGAGCTTGCGCCCCGTATTGCGTTTTGAAGCGTTCTTCTCGAGCATCTCCGTCAACTGCTCAAGGGCGGCGGCCGAGAAAATGGCCCGCTCGTAGCGCAGCAGATCGTAGGGATGAACTTCGTTGTTCAGCACCAGTTCCACGCCGTGCAGGTTGCGTGCGCCCAGCAGAAGGTTCTGCGTCAGCGTCTTGCCGTTTTCAACCAGCAGGGCGGTGCGCGTCACTTCCAGCTTGTCCAGCGCCGCGCGGTAAAGCTTGGTCTTGGGCTCTTTCAGTTCCAGCGAGTCCACCACCGTCAGCTTGCCGTCGGCCAGCTTTGCGGCCAGCGCGGAGCGCAGGGCGCCCAGCAGCTTTTTGCGCGGGAAGGCGTAGTCGTAGCTGCGCGGCTGAGGTCCGTGAACCGTGTAACCATGGCGCCACAGGGGCGAGCGAACCGAACCGATACGCGCGCGGCCCGTGCCCTTCTGCTTCCAGAGTTTCTTGCCCGAGCCGGCAACTTCGGTGCGGCTCTTGGTGTCCGCGGTGCCCTGGCGCAGAGAAGCGCGATAATGCTTCACCGCCTCCCACAGCAGGGCCTCGTTCACCTGGTCAGGTCCGAACAGCGCATCGGCCAGCTCAATCGAGCCCACCTTTTCGCCGCTCATGTTTACTACATCCACATTTGCCATCGTCTTCTTCTTCCGCCAGGGCTCTTTCCCCCGGCATCAATCTCGTGCGCCGCAAGGCGCAGTTGCCTGGACGGCCAGTCCTATTTCCTCTTGCCGCCGGCCTTCTTCGAAGCTTTCAACGGATCCACCGTGCCGGACCCGGCAAAACCACGGCGCTCGCGCGGCGGAGTCTTGGCCTTTGAAATCAGCACGTAGCCTTCGCGCGATCCGGGGACCGCACCCTCAACCATCAGAAGGTTCTCTTCCAGGTCGATTCCGCGAATGCGCAGGTTGCGTACCGTCACCTGCTCCGCGCCCATGTGCCCGGGCATGCGCTGCCCTGGAAACACGCGAGACGGATAGCTGGATGCGCCAATCGAGCCCTGCACCTGGAACATATGTCCATGCGATTTCGGCCCGCCCGCAAAACCATGCCTGCGCACGACGCCTGCAAATCCGCGGCCCTTCGAAGTGCCGATCACGTCCACAAAACGCGCTTCCGAGAAGATATCCACCAGCACCCGGTCGCCCGCCTTTGCCGCAACCACGCCATCCGCGTCCAGTTCCAGCGGAACTTCGCGGATAACCTTCACCGGCGGCGCCTCGCACTTGGCAAAGTGGCCGGCCTGCGGCTTGGTCACGTTCTTGTCCTTGATGAACTCCACCAGGCCGATCTGTGCGGCCTCGTAGCCGTCCCTGGCCAGCGTCTTCAGCTGCGTTATCACGCAAGGGCCGGCCTGCAGCACCGTAATCGGGTGCACATCGCCCTTTTCGTCGAAGACCTGCGTCATGCCGATCTTTTTACCCAGAATCCCTGTAACTGCCATGTCTTCCTCACCTCATCATGCGATCAAGCTTCCACCGCACTGCCGGGGCTCTTCCGAGCCTTTTGATCGCTTCGCGCGTTTGCCGCAAAGTTTGTGCGCCGCGAGGCGCGTTTGGCCCCACCGCAGGTGGTTACTTCTCGAAGGCCTTGATCTCGACGTCCACGCCGGCCGGCAGGTCGAGCTTCATCAGCGCGTCCACTGTCTGCTGGGTCGGCTCGAGAATGTCGATCAGACGCTTGTGCGTGCGGATCTCAAACGCCTCGCGCGATTTCTTGTCAACGTGCGGCGAACGCAGCACGCAGTACTTGTTCTTCATCGTCGGCAAAGGAATCGGACCCGCCACCGTTGCCCCGGTGCGCTTGGCCGTTTCCACAATCTCGCCGGTCGAGGTATCCAGCACGCGATAGTCGTATGCCTTCAACCGGATGCGTATTCTTTGACCTACCATTGGCTTCCTCTCAGTTCTTAGTTCTCAGTTCACAGTTCTCAGTTGGTGAAGCTGCGCCAGGTTTGCCGCAGCCGCTTGCAACTAAGAACTGCGAACTACGAACTGTGAACTGCTACTTGATAATTTCCGAAACCGTGCCCGCGCCCACCGTGCGTCCGCCTTCGCGGATGGCAAACCGCAAGCCCTTTTCCAGGGCCACCGGCGTAATCAGCTCAATCTCGAGCTGCACGTTGTCGCCCGGCATCACCAT
>CAIWFH010000134.1 GCA_903911925.1 uncultured Acidobacteriaceae bacterium
ATGGTGATGCCGGGCGACAACGTGCAGCTCGAGATTGAGCTGATTACGCCGGTGGCCCTGGAAAAGGGCTTGCGGTTTGCCATCCGCGAAGGCGGACGCACGGTGGGCGCGGGCACGGTTTCGGAAATTATCAAGTAGCAGGGGTTAGTGATTAGTGATTAGTGGTTAGTTACGGTATTGCCGGATGAGCCGATGAGGCCGATACGAGCAATTCAAGAACTGATCACTAATCACTGAACACTGATCACTAGAAGGAATTGAAATGCGGGAAATTGTTACGTTGCAGTGCACTGAATGCAAGGAGCGGAATTACTCGACGACGAAGAACAAAAAGACGACCACTGGCCGCCTGGAGTTCAAGAAGTTCTGTAACCGCTGCCGCAAGCACCAGCCGCACAAGGAAACGAAGTAGTTCGACAGTTGTCAGAGATCAGTTTCCAGCTGTCAGTGGCGGACGTTGCAGGGGAGGCAAATTGCCTGGACCAGGCTACCGTAGAGCTGACAACTGGCAACTTTTAACTGAAGACTGCTTTTAGGGGCGTAAGCTCAACGGCTAAACTGTCGGTCTCCAAAACCGAACTTGGGGGTTCGAATCCCTCCGCCCCTGCCAGATTGAAACAAGGTGCGCCTGGCAAGACGCCGGGCGCAAAGGAACTGGAAGTATGGGAACCAAAGCGACAACAATCGTAAACGGCGAAGAGCGTCCGGCGCCGGTAAAGCGTTCAGGCTCGGGTTCCGGCTCCGGGTCAGGCTCGGGCTCCGGGATCAAGCTCTTCACCAGCGTGGCCGATCAGTGGCGGGAGTTTTCCCGGTTTCTGACCGATGTGCGCGCGGAGATGCGCAAGGTGGTTACGCCCTCGCGGAAAGAAGTTGAAGCCACGACCACGGTTGTGATCATCGCGGTCTTCATCTTCGGAGTCTACCTTTTCGTGGTGGACGCCATCTTCGATATCGGCCTGCATCAGCTACTAGGCAAACTCGGTGGATTCTAACCTGGCAATGCCCCGCGAAACGAGAGCATGATGGCAGAAGAAGAACTGGGACAATCCGAACAAGCCGCCGAGCCGCAAGAGACTCTGGCTCCGCCAGCACCTCAGCGCAACGAGGCTTTCAGGTGGTACATTCTGCACGCCTACTCGGGCTTTGAGCGCAAGGTCAAAGAATCGATTCAGAGCCGCGTTGAGGCTTTCGGGCTGGGCGAGAGAGTGGGCCGGGTAATGATTCCCACCGAGCCGGTGACGGAGATCGTCAACGGAAAAAAGCGCACCGTGGAGCGGGTTTTTCTTCCCGGCTACGTGTTAGTCGAGATGGAACTCGACAACCACCTGTGGCACGTGTTGAAGGACACGCCGAAGGTGACGGGTTTTCTGGGCACGGGCGACAAGCCGGTGGCTCTCACCGAGGAAGAAGTGAGCGGCATCCTCTTCCGCACCGAGACCTCCAAAGACAAGCCGCGGCTCAAGATCAAGTTTGAAAAGAACGAGCAGGTCCGGATTACCGACGGGCCGTTTGCCAACTTCAACGGCGTGGTGGATGAGATCAACGAAGATCGCGAGACGCTCAAGGTCATGGTGACCATCTTCGGACGCTCCACCCCTGTCGAGCTCGAATTCGGCAAGGTCGAAAAGATTGAGTAGTTGGTTCAGCTTCTAGCTATTAGCTTCCAGCTTCTAGCCGGATTGCCTGCCTGGTAGGCTCCGGTTGCAAGCGAACGCTGAAGCGCCAACACCAAAATTTGAACACGAACAGACCGGCCCAAAGCTAGAAACCAGGAGCTGGAAGCTGGTTCCGAAGGAACATCATCATGGCACCTCCGAAGAAAGTAACTGGATACGTCAAGCTGCAGATCGTGGCCGGCAAGGCCACGCCGGCGCCCCCGGTCGGCCCCGCACTGGGCCAGGCGCAGGTCAACATCATGGAGTTCTGCAAGCAGTTCAACGCGCGCACCTCCAGCAAAGAGATGGAAGGGCTGGTCATTCCAGTCGTCATCTCGGTGCATGCCGACCGCAGCTTCAGCTTCATCACCAAAACGCCGCCCGCGGCCGTTCTGCTGATGAAAGCCGCCGGCATTGCCAAGGGCTCGGGCACGCCGAACAAGGAAAAGATCGGCAAGGTCACCGAAAAGCAAGTGCGCGAAATCGCCACCCAGAAGATGCCCGATTTGAACGCGGCTTCGGTTGAAACGGCGATCAAGAGCATCAAGGGCACCGCCCGGTCGATGGGCATTGAAGTGGTCGCTTAAGCCAAGGTTCTCACCAATACACAAGGCCCTCCCAATTCAGGGAGGGCCTTGTTGCGTATGGGGCTGAGTTTGGTTAATTGAGAAGGCGTTTTTGCATGCCGTCATTTCGGACTCTGACGCGGCGCGAGATTTGCGATTTTCGGCCGCGTCAATGACCCCCTGGAGTGCGGTCATAATACATATAGTGCCCTTCACTCTATCTCAAGCCGCTGCGGCTCTGCCATTTCGGCACACGCGACTTATCTGGTCGGCCGTGGTTGTCGGTTGTTTTGCGCCCGACTTCGAGTACTTCCTTCGCCTTGCTCCCAAAGGCGGTTTCGGCCATACGCTTCTGGGCATGTTTGTGCTTGATCTGCCTGTCGCCTTGCTTGTCGTCTGGCTTTTCCATAGGTTCGCAAAGGAACCACTTTATGTGTGGCTGCCCGATGGCGTTCGCCAGCGAGTGGAACTGGGACCTAATACACTGCCATTGCGGAGTCCATCAAAAACTTGCGCTCGCTTCTGTTTTCATCCTTGTTGGAGCGGCGACTCATGTTGTTTGGGATTCATTTACTCATCGCTATTTGTGGCTCTACGGTCATTGTCCACTCCTCGGTCAAACGCTTCAATTTCCAGTCTTAGGTCCCGTGCAGTACTACAAAGTGTTCCAACACGCCAGCACTGTGCTTGGCGCTGCCGTGCTCGCGATCTGGTTCGCGCAATGGTATCGAGTCGCGGTTCCGGTCCATTCGCGAATCGGAGAGCGATATCAAAAATATGGTCGAACGATGCTCATATGTCTTTTGGCCATCGCGATTTGTGTGGCCGCAATCCGCGTATTCGTCGGTACGGGCAGCCCGGCGGAGATACGCAAGCCAGAGAGCCTGCTTGCCGAGGGGGTTATCACTACGATCACCGCCTTCTGGCTGGAGGT
The DNA here is from genome assembly GCA_903911925.1 of uncultured Acidobacteriaceae bacterium. Lineage (GTDB taxonomy): Bacteria > Acidobacteriota > Terriglobia > Terriglobales > Acidobacteriaceae > Telmatobacter. The sequence goes on from CAIWFH010000134.1 coordinate 3,156, forward strand.
CGTGGTTTATGGCATCATCCGCAATTGGCAAACGAGTCATAAACAGCTCGTCTAAACTGCTCGCAGACCATCCAGGATGTACCTCAGGCAGAGTCCCCCGACAATCTCACCGACAATCCAGCCCGCATTCGGCGTTCTCCCTGGCTGATTCGGACCAGTCCCTCGCGGCTCTGCCGATGCGCAATTCCTTGCATCCATCCGGGCCGTCGGAGGATTTTCTGACAGCAATTTCCTTGAGCTTGTTGTCGGGGTCGAACGCCATTCTCACATACCAGTTGGTGTTCGCCTGATCCCCAGCGTTCTCTTTCCACTCCATCCAGCCGCCGTCGGTCAGGTCGGCCTTTCCGATGGCGGCCTCGACCTCAACCAGCGGCGGGTACGGCTCTTCGAGAACCGGTATGTGCCTCGCGCCGCTTGCAGGATGAGCCGCATTCGAATCTGCCCCATGGACCACGGCCAATTCGTCCTTGGTATGCAGGGTCTGCGGGAAGAGGCAGATCTGCATCATCCGATCCTGCTTGTGAGGACCAATGGGCGGAATGGCGTTCCGATCCGCTTGCGGGCCCGATTTCATGAGGAGAGCGGCAAATACGCCGATGACCAGGATCAGGGCCAGTCCTGCGGCAACCGGCCAGGTGAGTTTGCTTCGTTTGAGCGCCACGGCTTTCTATCCTCTTTGTCGCAGACAGTTTACGCATCGGATGCGGCCAAGCGCCACCGCCAAGCCAGAGCCTATTCTGGCCGCTTGGCTTTGCGGCGATCTTTCCATTGCCTGCCGGACGGGTCGGAGTAGAAGCCTGTTCCGTTCTGGCCTTGCCCGCTGGGCGGCTTGCGGCGTCTGTCTTTCTTCTTCGACCTGCCGATCACAGCGTCCAATCCGAAAACCGCAAAAAAAAGCAGGCCGATGAATGGAATCGCGACCAAGGCCGTTTCCCAACCGGATTTCAGAAACGTCTCTTGCACCATTCCCCCTTCGGCATTCGGCCGCTGCCATCAACAACTCGCATACTTCCTGTTCGAAGGCTAGACCCAAACTATACAGGCGCTATTGCACACGGGCAATTTCCACCCGTGTACCATGGGTTCGAGGGTTTGAACGATGAACCACGTGGAACGTTTTCGAGCGGTAATGAATTTCAAGCCGGTGGACCGGCTGCCTCGTTGGGAATGGGCGATGTGGTGGGACCTGACCATCGACCGCTGGCACGCGAAAGGCCTTCCCCCCGCACTGACTGACGTTTTTGAAATCCACGACTACTTCGGCCTCGACCCTTACAAGCAGTTCTGGTTCTCCACCACCGCGCCAACCATCGAGGCAGTGCAGCATCACGTCGAGGGAACCGTATCAAACATGGACGACTACCTGCGCTTACTCCCTTCGCTCTATCCCGACCACACTTCGGCCATCAACTCCATGCGGCCCTGGGCCAGGCGGCAGGCGCGCGGCGAAGCAGTGGTGTGGGCCACGCTGGAAGGCTTCTTCTGGTTTCCGCGCACGCTGCTCGGCTTTGAGAGGCTGATGCTGGCCTATCACGATCAGCCCGAATTGTTGCACCGCATCAATGCGGATTTGCTGGTGTTCAATCTGCGCCTGCTCGGTCAGATGGCGGCGAGCTGCGTGCCCACATTCATCACCATTGCCGAAGATATGAGTTACAACCACGGGCCGATGGTTTCGCGGCGCATCTGCGATGAGTTCATGACCCCCTATTACCTGCCGCTGATGGCGCGGGTGAAAGAGATGAACGCGGTGGCCATCATGGATACCGACGGCGACTGCACAAAGCTCGTGCCCTGGATTCAATCGGTAGGCGTGGAAGGCGTGCTGCCGCTGGAACGGCAGGCCAAGGTGGACGGCAATGTGCTGCGGGCGGCGTATCCGACGCTGACGATGGTGGGCCATTACAACAAACTGGTGATGCATTTGGGCGAGGCAGCCATGCGCGCGGAGTTTGAGCGGCTGCTTCCGTTGATGCGGACCGGCGGCTTCATCCCGAGCGTCGATCATCAAACCCCGCCAGCCGTCTCAGTTGACGATTACCGGCTTTACCTGCGCTTGCTGGACGAATACACAGCGTCTTGACTGCGACCGCCCTCCGCAATTGGGGTCAGCGAGACTGTAGGGGCCGAAATTTCTGTGGCGATAGGATCCCGCAGAAACGCTAAAACTCGTTTCAAAAAAATGGCAGCCGCATCCAAGTTATGCTGCCTCAGGGGTTAAAACCCCTCGCTTTTCAGGCTATTTTCGGCACGACTTAAGTCGTGCCCTGACACACAGCGGATCTTTGAAACAAGCTCTAGAACCACCGGCCCAGCGTGATGAAGACTTTGCGGTGTCCTGCGTCGCCAACGGCGCCTCCGAAGGTGAACAGGCCAATGGGCGTGTTCACCACCAGGCCTGCGAATCCGTCCTGACGAAGCGTCGATCGAAGCTCGGGCGACCAAATCTCGCCAGCTTCATACCCCAAGGCCGCGTAGAGCCCCTGCCCCAGGCCGGTCGGCAAAGCGGCGATGCGATGCATGATGCCTGCGCGTGCCAGGTAGATATCGGTGCCGCGGTACTCGTCAAAAGATGAAGCGGAAAGACGCATGGGACCGCCGAGCGTGAAGCGATAGGGCTGGGCCACATTGGCGCGCAGATACGAATTCACTTCTCCACTCATCGCGAAGATGTTTTTACGCCAGGAGCGGGTGCGGCTCAACGCAACCTGGAGCAACGGAGCGTTGGAGCTATCGATGCCGTGGAAGAACGCGCCCGCCGAGGCCGAAAAGCGATACCCGTTGGGAGAGACTGCACCGGACAACGCCCCATCCCGATAGATGTGCAGCAGGCCAATTTGAGAGGTGCCGGAGATATAGTTGCCGCCATCGCTGCCGGTTCTAAGGCTCCAGCGCGTGTCCTGGCCTTGCCACAGTGCCGAGACTGCCAGCTTGTTTGAAAAGGTGCGGCCCACTTCCAGGCCCACCTTCAGGTTCTGCTGAAAGCGCTCGGCAATGCGCTTCTGGTCGGCCCAGATGTAAACCGGCTCTCGAACGACGCCTGTGCGCGGCACAATGAAGTACCCGCTTGAAGTGAGCAGGCGGTAATACTCCGCCGAAATATCTGTCATATAGCCGATGCGCGCGTTGGCGCGCAGTTCCGAGCCAAAGCCGCCGAAGTCCTGATCGACCACTCTGAAGGTCATCTCTGCCCTGTTCACGTTGGAGGTGGAGGCCGCAAATTCAGGGCCGATGAGAAGAAAGGGCGGCCCGGTAGGATCGCGGTTGAGCCGGATGATAATGCCGGAGTCGGCGCCGTGCTCGTTGGGGTTGAATGTCTCCCAGGTGGCAAAATAACCGCCGTTGGACTGGATGGGGCTGATGGCGCGCAGGGTATTCGCCGTCGATATTGGCTGACCCTCAATTTGGTTCATGTCGGCAAGAACCATCCGCTTCGCAGCCGGAGCGCCGCCTTCGATCTTCACCTGGCGCAGTACGCCGGGCTGCACTCCGCGGCGGCCTTCGCGTGCGGCGAGATAGGCACTCCAGCCGTCGGCGTTGAGCGCGTAGGGCAGCAGCGCAGCGCGGTTTCCCTCGGCGGCCTGGTAACCGGCATCGATCAATTGCGCGCCCTTTCCGTAATCGGTGGGCGACCACTTGTCTACCGGGACAACGATTACCAGGTCGGCAAGACGTTCGGCTTCGTCGGCATTGTGCTCGATGCCGGCTGAAAAAGCCCTGTTGATCACCGCGACTATGGAACTGGTATCAGCCGCATCAACCGGAGACGATTTAAGACGCACGGCGAATACCAGGTCGGCGTGCAGGTCATGGCGCAGAACGTCCGTAGGCAGGTTGTCGAGGATGCCCCCGTCAACCAGAGAATGGCCGTCTCGGCCCTGGACGGGAGAAAAGACGCCAGGAATTGAAATGGAGGCGCGGATCGCCTGGGGCAGGGGACCCGTCGCAAAGGTCACCGGCTGCAAAGTATTCAGGTCGGTAGCCACGCACCGAAATGGAATCGGCAAGCGGTCGTAATTGAGTTCCAGCCCGTTGTAGGCCGAGAAGTTCGTGGTCAGAAACTCGTTCACGCCCCTATCGGAAAAGAGCGCGTTGCGCACACGAGGACCGTGCCTGAGGCCGACCTCCAGGCCCTGGGGAACTTCGTGGCGATCTTGCCTGCGGCGAAAGCTCGCTTCCGTGTAGGGAGTCTCAAGTGAGAACACGGTAGAGAAGGCGTTGCTCAACGCAATGGCGCGAATTTCAGCCGGGGTGAAGCCAGAGGCGTAGAGTCCGCCTACCAACGATCCCATGCTGGTTCCGGCCACGCGGTCGATGGGGATATGGTGTTCCTCAAGCCATTGCAGGACCCCGATGTGCGCGATCCCCAGCGCACCGCCGCCCTCAAGTGCGATGCCGATGGCAGGCCGGTTGGCCGGAGCGACGGCGGGGAACGCGGAGCGGGCAGGTTCGGGAGCAGGGCCAGCCGGTTGCTGTCCCCCAGCGGCGGAGTTGAGAACAGCCAGAACAAGAAGGGTTGATGCAATTCTCCAGGGCACGACAGTACCTCCCGGTTGAGCACCTGCCTTCAGGCTATCCTCTTTCAGACAAGAGCGCTGTGATGTGAAGCGGAGTATGAAATTCGCTGCGGAGCTTGCCCGTTACGGTCCCCGTACAAAAGGAAAAGGCCCTCCCTGGGCAGAGAGGACCTTTCTGCGTCCGCTGCTGCAGGCGCGTTGGGGTGGATGACTTGGAAGCGCCCTACTTTGGCGGTGCTGGAGTGAACCCTTCGCGTTTGCGGCCGGGCTCCGGCTTTGGCTTCGGCTTGGGCGCTTTCTTGACTTCTTTCTTGCCTTTGTCTTTGCTTCCCATGGGGCCTAGTGTGACACACGAAGGGGGCTTGGGGGAAGGCCGAAAGCCCGCAGCGCACCTCAGTATGAAACAGCCGGCGGTTGCCGGGCGGGCCCCGCCATTGCGCGCAACCGTGATGCTGGCTCGCGCGAGCAACAAAAAATCTGGCGCAGCGCAAGAGAGCTGTCCTAGACTACGCACCTATGCGCATGTTTATCGGCATTCCCCTGGCAGCTGCGGTTATTGAAGAGCTCGCCGCAATCGTCGCAAGGCTCCGGAGAAAGGAAGAGGGCCTGCGCTGGACTGCGGCGGAGTCGTGGCACATCACTTTGCAGTTCCTCGGAGAAACAAGTCCGGAACAACACGAGTGTCTCGCCGCGCGGCTGGGCAAATTGCGCTCGCCGCCGATTTCGATTCAGCTTGCGGACTTGGGCTTCTTTGACCGGACCGGGGCTTTCTTTGTCGGGGTCGAAGTGAGCCCGCCACTGCTCAGCCTGCAGCAGGGCGTTATCGCAGCCACAAACATGTGCAGTTTCAAAACCGAGACGCGGCCGTTCCACCCGCATATCACCCTGGCGCGTGCCAAACGGCAAATCCGGGGCCAGTCCGGCTTGAGCGAACTGAAGGCCAGGGTCCAAACCCAGCATCGCTTCACGCGGTTCGCCGCCGCGGAGTTCAATCTCTACGAGAGTTTTCTTGGGCCGGGCGGCGCCCGCTATGAGATTCGCGGACAATTCCCGCTCACCGCAAGATAGATGGCCCGGGCCGACCTGCGGGGCGGCATTTCCAATCAAGGCAAGGCATCGAACCTGGAGGACAAACAATGGCAGGTCTACCTGGGACCAGTTCACCGCGCATCAGTTTTCACCTGGTGCTGGCCATGCTGGGCATGATCGCTTTGCCCGCGGCGCTGACTCTTCACACCGTCCGGACGCCCGCGCAGTCCGCGACGGACAACTCGTCCCCCTATGGCTACACCGTCAGCCTGTTGATGTTCATTGTCCCCATCCTGGCGATTGGTTTCTGGCTGGCTCCGCGCGAAGGAGTGAAGATATCGAAGCGGGCTTTCTGGCGCACGATTGCGATCCTGTTTCCCATGGGCGCGGCCCTGGATTTCCTTTTTGCGCGGCTGTTTTTCAAATATCCCAACTCCGGCGCTACCCTGCGCATTACCGCTCCCGCGCTGGGCGGCGGCGTGCCGGTCGAGGAATATGTCTTCTACTTCACCGGGTTCGTAGCCGTTTTGCTGATGTATATCTGGCTCGATGAATACTGGCTGGCGGCCTACAGCACACCGGCGGACGCCAAAGAGAGATCTGAGTTCACCCGCCTGCTGCGCTTTCATCCGCAGTCGCTGGTGTGGGCCGTGGTGCTGATCGCGGCGGCCATCCTGTACCGGCATGCCTTTGTCGCTGAACCGGGCTTTCCCGGCTATTTCACCTTTCTGGTCATTGGGGCGCTCGGCCCGTCGGCAGCGCTGCTTCCTTCGGCCCTGCCGGTCATCAACTGGCGAGCGCTGAGCTTGACCATGTTCATCATTCTTCTCGCCAGCCTGCTTTGGGAGGTAACTCTGGCCGTCCCCTATGGCTGGTGGGACTTTCAGGACAGCGCAATGATCGGCCTGCGCATTACCGCCTGGAGCCGCCTGCCCGTCGAAGAGGTTTTCGTGTGGGTTGCCGTGACCTATGCGACGGTGATTGTGTACGAGATTCTGCGCCGGTGGCAGGCTTCAGAAAAAATGATCAGGCATGCCTTGATCGGGTAATTCGACGTCGACTTCGGCGCCGGGGCTTGCATTTCCGGGGCCGTTTGTTTATCATCCGAAGATGTGCCCAAGGGAAATCTCTGGGCTGTCATAAGCACCACGGTTTCTGGACCCGTTCGAACCTCCGGCAGGTTAAGCAGTTTGCTGGGGAGGTTCCGGGTTACCCGCAAAGCGGGGCTGGCGGGAGCGGTGGGAGACGAGGGAAGAATGGCTAGAAAAGACTCCAAGAACATTGTGAAGGCGCGCGCGGCTGTCACCAAGCCCACGTATGCACTGTCTGAGGCGGTTGGCCTGCTGAAGCAGGTCAAGTATGCCAAGTTCGACGAAACCGTCGACCTGACCATGCGCCTGGGCGTAGACACGCGCCACGCCGACCAGATGGTCCGCGGAACCGTTGTGCTGCCGCACGGGCTGGGCAAAACCAAGACCGTTGCCGTCATTGCATCGGGTGATCGCCAGAAGGAAGCCACCGATGCCGGCGCCGACTTTGTGGGCGGCGAGGAGATGGTGGAGAAGATTCAGAAAGAAAACTGGACCGCCTTCGACGCGCTGATTGCCACCCCGGACATGATGAAGGTGGTCGGCCGGTTGGGCAAGGTGCTCGGACCCAAGGGCCTGATGCCGAACCCCAAGACCGGAACCGTGACCATGGATGTGGCCGCGGCGGTAAAAGAGATCAAGGCCGGCAAGGTGGAATTCCGCGCCGACAAGACCAGCCTGGTGCATGTGCCGGTGGGCAAGCTGAGCTTTGAGCCGCAGAAGCTCATTGACAACGCGACCACGGTGATCGGCGCCATTGTGCGCAGCAAGCCTTCCGCGGCCAAGGGCAAATACATCAAGAGCGTCACGCTGAGTTCGACGATGGGCCCCGGAGTGCCGCTGGACAACGCAGTTGCGGACGCGGCCGGCAAGCACTAAATCAGTGATCGGTGGTTAGTGGTCAGTTGATGCTGTGGGCTGACTGGCATCGTGCCTGGCGCGAAAAATGCCGGGAATAAGACTTTAAAGGATTGGAGGCAGGGGCAAGGATCAAGCCGGAACGTGGGAACTGACCACTGTTCACTGATCACTGTTCACTGCTGGGAGCGAAGACAATGGCAATTTCAAAAGCGAAAAAGACAGAGAAGGTCCAGTTGCTGGCCAAGGAACTGGAGACCTCGACGACGGCGATTATCGGCACTTTTGCCAAGCTGACCGTGGCCAAAGATTTTCAGCTGCGCAAAGTGATTCGCGAAGCGGGCGGCAAGTATCGCGTGGTGAAGAACAAGCTGGCGGCCGTATCCGGCGAAGGCACCCAGGTTGAGGCCGCGCTGAAGGGGCTCAAGGGCGTGAATTCGGTGGCCTTTACCGCCGGCGATCCGGTGGCCCTGGCCAAGGTTTTCGCCAAGTGGGCCAGCGACAACGCCGAGTTCCAGTTCAAGCTGGGCATGGTTGAAGGCAAGCTGCTGACGGCGGATGAAGTAAAGGCATTGGCCACCATGCCGGGCAAGGAAGAGCTCTTCTCGAAGCTGCTGTTCCTCATCAACGCTCCGGCGCAGAGGCTGGCAACGGTTATCAACGCCACGGGCCGCGACCTGGCGGTCGTGTTGAACCAGGGCGTCGAAAAAGAAAAGTTTGCCGCGGATACCGCTGCGGCGTAACTGCAGTTCATAGTTCGCAGTTCGTAGTTCGGTTTCATCGAGATGGGTTGTGCTGAGAACTAAGAACTGTGAGCTGAAAAAAGGTTTTGGCCGGGAATAAGGCAGAAAGTGCGCGGGTCTGGCGCATCGGAAACTTTCTCCCTTGGGTTCGCGGTCAGCATTATCAATTTCAAACAGTTGTGAATGGAGAGAAAAATGGCGGATCTAGCGCAGTTGGAAGAGCAAATTGTAGCCCTGAGCCTGCTGGAAGCGGCGGCCCTGGTAAAGAAGTTGGAAGAGCGGCTTGGCGTTTCAGCGGCAGCGGCAGCGGCAGCCCCGGTGGCGGCAGCGGGCGCGGCAGTTCCTGTGGTTGAGGAGAAGACAGAGTTCCAGGTCATCCTGAAGGACTTTGGCGCGAACAAGATCAACACCATCAAGGCCGTTCGCGAAGTCACCTCGCTCGGTCTCAAGGAAGCCAAGGACCTAGTCGATGGCGCCCCCAAGGCGATCAAGGAAAACGCGACCAAGGACGAGGCTGAAGCGATCCGGAAGAAGTTTGAAGGAATCGCAACAATCGAAGTCAAGTAGTTTACGCGCTTGCAAGCTCAGCCGGGACGCGCTACGATAAACGTTGCGCGTCTTTTCGGCCCTTTCCTGTTTATTGGAGGAATGGAGCGGGAGTGGGCGGCGCGTTGTCGGATTTATGAGGTGGCACGCAAGCGTCCGCGGTCCAGAGCCGAGCCAAGCACTCTGGAAGCGGGCACCGCGCGATGTATAAGTGCCTTGTGGTCAACAGGTTAGGCGGGCTCCTGTTGATGGTGGCGAGTGGCAGGCGAGCGGCGGCAGAAGCGAGCTTTGGGATCGGCGAGAGCAGGGCAGGTGAATTCGGATTTGGGCACAGGCAAGTGAGCCGCGCTCGTGAGGCATTGCGTCCTTGCGGGCTTTTCGTGTCTCACAGTCGCATAAGGTAGGGCCTTTGGGAGCAAATACTACCTTGCGTGCCTTTTTAGTACACAGATCCTCTCAAAGGCTTCAATCGCCTCTCTTGTTTTCTCAATTGTGCGCAGCATAGCGCACTTGCCGGATGTACGGCAATGCCCTCGAAGCGATTTTGACGCAACTCTCACGGAACATGCTTGGCCCAGGGAGAACTCCCAGGAGTACCGGCGGCTTGTTTGGAAGTCTGCTGTGGGCTCATGGGGAGCGGCTGGAATCCAGGCAGCACACCAGTCTGTTTTTTCGACTTACTTACCGTAATCAGTCGGCGCCAGAGAGACTCGGGCGTCGGCCCGGCACGCAAACAGCGCCGGCGCAATGAGCCTCAGGAGTGAATATGCCCAACGAGAAGCGCGCGATTCGCAGCAGGCTCGATTTTTCAAAGATTCCCACAGCAACCCAGATTCCCAACCTGATTGAAGTGCAGCGCCGCTCCTATGAGCGCTTTCTGCAGATGGACAAGCTGCCGAACGAGCGGGACGACTCCGGCCTGCAGTCAGTGTTTGTATCGGTCTTTCCGATTACCGACTTCAGGGGAATTTCGCAGCTGGACTTTGTGGACTTCTCGATCGGCAACTGGGAGTGCAAGTGCGGCCACTTGAAGGGTCTCCATCACCTGCGCACCGCCTGCGTACAGTGCGGGGCTATGGTGATTACCGACCCGTTCCTTCCCGGCGACGTTCTTTGCCAGAAGTGCGGAACCTACAACAAGAACGTTCCCGACTTCTGCAACAAGTGCGGGGACCCGGTAAGCCTTCAATTGAAATATGACCAGCAGGAGTGCGAAGAGCGCGGCATGACCTTCTCCGCTC
>CAIWFH010000135.1 GCA_903911925.1 uncultured Acidobacteriaceae bacterium
GACGGACGACGTGCGGCCTTATCTGACCGCGCGGCTGGAGGCTCTTATCCATGTCGCCAAGCTCCACGGCTGCGACGCAACTGAACTTGAGGCAAAGCTGGCCCGTTCGAGCGCGAAAGATGAGGGCTCGCTATGAGGCCATGGAAGAAGATTCTTGTCGTCTCGATGAATGAAGAGCGCGCATCCGTGCTGCGATTCACTCTCGACGTTTGGGGATTCGCGGTAACCTGCGCGCCATCCGCCGCCGAGGCATTCGATCTCGTGCAAGCGGAGAAGTTTGAAGTTCTTCTCTGCGAGCTGCCTCTAGTCGGCATTGAGCGGCTGCTTGAACTGAGCCGCGAATTCGATCAGGGAATGCGGTCGCTGGTCCTGGCCGGGACAGTGCGCGAGTTTCCCGTCGGCATCAACGCCAGCGCGGTGATTCATAAGCAGGACTTCTCAGCCGCCTTTTTGCGTGAGCGCGTGAAGCTGCTCGCCGCCCGGAAGCGCGGGCCAGGGTTGGGAATAAAACCGGTGGCGTCGGTCTCGATGCCGCCAATCGAAGAACAGATATCAGCAGCGTAGTGACCAATGGAGAGAGCTTTGGAAGCCGGGAACCACGAATCAGGGGAAGCAACAACCGCTTATCAACGCCAGTGCCAGCGCATGGGATGCGTCAATCTGATCAACCCGAAGCGCCGGCTTCAGAAGTTCTGTTCCGATACCTGCCGGCAAAAGGACGGGCGGGCAATTCGCCAAGAGATGCTGCGGAACAGGCCGCCAGTGCTTTGTGACCAATGCAAGAAGGAACTGCGATCGAAGAAGGGTTGACCATGCAGATCACCAAACCTCAAATCGCTAGGCTTCAAGTTCTCTACGGCCAGTTTTCAAGACGAGAGATCGGCGTCGGCGCCGGCCGTGAGGCGCGGATCGCCTGGGCCACTGAGCGGCTGCAAAAGCCGGTGGCCAGCTTCTCCGATCTCACCGTTGACGATGCTGGGTACCTGATTGATCAGCTTCAGCAGGCATTGGGCGTCAAAGCTCCGCTTAAGAGCCGCCCTGGTCGCGCCCAGGCGCGCCGTGCTGGCCTCGACGGCCGTAAGGACGGATCAGAGTTCCAGGACGCTCCCCAGATCGCCACCAGCGCCGATCTGGGCCGAATCCATCGCTTGCTCGCGCAACTCGGTTGGGACCAAATGCGGTTCGTGAGCTTCCTCGCTTCTGGGCGCTCCCCGCTCGCCAGGCGCGCAGACAAGACCATCCGTACCACTTCAGACGCGAATAAGGTCTGGTGGGCTCTGAAGCGCATTGCCCGCCAGACGGGCGTGTGGAGGAGAACCCCATGAGGCACTTCACTTCGCAGCACCAGCTCATCCTCCCCTTCGCGGAACGCGAGTACGTCAACGTTCCCCGCACCGCGCGGATTCTTGGCGTTGGCATGGGAGTCGTTTATCGCATGGCACGAATGAAGGATGCAGGTGGACGGGCTCTGCTCACGCTGGTCGACTACCGGCCGCAGGCGCGCAAGCGAGTGCTCTACTCCTCCATCGTGCATTTCTGCAATGGCTTGCGCGGCCGCTTCGGCATTGAGGACCGCAGGCCGGCGCTCGATAACCCCATGTTCAGGCACCGCGACGAAGACCTGCTGCCGTTCCCGCTGGAAGACACCATCTACTCGGCCGAGGCGCGGGCCGCGCTCGGCTACGAGGATCTGCGTCCCCTGGTGTTCCTTATTGAGGAGGGGCATTTCGATGCCTATCAGCTCTTCCGCGAATCGGCGTGGCGGATCTCGCGCAGTTCTTTTACGGCTTTCCTCGCCGGTTCCCAGAATCGAAAACTCGCCGTCTAACGCTGACTCTTCATCTTGAGGAGCCAGCAGACCCCGCGAGCGTCATGATCGATCCAAATGGCATCGATCTCCATCGCATCCGTCACAATTCCAAACTGGGAAATAGGCTCAGACGTCGTGCTGCGCATTTATGCGTTGCAGCCCTTTGTTGCCGCAGACAATACCATCGTCGCGGCCGGCGTGCCCAGTGAAGACTCCTCCGCGGCCTCCAACTTCTTTCAAGCTGTTGCCTGCGCCCTGGCCGGAACATCCCTCACCATCTCTGCCTGCGCTCTTGAATCGACCACCGACTCACTGGACAACCCATCAGCCCAATACGGAGCGTACTTCTACACCTCCGGAGGCCAGCGCATTGGAGCCTTCGCCGAGTTTGATTCGTTCTCGCTTCCGCCATCACCAATCAACACAACCTGGGCGGCCATCGCTGCCGTTCAGCAGGGGGCGCTATGAGGCGAATTCTCGCGATCATACTTCTGGGGTTTTCCTGCGCGGCTGTGGCGCAGACAACTGCCATAACAGCTACCACGCTTGTGGGTGGAGACCTTTCGCCAATCGCCAGCGGAAGGATCAGCTTCCAGCCTACGGACATGAACGGCGTTCCGCTGATTGTGAATCTGGGAATCACGCACGGTCTCATGCTGCCACGGACGGCCATGTGCCTGATCTCGAACGGGGCCATCACGACCAGCCTCAATGGCAGTGCCTGCAAGGTCGTCGATACGTCGGTTACCAACGCGGGGCACTTCTGCTATGTCGTAATTATCCAGGACACGGTGACCAAGTGGACCGCTCCTGCGATGCCTTGCGTGCAGCCGTCCGGAACGACGTGGAGCTTCGATACCTACGTTCCGCCCGCCGGTCCCACCGCCCTGGTCGTGGCCGGGATCGCCGGTCCGCAAGGGCCGCCTGGTGCGACGGGCGCCACCGGGTCCACCGGAGCGACTGGACCTGCGAACTCACTCGCGATCGGCACCGTCTCCACGCTGAGCGCGGGCAGCTCCGCCACCGCCTCGGTTACCGGCACTGCGCCCAGCCAAACCCTGAGCCTCGGCATACCCACAGGCGCAACCGGGGCAACAGGGACAGCCGGAGCAGCCGCAACGGTCACCGTGGGCACAACGATCACCGGCGCGGCGGGCACTAACGCGACCGTCACAAACTCCGGAACCAGCTCTGCGGCAATCTTCAATTTCACCGTTCCGCAAGGCGCAAACGGAAGCGGCAGCGGAACCGTAACCTCCTTTGCCGCGCCGTCAGGTTCGTGGCCTTCCTGGCTTGTGCCGACAGTGACAAGTTCAACGAGCGCGCCATCGCTCGCGGTGGCCGCGAGCGCGATTCCCAACTCGGCTCTCGCCAACCAATCTGTCACGGTGAATGGAACGCCGTGCACGCTCGGCTCAACCTGCACCGAGACGCCGGCCACGGCCGCTAACCTCAGCGGTACGCCCGCGCTTCCAAATGGCGTAACCGCGAGCACTCAAACGGCGGGAGATAACTCAACCAAGCTGGCTACAGACGCCTTCGTAGGCACAGCAATCACCAACGCAGCCTATACGCTTCCCCAGGCCACCACATCGACGCTCGGTGGCGTCAAGGGTGACGGAAGTACATTGGGAGTCGCCTCAGGAGTGATGAGTTGCACGACAGCGACATCCAGCCAGATAGGATGCTCGAAGCCGGATGGAACGACGCTCACAGCGGCATCCGGAGTTCTCAGTACCGCAGCGACCATTGCGCGGGCATCAATGAAGTTCAGTTGGATCGGGACCTTGCCAAACTCCCAGATCTTCGCACAAGTGCTTCCCGACGCGAGCGAGGTGTACTCGGTCCCCTCCGGTTGCACTAACTCAAGGGCAGAGTCAACCATCGCGGCCACGGCCTCAACAACGCTGACTATCTACAAATGCACAGCAGTCGGATTCGCAACCTGCTCAAGCGTCGGAACAATCGTGTTCTCGGCAGCCGGAAAGACGGGCGCATTCACCTGCTCGTCGGCGTTCACGTTGACCGGATCGTCAAGCCAGTCGCTCTACATCCAGGGACCGGGCACGGCAGACACTACCCTGGCCAACCTATCCGTCGCGCTCTACGCGACCCATAACTAGGAGGAAGAGTGAAGCGGATTATCGCGGCTCTCGCACTTTCAGCAGCGACGCTGTGCATTGCGCAAAGTACTGAGTATCTGAGGCCAACGGCTGACGCGACCACGACGGATGCCGATTGCGGAGGGTCGAATGTTGCCTCGGCTATCATGTCGACGGTCTATACGAGCAAATCCGGCACCGGTCCAACCGGTTCATCGGCGCTGATCGATACCATGGGGGCGTACAACTCGCAAAAGTACAAAGCGCGACTGTTCTCCACCTGGCAGTCCACCAGTAACACCTATGGCGCGTTGACCATTAATGTGAGTGTCCAGTGTTCAACATTTTCCGACAGTTATGGAGGAAAGTGCGCGGCTGGCTACTCAACCAACGGTGGCACTAGCTGGACCAACTTCTATAGCTATAACGGGAACGGATCTGGTAACAGCGACACTCAGCACACGCTAACGGCGACCATAACCGGGACGGCACTTTCCAGCATTCAAATCAGGGTATGCAGTATTGGCTATTCAGGCGACGGGACGTCGGGAGATGGGCAGGGCGAAGCCCAGATCACGATCTATGATATCTGGACCACCGGAACCTACGGCGTTGGAGGTATCGCGCATCCTGGAGTGCAGGTAATCGGGAAGCAACAGCCGCGCACTTGGCTTTTTCATCTCAGCGATCCAGCGCGGCTTCCTTCGTTTCTTACCGCAGGTGTAGTTGGAGGTCCCCATGTTCAATAAGCTCTTCGCTGCTGCCATCCTGCTTTGCGCTGTAGGCATGCAGTCTCAGAATGCAACGGTCATCATAACCGCCGCGCACCTTGGCGGTCAGAACCCCGTGAACGGGATTATCTACTTCCAGCCAAACCTGAATGGAAAGCCCGTTTCATACCGACTTGCTGGGGGGGGCAGAGCACTACACTTCCGATCACGGCCCAGGTAGTGAACGGCGCTTTTACCGTTTCAGTTCCGGATATGAGCCTGAGCGGTCCCTCTGTCTATTACTCAGCGACCGTGCTGGCTCAAGGGATATCTATCCTTGGTCCTGGTTATAGCTTTTTGCAGCCTCACGGAACGTCTTCTGGAATCGATGATTATTGCCAAAATGGAGTCTGCAACTTCGATGCGGTCCTGCCAAATTTGCCTATGCCCTGGGTCGGATATCCGAGCCTCGTGATACAGGTGCAGAGTTCCTGGAATGACGCGGTTTACACCGCATCCCTAATGGGAAATCACATAACCCCGTTCGTTGTGGCGGATGCCCCAATAGTGAATTTCGACACAGGCGGATTGTCGCTTTCTGTTCTCAAAATAGCCCTCGACTCCAGTCTTTCTGCGCGCACAATCAATGTCCAGAATCTGGCAGTTGGAGCGAGGTTTATGATCTAGATCAACCCTACCCCGACGATAGATCAGAGCGTCACGCTGGGGTCCGGTTGCATTTGGCAGCCGGCTCCAAACAGCGGCATCGAAACGCTCCCGGTTCTGACGCTCCCAAAGGGCAATGGGGAGAACCTCATCATTGCCGTAATATACGACGGAACTAACTGCGACATAATTGCAATACAGCCATAAGTCAGGGGAAGAAAATCGTGGCAGATAAGGTGCTTAGTTTCGCGGTGAATTCGGATGGCTCAGCCAGCTTGTCTATCAATTTCGACATCAGCGGAACTGCGCTCGATCCGGCCCTGGCGGACAACGTCACACCGTACAATCTGGACCCTCGGCCGGTTCGGGGAGACGGCGCTCCCGAGGCGTGGATTGAGGATGCCGCCCTTGCAGCTCTGGCGGAGCAAATTGCGGTCTCGAAAGCGGCCTTTTTTGCCGCAAATACGCCACCCGCTGGGGGCTGAAACCGGGGCTCGGTTCGTGCGATTGGGTGCCGTGGTTGTTAGCAGATTGGTAAACCCCCTTCCGTTTGCCGATTTAGCTGCTATTCAGGGGTTTGAAGGGTGCTAGAACGGTGGGATTATCCGAGCGGCAATAGCATTTTTACCCGCGTGGATTGCGGTTTGTGCGAGTTTTCCACATTGAGGTCAAGGCGCGAGGATTGAGGGTGTTCATATTGTGGAACGGTTCGCGGAAGGCGAACGAGGAATCAATAACTTACGGGATGCTTTTCGCGGAATACGGCCGAGTAGTGCAGCGTAATTCCTGTATTGGTCCCGCGAGTATTTAGTGTGGAAAAGCGGTTCAGACCCGCGTCAATCCCGCCTTCGCCCCTCACCGCCCGCGACCTCCTACCAGTGCACTACAATTCCTGTACTTACAGAACGCGGCGGGCTTTAGTTTCCATCACCAGGTCTAAGCCCTCCGCCCTTCTGGCGGACAGCTTCCAGCATCCGTTCTTTTTTCCGGATGCCGTGTTGGCTCTACCCTTGCTGCGAATTGCGGATCGCAGTCACTCGACGTTGCCAGGCACCGCGGGCATATTCGCTCGAACCTTTTTGAGCAAAGTTGAAATGTCCTCGGCCCGCTCGATGCTATACAACGGCACTGAAATCAATGTTGCGCTTTGAATGCGCAAGGCCCGGTCTTCTGGCACAACGCATTTATCCGCGGCACCATGGATCCAGCCCGTACGCACTGGGAAGTACATATACCAAAGGTCCCATCCATCGCAAACGCCGCGGGTTTGAAGCGGATCCTTTGTGTATTCGAGTTGTCCGAGCAATAGAACAGGCTCCTCGAGTTCATTGTCCAAAAAGCACACTGTAATCGCCTCGACGAGGCGGGGATTGTCCTTGCAGCTTAAGTACCGGAATACGCCCTCAGGCATCCAGTAACTCGCACTGGCTGCATTCGTCCGATCCTTGGTTGCCGTGTTTTGGAACACAGAAATACTCGGATATGTGGCATATTTATCGAAGTCCTTGAGGAGCTTGCTCGCGGACGCATGCATCCGGCAAACAGCCTTGATGCACTCGTATATTTTCTTTCCAGCCTCAGTTGGCATGCATCCACCTTTCGTCAATTATGTCCAAGTCTGTCGGAATTGAATCCACATCGAATAACAGCTCGTCCTTTAGGAATTCGCCATCTATTTCAAGGACGAAAGGGATTGCGGAGGCGCTTTCCATTCCCGAGAAATACTCCAGATTCCGCTTATGCAGGAACCTTCGAACATCGCCTAGAATTTGGGCGTCGAGTTCGGAGGCAGGCATCGTCATGTCGATTGCGCGAATCACGTCCTGCCATTGGAGATGGAAAAGCCGCTGGCGTGCCTGGTCGCAGTCGCCATACTGATTGAGGCTCTCAATGATTTCGCTTCTCGAATCTGTTGCTGTGAGGTAGACAGCAAGCGCTAAGGCGTCAGATGGCAAGGGAGGTCGGAGATCCTGAAGCGAATTCAGGATCCGAAGATATTTTGCAAGCTGGTCATGCTCGCCGGTGCTGCTCTTTGCTGCATATAGTTTTGCCTCGATGAGGATCACAACGGAGCGCGGCTGATTCCCATAGAAATGAAGAATCAGATCCGGGATTCCTTCTTTATGCTCTGGCCAGAAGAGAGCATTGAGAGCTCCAAAAGAACCGAGCGAGCAGCCAGTCTCCTTCCGAATCCGCTCGTTGGCGGTGATCACCGTCAATTCGATCGGCTGGGACACAGCGATGTCGAATAGCGCGTCCCAGAAGGAGCCAGGTTTGATATATCTGAGGTGTCCGAAAACCGCGGAAGTCAGGTAGTCCTCAAAAGTTCTCGCTTCGAGAACATACTTCCCGTGAATCTCGGCGACTAGCATTTGAGGGACCCTTTCAACCGGAATCTACTTTTTCGGCTCCCGTTGCAGAGAATTGTATCGCTCCTGAGGCAGATTGCGAGGCCAACAGAATCCTTGCCCCGAAAAGCCAGCGTCCTCGGAAGGAAAGCCGGCGATTCGCTGCGGTCCTTGCCTCGCCCGCTTCATCAAGGGCCGGCCCCTCCATCTCAATTGGGCCGACACCGCGCGAAAAGGGCCAAAGGACCTCAATTCTCCCCCAAAAATGCGAAAAAAACGACGCGTCAGGATGCCCGTAGACGCGTTCTCTCGATGTGCTATGTGGGGGTAGGATTCTTTTTTGCTTTTCGCGTCAGATCAGAATTCGCTCCACCTCACAGCGCAGACTTCGTCGTCGCGCCGGTCGTAGAGCCCGGTGGTGCGGGCGCTCTCGTGATTGGCCATCCGCTGGGCGATTTCCAGCCGGCCGCCGTTCTTCAGACAAACGGTAATCCCGGTAGCCCGGAAGGTATGGCAGCCGATCTCCGTCCTGATGCCGGCCTGGGCGGCCCGCAGGCGGATCATCCGCCAGACATCGGACTGGAGCAGGGGATTGCCAGTCAGCTTGCCCGTGCGCCCTGAGTGGTCCGGAAGAGGGGCTCTTTGCGGTCTTGGCCGATACCGGCGGCGATGTACCCCTCGTGATAGCGGTCAAGATTGTGGTCAGTGGGCATCTCGTGTTCTTTCCCGCCTTTTTCATGGAGACGTACCCAGCCTGGCGCCCCTGCACGTAGAAGTCCTCGACACGCATGGAAACCGCGGCGCCCAATGTAGCTGAATTGCGCGCCCGTGCGCCACAGCATCCGGCTCGCGAACGCTACTCTGCCATCGCGCGTCTGCTTACAGGCCGGAGTGAAGCAAGCGTAGAGGACGGCATCGACTGGATAAGAGAGCTCTCCGCCGAGCTCAGCTTCCCAGCGCTCGGCGCATGGGGAGTTACCGAAGCTGATTTGCTGGGCGTAGCTGAGAAGGCAGCGAAAGCCAGCAGTATGCAAGCGAATCCACTGCCGCTTACGGAGGAGGAGTTGATTGCGGTGGTTCGGGCCGCGATGTAGGGACCGTTAACGACAAGCACCACTCAATATTCACACCTACGTCTCTTCGATGGGACCGAAGGACTCCTTCTAGCTGGCTGGAATGCGCAGTCCGGAGCATCTTGAACGATGTGCGGTTTCATGAAAACCTCTGGGGCGCTCCTGGCGACCCGAGCCACGAAAGTCTCGCTTGGATTTTCGAGCCATGATCATGGCTGACCTCGGAGAACGGTCATCCTCAGGTGGCTGCGCGTGCAAGCCAACCCTTCATCGTATTGGCGTCCACCAAACCGGCTTGCTGGAACTGAAGGCTACCGCGAGCGAATACGGTGAAGTTCGGAATTCCCTGGACGTTGTATCGAGATGCAAGTTCCGGGAACCGTTCCGTGTCGACCTTAAGCACCATGGCTCGGCCCGCGAGGTCCAGTGCGACTTGTGCAACATGCGGCGCCGCCATCCGGCAAGGGCCGCACCAGGCCGCCCAGAAATCAACGAGCACGGGGACTTTGCTGTCGCGCACAACTTCGTCGAATTCCTCGGGGCTAACCTCGATAGGTTCTGCCATCGCAGGTAGCGCTGCTTTGCAAGCACCGCATCTTCCTACGTTCGCAAGGTGTTTCGCTGGAATTCGATTCGGCTTTCCGCAAGATGGGCAATTTCGGATCATGGCCATGGTGGGGTCCTGTAATCAATGCCTCGTAAACAGTATTTCGTGAACGAGGCGAATTCGACAACGACGGACAATTCCCTCAGCATATCGGCTGAAAAGGAGATATCGCAGAAAGCGTGAGTCGGCGACCAGACTACAGTAAGCGGACACTGAATTCCCCTGTTCAATAACACCATGTTCAAATCCCCCAAAAACCCTGCTCCCCGGCGCCCCGTGTGCCGGTTGTGTGCCGGACTGCGGGCCAACACGCAGACCTTCAGGGAAACAGCAGGTGCTGAACCCCCGTCAGTCCTCCTTTCGCTTACACATCAAAAAAAACCGACCACAACATCGGCCACGTGTGCCACGTATGCCGCTTTTCTCTCTTGGAGGCAGGATCTCACTCATGATTTGCCAGATCGTCCGGCGCGTACTGCAAATGTGGATGGTCCGCATCTACGTTGGCCGCAATCCGCAAACTCGGGAAGCGCAAATACTGGACGCCTCGAGGCTGTTGGCATTCTCCGAAATATTCGACTGAATCCTCGGGCAAAAACGGAGGCGTAAATGCTTGAATGCACTCCATTACTGCCTTTGCAGTCAATCACGAATGCTCAGACTTTGGCATAGTCAGCATAGAGTTCGGCCAAGTTTCGCCTGTCCAGGACATCGTCGGTATCGAATGCTTGGACAATTGGGCTTCGGATGGCAGATGATGATCGAAGAATATTCTGTACAATTCTGCCGTTCCTGAATTTGACCAGCGGCGTTATGGAATATATGTCAGCAGGGATCGGTATTCCTGCGGAGATATTCGATGGATGTTTTTGACCTCGATCGCGCTCTGGTTCAGGATTATGAACGGTTTGCACGCTCGTTTACCACAATTCGAGCGAAAGACATCCAGGACCAAGTGGATCAGGTTTATGCCAGCGGCCGGTTCTGGCCGGAGCCGATTGTCAGCATCAACCCGCATTTCCAGGTCGGAGATTCGATTTCCCAACTGGTTGTCGAGGGCACTCTTCACGAGAAGACCGAACAAGTATTTCGGATCGATGGGCAGCCGCTTACACTTTTCCGTCACCAATCCCAGGCAATTGCAAAAGCCAAAGAGAGGCAAAGTTTCGTAGTGACGACCGGAACGGGGTCGGGAAAGTCGTTATGCTTCTTCATCCCCATCATCGATTCGGCGATTCGTGGACGGGCGGCGGGAGAAAGCAGCCGAACCCGGGCAATCATTGTCTACCCGATGAATGCTCTGGCAAACAGCCAGATGAGCGAACTGGAGAAGTTCATTGAGCAGGCCGGCCTGCCCGAGCGCCTTCGTCCCACATTTGCGCGTTACACGGGCCAGGAGAACCAGGACGAGCGCGATCTTATTAGGCATTCCAAGCCTGACATCCTGCTGACCAACTTTATGATGCTTGAACTGTTGATGACCCGGCAAAGTGAGCGGGACCGGCAGGTAATAGCGAATGCTGAGGGGCTTGACTACATTGTTCTGGACGAACTTCACACATATCGCGGTCGTCAGGGCGCAGACGTTGCCATGCTGGTTCGCAGGCTCCGCGACCGGCTCTGCCGGGGCAAGGATCCAATCTGCATAGGGACCTCTGCAACAATGGCGAGCGAAGGTGGTCTTGATGCCAAAGCCGCTGCCGTCGCAGGGGTAGCTTCTCGCCTGTTCGGGACGCCCATTCCGAGCGATGCGGTGATCGATGAAAGCCTGAACCGGGCAACCGACCCTAATTTGCGCGTAAACGATGAGCTTAAGGCTTTGTTGGCTAACGCTCTTGACGGCGAAGCGCCGCAAGTCGTCACGGACGACGAACTCAAAGTGGATCCAATGGCAGTCTGGATTGAACTCCAGATTGGGCTTGAGGATGGTCAGAAGCTCTCGCGGCGAGTGCCAACCACTCTTGCGGCTGCCGCTCAGCGGCTTTCAGAATTCACTGAAAGGGATCCGGGGGTCTGCAAATTGCGCCTGCAGGCAATGCTCACCCTAATGAGCCAACCCGCTTCACAAAGAGGCGGGAGCGGAAATCGGGCCTTCCTGGCATTCAAACTCCATCGGTTCGTGTCGGGTGCAGGCCAAGTCTATGCGACATTGCTGGGGGAGAAGAAGCGGCAGGTGACTCTCGACGGCCAAAGGTTTGACCCCGACCTCCCGGACGCCCGGCTGTATTCGATGTTCTTCTGCCGCCGGTGCGGGCAGGAATTCCATCCCGTGTCTCTCATCAAGGATGGAGGCACTGAGAGGGCTGTTCCGCGAGCGATCGACGAAACTCCCTTGGACGATGCGGATCCCTCCATACGGGCCGGATACATTGTTCCGCTTCGAGAGAACGACGAGGATTTCCAATTCGCCGGGAATCCGGAGGACTATCCAGAGGAATGGCGTGAATCGCGAGGTGGTGTCGATAGGATTCGTACCGACAAGAGAAAATTCGAACTTGAAGCGATCACGGTAAATGCCTCCGGCGCCATTAGCGGAAAAGGAATCTCAGCCTGGTTTATTCCGGGCAAGTTCCGCTTTTGTCCGGCATGCAAAGACCAACCTGCATCCCAGGCCCGGGAAATCAACAAGCTGGCCGGCCTGTCAGCCGAGGGCCGGAGTTCGGCCACAACGGTCCTTGCTTCGAGCGCACTTCGCTGGATGAACGAGCCTGCGCGCAAACTCCAGATGGATAAACGCAAGCTTCTGGCCTTTACTGACAATCGTCAGGATGCCGCATTGCAGGCAGGTCATTTCAACGATTTCGTGTTCGTCTCGTTGCTACGCGGCGCAATTCTTGCCGCGGCAAGGTCCACTGGACCCGCAGGTCTGGGCCAAGAGGATTTCGGTACTCGTGTTCGGCAGAAGCTGGGGTTCGTTGCTTCCAATAAGGATAGGCGCAAGGAATGGATGGCTGACCCCGATGCCATCGGTATGCGGCAAATGGAGGCGGAGCGAACGATTGGCCAGGTCCTGACTCATCGGATTTGGGCCGACCAGCGTCGAGGGTGGAGATACACTAACCCGAATCTCGAGGAATTGGGACTGGTCAAGGCAAACTACCCCGGACTTGATGAGTTCATCTCGGAACGGGATCTTTTCGATGGTGCGCCGCTTGCATTGCGTGAAGCATCGCCTGAAATCCGAGAAAGGGCATTCCGCAGTCTTTTCGACATCCTGCGCCGGGGTTTGGCCGTTACGGCCGAGGCACTCCAGCAAACCAGTATTGAGACACTGGCAGTCGCATCTCAGCAGCACCTGCGCGAGCCATGGAGCGTCCCTCAGCGCGAAGATCTTCGCAGAGCCGCCGCTCTCATCCTTACTCCAGTTCAGGCGGGCGTGCGCGACGATGGGCTGATTGTGAAGGCCGGTCCGAGCAGCAATTTGGCACGCCAAATGAGGAGCGCCGACATATGGAACCGCCGGCTCGCTGCGAGCGAGTACGCCCCGACCCTCATTGCCATGCTCTCCGCCGCTGAGAGGTACGGGTATGTCCGACGCGTTGGAACCAGCTTCGATGTTGAAGGGTGGCAACTCGACGCCGGTGCCGTACGGCTTGTTGGTGGCGAGGTTGCAAGTGATGGGTCTTCAGGCAACCGGTACTTCGTTCAGCTATATGAATCCTTGGCTGAGATGTTGGAGAGGGGCGGGGAAGGGCTGTTTGGTTTCGAGGGGCGAGAGCATACAGCGCAAGTGGACCAGGAGCGCCGCCAATGGCGTGAGTTCAGATTCCGCTTTGGAGCCGATGACCGCAAAGAGCTCAATGAGACTCCGAAAAAATGGCTGCCGGAAGAAACCAACTCATTTCTACCGGTTCTGTTCTGCTCACCGACAATGGAGTTGGGTGTAGACATTTCCGCGCTGAACACGGTCTACCTCCGCAACATCCCACCTACACCGGCCAACTACGCTCAGCGCTCTGGACGTGCCGGAAGATCGGGTCAGGCTGCGTTGGTGATTTCCTACTGCGCCGCCCAGAGCCCACACGACCAGCACTACTTCTCGAAGCCACAGGAAATGGTCAGCGGGATTGTTAAGGCACCGTCTCTGGAATTGGCTAATCGCGACCTGATCGAATCCCATCTTCATGCTGTCTGGCTTGCTGAGTCCCGCCAGGAACTGATGCCAGATATTCCCCATGTCCTGAACCTTGAGTTGGAAGGGCTTCCACTCATCCATGAATTGGGGAATGCAATCAAGGCATCCGCCCTGACCAAGCGCGCACAAGCGGGCATGCTCCGGGTTCTCGCGGGTGTTGCCAATGAGCTTCCAGCAGATAAGGCGCCATGGGCAGCGGACCGGGACGCGTTTGCGGCGGCGTGCAGCGACCATGCGGCAGAGCGTTTTGACCGGGCATTTTCACGCTGGCGACAGCTCTATGAAAGTGCGCGACGGCAACTCACCGAAGCCAACAGGCGCTCCGAGATGCGGGGATTGTCCGCACAGGAGCGGCGAGAGGTACGGTCCGAGCAACTGCAGGCAAACGAGCAGATTGCCTTGCTTGAGCGCGGCACTTCGTCGACCGGATCCGACTTCTATACATATCGTTATCTGGCAACAGAGGGATTCCTACCTGGGTACAACTTCCCGCGCTTGCCGCTCTACGCCTATGTGCCGGCAGGAGTCGGCGCCAGCAAGGCTACCTACCTGCAGAGAGCCAGATTCTTGGCAATTGCGGAGTTCGGACCGAGAAGTCTCATTTACCATGAGGGGCGCGCATACAGGGTCACGAAAGCGAAGTTGCCGCCAGGACGCCAGCTGGAAGATGCCGGAAGAATTCCCACTGAGACCCTCTATGTTTGCGACCAATGCGGTGCGGCTCACGATGTAGAAGTTGAGCGGTGTGTTAGCTGCCGAGCTAGTCTTTCCGGAGTTGATCCGATTCGTGACATTCTGAGAATCGACAATGTGGAGACCCAGGCGGCTCTCCGGATTACTTCGAACGACGAGGACCGGCAGCGGCAAGGATTCGATATCCAGACTGTTTTCTCGTGGTCTATCCGGGAGGGAACGCTTGATGTCCTGTCGGCTTGCGCCAAATTGGACGGAAAGCCCACGCTGCTTCTCGACTACGCTCCAGGAGCACTGATAAGCCGGATCAATAAGGGCCTGCGCCGCCGCAAGGAACGGAGCCTTTTGGGTTTCTTCATCAACACTTCGAACGGTCGGTGGACAAAAGGGGAAGACGAGGTCGAGAACGGAGAAGTCGACCCCGAAGTTGCGCCACCGCAGAGGATAGTCCCGATTGTTCAGGACAACAAGAACGCAGTCCTTCTGCGTTTTCCGGATACGCACCCGAATGAGGTCACTGCTGCGACCCTGCAGCATGCGCTTCTGCGTGGTTTGGAACTCACCTTTCAGTTGGAAGAGGGCGAGACTTACACAGAGCCGGTTCCATCGCGAGACCGAAGAAATGCGATCCTCGTCTACGAAGCCACCGAGGGCGGAGCAGGAGTGCTGAGCCGGGTCATTCAAGAGCCTGGCAAGCTTGCCGAAGTTGCAAGAGCGGCCCTGGAGCTTATGCATTATGAGAATCTTGATGCCGCAATCTCTGCTCAAGATCCCAGCCAATTGACGACCGATCCCGATGCAAGGTGCGTAAAGGGCTGCTATCGTTGCCTTTTGTCGTATTACAATCAGCCCGACCACGAATGCATTGACCGAACCGACTCCGAAGCTTGCCGTTTGCTTCTAAGGCTTGCTGCTTCAACCGTTCATATTGAGGAGAGACAGAAGGCACCGCCGGCCGGGCTGAAACCCTGGGTTGAAGCGATTGAGGCGTGGGGACTAGCCAAGCCTTCCGACAAGCCGTTGATCGTCGATGACGTGGACCTCACGTTGGTATGGCGGGAGCACCGAGTCGTAGCGGTGCCGGATGGTGTTTCAGCGGAGGTGGTTGCCAAACTCGAATCAATGGCGTTCACCGTTTTTACTCTTCCGAAGGAAGTTCCCACCGAATCGCCGCTCCAGTTGGCAAAACTGTTAGGAGACTTAGTATGACCGCAGCATTTGCTCCAGGAGATCTGGTGCAAGCGCGCGGACGGGAATGGGTATCCCTTCCATCTGCGTACCCAGGCTTGCTTTGTCTCCGGCCGCTGACCGGCAGCGAATCTGACATTCAACTGCTTGACCCCGCGCTTGAGTCCGAACCGGTCGTGCCCGCGCGATTTGATCTTCCGAAACTGGATGATCTGGCAACCCAGGACGCCGGCCGCCTTCTCGCGGAGGCCTTGCGGCTTTCGCTGCGCCGCGGCGCGGGACCATTCCGCTCTGCTTCTCGGGTGGCTTTCGAGCCTCGCGCCTATCAATTGGTTCCTCTCCTCATGGCCCTCCGCCTTGCCACAGTGCGGCTGATGATCGCCGACGACGTCGGAATTGGAAAGACCATTGAGGCCGCCTTGATATTGCGTGAGTTGATCGACCGTGGAGAGGTGGAAAGCTTTGCGATCCTCTGTCCGCCGCAACTTGTCGATCAATGGACGACGGAACTTCGTGCCAAGTTCGACATAGATGCTGTTGCCATCACCTCCTCGTCAGCTGCCCGACTTGAACGAACACTCGCAGCATCGCAGACGCTATTCGGGGCGAACCCGTACACCGTCGTTAGCCTTGACTATATAAAGGCCGAAAAACGTCGCGAGAGTTTCGCTCGCGCTTGCCCCCAGTTCGTCATCGTAGACGAGGCCCATGCCTGTGTAGGAACCCACATGGGACGCCAGCAGAGATTTGAGCTTTTGAAGAGACTCGCAGACGACGAACAGCGCCACTTGCTGTTGCTGACCGCCACGCCTCACAGCGGCGATGAAGACGCCTTCGACCGACTACTTGGACTGGTGAATCCTGAATTCTCCAGTGGCTCTCTCGAAGATGAAGCTGGCCGCCGACGCCTCGCAAGGCACTTCGTCCAGCGCAGGCGCATTGACATCACCGGGCGCGAGTGGGGTGAGGAGCGCTCATTTCCAAAGCATCTGAGCAGAGAGGAAATCTATCGGTTCAATGGCGACCACCAAGCCTTCCATGATGCGGTGCTCGAATACTGCCTCGGCGTCGTCGAAGGCGCCGGCCCTGATCAACACCGTCGCAGGCTCGCATTCTGGAGCACCCTTGCCCTCATGCGCTGCGTCGGATCCTCTCCTTCAGCCGCCCTGAGCACGCTGCGGACACGTCTGAACGACGTAGACGTTCTCGAAGAGCAGTTGTGTGACGAAGACGAAGCAGACGGCCTCGATGTCGAACCCGCTTCGATCGTTGCTGACGATGCACAGCTGAGTGCATTGGTACTACAGGCCGAGCGACTCACACGCACCGCCGATCCCAAGCTCAATACCATCATCGCCCTCCTCCGGCCAATACTGGCTGAGAAGGCCAATCCAATATTGTTTTGCCGATTCATTGCAACGGCCGAACATGTTGCAGCCGGACTACGCAAGGCATTTCCAAAGCTGCGCATCGATGTTGTCACCGGGCTTCTCACGCCAGAGGACCGCCGCGCCCGCGTCGAATCCATGGCTGAGGCGGAGCAGAGAATTCTCGTTGCCACCGACTGCCTCTCTGAAGGGATCAACCTCCAGCATCTCTTCGACTCGGTCATTCATTACGACCTGTCATGGAACCCAACCCGCCATCAACAGCGGGAAGGCCGCGTAGACCGCTTTGGTCAACCCGCGAAGATCGTCCGCTCCGTGCTTCTATATTCCCCAGACAGTGCTATCGACGGCGCAGTGCTCGAAGTCATACTTCGCAAGGCAGAAGCCATTCGGCAGGCCACAGGCGTCACCGTTCCGCTCCCACAGCAACGTTCGGCCGTCGCCGGTGCGCTCATGAACGCGGTCCTCCTGCGCAAGGGCAGAACGCAGCAAATGCGATTGGACTTCGGCATCGATCTCTCTCACGACTCGGCGCAGATGGAAGCTCGCTGGCGTGACGCGGAAGAAGGTGAGAGTCGCTCACGCGCCCGCTTTGCGCAGAACACCATCCGCCCAGAAGAAGTGGCTCCTGAGTGGCATCGTTGGCGAAGTCTCCTTGGAGGTCCTGCGGAAGTTGGCCGTTTCCTCCAACGAGCCATGAGCCGTTTGAACGCACCTCTTGATGAGGCGAACGGCGGAGTCTCGCTGGCCCATCTCGATGCGCTCCCGCTAGCCCTGCGCGAGCGGCTCGCGGCGCGCGGGCTGGAAGGTACCCGGCGCATTGTCTTCGAGGAACCTGGCCCCGCCGGAACAGAAGTCGTCGTGCGCAGTCATCCCATGACCGCCGTTCTCGCCGATTTTCTCCTCGAAGGAGCGCTTCATCAGGGAGACTCCACCGTTCCATCTCTAGGCCGCACCGGCGTGTGGCCCTCCCTCGCGGTCCAGACCATGACCACGCTGGTTCTCCTGCGGCTTCGGTTCAAACTTATCGTGCATGGTCGCAAAGACCGACTGCTCCTAGTGGAAGA
Organism: uncultured Acidobacteriaceae bacterium; assembly: GCA_903911925.1. Taxonomy (GTDB): domain Bacteria; phylum Acidobacteriota; class Terriglobia; order Terriglobales; family Acidobacteriaceae; genus Telmatobacter. Next base: position 17,788 of record CAIWFH010000135.1, read on the forward strand.
GGCCGGAGCTCTCGCGTTTTCGGGCACCCAGCTTGATACTTACGTGAGCGGCGACGAAGCATTCAAGTTGCTGGAGACACCCGCCAGCGACAATCTCGCCCCATCCGCTCGCGACCGATTTCTTACCCAGGCTCGCGAGCGCGTGCAGTTGGCATTGCAAAGCGACGGCCCCATCGCCGCTTACAGCCGCGAGCGCGCCGCCGCCCTGCTCCAGGATCATGATCGCGTCCGGTCCGCTTTGTCGCAGACCGGCGGCGTCCCGAGAGTGACGGTTGAGCCTGTCCTCCCCGCCGACGTAGTCGGCCTGTTCGTGCTCATCCCGGGAGGCGTCTAGCATGGCTCGCGTCCGCAAGTCAGATTTCGCGTTCGACGCCATCAGCCTCGAAGGCTCTCTCATCTCTCCTGCCAAGCTTGCCGCCGTGGCGGAGCGCAAGGCGACGGCCCAGACCGACGCCGACTACCACATCCCCAAGGGGCTCACCCTTCGCGACGAAACAGCGCGCTACTTTCGCATTGGCCAAGCTCTCTTCCGCGAACTCTTTGCAGGCGCCCATCCGTCCCAGCAGTCTGCCATCCGATTTACCCAGGAACTCTTGCGCGACGTGTTCGGCTTCGCGGACATCGAGCCGGTCACAGGGCCCAGAGTCCACAACGAACGCACATACATCCTCAGTCTTGAAGCCCTGAAGGGCCGCGTTCCTGTCGTCGTTGTTGCGCCTGGCGATGACCTCGACCACGCCAGTGCCAACCTGTCGCATGATCGTCGCCGCTCCGCCGCATCTTCGCTGCAGGAATGGCTCAATGCCGAAGACAACGCCCTTTGGGGACTCTGTTGCAACGGCGAGCGCCTCCGTCTTCTCCGTGACAACCAGAGCCTTACTCGCCCGGCCTATTTAGAAGCCAACCTGAGACAGATCTTCGAAAATGAGGACTTCGCCGGCTTTGCCGCGCTATGGCTCATTGTTCATGCCAGCCGCTTCGGTCAACCAGGTAGCCCTGCTACCGACTGTGCTCTGGAACGCTGGCGCGAGACCGGCAGCAAAGAAGGCCTGGTCGCCCGCGCGCGACTCAGCATCGGCGTCAAAGAAGCCCTGCTCGCTCTCGGCAACGGATTTCTTTCAAATGCGGCGAACACCGATCTGCGCGACCGGCTCACCAGTGGCCGGTTGCTGCTGCCGCAGTTTTTCAATGAGTTGCTTCGCCTCGTCTATCGCCTCATCTTCCTGCTTGCGGCAGAAGACCGCGGTCTCCTCCATCCGCCGGATGCACCAGACCAGGCCCGCAAGGTCTACGCCGAAGGCTACTCTCTCGGCGCTCTGCGAGATCGTGCCATTCGCCGCAGCGGCTGGGATCAGTTCCACGACCGCTGGGAGGGTTTGCTCATCGTCTTTCGCGCCCTAGCCAACGGCGAACCGCGACTTGCTCTGCCCGCCCTTGGCGGCCTCTTCGAACAGCACGGCACTCCCAGCCTCGAATCTGCCCGTCTTTCGAACCGAGCCCTCATGGAAGCCATCTTCCGCCTCGCCTGGCTCCGCGACGACAGCGTCATTGTCCCAGTCAACTGGCGCGACATGGAGACCGAAGAACTCGGCTCCGTCTACGAAGGGCTGCTCGAACTAACTCCTCACCTAACACTCGACGGCCGCGGCTTCGACTTTGCCGAGGGTCTCGAGACCAAAGGCAACGAGCGCAAGAAGACCGGCAGCTACTACACACCCGACAGCCTTGTGCAGGCCCTGCTCGACAGCGCGCTCGATCCAGTCCTCGATCGCGTCGAGAGCGAAGCTGAGGATGCCCCTGTCGCTCTGCTCGCCGTCTCCGTCATTGATCCCGCATGCGGCTCCGGCCATTTCCTTCTCGCAGCAGCTCGCCGCATCGCCACCCGCGTTGCCCGCGCACGCACCGGCGGCCTTCCCTCCACAGCCGACTACCGCCGCGCCCTCCGTGATGCCGTGCGTTGCTGCATCCACGGTGTTGACCGCAACCCCATGGCCGTCGAACTTGCCCGCGTCGCCCTCTGGATCGAAACTGTAGAGCCTGGCAAACCCCTCGGTTTCCTTGACGGAAATATACGAGTCGGTGACTCCCTGCTCGGCATCTTTGAACTCGAGGCTCTCCGCAAGGGCATCCCGGATGCGGCCTACAAGCCCCTCACCGGCGACCACAATCCCACCGCCCACGACTTCGACCACCGCAACAGGCACGACAAAGGCGAAGCAGCTGGAATCTTCGACTTCTCCGGCAGTGCCGCGCGCCCCTTCGCGTTGCCTCCGCTCGCCGCCTCTCTGCGAGCCGTTCGCGAGCTGCCGGAGGATACCGTCCAGCAGATCGAAGCCAAGCGCGACCGCTTTCACTCCGCCCACTCTGATCCGCGTCTGGTCAACCTTGCCCAGGCCGCCGATCTATACGTTGCGGCCTTTCTCACGCCCAAGACCGAGGCGCAATCGCTCGACCTGCAGACTTCTCTTGTGCCCACCACCGCCGATGTCTGGACTGCAATGCGAAGCGGTACAGTCTATGGGCCACGCCTCGGCGCCGCACGTCAACTCGCAATCGAAGCACGCGCCTTCCACTGGCCCCTCGAATTCCCGGATTTGATGGCCGGGGGAGGCTTCGATGTGGTGCTCGGTAATCCGCCGTGGGAAGTCATGCAGTTAAGCGAGGAGGAATACTTCGCTCAACATTGGCCTGAGATTGCGGAAATAGCTGGGGCCGCGCGGAAGCGAGCAATAGAAACACTACGACAAACGAACCCTTCAATCTTCGCGGCTTACGAGGCGGAGAAACGGAGGTTTGAAGCAAGCAATGAATTTGCTCGTGCATCCGAGAGATTCGATCTTACCGCCAGAGGAAAGGTGAACACCTACAGTCTCTTCGCTGAGCTTTTTGTGAAGATGGTCAGCGAACGAGGGCGAGCAGGAATCATCGTGCCGACCGGCATTGCAACAGATGCGAGCACTGCGGACTTTTTCGGCACCATCGTGGCACAACGCCGCCTCGTATCGTTGCACGATTTTCAAACGGGACTCGGTTTTTTCAATGATATTGGGCATGCGAGATTCAAGTTCTGCCTTCTCACCCTATGTGATCAGGATCGCGGCCCGTTGTCAGCCGACTTCAGTTTCTTCTCGCGCACCATTGAAGATTCGAAGCGAACTGAGGCGCGGTTTGGGCTTTCATCCGAAGAGATAGCTGCCATCAATCCCAACACGAAGACCGCTCCGATTTTCAGATCAAAATACGATGCAATGCTAACGGGCAAGATTTACGAGCGGGTTCCAGTGCTGATCGAAGATGTACGCGGCGAGGCCGGGAATCCATGGGGCATCGAGTTTCGACAAGGCCTATTCAATATGACCTCGGATAGCGGCCTCTTTCGCACTGGCGAAGAATTGAGCGAAGCCGGATACATCCGGGACGATACAAACTGGATATCAACCGGGAACCGGCCGGAGCGTTATGTTCCGCTGTATGAAGCAAAGATGGTTCACCAGTTCGATCATCGCTGGTCTACGTATGTCGGAGTGGAAAGTCGTGATGTTAGTTTGAAGGAAAAGCAAGATTCCTCATTCGAGCCGACCTCGCGCTACTGGGTTCCAGAGGGGGAGGCCCGAAGCCAGTTGCATAAGAAAGGGTGGAGAAGCGACTGGCTAATTGTCTTCCGCGATATTTGCAGGTCCACTGACGAGCGCACGACGATCACAACTTGCTTGCCATTCGTCGGGACAGGCAATACCTGCCCGATCATCTTGTTGACGGCTGAACCGCGTGAACGCGTTGCAGCACTTCTTGGGAACCTGAATGCTGTTGTCTTGGATTTCATCGCGCGACTAAAGGTCGGTGGATCTCATTTAACGTACAACTACCTGAAGCAGTTTGCGGTTCTGCCGCCCGCCTACTACAGTTCAACAGATATCTCCTTCATAAACCATCGAGTAGTGGAACTTGTATACACGAGTTCCGCACTGAAGCCTTTAGCACGAGATCTAGGCTGCGATGGTCCCCCGTTCCCATGGGACGATGGCCGCCGTGCCATCCTTCGCGCAGAACTCGATGCCTGGTACGCGCGCGCCTACGGCCTCACCCGCGACGAGCTGCGTTACATCCTAGACCCTGCCGACGTCATGGGCCCCGACTGCCCCTCCGAGACCTTCCGTGTGCTCAAGACCAACGAGATGAAGCGCTACGGCGAATACCGCACGCGCCGCCTCGTCCTGGAAGCATGGGACCGCATGGAGCGCGGCGAGCTTCCCGCGCCAGAACCCTACGACCGTCGCCGTTCCGTCCACGCCCCATCCACAATGCAAGCCGCTCCCGCCGCCTCCGCTGCCACCGACCAAGGCCTGCTTCAATTCACCCTGGAGCGACCCCGTTGACAACCGTGGGCCTCACCATCGAATCGCCGCCCGGCTTCGTCCTCCGCGAAGAAGCCCACAAGGCAGCCTACGAAAACGGCTTCCGCATCGCTCTCGGCGTCCATGAGGGCTGGCTCGGTTTCCGTTCCACCACCGCCCGTGGCGACATATGGATCGCTCGCGCCGAAGGGGAGGGGAGCTGGTTGCTCTCCATCACGCACGCCGGCATCGCAGCCGAATTTGAATTGCCGGCTATAAAAGGAATCGCCAGCCCAGGCTTCGCCATCTATGCATTCGCATCTCTGCAGCAGCTTTACCAAACCCTTGAACGTGTCTACAAGTTGGGAGTGAGCCTTCCAGACGCGCCTCTGGAGTCGTTCAAGAAGGCCACCGCCCACCTACCGCGCGCCACTGAAATCGAACGCTTGACCATTCAAAGAGTTGGCCAATCGCTGTTCCGTGACGCACTGGTCGAATACTGGGATGGCCGCTGTCCTCTTACCGGGATCACCGACACCGCTCTGTTGCGCGCATCGCACATCGTGCCCTGGGCAGAATGCGAGACCGATGAACTTCGCCTGGACGTGCACAACGGCCTGCTACTGTCCGCGCTCTGGGATGCCGCCTTCGATTGCGGCCTAATCAGCTTCGCCGACAACGGCACTGTCCTTCGTTCCCCGAACCTTTCCGACACCGCCGCCGAGGCACTGCACCTGAACATCGTGCCTCAGCTCGCCCCGCTCACCGACCAACATCGCCAGAACCTCCAGCGCCACCGCGCCCGCCAAGGCTTCTTATGAGGAAATGGGCCGCCTCGGGTCGGAGTAGGATTTGTGGGAGTCCGAATCACACCAGTCGGATGGATTGACCACCGAGGAACAAGCAAGCCGGAGTGATCCATGAGCAAGCCCTACCGATTGAAGGACCGAGACCGGGAAGTGCTAGCGGCTGTCGAAAGACTACTCAAACGGCTGGCACGATCCGAGGCTATCCAGCCGGCGCAACTCGTCAGCGTCGCCAAGGTGCTGCATGTCCTCTCGCGCCTTCCCCAAGTGACGGAAGATGTATGCGTCACCATTGAACTCGCCTACCGGACGAACTACGAACACTCCAGCAGTTCATCGGTTTGGCAATTCTCTGTGGGATCGGATTGGTTGGAACTCTCCTGCGGTGGCTCCGAATACACCGATGCTGTGGGCAGCGATTCCTACACAACCATGACTTGGTCCGCACATCCTGGAGCACGAACGGATTACGACGGCAGCTGGGACGACTCCTGGATGGACCGTGAGAGCGCCGAAGATGACGGAACTCCTTCTGGAAGTTCTGATGCTCTGCACTGCTCGATCACGATCGACGATGATGACAACTCCCTGCTGTTTGAAAGCGCTGAAGCTGGAGGCGATGGAGAAGATGCGGAATCCGACCCCGAAATAGAAATCTACCGCCGTGGCGAGAAGATCGAACTCACTCGCAATGAATGGCGCGCGGCTCTTGGGCTTTTTGAGGATATGGGTTGGGAACCAAGCATGGCTCTTGACCGATATTTGGAACCGCCAGCGTTCATCAAGAACGAAGATGGCAAAGCAATGGAGGAAGGAGGGCGCCAATTCTGGATCATGATCGATCAGAATGCAGTGCTCGCGCAATCCTTAGAGTTAGACCTCGACTTGTTTCTTAATTTGGTGAGATTCGCTGGCCATGGTGCCTTCATTATCGGCAAGCCAGGCGCTTACGAAGAAGCCAAAGCAAACGATTTTGGAGACTGACGGTTTGAACGAATAATGAGGTGATTGAAAACCGCATGGCAGATACAAGGGTTCAGCTCGAAGTGGAAGACTGGGTAAGGCAGGAATGGATGCCAACGAAATATGGCGTAACCTTCAACCGGGACCGAGTGAAGCTCAGATCGGGCGGCGTCTTTGACTTTGACGCAGTGAGCGGTGACAAGAGCATCATTGCGACGATATCCACCAGCGGTGCGAAGACCGCCGGCGGTAATTACGCGGTTGGCAAGATGTTGAAGATCCGGTCTGACATGCTTTTCTTGACAATGGTTGAAGCACAGCAGAGGGTCGTTCTGACCGCGCAGGACATGTATAAGCAATGCCTCAAGGAGAAAGAGGGAGGGCGAGTCCCGCAGGAGATTGAATTCGTCCACGCTTCGTTGCCTGAGAAATTGAACGCACGCCTTGTGGCAGCGCGTCAGAAAGCGTCCGTTGAGTCTGGAGGAGCAAGCCAATGGCCCTGGACCTGGTGTGACGAGGTAGCGATCCTTCGATCAACCGGAAACCGTTACTGTCGGGACAAACGGCCAGACTCGGAAACTCGACTAACCTAAACCGTTGAATTTCATCAGCAAAACGAATTTAGAAGTTGGCGAAAATGCCCCAAATCAGGTAGTGTTGCTGCATTAATGGTGCATTTCGAAAGAAGCTGGTACTATTGCCATGGGCGAATAGGAGGCGAAAATGTCAGATAAGTCTTCGATCGAATGGACCGACGCGACATGGAATCCCGTTCGGGGCTGCACAAAGATTAGCCCTGGATGCAAGCATTGCTACGCCGAGACCTTTGCTGAGCGATTCAGAGGGGTGCCGAGACATCCATATGAGCAGGGATTCGACCTGCGGCTTGTACCTGAAAAACTTTCAGACCCCCTAAATTGGAAGAAGCCGCGGAAAATCTTCGTAAATTCGATGAGCGACCTATTTCACCCTGACGTCCCGGACGAATACATCGTTCAGGTCTGTGAAGTAATGCTTCAAGCTCGTTGGCACACATTTCAGGTGCTCACAAAGCGCGCTGATCGAATGGCGAAACTCCTCAATTCGAAGCTTGCCTTTGCTTCAATGTTCGAACATATCTGGTGGGGGACCAGCGTAGAGAACCGCAAGCACGGGCTGCCTCGGATCGCCCGGCTCCGGAGTGCCCGCGTTGCTGTGAGATTTCTGTCCGTGGAGCCTCTTCTGGAAGACCTGGGCGAACTCAACCTTCGCGAGATTCACTGGATGATAGTTGGCGGAGAGAGCGGGGCCGGTGCAAGGCCGATGGACGCTGAATGGGTTCGTTCTCTGGAACGACAATGCCGCGAGTCGGATGTTTCTTTCTTTTTCAAACAATGGGGGGGCGTTCGAAAGAGCGAAACTGGACGGCTGCTGGATGGGCTTACCTACGACGAACTGCCAATGCTAACTCAAATTACCGCACATTCCGGTGGTGAGCATGACGGAATCAGGTTATCAGGATCGTGAGCAATCCGAACTCAAGCATTACGCCATCAAGCTATATCTCGAAGCAGCAGCACGGATATTGGGGTCAGCTTGGAATCTGAAGTACGTTGATTGCTGCGCGGGACCCTGGAACTCTACGAAGAGTGATTATAGCGACACGTCCTTTGGTATAGCGTTTGAGGTACTCCGAGCCGCCCGCGAAGAGCTTTCGAGTAGAAGTTGGGCGCCTCAAGTAGCATGTCTTTTCATTGAAAAAGAAATGGCTCCGTTCTCAGAGTTGGACGCATTCGCGAAGGCGAAAAACTCGCCCGATCTCCGAGTCCGCGCGGAGAACTGGGACTTTGCCGAACGAATGGACGAAATTGTTCGTTATTGTTCCAGCCCTCGAACATTTCCATTCATTCTTATCGATCCCTGGGGGTGGAAGCTTGCCGGAATTTCCCAGATCTCTCCCCTGCTGAAACTCAAGCGGGGTGAGGTCGTAATCAATCTCATGTCATCGTTCATCACCAGATTTGTAAATGACAATGCCACCGATCTCAGCGACCTGCTCGGCAAGGATTTTCCGGAGCTTCGGCGCCTGAGTGGGAGCGAGCGCGAATTTGCGGTGGTGAGAAAGTATTGCGACCTTATAAAGCGTGAAGGGGATTTTGCGTACGTCTGTGCGCTGCCTGTGATGAAGCCAGACTCAGACGCGTTCAACTTCTATTTGATCTACGCGACCCGCCATCCTAAAGGCGTTGATGTCTTCAAGAGGGTAGAAAAGCGGACCGAAGAGCGAACCCAAGTCGTCAGAGCCGATGTACAGAAACGTCAACGACAGGAACGGACTGGTAATTTCGAGCTATTCGAGCCGGACGTTCAATATCGAGAGCGAAAATACCAGCAACTCGCAACCGACAATCGGGGAAGGGCCCAACGTCAGATACTTGACCACCTAAAGATGGCTGGCGATGTCCCATACGACGATTGCTGGGCGGAAGCACTTCAGTATTCCGCCGTCTACCAATCCGATCTTCGATCGTGGATCGACGCGTGGGAAAAGGAAGGGACGGTCCTGGTGAAAGGACGGAAGTTTCCGACCGAGCTGCTAAAGAGAGACTGTGGTCACCTCCTTGCATACCGAGGTGAATCAGTTTTGACTTAGCCATCATCGTCGAGGCCTGTGGCACCCGGCGGTCCTTGGAAGCAGGTTGGATCGCATTTGGTCTCGGCGTTAAGAATCGGAGTACCTCGCAAAGTCCTCCACCGCAAAGATGTACGAACGTGCAGTGCTATGAGAGTAGTTGCCACGCTAGAGTTCATGCAGCATCTTCCGCCGAAGATGGGTCACGGTAACCCTCCGGTGCCCCGAGGCTTACACAGCCAACAATGCCCCGAGGAGGACCATGCCGCAGCGTCCGTCGCGCCAGCGACTTAGTCTAAACGCCCTCGGCTTCAGTGATAACTCAGGGTCGGTCACACACGAGCCGGTAGGCTGATCCGGCATCAGCCCGTGCCGTCTGATTGCGTGTTTCGCAATGTCGTGCCCCGGCCGGTGTGCGGAAAGTGTGCCGAAAAGTAGCGAGCCGCTCAGAAGGTGATCGGTCGGAAAGATCGCCGCCAGGCTTGCCTTTGCACGACGGAATTCCCTGAGAAACCATTCGGTGCGAGCACACATCTGGTACACGAAAGCGCAGTCCAAAGGCGAATCTACGCAGCGTTCCGGAAAAATGTTGTTGATCGGCCAATCAGTTACCGTAGATTCGGTTGGCCACCAACGCCCGGGAAAAAACGTTTCTCGGTCATTGGCCTGCATCCGGCCCACAAGCGGCATACACGATGCCGTGGAGACCTGGTTTAATCGGGGTGCAAATTGGGTGTTATTGGTCGCCGGAATTCAGGGACATCAAGCCGCGGCGAAGAGTCGACACCCCCAAGCTGCTTTCAGGCCACTCTGAGATGTGAACCGCGGCGAACTTCCGCCCCTGGGATAGTTTCATTACGCATAGCAGCCGCTTTGATCGCGTCCGCGTTCGGCCGGATTTCCTGGACTGATGATTCCAGAGCCTTCGCGAGTTCATCCGGCAGAAGCGAAACGACCGTCTCCCAGAAAACTCCGTCAATCCGCGCATCAATTCTGCAATAGGACCTCGGCACCGCGGCTTCGTCGGTAATTCGCACGGAATCCTGACTGTTCTTCTGGGCGCGCAACGTGAACTGATGGCCTTCGATCTTCTTGAGGTCCCGGCTCAGCAGGTAGTAGAGCACCATATTCTTAGTCCGCTCCACCTTGCCGGCTGCGGCGCGGGCCCGATCTGTTAGCCGCATGGCCTCGCTGCGGCAATACTGTTCGCGTGCCTCCATGATTCGTACAAAGCGGCCGATCCGGTCGACCTTCTCGCCGTGCGCTTCGCAGAATTGCTGGAACCGCGCAACCAGGTCCTCCGATGCCTGACCTTCTAATTCAACCTGACCTTCGATCTCTTCGAGCAGTCCGTCGATTTCCACGTCGATCTCAAAAAGTGAGCCTGCTTCCGCAATCGATTCCATCTGAGTTTCTCCTTCTCGGACATTCTGAGTTCATCGCCGGCATTATGCCGCCATATTCTCTTTCACCCAGACAGAGCGGGCGGCTCGATAGGCGAGAGCATCGACGCGGGTCTGGACGGGATGCCCGCTGTGTCCCCTGATCCAGCGCCACCGAATGTTCAGCCGCTTGTTCAGCTGCATCAACTCTGACCAAAGCTCCTGGTACTGCAAGTCAAGCCCGCGACTGTTGCGCCATCCCTGCCTCTGCCAGCGGAAGACGCGGAAACGCATTCCATGAATCAGCAATTCGGAGTCCGAGCGCAGCTCAACCAGCGACCCTTCCGGAATCGACCGCAAGGCTTCGACCGCAGCCAGAAGCTCCATCTCCGAGATCGTTGTCCACGGACTTGCTCCCGACATCTCCCAACTCTTGCTTCCCCGAATCAACACTGCCGCCCATCCACCCGGTCCAGGGTTCCGAATGGCTGACCCATCCGTAAAGATGTGAATTGTCTTCTCCATACTGAATCTTCCTCGCGGCACACGAATGCAGTCCTCCATCCCGCGGCAGCGAGAGGTGGCTGTTCGTATGGCCTCTGGTCACAGCGATTGTTGCCGACTACTTCAACTTGCCGGAGCTATGCCGCGTGCATGGGGATGACGCTTCCGAATGGCGCCTGCCGGCGCTCGGTGGACGCCCAAAGCACCGGATATCCAGGCTCACGCTCAGGGAACGTCCCGCATAGATCGGTGAGAAAGACCAGAGTCTGCGGCCAAATCTCGTGTTCCTCAAGCCAGTCGAAGCAGGGGCCGAAGTCGGTTCCTCCTCCGCCCACGGGATTCAGGTGCACCGGCTCGCCGGCGAAGTACGTCTCCGCCTCCTGCACTTCTGTGTCGAAGTACAGGACGTGCACCCGTTCAGGCCGCTGGCCTTCAAGGATCGAACGAATCTCTGCTTCGAAGAGCCGCAGCTGCCGTGCACAGACCGAACCGGAGCAATCGACAGCAATCGCGATCTCCCCAACGCCCTCCCGCACCACTCCGGGCAGATAGAGCCCGGCCCAGATATGGCGCCGATTCGGCCGCATCCAGCTTGAATCGGCCGGAATGGTATCCGACCAGAGCCTGCGCAACAATTCCCGCCAATCGACCGCTGACTCCGCCGCGCCTTCGAGAGTTCGAGCAAGGCCTGCTGGAGACTTGCCTGCCTGCTTCGAGAGAGTGACGGCCTGGTTGAGGGCAACACTCCAATCCCGCGTCTGCTCCTCAACGCTCGGCGTCTCGTCGTCCGGAACTGGCGCATCGAGAACCTGACCGATTCCGCCTTCCGTGACGGGGGCAGATGGCGAGTCCGGTGCGTTCTGCTCTTCGGGCGCGCCTTCCGAACCAGAACCTGCATCTTCGTTTGCCGCATCCTGGCCGCCGGATTCTGGCTGTGCTTCGGACTCGCGCAGGTTGTAGATCTGTTCCGCGCTCATCCCGCGGAAGCGATGATCAACAAGAACGCCTTCCGGCAGGCTGAGGCCTGCATCGAGCAGCAGCGGATTGATTGCGTAGTCGCACGCCTCATTCCACCGCTTTAGATCGCGTCCAGAACGCCGCACATGGTGCTGGAGCGCTGGGTGCATGACCTCGTGAGCCAGCACCCCGGCCAGCGTAGCCGAATTCAGCGTGTCGACGAATTCGGGGTTAAAGTAAAGCGACACGCCATCGGTCGCCATGGTTGGAATCGACCGGTTCTCGCGCCCCTTCAAGCGAAACAAGAGAGACCCGAAAAATGGGTGATCAAGCAATAAAGTTGTTCTCGACTTCTGGATGCGAACCGCCGCTGATGTCTCGTGTGTCATTTCAGGCATAAATTGACCGGGCCTCCAATCATAAGTTGCCCGTAATTAGTGGGTTTCAGGGGAACGGGTTAGCTGAAGTTCGGGATTTCAAGGATAAAATGGCCGTAAGTTTTGTTTTCCAATCAAAACATGGCCACGGATGCTGCATAGCTATTCGCGGTGATTACCAAGCAATCGAACGTATTCGCATGAAACTCGAAGAACACGCTGAAGCAATCACTTGGTCAGAATGCTCCCCACAGTCTCAAATAGCTGCGAGCCCGACTGCACCATATGATTTGCAAGCATAAACTGGCAATCTGGCCAAATTATCGTTGTAGTGACATCGTGTCTCATGCCGCCGCGGGCACCTCCATGTACGCCGACATATGGTCAAAAATGTTCTGGACAGAGGCGAGTTTCTCTTCGGCCTGTTCGGCCTCACGATTGCGGATCGCCTCATCCATGCGAGAGACGATTCCTGCGGCATCGACCGCCGTCGCCACGCGCAGCAACTCATGCTTCTTGAGATCGTGCGCCGTGTAGGTGCAGAGCTTCTGGCGGGCTTCCTCGGCGAATCGATTCAACTCCGGGTCGTCCGTGACGTTAAGTCGCGGCAGCAGTTCCACCAGATCGAAGATGTTCGTCACCAGCGTCGCGTGAAAGCGCGACTCGGGCTCATTCAGCCGGTCCACCATGTGCGAGACCACATCGCGCAGCCTGCTCCAAAGATCCCCGGTCCCGCGCACCAGCGACTGCCGAACATTCGAGTCGATCTCGCGGGCGACGCGCGCCTGCTCCTCGGCCGACATCTCGACGCGAAAGTCGTTGCCGGTGGGAATGGGCAGGACTTCGAGCTTCACACCGAATTTGCGGCGCAGCTTCTCGGCCTTCGGGTAGTCCTCCTCGCGGAAGAGCCCATTCAGTTCGGGCCGCACCTGTTCAATGTACTGCGGATAGACGGTAAGAAACGCCTCGACGCCCTGCTCGAAGCTGGCCTCGAACTCCCGCATCCGCGCGGTCAGATCGAAGTACAGATTTGCCGGCAACAGCCGGTAGCCCTCGTCGGTCCAGGGCAGCGTGATCTTGTAGAAGTACTGGCGGACCTGACCAGCGAGCGTTCGCAATTCGTCGAGCTTGTCGGCCCCGCGCAGCAGTTGCTTGTTGTAGCGGCCGGCGCTCATCGGAGCGCCGTTCCTTTCGGCCACGTCACGGCTGACGCCGCGGTCGTGTTTGACGGCCGTCCAGATGCTGATGTGGACGGCGGCGAGCATGGCGC
>CAIWFH010000136.1 GCA_903911925.1 uncultured Acidobacteriaceae bacterium
AGAAGCGATTGGTTCAGATCGTCGGCGCGGAAGCTCTTACCCATGCATTACATCTTAAAGTCAATCCGAACCAAAGAACCCCCGCCCCCTTGAGAGGAAATCTATCCCCGACACACTCCTAGTAGAGCCTGAAATTTACTTCGACGGTGATCATGACCGGGACCGGCATGTCACGTTTCATGGCGGGATGAAATCGATAGAAACTGACGGCATCTATCGCCTTCTCGTCCAGGCCGTAGCCCGTGGATTTGACCACGCGGGGATTTACCGGCATGCCATGCGCATCGACGATTAAACTGATCAGGCATATTCCCTGGATTCGCTTTTCCAGGGCCTCTTTTGAGTATTTGGCTTCGACGAAGAGAAGGGGCTTTGGCCCGGTGACGCTACCGCCAACTTTGGCCAGTCCGGAAGCGAGTTCCTCTGACGATGGCATCAAAAGGGCGTCTGAGGCCAGCTCAAGAGGCTCAAGCGACTTGGGAATGGGACCGAGTTTCTGGTTTGGCTGAGACTCGAAGCGTGGTCTGGTCATCTTGTGGCCAGCATCATCCTTGAAGTGCTCCACGCAGCTTCCAATTTCCATCTCAAGATACGATGCGACTGCGACGGGCGACCCATCGCGCGTGCCCGGTTTGAACCGGTCCCCGGCGACCATTCCAATCAGCGTATTGTCCAGGCTATTCCCAAGTGGCTTTAGGAAATAGTAAATTCTTGGCACGCCTTCTGAATCCACGATGACGAAGAACGTCGCTGTGTCGTGGTGCTTGTCCTTGCACTTTCCCTCGGTGATTTCTAAAAGGGTGGAAGGGAGAAGCTCCGGAGCGGTCACCCCGCTTCCAATGGCATAAACCTTCTGTTGCACCGTGCCTAAGCTTGGTTTGGAGGACGGTACTGCCGGGGTCGCCTGTTGCGCGGCGGCAACGGCTGTAACCAGAACGAAGAGCGGTGCGGTGATCCACAACGTGCGCATGGAACCCTCGAATGGAAGTTGCAGCCACTCTATCACACGATTCCCAACTCCCGGAGCAGGAAGGCGTAGTCGAAGGCTATCTCTTTTAGATAGTCGTAGCGGCCGCTGGAGCCGCCGTGGCCGGCTTGCATGTTGGTTACGAGCAACAACGGGTTGTTATCTTTCTTCAGCGTGCGCAGCTTGGCTACGTACTTGGCCGGTTCCCAATACATAACCTGGCTGTCGTGCAGAGACGTCTTGACTAACATGGCCGGATAACTCGCCGGTTTCAGATTGTCGTAAGGCGAGTAACTCAACATGTAGTGGAAGTACTCCGCCTCGTTCGGGTCACCCCACTCTTCATACTCGGGAACGGTGAGCGGCAAGGTGGCGTCGAGCATGGTGTTCATCACGTCGACAAAGGGCACGTGGGAGACTACGGCGCGGAAGAGGTCGGGGCGCATGTTGACGACCGCGCCCATCAATAGACCACCGGCAGACCCGCCTTCGATGGCGACCTTCGCCGGGTCGCCGTAGCCGGCCGCTGTGAGGTGCTCGACGGCGGCGATGAAATCGGTGAAGGTGTTGCGCTTCACCAGCATTTTGCCGGCATCGTGCCAGGGTTCGCCCAGGTCTGCGCCGCCGCGGATGTGGGCGTAAGCCATCACTACGCCGCGGTCAAGCAGGCTCAGCCGGTTTGAACTGAAGCCGAGCGGCAGCGAGTACCCGTAGGAGCCGTAGCCGTAAACATACAGCGGGTTGAGCGGCTGGCTGGCCCGGTTCTTGTCTTTGCGGTAGACGATCGAAATGGGGACCTGCACGCCGTCGGGCGCTGTGGCGTGAATGCGCTCGCTTTTGTATAAGGTGCGGTCGAAGCCGCCGGGAACCTCCAACTGCTTCAGCAGCGTAGATACTCCGCTGGCCACGTCATACTCAAAGACCGAACTAGGCGTAACCAGCGACTGGTAGCCGTAGCGGAACGTGGTGGCTTCGAACACGCGGTTAATGTGCGGCTGGGCGCTGTAGGCGGGCTCGGGGAAGGCTATTTCTCCGGTGGGCGTGGCTTCGGGGCCGTCGGCATCAAAGTTCCACAGTCTCAACCGCGGCAGCCCGCCCTCGCGCTCGCAGGCCACAAAGAATCCGGCGAAGAGATCGATTTCTTCGAGCATTACGTCAGTGCGATGCGGTATCCGCTCGGTCCAGAATTCGCGTCCAGGCGTGGCCACGGGCGCTGTGACCATGCGGAAGTTGCGCCCCTTGTAGTTTGTCCGGATATACCAGAGGCCGTTGCGATGGTCGATGGAGTATTCGTGCTCGTCCTCGCGCGGGCTAATCAGCGTGAACGCGCCTTGGGGTTCGCCCGCATCCAGCACCCAGGACTCGCTGGTGATGTGGCTGGCCGACTCCATGACGATGAACTTGCCGTCGCGCGTGCGTCCGGCGGCAATGTTGAAACGCTCGTCGTCCTCTTGATAAACCAAGACGTCCTCTGCGGGCTGCTTGATGCAATCATGCCTGAAAAGCTGGTATTGGCGCTTCTGCTCCTCGTCTTCGACGGTGTAGAAGAGGGTCGTGTTGTCGGCAGCCCAGACGATGGAGCCTGTGCGCTCTACCTCGCCGGGAAGCGTTTCGCCGGTGGCCAGGTTCTTGATGTGCAGCGTGTACTGGCGGAAGCCGGTGGTGTCGGTGGTGTAGGCCAGCCAGCGGCCGTCGCTGGTAATGTCCACTCCGCCGATTGAAAAGAATGGGTGGCCTTCGGCCAGCAGATTGCCATCGAGAATCACCTGCTCCGGCGTGTCCTCGGTCGCGTTGGGAGAGCCGTGGGTCCGGCAGATGATGCCGTATTGCTTTCCCTCTTCGGTGCGGTTGTAGTACCACCAGTTGCCGTCGCGGTAGGGCACGGAGACGTCGGTCTGCTTCATGTGGCTGAGCATTTCCTGGTAGAGCTGTTCACGCAGCCCGTTGAGCGGGGCCATCACCGCCTCGGCGTAGGCGTTTTCTGCCTCCAGGTAAGCAGTGACCTCAGGGTTCTGCTTGTCGCGCAGCCAGGCGTAGTCGTCCTTGAGAGCCGATCCATGTAAAGCGTTCTCGGTATGTTGTTTACGGGCAGTAGGGGGGCAGGGAAGCTGGTTCTCGGTCATCTCCTTTCCAGTGTAGTTCTTGAGGCGCCAAAACCGGCCGCTGGGGAACTTTTCGACCTCCGCCCGCGTACAATGAGAAGCGATGAAAGGCTCCTGCCGCGCACTTTGGTCCGTCTCTCGGTTGCTTTTGGCCGGTCTCCTGGCTGTTTTTGCCCTACCCTCGCTGGCTGAGAAGGCCGAAGACCTGCCCAAGCCCACCGATTATGTAAGCGACTTTGCTAACGTGCTGTCGCCTGAGGCGGTGGCCCGGCTTGACAGTATCTGCGCCCAGCTTGACCACTCCGCTGCCAACGCGCAGGTGGCCGTGGTCACCATCAAGACCCTCGACGGCATGGATGCGGCCGAGTATGCCAATGCTCTTGAAGACAAGTGGAAGATAGGCCGCAAGGGGACTGACCGGGGCTTGCTGGTGTTTCTGGCCGTGGACGACCACAAGTACCGGATTGAGCCGGGCTACGGGCTTGAAGGTATTTTGCCCGACGCCAGGGCCGGCGACATCGGCCGGGAAATGGTTCCGTACCTGCGGGCCGGCGACTACGACAGCGCCATTACACAAGCCGTGGGTGAAGTGGCGCAGATTATTGCCGCCGACGCGAAGGTGACGCTGACCGACAATCCGGCAATGGCCCAGCGGCGGCCAGTGCGTCACGGCGGCATTCCACCCAAGCTCATTCTGATGCTTATCCTGCTTATCTTCTTTGGCGGCTTCCATATTTTGCGGTTCCTGTTCGGCTTTGGATTGTTCTCAAGCATGATGGGCGGCGGCAGGGGCGGCTTTGGCGGCGGTTTCGGCGGGGGAGGGTTCGGTGGAGGTGGTGGCGGTGGATTTGGCGGCTTCGGCGGCGGCGGCTTTGGTGGCGGCGGCGCCGGGGGCAGTTGGTAAGTCTTCCTGTTTCAAACAAGGTGTCCGCCTCGGCGGACCGGAGGAGAAAAGAGCTTTATGAGCAAGGGACTTTTGATTACGTTGGGCGTGGTTGGCGTTCTGGTCTTGGTGGTGTTGATGGTCTTTGGCAGCTACGTGGGCGCCAGAAATCAGATGGTGGCCAAGGACCAGAACGTGAAGAGCATGTGGTCTGAGGTTGACGTGCAGTTGCAGCGCCGCGCTGACCTGATTCCCAACCTGGTTGAGACCGTGAAGGGCTTCACCAAGGAAGAAAGCACCGTCTTTGGCGACATTGCCAACGCACGGGCCGGCATGTTGAACGCCCAGGGACCGGCAGCCAAGATTGAGGCCAACGGACGGCTAGACGGGGCTCTGGGACGGCTGCTGCTGCTCACGGAGAACTATCCGCAACTGCGTTCGAGCGAGCAGTTCATGCGCTTGCAGGACGAGCTTTCAGGGACCGAGAACCGCATTGGCGTGGCGCGCAAACGCTACAACGACGCCATCCAGGACTACAACACCTTCATCCTGCAGTTCCCGAACAATATCTGGGCGGGGATGGCGGGGTACAAGGAAAACGACGCTTACTTCAAGGCCAGCCCGGCGGCACAGACCGTGCCCAATGTGAAGTTCTAAACCCAGGGCGCACCCAACGCGCAAAAAGGCCATCCCGGGCGTGGGATGGCCTTCTTGAATGCTTTCCGGACGCGGCCGGGGCGTTGGTTATTTGAAGGAGGCGATGGCGCTGGCCTCGTCATCGTAGATGTCGAAAACGGTGTACAGCTTGGTCAACTGAAGCAGGTCGTGAACCTTCTTGGTGAGGCTCAGCAGTTTGAGTGCCGCACCCTGGTTCTTGGCCGTGGTGTAAGCGCTCACCAGTTCGCCGAGGCCGGAGCTGTCGATGTAGTTCACGTCTCCCAAATTCAGCAGGATGCCTTTTTGTCCTTTGCTGATCAGGTCGCGAATGGCGTCGCGCAACTGCACACTGCCCTCGCCCAAAGTGATGCGCCCGCTAAGATCGAGGACGGTCACGCCGTCCACATCACGGGAAGAAATAGTAAGTGCCACGGGAATTCCTCCTTGTTGATACTACGGTTATAGCAGGTTAGCAGTCTCAGGTGATGGCACGGATCCAACCGGCCCCGTGCGCCGGGGACAGATTAAATACTCTACCCTGTTGAGCGCAAGCACCCCAATCTTATTCGGCTGCCGGAGCGAGGTGTTTGACCAGCGTCAATTCGGTCCCAGGATGCAGTTGTCGAAAGTGTACTTCATCCATGAAAGAGCGGATAAGGAAGATGCCGCGGCCGGTGCCGCGCAAAAGATTCTCGGGGGCCAATGGGTCAGGCAGTGTCTCCGGATCGAGCCCCTTGCCCTGGTCGCTGATGGTAAAGATGAGGGCTTTGCCGGTGTTCTCAAAGCTGGCCGTGATCTTCTTTGCCGGATCGTACTCGTTGCCGTGCAGCACGGCGTTCACGGCCGCTTCGCGCACCGCCATGGCCACGTGAAAGCGCTCATCCTCGTCCAGGCCGGCCTCCCCGGCCAGTTTGTCCGCGGCAGCTTCTACCTCGCCGACGCTTTCCATCGTGGAACTCAGCGTGAAACTCAGCCGCCCTGCCCTGGGTCCGCTCACCGGGTCTGTTCCGCCTTTTCCGCAACTGGCAGGTATAGATGCGCCTGACAGAGGCCTTGCTGCCTTGCAGGAAGTTTCATGGCTTGAGAGGAAATGTGTCAAGCGGCCGGGTCACGGCAGTTCTATGCAACACACTTGCGTCCTGCCAAACAGCGTTCTGGAGCCATCCCGGTGCACAAGGGGATTCCCCGACCGGCCTATCTCCCGTCCCAAGCTATACACTTTCTTCATGCCTTACCGCACCACAACCCGCGTCAGCCTGACCGCATTGCTCGGCACGCCGGTCACTGACTCGCAGGGCACGTTGCGCGGGCGGCTCAAGGATATCGCCGTGGCCACCGGCCCGGACGCCGGCAAAGTAGCGGGCCTGGTGCTGAAGACGCGTGCTGGCCTGTGCATCGTGCCGTCGCACGACGTGATGGAAACGCCCTCCGGCGCCCTCGAACTGCGCTCCGCGGGCGCGCTGGTGCCGCTCGAGGACCAGGGAAATTATCTCTACCTGCAGCAGGACCTAGTAGACCGCCAGATCATCGATATTCACGGCCGCAAAGTGGTTCGCGTAAACGACGTGGACCTGGAGTGGATGGGCAAGGGCGCGGCTCACCTGCTGCGCGTGGCCGAGGTCGAGGTGGGCTTGCGCGGGGCCTTCCGCCGCGTCTTCAAAGGGCTGTTGCCGCGCACGACCCTTGAGAAGTTGTCGCGGAAACTGAAGCCCAACGGAATTCCCTGGCAGTTTGTCGATGTGATCGAGGTCGATCCGGCGCGGCGTGTAAAACTGCGCATCGAGTATGAGCGGCTCTCTGAGATTCACCCCTCCGACCTAGCCGACATTCTTGAGGACCTGGCACCGGCCGAGCGCGAAGCCGTCTTCACCTCGCTCGACGAGGAAGTTGCCGCCGAGACCCTGGAAGAAGTCGAGCCCAGAATGCAAAAGGCTCTGCTGGAAAAGCTCGACGAAGAAAGAATCGCCGACATTGTCGAGGAGATGGATCCCGCCGCCGCCGCCGACTTGCTGGCCGAACTGCCCGAAGAGCAGTCCGACGCCATTCTCGAGGAGATGGAGGCCGAAGAGCGGCAAGAGGTGGAAGACCTGCTGGAGTTCGACGAGGACTCCGCGGCCGGCGCCATGACCACCGATTTTGTCTCACTTGGCATGGACGCAACCGTGGCCCAGGCCGTCCAGGCGTTGCGGAACTTCGACGGCGATCCCGAGGGCGTGACTGAAATCTACCTGCTCGACGAGAAACAGGTTCTGCGCGGCGCCATCACCCTGGCGCGGCTGGTAGTTGCCCAACCGGAGACGCGGCTGGCGGTTTTGACTGAGCAGCGCGTGCTCTCGTGCCCGGCCGATATGCACCAGAACGATCTGGCAGAGATGTTTGACAAGTACAACCTGCATGCGCTGCCAGTGGTCGATGTTCAAGGCCGCATGGTGGGCGTGGTGCAGGCAGATCACGTCATCAGCTTCCTCCGCGACAAACTTTAGTTCCCGCCAATTCCGCCTAAGCCGATTGAATTCGGTAATTTCTGTTCAGAATTGCTCAGAACAGGCTAATCGCTGGCCGTAGTGTGATATAAAGCACCGAATATCCCGAAATCTGTGAAAGAATCCAAGGTATGATGCAGTTTCCCAAGATCATTCAGGGCGGCATGGGCGTAGGCGTCTCCAATTGGAGTCTTGCCAATGCGGTTTCAAAACTCGGCCAACTCGGCGTGGTTTCCGGCACCGCGCTTGATCAGTTGTTTGTGCGCAGGCTTGCCGATGGCGACCAGGGCGGCCATATGCGCCGCGGGCTCGACGCATTCCCGTTCCCCGACATGGCCAAGCGCATCTGGGAGGAGTACTTCGTTCCCTCAGGAAAGCCGTCTCAGGCGCCGTACCCTGTTGCCCCCATGCACCAGCGGCGGGACCTGAAGAAAGTGATCGAGCTCTGCATCGTCAGCAACTTTGTTGAAGTGTTTCTGGCGCGCGAGGGGCACAAGAATCCGGTAGGCATCAATTTCTTGGAGAAGGTGCAGCTGCCCCACCTGCCGTCCATCTACGGAGCCATGCTGGCTGGCGTGGGCTATGTGCTGATGGGCGCCGGCATTCCGCTGCACATTCCCGGCGTGCTTGACGCCTTTGCGGCGCAGCATCCTTCGGAGTACAAGCTGTCAGTTATCGGCGCAGCCCAGGGCCAGGATACCCAGATGACCTTTGACCCGGCCGACTACGCCGAGGGCCCGCTGCCCATGCTGCACCGGCCGAAGTTCCTGGCCATCGTCTCCTCCAATACCCTGGCCACCACCATGCTTCGGCGGGCAAGCGGCCGCGTCGACGGGCTGATCATTGAAACTCCCACGGCGGGCGGCCACAATGCCCCGCCGCGTGGAAAGCTGCAACTGAATGCTGCCGGCGAACCAATCTACGGCGAGCGCGACCGGGTAGATATAGCTGAACTGCGCCGCCTGGGTGTCCCTTTCTGGTTGGCTGGCGGCTATGGAAATCCCTCCATGCTGCGCGAGGCGCTGGAACAGGGAGCCGCAGGCGTGCAGGTTGGAACCGCGTTTGCCTTTACACAGGAATCCGGCATGAGCGCGGACCTGAAAAAGTCGCTGCTGGCGCAGGCCGTCGCGGGAACCGGAGAAGTCTTTACCGATCCGCTCGCCTCGCCAACAGGATTCCCGTTCAAGGTGG
This sequence comes from uncultured Acidobacteriaceae bacterium, assembly GCA_903911925.1. GTDB lineage: Bacteria > Acidobacteriota > Terriglobia > Terriglobales > Acidobacteriaceae > Telmatobacter. The sequence continues at coordinate 8,284 of CAIWFH010000136.1, forward strand.
CGCTGATCCCGGGAACCTATTCCGATCCGGAAGTGGCAGCGGCCAGGAAGCGCGTTTGCGACCTTGGCTATCTACGCGAGCCTTACGCCGCCGAGGAAGGCAAGATAGGCTATCGCTGCTCGGCCGAGCCGGTGGAGAACTACCTGGCCAAGGGCGGCAAGATTGAAGACACGGTGGGCCGCAAGTGCCTTTGCAACGCGCTGATGTCCAACATCGGGTACGCGCAGATTCGCAAGGACATGACGATGGAGCCTCCGCTGGTCACCGTGGGCGACGATCTTAACTCCGTTGCGCAGTTCCTGGCGCCCGGCCGCACCAGCTATAGTGCCGCGGACGTTGTTGAATCGCTCCTCAGTCTGAGCGTCAACTTCGAGGTTGCCGAGCAAGAACTGGCTGCGACCGCGTAAAGGCTCAGCCGAACGGCTAAGAACACATCAAGGGCTGATTCTCGAAGAGAATCAGCCCTTTGTGCGTGGTCCTAACTATAATGCTTGCAACATGCCGCTGACGAAAATGATGCAAGTAATGAGAAGTTACGCTTCCTGGGGTCTGGCAACATGGGCCCCCGCACTATTTGGCGTTCTATTGATTCCAGCCCTGGCATATGCTCAAGCCGGCGACTCGCTCCGATCTCTTTATGACCAGCATCGCTTTTTCGAGCTTCGCGATGCCATAAAAGGCCAAAGCGCGTCCGCACTTTATCTCGGTACTGTAGCCTCAGCGTTCAACGATACGAAACGTGCTGAAAGATATCTCAACCGTGTAATCAAGCTGGATCCCGCCTCCGACAATGCTTATGAAGCCCATGAGCAGCTTGCCAATCTCTTTGCTCGCCTGGGGCGGAATCGCGAGGTTGTGCAGCAACTCGATCAAATGCTAGCGATGAAGCCCAACAGTTCCGATGTGCAAAGCGATCGACCTATATTTGCAGGTTTCAGCCGTTACCCGGATCAGTCCATCGGAAAGAAACGTTCCACCAGGATTAGCGGGGGGACAGTCAGCAAAGAATCATTGGCAATTCCCGTGTCCGTTCATGGAAAGGCCTTGAATTGGGGGCTTGACTCCGGTGCGAATATCTCGGTGATCAGTGAGGCGGAAGCGAAAATGCTGGGTCTAACCGTCGGCAACGAGAAGGTGCAGATGAATGACCTGAATGGCGGCAGCGCCGCCGTGCGCACCACCGTTGTCGACAGGTTGTCGATTGGGGGATGGAAATACGAGATGTGCCTTTCATGGTGATACCCGATTCGCAACCACCCATGAACGATTTGCAGCCGGGGAAAAGAGCGATCCTCGGATTTGCGTTCCTATCTGCGTTGAAGACGATTAGCTGGAAATCCGATGGAACATTTGAGATTGGGTTCCACTCTGGTTCCAACCAGAACAAGCAAGCCAACCTCTGGTTTGACGGGCTATCGCCTGTAACCAGAGTTCGGTTTCAAAACCGGGATCTGGATTTCGGCCTCGATACCGGGGACGGTGCTGGAACGCAACTGTGGAGTCGATTCTTGGAAGATTACGCATCCCTCTTGAAAGATCATGGGACGAAATCGACGAGGAAGGTCACCCAAATGGGAGGGTCGCAAGAGAGGACTATTGTCAGTTTGCCTGAATTGCAACTAAAGGTTGGAGGCTTTGATACCATTCTCAAGCCAGCTCAGGTGTTCTCCAAGCCGGTTGGGGATGGTTCCAGATATGGGCTTCTTGGCATGGACCTTCTCAGCGAGGCACGCAAAGTTGAAGTCGATTTCAGATCGATGACGGTTAGCCTCTTTCCGTAGGACCAGGTCCTCAAGTCGGCAAGGCTTCGCGAATCGGGATGAGCAAGACCCTCGATTGACGCGAATATGCCAAAACCGCGTTGCCGGCCCCGTCCGCTCTGCAGTTCCGGGCGGCGGGTCGGCAACGCGAAGGCTACTCCTTTGGCACTGGCGCAGCTCCCGCACCGCCCACCTGGAATATCCTGGGCACCCGTTCCGCCGGCGACGGCAGGGCAGGGAAGGCTGCATGCGGCTCGGACTGGTACCAGTAGGCCGTGGAATAAAAGTTATCTGACCGGTGATTGGCGTGGCCGTGCTCGATGGTCACCTTGATTGACTTTTCAAACGTGATGGGGCTCTCAATATGCCAGCGGTAGAGGCAGTAGCGCCCTCCCAGCCGCTCCGGGTCCACGATGTAGGGCGCGCCGTTGTGCTGGTAACCAAAGGCCTGCAGGCCGAAGTCCCAGGCCCCGTTGTAGTAGTCTTCGCTCCCGGTGCCGTTGATGGTGGGCAGCGTGTCGCCGTCGATAAAGATCATGTCGTCGCCCTCGCCGAACCACTGGTCCTGATTCTGTTCGACGGAGTGGGTGACTCCGACGAAGTGGCCCTTGCCTGTGGCTTCGAAGAAGACGTAGTTGCCCTCACCGTTGAGATTCTTCTTGTCACCGACCGGCGGCTCATATTGCTTTTTCCAGTCATCTGTCCAGCCCTTGCACGGCGCGGCCTGCCGATACTGCGCGTGGAATCGTCCCACGTCGGCGGGAAGGCCGGCCATGGTCACGTAGTCCACGGCAAAGTAGAAGCTGTCAGTCTTCACTGTGCCTTCATTGGTCACGGTGATGCGGGCGGAGGTGGAAAACGGCATCTGGAAATAGGCGTTGAGGGCCTTGACGGGCGCCACGGCCAGGAGCGCAGACTGGTAGACGTAATATTCGCCAAGCCCGAGGCCGAAAAAGTCGCCGATGGGGACCTCGACCGAGGGCGTTGCTTCCCCGTCCCACCATGCGCGCAGAACAAGATTCTTCAGGTGCATCGGATCCTGCGAGTTGATGGTGACCCAGATATGCGTCACCACGCCGGCGCCTGTTACCTCAAGCATGGTGGCCGACTTGCCGGCTTCAACAGGAACCGCGTCGCCGTTGCCGCCGGTGCGATCCCAACTGGACGAGCGCCGGGTCTTGTAGCTGCGCAGCCGGGCTTGGGCAAACAACTCTTCAGGCGCTGCCGGTTCCGGCGGTGGGGGTGGGGCAGCAGGGGCGGCTTTGGTGCTGGCGCTGGCCGCTGCTCCTGCGGCACTCAGGCCAAGCAGGGCCGCGCCTGATGCGATGGAACTGAGCAGTCTGCGCCGCGCGGGCGAAGCTTCATTGGCGTCTGTGAGTTTCATTGGTGTGTCCTCCAGGCGGGAGAGAGTGTGAAAGCGAGTTGTAATCTCGCCCGCCGGGGGCTGTCAAGGAGGGGTGGAATCCCCCGAATTAGGGCGGTTGAAATTTGTGGTATCCCGGGTCTCAAAATCGAGACCCGGGGCACCCGGCTTTAGTGTTGGGTTTGGGGTTTTACGCTGGCGAGATACGCGGCGATCTTTTGCTGCCATACCGGGGCGGCGTTTTTGTCGATCTCGCTCATGGCTTTAACACGCTCATTGCCCGCCAGCGTGATCGCCGCACGCGTAAAGACCACGTCCACACGGGTCGCGTCCACGCCGATCGGCTCGAAGCGCACGTCGACAAGTGTTACCGCCAGGCCGGGAAGGAAATACACGTATTGAAAGTGCCTCTGTGCGACGTCAAAGAGCGTGTTAATCCACACCTCGGTGTTGGGTTCGCGATAGACCGTGAAGACCGCGCCCTCGATGTCGTTTGCGGGCTGCGGATGAACGAAGACGGGGTCCCAGATCTTGCCCACCCAGGGCCGTTCGCCCAGCGGCCCGAACAAGGGTGCGGTCACTTCATAGGGAGCGTTTACGGTGAAGTTGATGCTGGTGCGAATGTGCAGGCATTGCTCCGGCGAAGATGCAGGCGTCTGCGCAAGCAGCGGCGCTGCAAGTCCTACGGCGGCGACCAGGGCAGAGATGGCTTTCATTTCCTCTTCTCCTTGAGGTTATGGCTGTCAGAGGCCTTCAGAGTGAGGCCGTAAAGCTGCTTGAACTGCTCGATTTCCTTCAGGGTTTGCGGAGAGAAGGGAACAAGCTTGCCCTCGAATGCGTGCAGGACAATTCCTTCAAGCAGGTCGCCGAGGGTCATATCCTTCAGTTCGGCTATGGCCTTGAGCACCTTCAACAAGCGCTTTTCCATCCGGACGCCGGTCTGGACGCGCTCGACAACGACGGGTTCGCGATTTTGCTGTTCTTGCGGCATGGCTCCTCCTGTTACCGTGATACCAATGTACCATGGTACCAATTGTGCGTCAATCCGTAATTTGAGCCTCTTCGGCAGACGCGCCGGTCCAAGTTCGCCTATCCCTGCTTCGCCTGTTATGGTCAGTGAGGAACCAATTATGAATCCCCAATAGGACCTCGAGAGCATGCTCAAGCGTTGGAGAATCCGGATATTCCTGTTTCTGGCCGTCCTTGGCCCCGGATTCATAACCGCCAACGTGGACAACGACTCCGGCGGCATCCTCACTTACTCCCAGGCGGGCGCTCAGTACGGCTACAACCTGCTCTGGATCATGATTCCCATCACCATTGCGCTCACCGTTGTCCAGGAGATGAACGCCCGCATGGGCGTCGTCACGGGCAAAGGTCTGAGCGACCTTATCCGGGAAGAGTTTGGATTGCGCTTCACCTTCTTTTTGATGGTGGCGCTGGTGGTGGTCAACTTCACCAATGTGGTGACGGAGTTTATTGGAGTCGCTGGCTCGCTTCACCTTTTCCATGTCTCGAAGTTCATTTCGGTTCCGCTGGCCGCCGCGCTGGTGTGGTTCATGGTGGTTCGTGGGAGCTACAAGACCACAGAAAAGATATTCCTGATCGCTTCGCTCGTCTATATCAGCTATATTTTTGCCGGCGTGTTGTCGCAACCCAACTGGAGCGAGGCGCTGCGGGCCACAGTCCGACTTCCTGAAGAGTCCGTCTGGCGTGACAAAGCCTATGTTTACATGGCAATTGGCTTGGTGGGCACCACCATCGCGCCGTGGATGCAGTTCTACCTGCAGGCGTCAATAGTGGAAAAGGGAGTGCGGGCAAAGAACTTCATTGCCATGCGTCTCGATGTTACGGTCGGCAGCCTCTTTCAGGATGTGGTCGCATGGTTCATCGTAGTGGCCTGCGCAGCCACGCTGTATGTTCACGGCATGGGCGCCATCCAGGTGGCCTCTGACGCCGCGGAAGCCATGCGGCCGTTGGCAGGGGACTACGCCTTCATCCTCTTCGCCTTTGGATTGTTTAACGCTTCAATTTTCGCGGCCTCGATTCTGCCGCTCTCGACGTCGTACACGGTATGCGAAGGCCTGGGTCTGGAGTCGGGCGTTGACAAGAGCTTTCGCGAGGCGCCGATCTTTTACTGGCTCTATACACTATTTATCGTGGGCGGGGCGGCAACCGTGCTGATGCTTCCCGACGCGCAGCTCATCAACTTCGCAATTCTCTCGCAGGTGCTCAACGGCGTTCTGCTGCCGGTAATCATCATTCTGATGCTCATGCTTATCAATCGCAAAGACCTGATGGGCGAGCACAAGAATTCTCCGCTGTGGAATGTAATCGCATGGGGAACCAGTATCATAGTTATCGCCATGACGCTGGTGATGCTGTGGGGAATGATGCCGGGGCACTGAAGAGTCTGACGGTTCTCGCCGTTCGAAAAGGAGACGCCGTATGCCGATTGCCAAAACCAAAAAAGAACTCCTCGATGCAATCGAGACCGAATACTGTCTTTTGAAGAAGTGCATCGAAGGACTCGGAGTTGAGGAGAGGGAACTTCCGGGAGTGTGTCACGAGTGGTCTGCCAAGGATGTCCTTGCTCACCTCGTGGAATGGAAGAAGATGTTCCTCGGCTGGTACGAAGAGGGCTCGCGAGGCGGGAACCCGCGCACTCCCGCCGAAGACCTGAAGTGGACCGAGACCCCTGCCCTGAATGATCGCATTTACAGGAAGTGGAAGAACGAGAGATACGAGGTAATCCTCGCCGAGTTTGAATCGGAGTACGCGAAAATGCTGGCACTGGCGCGCGCAATTCCCGAAGAGACGCTCTTTCAGAAAGGACTTGCGCCTTGGCTGCGGGTGTGGCCGCTGTCGAGATGGATTGCGGCGCAGACCAGCAGCCATTATCGGTGGGCAAGGACGCGGATTAGGCGGTGGGCGAACCTGCGGAGCTTGCAAAGTTTGAGCAGATCCGAAACCCAGCTTCTTCCACTCGTCCACCGCTGAGAAGATCCACTACAGCAGCTTGCCTGCGGCCAGATCGCGAATCAGAGTTCGGTCAGCGGCCAGGAAGTCATACCCCTGCAGTTCTTCGAGGCGCGTCCAGCGCAGTTGCTGGAAGATGCGGTTCTCAAGTTCGCCGCTGAACTCATGCACGGCAAAAAACTGGAGATCGACGGCGCCGCCGTGGCGATAGTTATGGCGGATGCGCGTGACTCGTGGCCCGATGGTGGCTTTGATGCCCAATTCCTCGTCCAGTTCGCGGGCTAGAGCTTCTTCAGCGCTTTCGCCGGCCTCGATCTTGCCGCCGGGAAACTCCCACTGCAGGGCCATCGGCTGGTCGGGACGCCGCTGGCAAATTAGAACTTCATCTCCGCGCACAATCAGCGCCGCCGCAACAAAACGGAGCGCGGGCCCCGCCGGACGGCTTTTCGAATTCGTCAGCTCGTCTTCCACCCCTATAGTGTAAGCGCACTATAAGGGTTGTTGAGCAGCGCAGGCAGTGTCACTTCTGATGCAGCAGAGCATTCTGCTCCATCGGAGCCGGATTGCTGACCCTGAGATCCATAACCCTGCATCGATCCGTGCTATATGCGAGAACTGCAAAAAGAAATCCCCCCGGCTAGGCCGAGGGGACATTTGCTATGTGTAATTGAGGTTCCGCGGCGGGGGCCCAATTGGACTCGGAGCTGGCAGGCTTTACAGCCCTCAACCGTCCGGCGAAGCTAACTACTTTCCTGATGCCTTTTTCTGTTCTGCCCAGCGGCGCTTGACAGCCTCTGCGATGCGCTTGCGCCCTTCCGGGGTAAGATTCCTCTTTTTCTTAGCGGTTTTCCTGGCGACAGGCGCTGAAGCAGCTTTCTTCGGCGTTGCTGTAGTTCCGCCGCCGAGCAAAGCGCGTGCCTGTTGCAGTTGGGCAATCTCGCGATCGATTTGTGCCAGTATGTCTGAAACTCCCACGGTTCCTCCTGTTAGGTACTCGTTAGTGGATCACTTCCCGTTGTGCCTAAGTAAGCAAGGTCGTCCGGGGCAACCACTTGTCCTGTCCAACACAATACGCAACTGTAGACTCTTTTACAAACAAAAAATGCGCGTTTGTGCCGGAGTTTGAACATTTCAAGTGCGGCGTATCGCACAACGAAACACGTGAAGTTGGATGCTTCCCGCGCGTCGATCTATAGCGCAAGAGAGTGCCGGCAAAGTGAAAAGATATCTGTGCGCAGCTCTTGAAAGCTCAAGGCGATAACAAGCCTTCAACTTGATTAGACGAAAGATTGACAACAATGAAAGCACAACGGGAGTTATCGCGGCGTAATAGGAGGTTTCGGCAGTTGACCGGGCGCGGGCGACCCGGTTGGGAGGCTTGAAAAATCGTGGCCGCCGAGGCGCAGGCTTGCTGGAGATTCCGCTGCGCGATAGTTGCGCAAGTTGCGCAGGATCTCTTCCTTCTCGCGCGCATATTGGCCAGCGAGCCGGGTAAGGGAATAGGTGATAATGTCGCTGTGGTGCAGGTCCTGCATGGAAGGATCTCGGCGCATGTTGACCCACAGCCGGTGAACCAGCTGCACATCGTCCGGACTAAGCTTGGGCGCATGCGGCCCGATGTAAAACACCTTGGCCTCGCCCGTGGGACTGATGACATAGAAATTGAATTGGCGCTTGGGGTCGGGCAATGCCTCCCAGGCTTGTCCCATGTGGAAGGCTTGATCTTCGGCAGTCATGGTGGTGGAGAGCCCTGATACCACCGAATCGATTTCCAGCGAGTTTGCGCCTTGCGCCAGGGCGACAAAGACGTCGCCAGCGGGAATCAGCAGCAGAGAAACTTTCTTGCCAAAGCTCTCGGCCACCGATATGGCTTTGGTAAAGATCATCTGCTCGTGTTCGCTGAAGCTCTGATCAACGGCGCTCAGGTACTCCGGGCCGCCTACGCCCATCATGCGCACATTCAAGACCACCACGTCCTGCTCTTCAGTTTGAATGTGAGAGAGCGTCCACTTGAGCGCGAAAGGATTGGCGGCATCGCGCATGGTCACCATGACGCCGCCGGGGCGGATGGCCGCCGATTCGCGGCTCACTGTGTCCTGGTGCTCCAGCTGAAAGTGATCCTTCATCTGCCGCGCAGCCAGGGCATGCTTGCGCTTGTTAATGCGCTCAGAGACGCTGAAGATCACGAAGAACGCCGCGGCAAAGACGATGCCGCTCACCGTGGCAACCGACTTGGTAAACAGATTGACGATGGCGGTGGAGAGCAGCACCAGAAAGACCGAGAGCAGCCCGATAGGGAGCTCTATCTTACCGATGCGGATGTTGGGTGGCACCTTCCAGCCGCGTTCGCCGTGATACTTCCAGCGCAGCACCAGCATGGCCAGGCTGTTGAATGTGAATGACCAGATGACGCCGAAGGCGTATGCCTCGCCGAGGGTGATGATGTTGCCCCTGGTGACCAGGATGGTGGTCATCTGCAGGATGAAGACCAGGTTGACGATGCGATGGCTGGTGCCGAATCTTTTATGCGGCTTGCGGAACCAGTCGGTCAGTACGCCGTCTTCGGCAACGCGCATCAGCACGCCTGTGGAGCCGATCATCGATGTATTGATTGCGCCGGACAGAATCAGGAAGCCGACCAGCACCACGAAGATGCGGAATGCAATGCGCCAGAACATGGGGCCCACCATGTACATGGCCAGTCCGGCGATCAAGTTGTCCTGGTAGATGTGGGTCCGCTGCCACGCGGGGATGAGCATGGAAGCCAGAAGCGTGGCGCCTCCAGTGAAGATGAGGCTGTAAATGGCGATTACAATCGCTGCCCGCTTCAGGTTCTTCAGCTTGGGATGCTCGATTTCACGATTGACCTGTGCCAGGCTCTCTTCGCCGCTCATGGCCAGTACGGAGTGGCCAAATGCCATGAGGATTCCAAACAGGCCAAACAGCGGCACAAACTTGGTTCCCTTGAGAAAGCCGAGGGCATCGTCGCTGAATTTGAGGTTCGAGACCGTGGGCGGAGGCGGCATTTGAGCGCCCCGCACCATGACCGAGAAAACTCCCCAAATGAGGAGAATGATCACCATGACGGTGGTAATCTGCATTACTCGCAGAGCCTTGCCGCTCGATTCCTCGATGCCCTTGATGTTTTGCCACCAGTAATAGATGGTCACCACGGCTGCGAACACGGCCGCGGTGTGATTCATTTCGAACTGGAAGGGATGATTGTGCCCGTCAGTCAGGGCGGGGGGAAGCCAATGGCTGGTGTTTGCTACGACCAGCAGTTCGTTCATCAAGCCTGTAATGTATTGTCCGGCAGATACGCCTGAGATAGGTCCGGTAAGAATGTAGTCGAACATCAGGGCTGAAACGCTAAGTTTGGCAAAGGTGCCGCCCAGGGCCTCCTTCACCACGCGGTATACGCCGCCGCGGGTAAACATCGAACAGCTCTCGACGTAAACCGCACGCACCGCAAAGCTGAAAAGCATGATGCCGAGAATGAACCACGGCGCCGCCGCGCCTACCGCCTCTTCGGCGATGCCCCCGGCATAAAAAGCTGATGAACCAAGATCGCACAGAACGATGGCTGCCGCACGCCAGAAAGAGATGAATGTGAGCATCACAGAGGATGCCACAATCAGCCTTACGCGGTCGGAGGGTGGGGCAGCGTACGTTCTGGAAGATGCCATCTTGATGGTGTCGGCGCGACTGCCGGCTTTCTGGAGTCTGGGGGGGGCGGGATTCCTCGCCGCCCTCGCTGAGTCTATTTCCGAATCGATCACTAGTCAATCAGAATGTTGCCGGCGCCACTGGAGCCTCGAATCTGCCCGCTCATTCGTCATCGCCGAACAGCTCTTTTGCGTCTTCAACAAAGCTGATGAGCACCACCACCGTTGAGCCGGCAAGGCCGAGGAAGAACATGACTTCAAGTACGCGCATTGCGAAAACGGCAAACGGCATAATCCTGATTGTAACGTGCTTTTCGCACACATCGGGCCCGCTGTGCGCGGCATGCCTGAAAAATCACGCGCACACGACGTGGGCTGCCAGCAGTTCCACTGCTTGTCCTTCAGCAAGAAGGGATTCGCGATTGTCGGTGCGTTCTTCACTTCGCATCGCAGCCGGATGCTATAAACTCTCCCCCAGTATGCAAGGTCAATCCTGGAAGCAGTGGGCCGCCGCGTGTCTTTCCGCGGCTTTGCTCGAATTGCCGTTTCCGCTGGCCGGGCCCATGCCCGCCTGGCGCAGTGTCTTTACATGGTTTGCGCTGGTCCCGCTGATTGTCGCGGTTCTGTCGCCGGCGGTGACAGTGGGGCCGCGTCCGTTGCGCAAAGCATTCCTGCTGGCTTACTTGTGCGGCATTTTGTGGTACGCCGGTAACTGTTACTGGATCTACGACACCATGTTGCTGCACGGCGGCCTGCCGCCGGTTGTCTCCTTCCTTTTGCTGGTGGGCTACAGCCTAGTCTTGGGACTTTACTTCGGACTATTCGGATTGGGCGTTGCGTTGATTCGCAGGAATACAGGCAGCACACGGCTGGCGCTGGTCTTTGCGCCCTTCCTATGGGCTGCGCTCGAACTGGCAGCCTCCCGCGTTACCTCCGTTCCCTGGGATCAGCTTGGCTACTCGCAAGTTGACAATGGGTTGGTCAACCAACTTGCGCCGTGGACCGGCGTTTATGGAATCAGCTTTCTGCTGGTTGCGGCGAATGCACTTTTTGCCTCTGGCTCCTTTGTCACCTTGCAGCCTGTAGTCCCGGGGCAGCCACGATGGAGGTTGAAGGCTCTGCTTGGTGGCAGGGTTTGGGCCGCATTTGGACTGGGACTAATCGTACTTCTTGAGTCTGGCATTGGTTTGGCTCCCCCCAGTCCCGCCGCCACAGCCACCGCAGTACTGGTCCAGCCCAATCTCGATGTCTCCGCCGACAACTCGTGGGCAGGTCCGGAATGGGACCGGCACATTGCCGAATTCACCCGCCTGGCCAACGCGTCGGCAACCGACAAGACTTACATAGCAGGCATCCCCGAGTCCGGCGCTCCGTTGGGAGAAATCACCCTGCCGCCCTATCCCATCCATCCCGATTTGATTGCCTGGCCTGAGTCGCCCGCGCCCTTCACCGAGCCGGATCCCCGCTTTCAGCAGATGCTGGTTACCCTCGCCCGCAAGACCGAGTCGCCGCTTATCGTCGGTAACCTCGGAGCAGATTACTCCCCGGAAGAGCGCTCATGGCGCGATTACAACTCGGCCCTGGTCGTTGGCCAGGATGGATCCCGCGTGGGCCGCTACGACAAGATCCACCTGGTTCCCTTCGGGGAGTTCATTCCCTTCAAGCAAGTTATCTTCTTCGCCCGCAAACTCACCGGCCGCGTCTCGGAGTTCACGCGCGGAGACCAGCGCAAAGTCTTCCGCCTCAATGGCCACCGCTACGGCGTCTTTATATGCTATGAGGCGGTCTTTGCCGACGAGGTGCGCGAGTTCTCGCAATTGGGCGCCGAAGTGCTGGTCAACATCAGCGACGACGGATGGTATGGCGACACCAGCGCCCCCTGGCAGCACCTGAACATGGTGCGCATGCGGGCCATCGAAAACCGCCGCTGGATTTTGCGCGACACCAACAACGGCGTTACCGCGGTCATCGACCCGTACGGACGCGTTCGGCAGAGTATTCCCCGTCATCAGGTTGACGCGCTCCCCGCCGGCTACGGATTCCGCAGCGACGTAACCTACTACACCGCCCACGGCGACACGTTCGCCTGGCTCTGTGCCATACTTGCTCTAGGCGGGTTGGGCCTTTCCGCAAGGCCGAGCCTTCGCCTTAAAATCCATGGCAAAGCCAGGTCTTAAGAGCAAAGCATGTCATTGAATGATCTAGAATTCGCTTACGCTCCCGTGCGCGACCAAGTCCGCGACCTGCGGGAGTATCTTTGACCCTGCTCGGATCCGCAGGGAACTCGCAGAAATAGAAACCAAACTGGCCGATCCGGCCCTCTGGTCCAATCCCAACGCGACAAAGCCGCTGATGCGCGACAAGAAGCGCCTGGAGTCCCAGGTCGCCGACGATGAAGAAATGGTGCGCCGCTCGGGCGACATCGAAGCCTACATCGAGTTGGCCAGGGAAGGCGAAGACGTCCTCGTCGATCTCGAGCGCGATATCAAGGCCCTGGCCGCTTTCAACGAGGAGTTGGAAGCTCGCACCATGCTCAACGGTGAGGCCGATCCGCTCAATGCCATCGTCACCGTCCACCCCGGCGCCGGCGGAACCGAAAGCCAGGACTGGGCCGAGATGCTGATGCGCATGTACCTGCGCTGGGCCGAGCAGCAGGGCTTCAAGACCGAGATGAACGACTACCAGGACGGCGAAGAAGCCGGCATCAAGTCCGCCACCTTCACCATCATCGGCGAGTACGCATTCGGCCAGTTGGCCGGCGAAAGCGGCGTCCACCGGCTGGTCCGCATCTCACCCTTTGACCAGGCCAAGCGGCGGCACACATCGTTCGCGTCGGTCTACGTTTCGCCCGAAATCGACGAGACCATCCACGTGGATTTGAAGGTGGAAGACCTGCGCATTGACACTTACCGCTCCGGCGGCAAGGGCGGCCAGCACGTCAACACCACCGACTCAGCCGTGCGCATGACGCACTTGCCCACCGGCATCGTGGTTCAGTGCCAGAACGAGCGCAGTCAGCATAAAAACCGCGACAAGGCGATGAAGATGCTTCGCTCGCGGCTGTATGAGTACGAGCTTGAAAAGAAGCGGGCGGTCAGCAAGAAACTCGAAGACTCCAAGCTTGAAATCAACTTCGGTTCGCAGATACGCTCGTATGTGTTGCAGCCGTACCGCATTGCCAAGGACCACCGCACCAAAGTGGAAGTGGGAGACGTGGACAAGGTGCTGGACGGTTACCTGGAACCCTTCCTGCGCGGCTACCTGCTGGCCAAGCGGCGCGGAACGGCCGTCGCTGCCGAAGTGGACGACGACCTGGACGTGTAGAAACAGGGATTAGGGGTTAGGGAATACGGACACACCAGGAGGATTGGATGAACGATCCAGCCTTGATCGACGAGATGCTGCGCACTGCGCGAACTATTGCCGTGGTGGGAATGAGCGACAAAAAATGGCGCGCCAGCCACAACATTGGCCGCTATCTGATCGAAAATGGCTACCGCGTGATTCCGGTGAACCCAGCGCTGACCGAAGTGCTTGAGATGCCTTGCTACCCGGACCTCGACGCCGCCCAGGCCGCGGCGCAGCAGGCTGGCCAGAGTATCGATCTGGTGGATGTTTTCAGAGCCTCCGAGCACGTTCCGGCCAATGTGGACGATGTGATCCGCCTCAAGATTCCATATCTCTGGCTCCAGGACGAAGTCATACACGACGAAGCCATCGCCCGCGCCCGCGCAGCCGGAGTCAAATGCGTCCAGAACGATTGCATCCACCGCCAGCATGGGGCCCGGCCGGATCTGCACAAGCAGCACTGAACCTTAAGCTAGCCGCCGCCCTCCTTCGATACACTTAGTCTTACGATCAGGAGTCATCGTCCCCCGCCATGCGCCCATTCCGTTTGATCCCCGTCTTTCTGTTTTTGACTGCCGCCGCCCTGTTAGCCGCGGGCTCATCCCCCAAGACGCTGCCCGACTCGGCCGAGGCTCCCCACCTGCGCGTGCAACTGGTCACTCCTGAAGACGCCATCTATCCAGGCGGGAACAACGCGGTGGGACTCTACTTCAAGCTGGAGTCCGGCTGGCACATCTACTGGAAGAACGCCGGCGACAGCGGCGAGCCGCCGCACATCAAGTGGACTCTGCCCGATGGCGTAACTGCAGGGCCCATGCAGTTTCCTGCGCCCAAGCGCTTGCCGCTGGGGCCGCTGATGGATTTCGGCTACGAAGACGAAGTGCTGTTTCCGCTGAAGCTCGAAGTTGCGCCCACCGTGAAGGAAGGCAAAGCGCTGCTTCATGCCAAGGTGGATTGGCTGGTGTGTCGCGAAGTCTGCATTCCGGGTAAAGCTGAGCTGGAAACCATGCTCCAGATGCTGCCGTCGGCGCCTCCGTCGAATATCGGCTCCGCGCTCGACTCCGACCTGATGACCCGTCTGGCCGCCGCGCTGCCGAAGCCGCTGCCTTCCAATTTCAATGCCGTCTTCCAGCCAACAAGGGATGGCTTCCGGCTGGCCGTCGAAACCGGCCAAAAGGAGCGCCAGGCTGTCTTCTTTCCCTCCGATCAGGACATCCTCGACAATCCAGCCAAGCAGAAGGTCACGGCGACTGCAAAAGGCATGATTCTGGAACTCACCCGGGACGCCAGCCTCAAGACCTCTCCAGCACAATTGCGGGGCGTTCTGGAGCTATCCGGCAACCGCGCGTACGAAATGACCGCGCTGCCCGGCACCGTTTCGGCGGGCGGCTTTACGCTCTTCTGGCTGCCGCTGCTGCGGACCGCGGCGTTGGCTTTTCTGGGCGGACTGCTGCTGAACCTGATGCCCTGCGTTTTCCCGGTGCTGTTCCTTAAAGGGCTGGCGCTGGTCAACTCCGGAAACAAGGACCAGAAGCAAATGCGCACCCACGGCTTTGTTTACGCCGCCGGCATCCTTGTTTCCTTCTGGATACTGGTGGGCGTGCTACTCGGCCTGCGCGCCGCCGGGGCCAGCCTGGGCTGGGGATTCCAGTTCCAGTCGCCGGTGTTTCTGGCGCTCATGGCCGGGCTGCTCTTCTTCCTCGGCCTCTCGCTCGCAGGACAGTTTGAGATTGGATTGACGCTTACCAGTACAGGCGGTTCGCTGGCGGCCAAAGAGGGCTACACGGGCAGTTTCTTCACCGGAGTGCTGGCCGTTGTGGTGGCCACGCCCTGCACTGCGCCGTTTATGGGAGCGGCCATCGGTTACGCGCTGGCGCAGTCCGCCGCGGTCACCTTCGCAGTATTTACCGCGCTGGCTCTGGGTCTCGCGGCGCCCTATGTTGCACTGACGCTGCAACCTGCCTGGACGCGTTTGCTGCCCAAGCCCGGAGCCTGGATGGAAGTGCTGCGGCAGGCAATTTCGGTTCCCATCTTTGCAACGGTTATCTGGCTGGCGTGGGTGCTGGCTGGAGCCTACGGTACGGGGGCGCTGCTGGTAATGCTGACCGGCTTCCTCATCATTGCGATCGCAGGATGGTTCCTCGGGCGTTGGCCGGCGCAGCGATGGTCCACCGCCGTCGCCGCCGTGCTGTTGCTCAGCGTGGTCGCGCTAAGCTTTTTTGCTTCAAGGAAGATGGTGACGGCAGCGGAAACGCTCTCTGCGCCACAGCGCCAAGGCCAATGGGAGCCGTGGTCCGCGGAGGCGGTGGCGCGTCATCAGGCGCTGGGTCAGCCGGTGTTTGTGGACTTCACAGCCAGTTGGTGCCTGAGTTGCCAGGTAAACGAGCGCGTGGCCCTGAACCAACCCGAGGTTCAAAAAGAGTTTGCTGACCGGAGGGTGGCCTTGCTCCGCGCCGACTGGACCCGCCACGATCAGGCCATTACGGACGCGCTTACCGCGCTCGATCGCAGCGGCGTTCCTGCCTACGCACTTTATGTCCCAGGGGAAAACAACCCACGGTTGCTGCCGGAGGTGCTTACGCCGGGCATTGTGACGGACGCGCTGGGGCAGCTGCCCAAAGTGGCCCGCTGAGCGATGTGGTTTCCCAGGTCCCAAAAGCGGGACCTGGGGCACCCAACTGACACGCGTTAGCGCGCCAAGACCTCTTTGGCGCGTTCAAAGCCTTTCTTTGCGCCTTCTTCAATCTCCGCTTCGGTCGGCTTGTTGATTGTTTGCCCAATCGACCAGTAGTGGCCGAAGGGGTCGCGCAACTGGCCATACCGGTCGCCCCAGAACTGGTCCATCAGGGGCGTTTTTTCCGTGGCGCCGGCGGCCACCGCCTTGGCCCACAGGGCATCGGCATCGTCGGTGTGCAGATGGAAGGTCACAGGGCTGCCGCCTAGCGCTTCGGGCGTTTCCGACTTCATGGCCATGAAACTCGAGCAGTCGTCGCTCAGCATCACGTCGCTGCCCTGGATCACAAGGTGGGAGTGCATGACTTTGTCGCTGTTTGGAACCATGTGGCGCACCAGTTCCACCGCGCCAAAGGCTTTCTTGTAGAAGTCAATTGCCGCCGAGGCATTGCTCACCACCAGGTACGGCGCAAAGGACGGTTTGTCGCTCATAGGTTGTCCTCCTGGGGAAGGATGGAGAAGAACGGCGGAGCCATCCTGAGCCTCCGCTCGACCAGAGTTTACAACGGTTTGTTGATGCTGGAATGACCCGGTGCACAGGGGTTTTGCCCAGTTAAGGATTCTCCAATTTCTCAACTTGTAGCTGAGGGCGGTCTAGTGGTGATCCTGGCGCTTGTGCCTCCAGTCCCAGTACTCCTTCTGTTCGTCTTTGTTCCGCTGCTTCAGATCCTTATGCTCGCGGTGGGTTTCCGATTCCCATTGGCCGTAGAAGACAACCTCGCCTCCGGCCGGATGCCGGTCATGGTAATAGGGATCGTAGTAGCCCGCTGGGACAGTGCAGCCGATAGTAAACACGGCAGTTGCCATTGCGGCCGCCAACAGGCATGCGCCAATTTTCTTCTTGATGAGCATCGTCTTTCCTTTCTCGCTGAAAGGTAGGCGTTCAGGGGAAGGTAGATGCAAATCGATGGTCTCCCGTTGCCAGAATCAGCCTTCGGCGCAAGAAGCGGTGTCTCGGGTGATACGCGTCTCCGCGTGGTTCCTGCTCCGGAGGAAAAAGAATGAGACGTCAAGCTCCGCCGCGTTTGCGTTTTCGGATGCGCAGGATTTCTTCCATGCGCTGGGCCAGCAGTTTCTCGCGGCCTTCTTGCGTGGGCTTGAAGAAACTGCGGCCCTTGAGCGAGTCGGGCAGGCAGTCCATATCAGCTACGCGGCCTTCTTCATCATGCGCGTAGAGATAGCCCTTGCCGTAGTCCAGTTCCTTCATTAGCTTCGTTGGCGCGTTTCTCAAATGCAAGGGAACCGGCTCTTGCCGAGTGTGCTCAATTTCCTGCTGCACCGCGCTATAGGCGGTGTAAACCGAATTCGATTTGGGCGCCAGCGAGAGATAAACCACCGCTTCTGCCAGCGCCAGATCGCTCTCAGGCGAGCCGAGAAAATCGACGGTCTCCTTGGCGGAAAGGCACAGATTCAAGGCTTCAGGCGCGGCCAAGCCGATGTCTTCAACAGCCATGCGCACGATGCGGCGGGCCAGATACAGCGGGTCTTCGCCTCCGGCAAACATGCGCGCCAGCCAGTAGAGAGCGGCATCGGGGTCACTGTTGCGCACGCTCTTGTGCAGCGCGGAAATCAAGTTGAAATGTTCCTCGCCCTGCTTGTCGTACATCAGCACGCGCTGCTGCACGGCTACGCCGGCCAGGGCCTTGTCGATGTGCTTGTGCGCGTCTGCTTCCTGCGCCAGTTGCGCGGCAACCTCGAGGGTGTTGTACGCGTTGCGGCAGTCGCCGCTGGAGTAGCTGGCGATCAACTCCAGCGCATCGTCGTCGGCGGTGATCTCCAGCGCGCCAAGGCCGCGTTCCTTGTCTTCAAGCGCCCGCCGCAGCAGCCCGGCGATCTGCGCCTCGCTCAGCGGTTCAAGCGCATAAACGCGGCAGCGTGAAAGCAGCGCGGAGATGATTTCAAACGATGGATTCTCAGTGGTCGCGCCGATCAGGCGGATGGTGCCCCGCTCCACGTAGGGCAGAAACGCGTCCTGCTGCGCCTTGTTGAAGCGGTGAATTTCGTCGATGAACAGGATGGTCCGCGAGTGCATTTGCGAGGCCTGTGCCGCCGCAACCATCACCTGCTTGATTTCCTTGATGCCGCTCATCACTGCGCTGAACTCAATAAAGCTCGCCTTGGTAGTTTCGGCAATGATCTTGGCCAGCGTGGTTTTGCCCACGCCCGGCGGCCCCCAGAAAATCATGGACACCGGGTCATCGCGCTCAATCTGGATGCGCAGGGGCTTGCCGGGGCCGACGAGATGCTCTTGCCCGCTGAGCTCGTCGAGCGTACTCGGACGCATGCGCTCGGCCAGCGGAGCGGTGCGGATAGCGCCTCTCGGTCCCTCGGGCTCCCCGTCAAAGAGGCTCATCGGCGACCGCCATTCGCAG
The DNA here is from genome assembly GCA_903911925.1 of uncultured Acidobacteriaceae bacterium. Classification (GTDB taxonomy): domain Bacteria; phylum Acidobacteriota; class Terriglobia; order Terriglobales; family Acidobacteriaceae; genus Telmatobacter. Next base: position 26,504 of record CAIWFH010000136.1, read on the forward strand.
AATCCGTGTGCCCCACCTTCGCCGCGTTCTTGTCTCTGCGGCTAAGGTGGGATGCGCTCACTTCACGGCCAAAGCGCTGCCGGGATGCCTCGTAGAGCAGCACCCCGGTCGCCACCGATGCATTCAGGCTCTCAACCTGTCCGGGGCAGGGAATCGTAAGGCGGCCATCGGCCATCGCTGCCAACTCCTCCGGTACGCCGTTGCCTTCATTGCCAATCAACAGGGCCACCGGTCCTGCCAGGTCAACGTCGCAGGCCGGTCTGGCCCCCCGTACGGCTGTCGTCCAGATTCCGATGCCGGCTTGGCGCAGTTCGGTAAAGCACTCCGCAGCGTCCGCTGAGACCAGCGGCATCCGGAAGACGCTGCCGGCTGACGCCCGCACTGCTTTCGGATTCCATGCGCTGACGGTTCCGGGCAGGCTCACCACACCGGTGGCGCCAAAGGCCTCGGCAGTGCGCAGAACCGTGCCCAGGTTGCCGGGATCCTGCAAGCCGGCCAGCACAACCACCAGCGGCGCAGTTCTATCCCGGCTCCCAAGAACGTCGGGCCAGGCCCACACGGGCGACTCGACCAGAGCGGCAATCGGCTGCGGCGTTTCGGTGGTCAAGGCGGAGTTCAACAGCTCCCTGGGAAGAGCTAGAATTTCGGTTTCCGGGGGCAGCGGTAGAGCCGCAAGCAGCTCTTCCGCGCCCTGGGCCACAAAGACGCAATGCAGCCGCAATCCTGCGCGCAGGGCCTCTTCCAGCAGGTTCGGCCCCTCGATTCCGGCAACGCCGTTGGGATCGCCGCCGGGGTGGGCCAGGGCGCGGCGCAACTGTTTCAGGCGGGCGTTCTGTTTACTCTGTACAATGCGGACAGGCATCTTGGGCGAACCGTCTATTCGCTAGCGCGATTCTAGACTGTTTGGGCAGTGAGCGGCAGGCGGGCCTCAAGCCGAGCTTGCACCACGGCTGGTGCTGTGATAGCTTCCGAGTTAATGGAATCAGTTACTCGGGAACTGAGGTAGACCTTCTTGTCCGCGGAGATCTTGCGCGTCCATCCCGATGAACCCCAGCCGGACAGGATCGACTATATTGTCGCCTGCCTGCGCAAGGGCGACGTTGTCGCCCTGCCCACCGACACCTTTTACGGGTTGGCCGTTGACCCGGTCAACCTGCATGTGGTGGAGCAAATCTATCAGCTCAAGACCCGCCAGAAGCACAAGCCGCTTTCATTACTGATCTCGGGTCTCGCCCAGGCATATACGTTGGCTCGCGATACCGACCCCCAGCTGGACAAGCTCGCTGATCGCTTCTGGCCAGGCCCGCTGACCATTATTGTGCGCGCCGGTACCAAGCTGCCCTTGCGGTCCACGGCAAACACCGGCAACGTGGCCTTGCGCGTTCCCGACGCAGCGATTCCGCGTGCGGTTGTGGAGCGTTTCGGCCTGCCGATTACGGCCACCTCGGCCAACCTGCAGGGAGCGGCGGAGTGTACGCATGCTGCTGCTGTGCGCGACCAGATCGGCGACCGCATTCCGCTGATTGTGGATGGTGGCCCAACCGGCCACGCCCAGCCCACCACTATCGTCGATCTATCGCTGGGCCCCGGCCGCTGGGAGATTCTGCGCGAAGGCGCCATCTCAACCCACGAAATCGTCATGTGCCTGCAGAGATAAGATCAGGGACTACGGACCATGTCCTAGAGCGGCTCTGCGATTTCTTCAGCGCAGGCCGTTCGCCGCGATTAAACTAATCCCTGTTCCCTAATCCCTGCATTCTGAAGGTACGCATGAAACGCCAGGCCAAGGCAAAGCGCAGCAACTGGACACTCCGCGTCTTCTCTGTGTTCCTGCTGATCCTGGTCGTCGGCTTCCTTGCATGGTCCTGCTGGGTCTACGTGCAGATTGAGAACTTCGCCGGTCTTGACCAGGCCGCCCCCTCCGACGCAATTTGCGTCCTGGGCGCGGCGGAGTACGATGGGCGGCCCTCTCCGGTCTTCCGCGCCCGCCTCGACCACGCCCGCGATCTCTACAACCGGGGCATCGCACCGCTGATAATTACCCTTGGCGGAGATGGCGGCGACCAGCATTCCGAGGGCGGAGTCGGACGCGAATACCTCATGGCCAAGGGCGTTCCCGAGTCGGCCATCATCGCCGAGACCCAGAGCCGCAATACCGCGGAGTCTGCCCGCCGCATCGCGGTTATCGCCCGCGCCAACAACATTCGCAAACTTGTGGTGGTCAGCGACGGGACTCATCTGTTCAGAATCCATGAGATCTGCGCTGCCGACGGGCTTGACGTGTTGACCTCTCCCCGGACGCGCGTGTCGATTCAAGGCGGGGAGCAGGAAACGGCGCGGATTGCGCATGAGATTCTCAGCTATACGGCTTGGCGGCTGCATCTGCACTGATGCGGTGATTCACTAACCGTGACCTTTTTCGACTGACCGGGGAGTTAGTCGGCACCAATCTACCCTAGTGTAGTCCGCCAAACAGATGTTCATTTATTGAGGACGGCCTGAGCGCGAGTGACCTTTTCGAGGATGTCGTTTGCTTTTGCGGTCCATATGAATGGCTTGGGGTTCTTGTTGTG
>CAIWFH010000137.1 GCA_903911925.1 uncultured Acidobacteriaceae bacterium
AGTCAAGAATCTGGAACATATAGGCTGGACCGCCACGAGAACCAACTTCGTCGCTTTTCAGAAAGCCGCGTAAAACGCACACTTTTCCACTTTCTTGCCAAGAACCCCTTTGCATGGTATCAATCACATCGGAGATGGACTTGATGTTGGTTGCGATGGCGAGGTTGCCGTAACGCATAGAAAGTGCATAACTCCCGTTGGAGTCAGATTGTCCCTTTCCTGCATGCACATTCGGAGACAGGAGGGACGCCTGAGATGAATACGACCCACGCCGCAGAAAAAGTGAGAAGCAGGTGGATGGGCGTGGGCATGTTCAACCTGGAACGCGCGGGAAGAAACGTGGGGTTGCCTTCCGTCCAGATGAAGACTCCCCGCAATGGATGAAAGGAAAGAAGGAAATGGGACAGCTACGGTGGCATCGTGCGTTGGGATTGGTTGTAATTGCACCGATTCTGAGTCTTACGCTGGCAGCGCAAGCGGGCGATCCGTTGGCGGCGATTCAGCAGAAGCTCAACTCGCAGTTCAAACTGACTACCACGAGCAAGAACCTTGCGGAGATAGTTACTGCCGGCGATGTGGTGGTACTACACAAGGACGGGCTGAAAATGTCTGCCTTGGCAGCTCCCTTGGAGGAGTCGAGCACGTATAAGGACGGGAAGATCGGGGGAGGCGGGGGAAAGAGATTTTGGGGTTCGCTCGGAGTTGCAGCGTTACAGGGAGTGGCGATGGGACTGAACCCGGAAGGCGGGAGTGTGCCTGCCGAAATTCCGGGTCAAACGTATGGATCCGGTCAAAAATTCTGGGTCCTGGCGACCACTGCTCAGAAGGACGGGGTTCTCTTCAAACTCTACTCAGATCCCGACGACAACGGTGTCCGCTATCATGCGAGCCTGAAGATTCTCTTTCCCAACAAGAAGCAGGTGCCGCCTGTGGATTCGGTGCTGCAGTTGATTTCCGAGGTTCTAACGGTGGATGAGGCCCCGGTAGAAGCGGAAGCACCTCCGCCGCCTCCGCCACCACCACCTCCGCAGCAACGATACGATGACGTTGCCCCGCCCCCACCCCCGCCCGTACCGGCGGTAACCATCGCGCTGGGCCAGACCAGGACCCAGGTGATTGCAGCTTTCGGCGAACCTCAGAAGAAGAACGTAGTTGGAGCAAAGACGGTCTACTACTACACCGACATGAAGATGAAGGTGACCTTTACAGCCGGAAAAGTTACCGGCATTGACTAGGCATCAGCACACTCGGGGCGAAGCGCCAAGGGCTGAGAAGCGGTATTTTTCAATCGGATCTTGGCGTTCCGCACAACTGGTGAAATGAAAGAGATCGAATGAAGCACGCAATGTGGGCTCGTGCAATAGGGTTGGCTGGAATCGTATTGATGGGAAGTTTCGCGGCAGTCGCGCATGCAGGCGATCCGAAGGATTTGCTGCTCAAGAAGCTGAAAGAGCAGTTTGTGCCGACCGAGTTTAACCGCGACCTGACCGGGATTGTCTCCGCCGGGGAAATCGTAGTTTTGAAGAAGGATGGGCTCCTGGTTTACAGATATCCGGCTAATAACTATCCAATTTCGGCATACACGCCCCCGGATAAAAGCATCAAGTATAAGTACGCCGGCCTTTGGCTAAGCTCATCGAACGCCTGCGAGATCGGCGGTGTCGCCCTGCCCGATGGATGCAACCCGCTCAGCCAAAAGACCCTGATGGCAGGGGAGAATGTCAGGGTATACGATATCTCACTTCGCAAGAAAGAGATTTCGGTGATCGTAGCCACTGACCAGTTCGAAGATGGACGCTACCTTGGCGAGTTGTGGTTTCCCTTTGAAAAGGGCCAACTTCCTTCGCCGGATGAAGCGGCGAGAATGATTTCGGAGGTTTTCACGATCCAACCAGCAGAGGAGCAGTCTACCTCGACACCAGCGGCGGAAGCTCCTCCTCCGCCCCCCCCGGAGCAGCGCCAATATGACGAAGTTGCGCCACCGCCGCCTCCTCCGGCTCCAACGCCAACCATCTCAATCGGTCAAACCATCGATCAGGTAATCGCCGGGTTCGGGGAGCCTCAGAGGAAAGCGGCCGTCGGGCCGAAGACAGTCTTTTTCTACACCGACATGAAGATGAAGGTGACCTTTACAGCCGGAAAAGTTACCGGCATTGACTAGGCAGCAGCACAACCGGGGAGAAGCGCCAAAGGGTGAGATGCGGTGTAGTGTTCAATCGGTTCTTGGTGCTCCGCACAACTGGTGAAACGAAAGAGATCGAATGAAGCATGCAATGTGGCCTCGTGCAATAGGGTTGGCCGGAATCATATTGACCGGCAGTTTCGCGGCAACCGCTCAGTCCGGCACCCCAACGGATCTACTGCTCAAGAAGCTAAATGAGCGGTTTGTGCCGACCGTGTTTAACCAGGATGAAACCGACATCGTCACCCCGGGAACAGTCGTGGCCGTGATGAGGGACGGCGATATTTCCGAATATATTCAGGACCTTAACAAACCCAGGTGGGGAGTGGTGGTCTACAGGCTACCTTTGAAATATTGTCCTATCTCCACATACAAGAAAGGCGCGCTATCGTTGGGGTTTAGCGATTTGGTTGATGTGGCTGGTGGGGATAACATCAACTTTAAGGAGTTTATCAGCTATCCCCTCAAATACCTTAAAAAGGGAGATAAAGTCTGGATTAGCGGTTTTGGTATTGCGAACAAGAATAACGCTGTTTTAGCTGGAGTCGTTACTGACCCCTACGACGATGGACGCTATTGTGGAACGCTGAAATTTCCCTATGAAAAGGGCCATCCGCCGTCACCAAACGATGCGGTGAAGATGATTTCAGAAGTCTTGGCGGTGCAGCCAGCACAGGAACAGGCAGTCCCGCCGGAGGCGAAAGAACCACCGCCGCCACCGCCTGCCGTCGAGCAGCGCCCATATGAAGACGTCGCACCGCCGCCCCCCCCACCCGCTCCGGCGCCATCCATCTCAATCGGACAAACGAAGGACCAGGTAACTGCCGGATTTGGGGAGCCGCAGAGGAAGGCGTCAGCCGGAGTAAAGACCTTCTTCTTCTACACGGACCTGAAGATGAAGGTGACTTTTACCAACGGAAAGGTGAGCGGCATTGACTAGGTGCCAGCGCGTTTAGAGCGGAGCGCCAAGCGGCGACAGTTGGCGCAGTTTTCTAACGATTGCCTAAGTGTTTCTTCGAATCAGATGGTCTCGTATGACGGTGCCCGGCTAGCTGAACTCATGGCACAAATGAGAAGGGTGTAAAGGGGATTCTCGGTATGAATAGGACGTGGTTATTAGTCGCATTGATCGGCGGTCTGCTTTTTGGTGGAACGCTCAAAGCCCAACAGGCCAACTTCTCTGGGGTATACGTCAGTACGACAAAGGCGCAACTCCAGCTCAATCCCGATGGATCACTTACTATTCGAAGCGCGAATGGTAGGGTATCTCCCGGTCGCTTCACTGTGAATGGCGATACGTTGACGCTTATCGATTCCATGGGTAGTTCATATCCATTAACTATTCGTGGGGACAATCTTTACCGCGACGGGGGCCTAGCTTGGATCTGGCGGGGGACGCCGACGCCTGCCCCTGCACCTGAACCGGAAGCACAGACTGCCCCAGTTGGGCCGTATGCGGCGATTGCTGGGGAATATGTCTTTGAACAATCCGGCATACATTACGTATTTCTCCCCGATGGATCTTGCACCGCACACGGGCCTGATGGTGTACCAACTCAATGCCATTTCATCGTCGAAGGAGATTGGATTAGAACTACGGTGAAAATAAATGGCAGCAACTATCCTGGTCTGAACTTCAAACAACAAGGGGACAAGCTATACATGGGCGGGATCATCATGCCAGCCATGGAGCTTGTTCGGCAAGGGGTCCGTACCGCACCCGCTCCGGAAGCCGTAGCCAAGCCCGCTCTCGTGCAGCAGCAATACGAGAACGTTCCGCCCCCACCCGCCCCGGCGCCAACCATTTCGATGGGGCAGTCTAAGGGGCAGGTGCTTGCCGCCTTCGGAGAGCCACAGCGAAAGGCAGCGGCAGGACCAAAAGAAATCTTCTTTTACACGGACCTGAAGATGAAAGTGACTCTCACAAACGGAAAAGTGACCAGCATTGATTAGGGGCGGCACAGCCCAGCGGACGCAAAAGGAGAGAACCGTGCGAATTACACTACGAACTTTAACGCTGTCGGTGGCGGCAGTCGTCATTTTCAGCATGACACAGCCGGTCTGCGCACAGGGGAACGATCAGTTAGCAGCGATCCAACAAAGGCTCACAGAGCGCATCGTTTTAGCCGGGTTAGATGGCAATGGGGAGATTGTTACGGCCGGGTCCGTGGTTACCTTACAGAAGAACTCTCTTCAGATGTGTGGCACAACTGCTCCGGCGAACGCGGGCGCTCCGAACAACACATACAAGAATGGGAAGCTTTCCGCAGGGATGTTTTCGTGGAATCTGGGCCTGGGGTTGCTGCATATTGACCCAAACTCGATTCCGATGCATACGTCTGTGGCGGGAGAGAAATTCTGGATCGTCCACTTCAACGTCAAGAAGAACGGCGTTGAAATCAAGATATGGACCGATCCTGATTCGAACAATTTTCGGTACTATACGTGGCTGGTGATCCCGTTCGAGAAGAAGCAGATCCCATCGCCAGACGAATTCATGAACACCCTGGCCGAAGTCCTGGCGATTGAGCCGATTCAGAGTCAGGAAGGGCAGCCTGGGCAGGCGCAAGGCATCTCCGATCAATCGGTTCCTGCAAACGGCGATGGCGCCGGACAGGACAATGGGACATCTGTTCAGGGGGTCTACTTCAGGCGAGATATGAGGAGCGACACCATGGAGCTTGGACCGAACGGTGTGTTCGCCCTGACGCAGAACGGTAGAAAATACGAGGGAAATTACGTAGTCGAGGGCCAGACCCTCACTGTGTGGGGCCCCAAGATTCCGGGCCGGCAAAAATGCAGCTTGGTTGGCGGCATCATTACAGACCCTGGAAGGACGATATGGGAAAAGCCTGCCGCACAACAGATTATCGCTACCATGCCAGCCACACCCGCTTCGTCCCCGGCGGTCACGCCTCCTCCCCAGCTTCTCGCGCCGCGCGTGTATGATGACGTCGCGCCACCGCCCCCACCGCCCGCCCCAGCACCAACCATCTCCATCGGCCAGACCATGGGACAAGTGAGTGTTGCATTCGGGGAACCCCAGAGGAAGGCAATAGTGGGAGCAAGGACGTTCTTTTTCTACACGGACCTGAAGATGAAAGTGACTTTCACAAACGGAAAAGTGAGCAGCATCGACTAAGCGTCAAGACATCCGAAACGGAACACAGAACCAGAAAATCGAGAGAGGCAAGTGAATCCCATGACGATGCAAAATCTTTTGAGGACTGCGAGACATGCCTCGGCAGTTCTGACTGTTGCCGGGCTTCTGAGTATGGGCAGCCTGGCAAACGCCAACAACAACAAATCGGCGCCTGCACCCGCGCCCTCCATGCCAGTTCCAGCACCTGCTCCCAGACCTCAAGCGCAGGCTCCGCGGCCTCAAGCACCCGCTCCGAGGCAGTCTGCACCTGCCGGCAATCCGGGTGGCGGAATGCAGCGGCCCGGCAACGTGCCGTCGGCCAACCGCCCAACTACCAACGCTCCTTCCGTAAACCGTCCAACCACCAGCGCTCCTTCCGCAAACCGCCCAACAGTGAATGCCCCGTTGACAAATCGGCCCGCCACTGGTGGTCCGGCGATGAATAGCGCAGGTGGGCGCAACACAACATTCGGCAATGTCGGTAATGTGCATCAGCAAGCCAATGTCCCCCATTCGCCAATCAGGGGCTCTACGACATTCGCTCCCAAGAACACGAGGGAAGTCGCGACCAAGAGCGGCAGCGCGGTGCGCTTCCGTCCCAACGGCAAGCCGAGCGACGTGCACAATGCGGCGAGGGGCATGGATGTTCATCACGGCCTGAACGGCGGGCAGAGAGTTATGGTCGAGGACCACAACCACAACCGCACGGTATTCCAGAGGGGCCGCCCTGGCTACGTGCAGCATGCATATAACTACCACGGCCACGACTTTGCCCAGCGCACTTACTACTACCATGGCCATGCCTACAGCCACTCGTATGCGGGCTACGCGTATCGCGGGGGATACTTGCACGTTTACGCCCCGGGCATGTACTACGGAGCCGGCTTCTACGGATGGGCTTACAACCCATGGGCATCACCGATCGCTTTCGGGTGGGGGTTTGGCGGCAGCCCATGGTATGGGTATTACGGCTATTACTTCTCTCCCTATGCGTCCTATCCGTCGGCGTCGTATTGGCTCACCGACTACATGATCTCGTCGGATTTGCAGAATGCCTATGCCGCGCAGACTGAAGGCGGCGAAGTGGATGGCGCGCCACAGCCCGTTGGAGCCGCTCCCTCGCTCACGCCGGAAGTGAAGCAGCAGATCGCCGACGAGGTCAGGAATCAATTGGCGCTGGAAAACCAGGAAGCAGCGCAAAATGCGCACCAGGTGGACATCGATCCTGGCTCCAGCGGCATCGATCGCACTTTCAGCGATGTGGCCAGGGGCAAGCCGCACGTGTTCGTGGTTGGCTCGGCGCTGGACGTGGTAGACGCCTCGCAGACAGAGTGCGCGCTCAGCGATGGCGACGTCCTGGGCCTGCAGACTGCGCCCGCCACCGACGCCAAGGTTGCGGACCTGGTTGTATTGTCCGCCAAGGGCGGCGCGGAGTGCCAGAAACAGGCCGTGGTCTCAATCACGCTTGAAGACCTGCAGGAGATGCAGAATCACATGCGCGAAACCATCGACCAGGGACTCCAGGAACTGCAGGCCAGGCAGGGCAAGGGCGGTTTGCCGGCGCTGCCGTCTACCGTCCAGGTTCAGCAGGCGCCAGCGCAGTACGCCACCATTGCCCCGCCGCCCGATCCGAATGTTGCCGCCGAGATTCAGGACCAGGCCCAACAGGCCGGCCAGGCTGAACAGGCTGTGACGGCAGAGGCTGCACAGCCAAATATGAACCAGTAATGAAAAACCCCGCGTCACCCGACTGGCGCGGGGGGATTCATCTTTCTACGAATGCCTCGCAAGAGGCGACGCTCATTGAAATGCACCAATCCCGATGGGGTCTGAACGCAGATATGTACGCAGACCCGCACTGTCAATCTGTTTCCAGCCGAAGTGGGTAAGAGGATTCTATGAATCTGTTCGGTTTTCTTGATCCGTTCTTCCATGCGTTGAGCGACGGGAAGCTCATTCGCCTGACAGTTGCCTGGGTGCTCAGGGTCATGGCAGTCCTTGTGGCTCTAGTGGGGGTTTTCTGGTTTATCGCGTTTATCAGCTTCGGGTTCAAAGCCAGCGAAAACGGTATGGGAGGCCGGGCCGCCGGGGTTCTGATCGGGTGCGTACTCTTTGCTCTTTTCGGCCTTGCATGGGGTTACCTGGCGGCCGGAGTCTTGATGTTTCGCGCCCGCTCGATCATGGATCTTGGGGATAGCCACTTCACCGTTCTTTCGATCCTATCCATGCTGTTCAGATTGAACGGCGAAATGATATTTGTGACCTACGCCGTGGTGGGTGTGGGCGGATGCCTTTTTGTCTGGTTCACAGATTTCAGCCCGCTCTCACAGTTGGGTATGCTGGGCGAGCGACTGCCGTTTGCCGGGGGCGGGAGCAGCGGCTTCATGGGCGGCATCGAATTGGCACTCTTGTTCCTCCTGCTCGCCTTTGCGGGCATCGTCGTGTTTTATGCGCTGGCGGAACTGAGCGTGGTCCTGGTTGAAATCGCCCTCAATACGCGGGGACTGACAAGCGCGCCTCTGGCAGTTCCTACGGTCCCTCCTCCGACAATGGCGCCTCTCCCGGTCCATCAGCAGGCTGCGGTTGAGCAGCCACTCATTTCTCCGCAGCGCTCTTGCAGGCAGTGCGGACAGCCACTCGAGGCAGGCAGTACCTTCTGTGACGAGTGCGGAACCGCGGTGGGCTGACATGGCAAACATAAGCTGCACAAGATGCGGAAAGGAAGTTCCGGAAGGCAAGCGTTTTTGCGGGGGATGCGGGCAGGCGATGGCCGCACCATCGATTCCGCCCGTGGTCGATCAGGCGGCTGAGGCCTGCAAACAGTGCGGAACGGCGCTCGTTCCAGGCAAGCGCTTCTGCAGGCAATGCGGTCACCCGGCCGGTGAACCCGATTCTATTGCCGAATCCGCGGTTGCTGCCGCTGCAGTTGTCGCACCGGAGCCGGCCGTCCCCGTCTGCGTGCGATGCGGAGCGGCTCTTGTGCCCGGCAAGCGATTTTGCAGGCAATGCGGCAGCGCAATCGATGCGGCGGTCCCAACGGCGCCGACAGATGATGGCATTCAATCGCCGCATCAACTGCCGGTTGCGATTGAGCGTCCAAGCGCCAACGTGTTCGCCGCTGCGCCCGTCTCGGAGCCTGCTGAAACGCCGCCCCCTCCAATGCAGGAGTCCGCGCCAATTCTGGAGCCGAGTCCAGCATCCTGGCCGCAAGAAGAACCGGCGGCGCCTTCGAGCGTTCCCTGGGAACCAACCGAACGGAGCGTGCTGGTATCTCCTCGAACCACTTCGAAGTACATCTCGAGCAATACGCCGTCAAGTCCACGAGGTGCGACGAATCCGTCAGCCGGAATTCTTATCGGCATGTCCACAGTTGCGCTTGTTGTGGCAGGCTGCATCCTGGCCTTCTATTTTTTTCACCAACGGAAAGCACCCGTGGCGACCGCGCCAACTCCGGAGAGTCAAAACCAGATGGCCGGAAATAAGCAGCTGCCCGGCCAACCCTCAAAACCGCAGGCGGCCACTTATGAACCTGCGGCTCCGAGCCTGCCTTCGCCCACGTCCCGAAAGCCCGCACCACAAGCTGAGGCACCCCAGAACCGCATTCAGCCGGCGAAAGAGATCGCCCGGCAACCGGAACCTGTGCGCCCAGTTTCACCGCCTCCAATCCCTCCCGCGCCCGCGGTGCAGCGCTCGGGGATAATGCATTACCAGGGACCGCCTGTGCCTTACAACGGAGCAGCCGTCTTTGACCATTTGCCGCCGGCTCGTCTCAAATTCAGTTATGACAGGCAGGGGTGGGCGCTCACCATCAAGTCTAACCCTGACGGCACAAAGCGGGTGACGCTCACGTCGCTGAAGCCCGGCTACCAGGCGAATTGCGATCTGGGCTGGGAGATTGTCGAATAGGCGGTCCAACAGAGAGAGACGGGAAGCCCCGGCCGGGTAAACCATCGGGGCCGCCGTCTAGTTCTAGCGCGCTGTTAGCGATTTACCGCAATTCTCACAGAAGGCGCAGTCTTCTTCGATCTCCGCACCGCATGCCGGGCAGACTGCCTGCGGTGTCTCTTCCGGCTGAGGCGGTGCTGTGGTCATCGCATCGTCGGAAAGTTGGGGTTGTTCAGGAGCGGGTTCGGACAACAGCGGGCCTTGTTCAGATGGCGGTTGCGGTCCGATTGTTTTAGGTGCTTCAGGAGCCGGAGCGATCAGATCAACCTGCGATACTGCGGCCTCCGCTGTAATGTCCACTGGCGCAAGCGGCGCAGGCGAGGCCTGCGTTGGCGTTGAGCCGTTCACAATGGAAGCGAGGTCGAACTCTCCGCTGATGGTTGAGACTGGCGTTTTGCCCCACAGGATACTGAAGAAGAACTGTGCGATTCTTTCCGGCGTCAGTTCCACATGCGTCCCATCCTGGCTCAGCCCGAGGTCGTAGGTGTGCAGCAACTGGTTGCCCATGCTGGCGCAGGAAATGAGGAACGTGTTCTGCAGCCGCTCGTAGTCAACGAGGCCTGTCGCCAGCACCTTTCCGACAACGGAATAGGAGCGAAGAATCTGTTGAACGCCGTCGGCGGAGAGAACGGTTTTCACCTCGTCCTGGTCGATGCTCATGCAGATCTTGCCGGTATTGTCGGCTTCGGGAGTGCCGCGCATCAGCGCGCCCAGGTCAGCCAGTGTAAGGCTGAATAACTGTGTGCCGGGAAGGTAGCTGATCTTCTCCACGGAGAAAGCGCTGGGGAAAAGAAGGTATACGACTTTCGAAATTCGCACCACCGGACTGTTGAATGTTCCAACCGCGCAGTCGCTCAATTCAAGACTGCGGGTGGCAAAGACTCCTCCAATCACCACGCAGTTATCCAGCACAATCTCATCGGCGAAGATATTTGCGGCTACATAGCAATTGCTGAGCTTGACCTGCTTGGCGCTGACGTCGGCAAGGAAATGCACGCGGCATTTTGGCGCAAGCGAAACAATGGCATTGGATGATCCTACGGCTTTCTCAAAGACCGCCGTCCCGGTGGCGTCGGTGTTCACGTGCAGTTCAAGCTGCGTGTAAACGCATCCCTTCACGCGAAGCGGTCCTTGCTGCACTTCGAGATTGCGGGCAAAGATAGCGCCTTCTACTTCGCACGCTCCCTGCACCACTACGTCGCGCTCCAATTCGCGCGACATTCTGGGCAGGATAGGCGACCGGACGATCTGGTCCTTGAGTAAGAGGCGATCTTCGTTCAACCGGAGTTCGTTCAATACCTGCATGGCTCGTTCCTCGGGTTCTGCAATTCGAATGGCTAAAGCGGCAAGGTTTGGGGAGTATGAGCGCTCCATAGATTCAGAATCATCCGCCGCACTCGGGCGTCCCGGTCCTGTGAAGCGGTGTGAATCGTGTCAATCAGCGGGATGAGAAACCGCTCAATCTGAGCCCGGTCCTCGCCCGCGAGCGGCTTCCAGGGCAGGCTTCGCTCTCTGAACTGGGCAAGAATATCGCGCTTTGTCTCCGCATCGTCGCCCAAGAAGCCCGGCGCGGGGGGTAAGAAGATTCTCGCCATAGAAGTCGCGGCAGTATCGCTTGCCGCAAGATAGGCAACAGGGAGACTCGATACCGCTGCGTCTTCCCGGCCGCCGCTTACCAGCATGGTTGAGACGGCCTCGCTGGTCCTCTTTTCCGATACAAGGTATGCTATGGCGCATTGCAGCAGATCGTTCATTCTGCTGCGCATGGAGCCAGCCGCAAGCAGGCTTTGCGCATGGGATGTCTCGCCGCCAAATACGGTTGGAACAGTGGATAGAGTGCTGTCAAAGCTTCGCCGGCTCTGCGTTGCTACATCGCGTTTCACCGCGTACGACGCACGGTCAAGGGCAGCAAGCCGCATCTCCAGTTCCCGGTCCAACTCCTCGAATGTCGCGGTATACCGGTCGGTGATGCGGTGATAGTCCTGCTCCATGTTTTGCTGGATTCGCTTGCAGGCGGCTTCCATGTCGTTCATTTTGAGAAACAACGAATCGACGCGGCTTTTGAGCGCGGCCATCTGTTGGGTGATCTCCGAACGAATCAGGCCGAAGAATCCCGTGGTTACGCTTTGGCTGATTGCGTTGGTTCCGCGAATTTTCTCTTCAATCTGTGCGGCCTCGGTGGCTACAACGGCGCCCGTAAGCCCGTCAATATGGTGCTTGATGGTAGATACGCCATCGTCGAAACTGGAGGTGTCTACAAAAACTTCAATGTCGACATCCTCTGACCAATCAACCGAAATGGTTTCGCTGCTGGATGATTCGGAAGCCGGATGGTGGACGGTCACGTATTCCGTGCCGTAGATTCTCTCGCTGTATTGTCGGGTATAGCTCATGGGCGAACCCCGTAAAGCGCCTGCGACTGCGCGGCGTTATACATGCGGATCATGTGCGCGCGCACTTTCTCGCTCAATTGCGCCTGGTCCATATGCTGGCCCAGATAGCCGGCTACGGTCTCCCGCTCCCTGGGTTCCTGCGGACGCCACTCAACCCGCTGCAAAACGGGAAAGACGCCCCGCTCAATGGCGCCCTTGATTTGCTGAGCCACTTCAGGCCCGTGCGGCGTTGGAGCGTGATATTGCCACTGGTGTTGCCTGGTTTGAGGACTGTCGCAATCGACCAGCGCGAAGGGCAACAGCACGGTGGCGTCCACGTTCCCCGGTTCGGCACTGAGGATGCTCGATGCAAGGCGGCTCTGCCGATTCGATTCCTTGATGAACTTCGACATTGCGCCGATCGCCTGGTCGGCTCTTGCCCTGATGCTTGAAGCGGCGATCTTTTGGCTTGAAGAAACGCTCTCCAACTGATGCACGGGAGCAGAGGCCTGAAGGGCGCGGGTTCTGCTTGAATGGCGCGCCACGTCCCTCTGAACAAGGTCAAAGAGCGTCACGTCCAACTCATGAATGCGGCCGAGCAGAGCTATGTCCAACGTACGGAAGAGCTTTGTGTAACGCGCCGCGATCATTTGGAAATCGCGCTCCATGGTCTTCCGAACGGAGAGGAGTTTCAGCGACTGGTCTCGCAGTTCAAGCAGGCGCGCTTCAACCTGGCTCCGGCAGATGGCGATCTTCTGCGAGATCTGGGAGCGGATGAGGCTGAAGAAGCCTCGATTCACATTTGCGCAGATGTCATCGGCCGCGCGCTTCTCCGCCATGATAACGGCAGCCTGCATGGAAACCATCGCGCCGGTTGCTCCATCCACATGCGGGGCAACCGAATACAGGCCTTCCGCCATCTCCCGGGTATCGACGGTGAAACTGAAGTTAGCCACTAGGCCCTCCCGAGAGCGTCAATTTCGCCAATGGCATTGTTCGCAATGGCGTTGAGGTTCAGAGAGAAATGCTCTGCGGCCAGATCTTCCATTGCGGGCGGCGGCGCCAGTTCCGAAGTTTCAGCGTATAGCGGGTTGACTGCGAGCAAGGGCTTGCGGCGGGCGTCGAGAGTAAGCGCCCGGCCACCGGCCGAAGACATTGAGCGCGCATCGCCATCGCGCAGCGAAGCGTCGTAATTCTCAATGAAGCGGAATTTCTCGGCCCGGCGGTCAATGTCCTCCTTGAGCCGGTCAACATACTCGGTGAACTCTTCCTGCACGGTCTGGTATTGGCGCCTCTGGAGTTCATAGGCGGAGACGTCCTGTACACCGGTGTCGACGCTTCGGACTGCGGAATCGGAGAGTTTCCCGCCTGCCTCCATCTGCCGCTCAGTGTTTTCCAGAGCCTGCAACGTGTTGTAGTTGGAGAGGAACTCGGTGAAGGTGGAACGCATGAGATTGATCAGGTCGGCGCTCTCCGCGCGGTTCCGTCCGTAGAAGTCCTCGGTATCCTGGTGCCACTTGTTCAGATAGCTGTTTTTCTGATCCTGGATGTTGTTGTAAATCCGGAGTCTCTCGGTATGCGTCTCCTGCAGCAGGTTCTGAACAATGGGGACGATGATCTCCTCATGGATTTGCTGCATGCCGAATGGGAAGTTCGTTTTGCTTCCGTCCTCTGCGACCCATACTTCGGATACTGGGTCGTACAGAACCCTGGAACTGGCCTTGAGTTGGAAGGGTTGATAACCCTCGGCCGCGTCCTGATAGTTGAACGATTCGTTGCGGATGCGCTCAATCTCTTCGGCTTCAAGCTTTGGCGAATAGTGATTGTACGAGGCCTTCAGGATGGTAAACAGCAGGCGATTGGATTGCTCCACAAGCCGGTTGGTGGAGTTGACCTTCAGTCCGGTAACCGTCTGCACGGTACCGGCGATATTAACCATCAGATTGCGGAGCACCTGCTCAAACCGCTGAGACTGGCGCTCGAACGACTTCTTCATCTTGTTGAGAGAGTGGAAAGTCGCCAGAGACTCATCATGCTGGTGAACGTCGAAGACCGGGAACATGACAGCATTGCCGGCGTCCGTCGAGCCAAACTCGGCAAGGAATTTGGCGTAAGCGGTATCGGGGAAAATGACCGGGAGTTCTACGGCTGAGACGCTCAGGTCATTCAGGCAACCGGTTATGGCGCGCAGCTTGCGGTCGAGCGAGCCAAAGTAGCTGTAACACGGAATCTGCTGGATAGAGCGCGAATACTGATCCGTCGGCAACTGCTCGACATCGGTTGCATCTTCAACGATGAGCACCGTCTTGAGCAGGTATTCAAGCCCGTTGACGGTGGAGGTAAACAGGTCGTTGTTGCGAATGGTGCTGAGCGTGAACTCCTTGTTGGGTTCTGTCTCTGTGTAATCGACGAGGAAGCTGCTGCCTTCAAAGGCGACCCTGCCGGCAACCGGAATGTAGCCGATTCCCAATCTGTGCACCTTGAAGTCGCGTGGAATCTCCCGGTGCGCGGTCTCGAATCCGCCGATAGACTCCTGAACCTCAACCAACTTCGCAGCCATGGCTTTTCGCTGGGTCAAGACATAGATGCCGTACGCGGCAGGCAATGCGGCAAGAATCACGAACGGATAATTTTCCGAAAGACTCTCTCGAAAGTAGAGCACGATCAGGATTGCGAGCACCGCCGCGGCGCCATAGCAGGCCTTCTCGACAATGTTCTTTCGACTGAGCTCCGCGGTGAACTGGGCTTCCTCTTCCCGGGCTACATCGATTTTCTTCTCGATCGCCTCTTCCTGTTCAACGATGTGAACGGCGATCCGCCGGTAATAGTCGAATAGAATTTTCGCCTGGTCTTCATAAACGCTGGCGCTTTCTGGAAAGATCTTGCCGGCCATTGCAGTTGCTCCTTTAACGTTCGAGAATCTGTTTGCGCAGCGCCATCAGCACGGCGCATTGCTCGAACTGCTCATCTAGAAGGGAGGGAGTCGTAGGGAACGCGATATCGTCAAGACGACGGCGAATATCATCCACCAGCGCAACGATCTGTTGTTCATAGGAGATCGCGGAGGGGTCGCGAGACGGGGAGAGAAACCTTGCATCCTCTTTGAGCTTGAGGAGGAGTTGACGTTCCCGATTGCGATTTGGCGCTTTCGTGCAGAGTTCGGACTCGCAATGGGAAAGAGCTGCCTTAAGCTCTTCCAGCCCGGATCTTGTCAAATGCTCCTCTTCGGCCACTTCCGCGGCATGCGCCGCGGACCAGTAGGCAATGGAGACAGTGGTCGCCACCGCAAACAAGAGCCCCATCTGACCGACAAGCTGAACGCGGAAAGGCAAAAAGTAGACCAGACCGCAGATGACGAGTCCAACCGCCAGGCTGGAGTAGACGGCATCGCAGATTTCCAACAGACCAAGCGCAGGAATCTTGAGGTTAAAGTCGCCAAGGCTGAGTCGCACAATCGCAAAAGGCGGGAAGTTGATTGACAGAACAATGCAGACGACAATCAGGTCGAGCCAGGCGGAATGAGTTCGCCCTTCTGCCGGAACCAACAGGAAGAAAGCAAAGACCAGAACGGCAATTCCAGCGAGGTGCAAGAGAATGAACAGCCGGGATAACTCCGATTTCGTCTTCATGTTCACTCCACCTTCTTCCCGCACGCTGAGCAGAAGCCATCGCCGGGGGCGATCACCGAGCCGCATTTGGTGCATGCGACGGCGCCGGCGACTGCGTGAACACAACGAGGACAATTGACGGCGCCGGGGGGCAGATTCATGCCGCAAACCGGACACCTTGTCAAAGAGCTGAACGGCGTGCCGCAACTGACACAGCGGCGGGCTTCCTTGCCGTTATCGGAACCGCACTGCGGACAGGGATTGTAGAGGTTGCCGCAATGCGGACAAAACTTCGAAGTGCTGGAGTACTTCTTCGAACAATTGGAGCAGAAGACCTCGCGCGGAACCGGTGCTGCGCCCGACCCAACCTGGCCGGAGGCTCCGGTAACAGGAACGCCGCCCGGCGAGGGTTGGAGCATTGCGGCCGCCGCGCCGCCACTGCCGCCCATCATGTTGGTCATCATCAGCGCGCCAAGCATTCCACCCGAGCCGGCCGCGCTTACCGCGTTTTCCGCAACTTCAAACGCCTTGGACTGTTGCCAAGAATAGCCGCCAATTATCTGGGCGCTCTGGCGGGCCATGGCGTCGAGTATTCTCTGCCCATCTTCATTGCTGTCGTCAATCTCAACCGAGGTAATATAGAACCCTTCAAGGTTGAAGCCGTAGTCTTCCCAGAACGCAAGCATGGATGCCTTGAGCGCCTGCGAAAGCGGCTCAAGATATGCCGAGATGCTTTTGATGCCGATACGCTGCGATTGCATGTACGACAAAAGGACTGTTTTTGTCTTGGCGTTCATCGCCCCACTGAAGTGCTCTGTCAGGTCTTTCGCGCGGAATTCCGCGGCCGCGCCAACCAGCTTGACTAGAAAGCGCTCGGCGTCCTGAACCTTGAGACCATAACGGCCCACGGCCTTTAGCGGAACCATGGTGTTGTAGTCGGGGTCCTGATATCGCATGCTGGTTGTGCTCCAGTCAATGTTCAGGGGCACAACTTTGTTTACAAACCAGACCTCAGCGAAGAATGGGTTCTTGCCTCCGAATGGGATTCCATACAGGTTTCTCAAGAGGGGCAAGTTCTCGGTGTTCAGCGTGTGCTTGCCAGGCCCGAACTTACCCAGCAACTGGCCCTTTGTGAAGAGAACGGCTTCCTGTGACTCTCTGACCAGAAGCTGGGTAAAGGTGCCCAGATTTGTCTCGGGAAACTTATGGGCAAAAATCGGACCTTCTCCCGCATTCCCAGAAGAACTATCATCCCAGGAAACAAGATCGATGAAAGACATGTAGGGATCTCCACGACGGCCTAGGAGTCAGGTGTCTCTTTGGCGTCAAGATTTTTGCGACAATCGTAACCTGATGATTTAGCTACGCGGAATTGTACGCTCAATGGGAGATATTGAGGGGCATTTCCAATCGTCTTTTGCGAGTCAATCGCATTTCGAATCGAGTTTATTAACTTCGAAGTAAACCTTTGCTCAGTTGGCCAAGACTATTGCGTGAGTGCTCAGGTCGCCGTTGTCCACCAACTCGATGAGTCTTTTGCAGGGTTGTGGATGGGTACCACGCGCGTAACCCCATCTTTCAAGCTGCGCAACAACCCCATTCGAAAATCAGTTCTGGACAGCGTTTATGGTAACGGAAATCGCTGACGACGCGCCTGCTACATAGTTCGTATCTCCGGAATACCTAGCGGTGATACTGTGTGTTCCGGCGGCCAGTTTGCTGGTGGAAAATCTGGCTACTCCTGAAGCAAGTGTGCCCGTACCGAGCGTGGTTGCCCCGTCGAGAAAGGTGACTGACCCGGCGGGCGCTGCGGCTCCGGCACCTGTGAGCGTGGCGGTAAAGCTTAGCGAAACTCCGACCGTTACCGGCGAAATCAGGGGCGAAAGGCTTATGCCGGGCGTTGCCTTGCTCACGGTAATGGTGCGCGAGACCGAAGTCGCGGCCGCATAGTTCGCGCTGCCGGTCTGGCTGGCCGTCACCGTCACCGATCCGGCTCCGGTGATGGTCAGAATATTGGTGTTGACCGTGGCCGCTCCTGTCGCTTTAAAGGTTACCGCGAGGCCTGAGCTTGACGTTGCGGACAAAGTGATTGGGCTAACCCCGTACTTCACCGGCGATGCCGGAACTGAGAACGTAATGGTCTGCGACGCCTTGCTCACCGTCACAGTGACAGCCGTTGAAATGGCCGGGGAGTAGTTGTCGTCGCCCGCGTAACTGGCTTTGATGCTGTCTGCTCCTGCTGGGAGCGAATTGAGTGCAAGCGTCGCAATGCCGCTGCTGTTCAGCGTTACCGGACCTGTGCCAAGTGTGACCGCACCGATCAGGAATGTGACGGCGCCGGAGGGCTTCACTCCAGCTCCAGTCAAGGTTGCCGTCAAGGTGACCGACGAGCCGAAGCCAGCCGTGCTTGCCGAGGACGTGAGTTTCACTGAGGGCGTTGCTTTGTTCACGGTCTCCGTGAGAGGCGGAGAGACCACTGCAGTGTAGCGGCTGTCGCCCCCGTAGCTTGCCGTGAGAGTGGCCGCGCCGACGGGGAGTTTGCTCATTGTCAGAGTCGCCACGCCGCTGGCGTTGAGTGTGCCTGTGCCTATGGATGTGGCATTGTTGAAGAAAGTGACCGTGCCGGTAGGCATGGCGCCGCTGCCGGTGACCGTTGCCGTGAGCGTGACAGAAGCGCCGTAGGTGGCCGAGGCGGAAGAAGACTTCAAAATTGCGGCGGGTGTTGCTTTGGATACGACTATGCTCTGCGAAACCGGCGCCGCCGCGGAGAAGTTGCCGTTCCCAACCTGGTTGGCGGTTATCGCCACCGTTCCCGCGCCTGTAATTGTCAGCATATTCCCGCCAACGGTCGCCGGTCCGGTAACGCTGAAGGCTACGGGGAGGCCGGAACTGGCGCTGGCTGCGAGTTTCAGCGGGCTCGCGCCGTACGTGAGATTAGGTGGTGGAGGCGTGAACGAGATGGTCTGCGCGGCCTTGCTTACTGTCACACCTACGGCGGACGATGTGCTTGCAACGTAGTTGGCATCGCCCGCGTAGCTTGCGGTGACGCTGTTGCTGCCGGCCGGAAGCGCTGTGGTGGCCAGCGTGGCTACACCGCCGCTCAGCGTTCCCGCTCCAAGGGGAGCCGTGCCGTTGCGGAAGGTAACCGTTCCGCCTGGCGAGCTTCCCGCGCCGGTCACCGTGGCCGTGAGCGTGATTGAGTCACCATAAACTCCGGAATTCGCAAAAGCAGCAAGCACTGCTCTCGATGCGCCCTTATTCACTGTGAAAGTTTGCGATACCGCTGAGGCCGCTGTATGGTTGCTGTCTCCGGGTTGCGAGGCAGTCACCACAACCGTTCCGGCTCCGGTAAAGATCAGAGAATTGCCGTCCACCGCGGCCGGGCCCGTTGCGCTGAATGAGACTGCGAGGCCTGAAGTTGCTGTTGCCGTCAACGCAACTGGGGCTGTCCCATAAGTTGCCGTCGTTAGAGGGGCTTTGAATGTGATGGTCTGCATGGCCTTGTTCACGGTAAGCAGGACCGTCGCCGACGCATCGGTGTAATCAACGGCATCGGTAGGCGTGAGGGTTGCGCTAAGCGTCTGTAATCCGGCTGGCAGCACTGTCCCCAGCGGCGGGGAGTAGACGAAAGACCCGGCAGTCGTTGATGTCGCCTTCAGTTGGGTTGCGCTCAGCGCAGTTCCGTAGGTGATAGCTGCGGGCTTTGCCCAGACAATGGCAGGCGTGGCCTGGTTTACCGTCAGGTTTACTGTGGCGGTTGCGGAATTGTAGTTGATTTTGTCTGTGGGCGTGAACGTAGTTGAGAGAGGTTGCATCCCCGCGCCCAGTACTTTTCCTGCGGCCGGAGAATAGCTAAAGTTTCCGGCTACGAGCGAAGCCGCATTGAGCTGGGTTGCACTCAGCGCTGTCCCGTAAATAACTGAAGCAGGGGTTGTCCAGTTGATTGCGGGCGTTGCCTTGGCGATGGTGAGTGTGCCTGGAGCAAAGGCGAAGGTGTAGTTCGATGCTGCCAGGGATCCTTGCGAAGCAGTAATCGGATATGCGCCCACAGGCGAGGATGTGGTTGCCGTGGTGGCCAGGGACGCAGCACCGCTGACCATACTTTGATTGTCGTTGTTCACAAAGCCAGAGAGGGTTGCAGTCAGTGTCGGGTTCGCAGTGCCGTAAGTGCGGCTGACGCTGTTGGCTGTGACTGTCAATACGGCCCGGTTTACGAGAAGCGTAACTGTTGCAGTGGCCGGGTTGTAATCGGTGGAATCGTTGGGCGTGAACGTGGTTTGCAGGGTCTGCGATCCAGCGATCGGAGCAACGCCGGCCACTGGAGAATAGGCGAAGCCGCCCGATGTATCGGCGGACGCGTTGAGTTGCGTTGGGCTCAGGGTAGTTCCATAGGTGATTGGCCCCGGGGTGTTCCAAGTGATGGATGGCGTCAGCTTGAGAATCGTAAGCGAGTGCGAACTGTCTGTGCTGGTGGCGAATATGCCGCCTTCGTTGTAGACCGCCTGAACGATATAGGACCCTGCAGATTGACCCGCCGGCAGCGTGTAGACCGCGCCTGCTCCGCCAGCCGTGACCGTACCGCTGGTGACGGGAGCGCCGATTACCGAGCCTCCGTTCAACAGGGTAAAGGTCACAGTGCCGGCATTCACCGTTCCGGAAGCGCTGGTGACCGATGCCGACAGGGGTAAGGTCTGCGAGGCGGTGCTGTAGGTGACGGACGCGTTGGCGGCAGCGGTAGCGGTATGCGCTTTAACGGTTTGCGTCATGTTGGCCGCTGCGGCCACGATGAAGTTTGTGTCGCCGGAATAGGCGGCAGAAACAGGATCTGAGCCGGGAGCCAAAGTCGAAGTTGGACAGGCTGCCACTCCGGTTGCATCCACTTGTACCGAGGCGCAGCCTGAAATAGTGTTCCCGCTGACGGTGAAGTTTACCGTGCCAGTGGGTGTAACGGGAGTCATGGGTACCCCTGAGAGCCTGGCCGTAAAAGTCACAGCATCGTTGACGAATGTGGAACTCGATGGCGAAGCCGCGATACCCAGCGTGGGCGTGAGCGCGGCGACGGTCTGGCTCGCCGTGCCTGCGACAGCAACCGTATAGTTGCCGTCACCCGAGTAGGAGGCGCTGATTGCATCTGAACCTGCAGGCAGAGATTTGATCAGGCAGGAGGCACTGCCGCTGGCATTCACCCTTTGGGCAGGACAATCGGAGACTGGACTGCCGTTGACCTTGAAAGCGACCATTCCCGATGGAACGACCGGAGTCATGGCTGCCCCGGCAAGCTGAGCCGTAAATGTGACCGGATCGTTGACGTTTGCGGGACTTGACGGCGAGGCTTTAACGCCAATGGTCAATGCAAGCGGCGTGACCGCCTGCGAGATTGGCTTGGAGGCGTTGTCGCTGCCGACGTAGTTGGAATCGCCCGCATATTTCGCGACAATCATGTGCGGGGAACCGGCCGCTTCCAGACTCGAGGTTGTGCAGGATGCCGTGCCGTTTCCGGTGGAAGGATCGTAGCTCAATGCCTGCGCGCTGCAGTCGCTCATCGGGGTGCCGGAGCCATCCGCGTAGAACGATACAGATCCAGAAATCGTCAATTCATTGGCCAGGCCCGGGACCGGACTTGGGGCTACCGTGGCCGTAAAAGTCACTGCATCGTTAACGCTTGAGAGACCACTGGTGCTGCTGGTCACCGTTGTCGTGGTGGCTGACCGATCGACATCATTGCCCAGCGTGCTCGAATCGTTCCCTTCGTAGTTCGTGTCGCTCCCATATCTCGCGGAAAGGTTGTAGTTGCCGGCCGGCAGCTTCGTAACAGTACAGGTCGCCACTCCAGTAGCGGGATCCACGGCCATGGGAGAACTGCAGCCGGGAAGGCTGCTGTAGTAGTCAATCACGGTCGCGCTGCCTGAAAAGGGAACATGCGTGGTGAAGGCGGAAGAATTAACGATGACCTTCAAGATCAGGGGCTGGTTGACTTTCCAGTGGTTTTCGCGGTCAGGTGTCGAATTCAGAACGACTGAGCAAGAAGATTTAGCCACTGTCTGGGTGGCCACGCCCGGGGATGCCACAACGAAGTTGGAGTCGCCGGAGTAGGCTGCAGTGACTGTGCCGGTGCCGGCAGTCAGCGATGCGGTGGTGCAGGTTGCACTGCCAGTGGCGCTGACCGTCTTGCTGGGGCAATCTGCATTCGCTTTCCCGTTCACCGTAAAAGTAATCGATCCCGATGGAACCACCGGAGTGAGGGCGACCCCGGCAAGCTTTGCCGTAAACGTCACCGTATCGTCTACGTTTGTCGAATTCGATGGCGAGGCCGTCACGCCCAGCGTGGCTGCAAGTGCCGCCACTTTTTGTGACAGCGGGCTTGAAGCGTTATCACTGCCGTTGTAGTTGGAATCGCCTGCATAGGTCGCAACGATGGCGTGCGCGGAGCCTGAAAGGGACGCAGACAAAGCTGCGGCCGTGCACGTGGCAGTGGCTTGTCCCGTAGAAGAGTTGTAGGTTGCCGCCTGGGTGCCGCAGCCGGTTATCGGGGTACCGGAGCCATCCGCGTAGAACGCTACAGATCCGGAGATCGCCAATTCATTAGCAAGGCTCGGGACCGGGTTCGGGGCCACCGTGGCTGTGAAAGTCACCGGGCTATTCACGCTAGAACTGGCATTGCTGCTGGTCACCGTTGTCGTGGTGGCGGCCCTGTCAACCGAAGCCGGCAGATCAGCCGAGTCGCTGTCGTAGTAGTTCGCATCGCCCCGATACGCCGCCCTAATGCTGCGGGAGCCGGCGGTCATGGAAGTGACCGTGCAAGTGGCAATTCCGGTAGTGGCATTTACCGCGACAGGGGTGTTGCAGCCGGGAAGGCCGCCGCCATAGGTCGTAAATGCCACCGTTCCCGAAAAGGGGACGTAAGCGATTCCGTTCCAATAGACAACGGTGGCCTTCAGGATTACCGGCTGGTTGACGGTCCAGTTGTGCCTGGTGTCGGGCGTTGATTCCAGCACAGTTGTGCTGTAGGTTTTGTCCACTGTCTGGGTCGCTACGCCCTGGGCAGCCACAACGAAGTTGGGGTCGCCCGAGTAGGTTGCAGTAACCGTATCGGTGCCGGCAGTCAGCGATGCAGTTGTGCAGGTTGCACTGCCGGTGGCGGTGACAGTTTTGGTGGGGCAATCCGCATTCGCTTTCCCATTTACCGTAAAGGTGATCGATCCCGAGGGAACCACCGGAGTGAGGGCGATCCCGGCAAGCTTCGCCGTAAACGTCACTGTATCGTCGACGCTTGTGGAGCTCGATGGCGAGGCTGTCACGCCCAGCGTTGCCGAAAGGGCCGAGACGGTTTGCGTCACGGTGTTCGAGGTCTTGGCATGATAGCTGAGATCTCCGCTGTAGTCGGCGGTGAGACGATCGGTGCCTGCCGGCAGGGCGGAGGTAATGCACATTGCAATCCCTGCTCCATCCAGAGGGACGGGAGGGCAGTCGGAGATGGCTGTGCCGTTGCTCTTGAATGTGACCATTTGTGTCGGTGTACCTAACCCGCCGGTTACCGCCGCGGTTAAGGTCACCGGGTGGTTCACGCTGGAGACGCCGGGCGATGAACTCAGAATCACCGTCGCTCCAGTCCCCGTACCGCTCAATGCAATACTCTGCCCGGCGTAGTTGGGAGACGACGCATTCAGATTGTTGTCCGTCAGCGTCAGCGAGCCGCTCATGGTCCCAAAAGTGGTGGGAGCAAAGCTGATCGGCAGAGTGCACGTTGTTCCCGGCGCGAGTGAGCCGGCTGAGCCGGAGATCGGTGGGCACGCCGTATCGCCGCTGCTGTTGAGCGTAAAGTTCGGCGAAATGCTTGGGTTGTTTCCAGTAGCGGGGACCGGGAAGGTCAGAGGCGCGTTGCCGATGTTGGCCACTGTCACCGTCTTCGGGCTGTCGGAACTGGTTGTCCCACTTTCAGTCGAAGCGAAGCTCAGCGAAGGAGCATCGCTCAGGTCGATCTGCTTCACCGCGTTGTTGCCTTGATCCGCGACGACAATATTCCCGTTGCTGTCAAGTGCCACGCCATTGGGCAAGCTGAAGCCGCTGTTCAGCGTGATGACCGTGGAGCTTGAAGTTACCGTTCCGCTGGCCGCGCCGCCCGTGCCGGCGAGGATCTCTTTCACCGAGTTATTGTTGGAATCGGAAACGTATACGTTCCCGCTCGCGTCTACCGCCACGTCACTGGGATGATTGAAGCCGCTGCCTATTGTATCGACCGTGGTGTAATTACCGGCCGCGAGAATCTCCTTCACCGCATTGTTATAATCGTCGGCAACAAAGAGGTTCCCGCTTCCATCCACCGCTAGGCCAGCCGGTATGTAGTAGCTGCCGGGCAATGTTTTGATCGTGGAGGCTGAAGTGACTGTGCCGCTGGCTGCGCCGCCTGTGCCTGCAACGATCTCTTTCACCAGTTCGTTGTTGGTATCGCTGACGAAGACATTCCCAGCGGCGTCTACCGCTACGCCGGATGGATTGTGAAAGCCGCTGCCCACGACGTTAACCGTTGAAGCGCCGGAGACGACGCCACCCACCGCGACAATCTCTTTTACCCCGCAACAGGCGTAGTTATCGGCAACAAATACATTTCCGCTGCCGTCCACAGCTATGTCTACTGGGTGGACGAAGCCGCTGCCCACGGTGTTGACCGTGGTATAGCCGCCAGCCGCTAGAAACTCCTTGACTGCGCTGTTTCCGGAGTCGCTGACGAAGATGTTCCCGCTGCCGTCCACTGCCACGCCAAGTGGCAGGCTGACGCCGCTGCCCAGCGTGTTGACGCGCGTACTGCCGGGGAAGGTGACCATCGGCGCAACGCCCGTGCCGGAAATGCCCCCGGCTGCGATGACTGCGCCGCCAGAGCTTGCCAGTTGCACCGCACCCAGCCGCTGCCCTGGCCGTGTCGGCGTGAACTTCAGGTCAACGGTGCAAGTGTCTCCCGCCGAGTAGCTGTGTGAAACTCCGTTGGTGGTGCATGTTCCGGTGCCCGCGTCGGTAAAGTCCTTGTTGGCCGCGCCCTGCGTCAACACGGCGGGCGCAGCGATTGTGCCGCCGGTGTCGAATGTGAACATCACCGTAAACACCGGGCTGGTGGCGCCAACGTTGACGCTCCCCATGTTCACTGCGGTTTGTGAAACTTCCTTTATGGCATTGTTGTACGTGTCGGCGACAAAAATGTTGCCGTTGCCGTCTACCTCAACGCCCATCGGGCTGCTGAAGCCGCCCCCTACGGGGAGTGTTGTACTGCTGGACGACACGACGCCGCTGACTGCGAAAATCTCTTTAACAGCGTTATGGCATGTGTCGGCTACGAAGACGTTGTCGCTTTGATCGACAGCAACGCCCATCGGTCCGTAGAAGCCGCTGCCCACGGTTTTTTTCGAACTACCGCCGGACACGACGCCGCTGACCGCGATGATCTGCTTTACCGAGTTGTCATTGGTTCCGGTTACGAATACGTTGCCGCTGCCGTCGACTGCAACGCCGGTTGGAAAGCTGAAACTGCCGCCGACCGCGATAACTGCGCTGCCGGTGGATATGGCGCCATTGACCGCGACAATCTCTTTCACCGCTGCGCTGGTAGTATCGCCTACAAACACGTTGCCGCTGGCATCTACCGCGATCCCCATCGGCCCGTAGAACCCGCTGCTGACTGTAATTACCGAACTGCCGCTGGACACGGCGCCATTGACGGCGACAATCTCACTTATGGTTCCACTGCCGGCATTGGCCACGAATAGATTGCCGTGCACATCAAGCGCAATGGCGTCGGGCCAGTTGAAGCCGCTGGCAATCGTAATGACTTGACTATTGCTGGAAACTGCGCCGTTGACGGCGACAATTTCCTTGACCAGTTGATTTCTAGAATCAGCGACAAATATGTTTCCATTGCCGTCAATCGCCATGTCGCCAGGCTGATTAAACCCGCTGCCAACTGTCCGGACATAGCTGAACCGAGCAGTTTGCGCGGATGCGACGGAGCAGCCAAGCAAGGCGAATACAAATACGATCCCGGCCGCCGATGAAGGCCTGGAATGACCAACGGCGACTGTGCCAGTTTCAGGGTTTCGAGACAGGATGTTTGTTTGTAGAAGAGTCAATAGAGAACGGACGCCACGTTCGATCGGCACCTGGAGGGCTCCTTTCGCCTCTCTGCGTGGACCGAAACCCGATGCGCCAAAATCAGCTATCCAGGTGTGGCAGCTTGCTTTAGAGCGATCAAAGCAGGGCCCATGAATACGAAGTTCACTATTATAGTCGTGCAGCGCTATTCCCGTTCAGAGATTCGAAAGCCGCGTGCATTTATTCATTCTGGTGTTCAGAATTGAAACAGCGCCCATCCTTGTAGTTCAATTTTCGGAGAGCAAACGTGCCCCTTGGTTGCGAAGGTCGCAGTTCAGGGGAGAATCTGGTGGATGGGGAATAGATAACGAGTGGATTAGCGGGATCAGTCCGTCGCAAGAACCTGCCCCGTCAACAACGAGTCAAATACCATAGACACTGGCGTTCATTTCAACGACAAAAGACTTCATGCGGTTCCAAATCCCTTCCCGAAACGGAGGGGGATTGCCAACGGCAGACAACTTTCTGTCACAAGGCAGATCGCCGCAGGTCGCTAGCGGACGATTTGAAGCGCAGCCCGCAACGGCAAGGTGATGATCAATTGCGCGCCGGGAGAAGCATTGATTGCCGCAATGTCTCCGTGGTGAACGCGCACGGCCCTTCGGGCAATGGCCAGGCCCAGGCCCAATCCGCCGGTGCGCTCATCGCGCGAAGAGTCGGCGCGAAAAAAGGGATCGAAGATACGTTCCCTCATTTCTTCTGGAATTCCGGGCCCGAAGTCGCGAACCGAGATGCGCAGGCAGTTGGCCTCGCGTCGCAGCTCGACTTCAACAGCAGCACCGGAAGGAGAGTAGCGAATGGCATTGCGCAGAACATTTTCAAAAGCGCGCCGCAGCAGCTCAGCGTTTCCCACGAAGCGTGTTTCCGGTGCGGCCTTCAGAACGATGCGGCAACCGGCGGCGCCGGCTTCCACCTCGCAGTCCTCAGCCGTCGTGTCAAGAAGGTCGTTCAGGATCAACTCCTCCATTGCGACCGCGCCGGGCTCACCCTCGGCCCTGGCCATGTCAATCAGAGTTCCTACCAGATCTGCCAGGCGTTCGATTTCGTGGCGCAGCCTGGTTGCTGAGGCATCCCGATCATTGGTCTTGCGAACCATCTCTGCTTCAAAGGTGAGTCGCGCCAGCGGCGAGCGTAGTTCGTGAGAGACATCCTGGAGCAGTTGGCGCTCGGTGGTCAGCAGTGTCTCAATGCGCACGGCCATAGCATTAAATGATCGGGCCAGATTGCCAATCTCGTCGTTGGAGCGAGGCCTGGCGCGGGCCGCTAGTTCTCCTCTTCCAAACCGATCCACGACCTCTGCCAATTGCCGGACCGGCCGGGTGATGTAAGCGGTGACCAGCCAGTAAAGGGCAGCCACGGTAACCAGCAGCAGAATATAAAATGGCGCGAACAGAATCGCCGACGGTCCATCGTCAGTTACAAGCCAGATGAACTGCCCGTCCCCGGAGCGAAGTCCCATTGTGAGCTGGCCGTGCTCTCCGTGATAAGGGCGCCCTTTTGTGAGCGATACCTTAACCAGCTTCGAGTGGTCCTGGCCGGTCTCAAGATCATGCCCGGCGCCATCCGAGATGCTGTACTGGGTGGCGCCGGGCGCGTTTAACTCGCGCATGTAGCGTGCCAATCCCGCGCTGCCACCGGAGCGGAGAGCGACAATCGCTTGAGAAAAAAGAATCTGGTTAACCTGCGTGAAGTTCCGATCCGCGGATTTGCCAATGACGCGATCGCCGATGAAGAGGAACACGGCCAGCGAGATGACCAGAGATGCAACCGACCAGACGGTGACTTTCAGCGATAGCGATCTCATGGTTCATCTCCTGCCAGAACGTAGCCAACTCCGCGAATGGAGCGAATGGTGACGCCGGCTCCCTCAGTCTTGCGGCGCAACCGGCTGATATGCACTTCGAGCGATCGTTCAAAGGGAGTTGCCGGGCGCTGGTAGAGAATGCCGCAGACCTGGTCGCGGGTGACTACCCTGCCGCGGCCACGAACAAGAAGATCCAGAATTTCGAACTCGGTGGCCGTGATCTCGATCGGTTCCTCTCCGACCCAGACGCGCCGCGAGGAGGCGCTCAACCTCAGGCTGCCGATCGAAACCGTTTCAACGTTCGCCGCCGACGCGCCTCGAGCCCGGCGCAGAACTGCGGCCATGCGCGCTGCCAGCTCCTCAGGCCCGAACGGCTTGGCCAGATAGTCGTCTGCCCCGGTATTCAAGCCCCTCACGCAATCTTCCTGCGCGCCGCGCGCGGTCAGCATGATTACGGGAACGGAAGAGCGCCGGCGCAACTGGGTCAGCACCTCAAAGCCGTCAAGGCCAGGCAGCATGATGTCGAGAAGAATGAGATCGAACGGTTCGTCGAGTGCGCGCGCCAGGCCGGTGGCCCCGTTGTGCACCGCCTGAATCGAGTAATCCGAATCGCCGAAGAACTCGGCAATCAACCGGCACAGCCGCACGTCATCGTCGATCACGAGGATGGCGCTGCGCCGATGGCTTTGTGTATCCATGCTGCATCCTTGTTTTACCGCACATCCGCGAGCTTTGCTCAACTGCCGCAAGAATCTTAACAATTCTTGAGCCTTTGCCGCAGTTTCAGTATGCGCTTGCGTGGTTTTGCAAATCTTGAGGTTCGCGAGGCAAAAACGGGCGTTGAATCGGAATAGGAACACGACCCTGAAAGGCAAGCCGATGCCGCAGTCAACGCGATTCACACCAGCAACCATTCTGCTCGCAGCATTCGTCCTGTCAACCTCGGCTGCGCGGCCGTCAATCTGCCAGTCGGTTCGAGCGCAGGTGTCTGCGGAGCCGAGTTGGCGCACCACCCCGGTGGGCGGAGAGATGACAGAACCCGCGGACGAGAAGGTCCTGTCGCAGTGGTGGACCGTATTCAACGATCAGACGCTGATATCGCTTGAAGAAAGAGCCTTGAAGTCGAATCTTGACCTTCGCACGGCGCTGTCGAGCATCGAGCAGGCGCGCGCCAACCGGATGTCGGCAAGCGGCAGGCTGCTGCCAACTGTAAGCGTAACGGGAAGCGCAACCGGCGGCCGGGCCAGCACGCGTTCCGGAGGACTTGTCTCCAATAGCAACGGCGCCGAATTCGACGCCAGCTGGGAGCCGGACTTCTTCGGCGGTCTGCACAAAAACGTCGCCGCTTACGACGCAGACATTGAAGCGGCCCGCGAGAATCTGCACAACGCGATGGTTACGCTCACCGCGGAGCTTGCGCTGGACTACGTGAGTCTGCGTTCTTACCAGGCTCAGATCGCCACGACGCAATCGAACCTGGCGAAGGACCGGGATACCTACGAGATGACGCTGGCCAAGCGGGAGAGCGGCCTAGCCTCGCAGCTGGACGTGCAGCAGGCGCTTGAAATCGTACAGTCAGCCGAAGCATCGATTCCAACTCTGGAGACGAGCCTGCACCAGACGATGAATGCGATTGCCATCCTTCTGGGCCAGCAGCCGGGCACCATGGACGCAGAGCTCACGGAGGCGAAGCCGATTCCGGTAGTCCCGGCCGAGGTGGCCGTCGGAATCCCCGCGGACCTGCTGCGCCGCCGTCCCGACGTAAGAAGCGCCGAACGCCAGATTGCCGCACAGGCTCTGCGAGTTGGCGTTGCAAAGGCCAACCTTTACCCCACGTTTACGCTCTCCGGAACGTTTCTGTTCGGCGCGCAAAACCTGCTCAACGTACTTACGCCAGCCAGCCTTGCTTCAACGGTTGCGGGCGCCTTGCAGCAGGAAATCCTGAATCGGAGAAGCCTCAAAGCTCAGGTCAAGTTGCAGAACGCCCTGCTCGATCAGTACGAGATCGCATACGACAGCAAGCTTCTCGGCGCGGTAAGGGATGTGGAGAATTCGCTTCAGGCGTTTGGGCAGGACCAGGTTCGGCGGAAGTCGCTGTCGGGAGCCGCGGTCTCGGCCGAGCAGGCTGCGGAAATTTCGCGGGAGCTTTACGCCTCAGGGCTCAGAGATTTTCTTGTCGTGCTCGATTCCGAGCGAACAGTCCTGACCGCTCAGAACAGCCTGGTACAAAGCGACGCAGCGGTTGACTCCGACCTCATCCAGATATACAAGGCGATGGGCGGCGGCTGGAAATAGCCACGCAGAACCCATAAGTTCAAGATGTGAAAGGACGGCATTGATGGCCACGGATACGACGCTTCAGGAAACTCTCGGAATTGCTACGGGAAAAGGATCATGGAAGAAGCGCGCCTACTGGATTGCGCCGGTTGTTCTGATCGTTCTTCTATCGGGAATGTGGGTTATGCGCCATAAGAGCGCGGCCGCGGGAAGCGTGCAGAACTTTCGCACGGATGCGGCGCGCAATGGCGACCTCACGGTGACTGTGATCGCTACGGGCCAACTGAAGCCCACGCGGACGGTCGATGTGGGAAGCCAGGTGTCGGGGATCATCGATGAGGTTCTGGTTAACTACAATGATCGGGTAAAGGCCGGCCAGGTGCTGGCAAAAATCGACACCGAGAGACTCGATGCACAGGTGCTTCAGGATAAGGCGTCGCTTCAGAGCGCGCATGCCAAGGTCGAAGATGCCAAGGTGACGGTGACGGAGACTGCCGCGGAGTACAAGCGCATGCTCGACGCCCGTCAGCGCTCCAAGGCGCAGATCGTATCGCAGCACGACATCGATACGGCGAAGGCATCCTATGATCGGGCAAGTGTTGCAGTCACTACAGCCGAGGCCGCGGTAACCCAGGCCCAGGCCAGTCTCAAAATCGACGAGACGAATTTGGCCTTCGCGGTCATCAAGTCGCCGGTGGACGGCATCGTGCTGTCGCGCAGTGTTGAGCCGGGACAGACGATTGCCGCCTCTTTTCAGGTGACAACGATGTTCCAGATCGCCGAAGACCTGCGCAAGATGATTCTGCAGGTAAACATCGACGAGGCCGACGTGGGCAAGGTGAAAGCCGGCCAACCGGTTCTGTTTACTGTGGATGCATATCCCGGCCGGCAATTCCCGGGTACTATCACTACGATCCGCTACGTGTCGACCACAACCAACAACGTGGTCACGTACCTGGCTGAGATTTCAGTCAACAACGAAGAATTACTGCTTCGGCCCGGCATGACAGCGACGGCCACCATCTCAGTGCAGTCGATTCGAAATGCGTTATTGATCTCCAATCATGCTCTGCGCTTCCTGCCCTCCAGCGACGACGCCGGCGGCAGTTCCACGTCTTTCTTCCCGCGCCCGCCGGATATGGACCGGAATGCGAATGCGGAGTCTTCCGCGGCATTGAACAATCCGCACGTCTGGGTTGTCCGCGACGGAAGGCCTGCGCCGATTGCTGTCACGGTTGGAGTCACCGACGGCAAGCAGAGCGAGGTTCGCGCCGGACAGGTGACTCCGGGAATGCAACTCATCGTCGAACAACTGAAGGAAAGCAAATGAGCACGCCGATTGAAGCAACCGGGATGCCGGCCACCGACGAGGCTTTGCTCGAGTTCCGCGACGCGATGAAGATTTATGGCGCGGGAGAGGGCGAGGTTCGCGCGCTGGCAGGCGTGAGCTTCCAGATCCAGCCCGGCGAGTTTGTGGCCATGATGGGTCCCAGCGGCTCGGGCAAGTCGACCACCATGAATATCCTCGGCTGCCTCGACACGCCCAGTGCGGGCCGCTATTACTTCCGCGGCGTCGATGTGGGCGCGCTCACCCGCAAGCAGCGCGCCCGCTTGCGCCGCTACTATCTCGGGTTTGTCTTTCAGGGGTTCAACCTGCTGGCGCGCACCAATGCGCTGGAGAATATGGCAGCCTATGCAAGCCGGACCATTCACTTTCGAGATGGACTGATCCACTCGGACTTAAACCATGACACCGCCACCGCCGCATCCGTGCGTTGAACCCGCTCCGCAGCAAGCAGGGAGAGCCTCATGATCTGGAATGCAATTTTGCTCGCACTCTCAGCCATCCGCCGCAACGTGCTGCGTTCGGTGCTGACGGTCCTGGGCGTCATCATCGGCGTGGCCGCGGTCATTGCCATGGTCACCATCGGTAACGGAGCAACGGCAAGCGTCGCGGCGCAAATTAACAATCTCGGCCAGAACGTCTTGATTCTGATGCCGGGACAGCAGCGCGGACCGATGTCGGGATTGCGAGAGCAAGCAAAGCTCTTCGAAGAGTCCGACGTAGAGGCTCTTAAATCGGACATCACCGGGGTTCGCGCCGTCGCGCCCACTGCCTCCAACTCCATGCAGGCCATCTACGGCAATGCGAACTGGTCCACCACAGTTTACGGAGTCGACAACGCCTACTTCGACGTCCGCAACTGGTCTGTTCAGTCAGGCCGCGAGTTTACCGAAGCGGAGATCAAAAACGGCGGATCGGTCTGCATCATCGGCGTCAAGGTTCAAAAGCAACTGTTCGCCGATCAGGATCCGGTGGGCGCCAACATTCGCCTTCAGGCCATCTCCTGCCAGATTGTCGGACTGCTGGCCCCCAAAGGCCAGGGCGGCATGGGCATGGACCAGGACGACCTGGTACTGGTTCCGTTGCACACGCTGCAGCGCAGAATCACCGGTGATCGCAAGGTGTCCTCGATTCAGATCGGTGTTCAAGACGGCTCCGATTCGAAGACGGTGCAGAACGAGGTCGTCACCTTGTTGCGGCAGCGCCGAGGCATTCAACCGCGTCAGGAAGACGACTTCATGGTGATGAACTCGCAGGAGTTCCTTACCACCATGACCTCTTCCATGCGTGTGCTCACGGCACTGCTCAGCGCGATTGCCGCCATCAGCCTTCTGGTGGGCGGCATCGGCATCATGAATATCATGCTGGTCTCGGTTACTGAACGAACCCGAGAAATCGGCGTACGTTTGGCAATCGGCGCTTTCGACAACGACGTCATGATTCAGTTTCTGGTCGAGGCGGTCGTGCTTGCCGCCCTGGGGGGAATCATCGGCATCACCATCGGACTCGGCGCATCTTACGTTGGCTGCCGATTGATGAAGGTTTCCTTCGCACCCGACCTCTCGATCGCCGCCATCGCATTTGTCTTCTCCGCTATGGTCGGCGTGGTCTTCGGCTTCTTTCCCGCTCAGAAGGCCGCGCGCCTCGATCCAATCGAGGCCCTGCGGCACGAGTAGCGCAATTACCGGCGCGCACCGAGGGTGACCTGGTCAAGTGGGTGGATACTTCCGCTGAGTTTTTTGTCAGTCAACCGGCTGTGAAATATGGCGCACCAGCGCCGTAGTAGCTGCCGGGACGCACACTGAAGATAGGTCAAGCAATGTTCGCGCTTTTGTCTGGCTCGCAAGACAGAACTATGCCCGGCACCGGCGCATCTGCCCGAAAGCCAAGGCTCTATTGTTGCCTTCTACTTGCATTTGCTGCAATCGTCCACGCACAGACCGGCGCCGGCGAATGGACCTGGATGGGCGGCAGCAAAGTGGGCCAGCAACCCGGGGTCTACGGCACGCAAGGGACTCCGGCCGCAACCAACATTTCCGGCGCCCGCCAGGGCGCTGCAAGGTGGGTAGACGGCAATGGCAACTTCTGGCTCTTCGGCGGAAACGGCTTTGACTCAGCCGGGACCCTCGGCTATCTGAACGATCTTTGGGAGTTTAGTCCTTCCTCGAACCAGTGGACGTGGATCGCAGGCAGCAGCACAGCCAATTCAACCGGTGTATATGGAGAACAGGGAACACCCGCTGCCGGAAACGTCCCCGGCGGCAGGACCTTGGCAGCCAGCTGGATGGATGGCAGCGGGCAGCTATGGCTTTTTGGCGGCTCCAGCCCGCGTCCCGCCGGCGGCACAACCGAATTCAACGATCTATGGGTCTTCAACCCTTCCACCAGTCTGTGGGCATGGATGGGCGGCAGCAACACATATAACGGTGTTTCTGTCACTTTCTCAACGGTGAATGGCCAGGTCGGTGTTTACGGCACGCAAGGAACGTCGGCGGCAGGAAACACTCCGGGCAGCCGGAGTTCTGCTTCAGTGTGGAACGATGAGGCCGGTCATCTTTGGCTATTTGGCGGTTCGGGCTTTGACAGCATCGGTAATACCGGTTATCTCAACGATCTGTGGGAGTTGAACCTTGCGACCGGCCAGTGGACCTGGATCACAGGCAGCAAAACGCTGCTGTGCGGCGAGCCCTGCACTGTGGCCGGCGTCTACGGGACACTCGGGGTTGCCGCGGCGGCCAACACGCCAGGCGGCCGCTATGGTGCAGTCACATGGACTGACAGCAGTGGGAATCTCTGGCTCTCCGCGGGGTACGGCTCTGCACACGCAACCGATGTTTCCTTCCTGGACGACCTTTGGGAGTTCAATCTCGCAACCCGGGAATGGACCTGGGTTGACGGCGCCGGCGTGCCGGTGGCCACTCCACCCTCTTCGGCTGGAATCTTCGGCACGCAGGGTGTTTTTTCGACGCTTTACCTGCCGAGCCCCCGGTACGCGGCGGCAAGCTGGATCGATGAGACCGGCAACCCTTGGGTCTTTGGGGGAGATGAGATCCGCTTCCAGGCTCTCAACGACCTCTGGCAGTACGACCTTCCAACAAGCCAGTGGGCGTGGATGGGCGGAAGCAGCGCGCTATATTGCGATTACCAGTCCATTTACGTTCACTTCTGCGCTCCAGGAATCTATGGTACGGAAGGGACGGCATCGGCAAAAAACGTGCCAGGAGGCAGGACAGGCGCGGCGAGCTGGACCGATACGAACGGGAACCTCTGGCTGTTTGGCGGGGTCGGCTTCGATTCCGATCCCGGAAACAATGTGAACGAGTGGGTCTTTCTGAACGACCTGTGGGTGTATCAGCCACCAAAACGCCCGGCGTTGCCGACCTTTAACCCTCCGCCGGGGACCTACAGCTCGCCGCAAACCGTCACCATCAGCGACGTCACTCCCGGCGCGACCATGTTTTACACGACCGACGGATCGACGCCGACCGCCAGTTCCCCGGTTTATTCCGGAGTTGTTTCGGTTTCACACACAGGGACAATTCAGGCGATGGCAACCGCGCCGGGCTACAACTCCGGCGCAGTGTCCAGCGCTTCCTACGTCATCACCTGGCCGACCATCACAACGTTGACCGCATCGGCCAATCCGTTCGTCTACGGCCAGGCGGGAACTACTTTGGTCGTCAACGTGACTTCCAGCGGGGGCATACCGCCAGATGGGGCCTTCGTTCAAGTTATCCAGGGGACGAAGGTGCTGGCAAGCGGAGGGTTGGTCAATGGCACCGCGATCATTCCCATGGATTGGTTTCCGGGAAGCTACTCGATTACCGCCAAGTATGTTGGCAGCACAAACTTCCTTCCCAGCACGTCGCCCCCGATTGTCTTCACATCCGATGCGGCCACAACGACGACCGCGCTGACTTCGTCGGCGAATCCGCAGCCTTTCGGCCAATCGGTGACGTTTACGGCCACCGTGACCCCGCAATTCAGCGGGGGATTTGCACCGCCCGGCACCGTGACCTTTTATAACGGGACGACGCCGCTGGCAGCGGTCTCTCAACAGAGCGGCCCGTTCACGCTTACTACCGCGGCCGGGCTCTTGCAGGGTACGAATCCGATTACCGCCGTGTACAGCGCCAATAATCTCTACCTGCAGAGCACGTCGAACGCGATCCAGCAAGTGACGACCCCTGAAGTCACTGCCGGATTTCAATGGACGTGGATGGGAGGAAGCAACGCCTATTCGTATGCGGCGGAACCCGGAGTGTATGACACGCTGGGTGTGCCCAACATACTGAATATCCCGGCGGGCGGACGCAGCAATGCAGCAACGCGGACGGACCTGAACGGCAACCTGTGGCTCTTTGGCGGCGGCATAAGCTACTACGAAAAGAACGATTTTTGGGAGTTCACGCCATCCACAAACATGTGGACGTGGATGGGCGGGACCCCGGAGATCACCTGCCAGCCTGTACCAGGTAAACCTGATACGTGCACTTATGGCGCGCCTGGAGTTTACGGCTCGATTGGCAACCCAGCGCCGGGGCTCTACCCCGGAAACCGCCAAGGCGCCGTCTCCTGGACGGATGCAAGCGGCAATTTCTGGCTCTTTGGCGGCGAGGGCTACGGGAAGGCATTGACCTCAGCAGGGGACGGGCTCCTCAATGATCTCTGGCAGTACAACCCCTCAACCGGCTTTTGGATGTGGATGAGCGGAGGGGAGTGGCCAGGCCAGATCGGAGTCTATGGCGCCCAGGGCAAGCCGGCTACGGGAAATGTCCCGGGAGGCCGCACCAACGCCTCGGGGTGGATTGATAGCCAGGGTCACTTCTGGCTCTTCGGCGGCCGAGGCCGAGATGTGATCGGTCAAGGCGGAGTGCTTGGGTTGTTTCTCAATGACCTGTGGGAATTCGATCCATCGACCAGCGAATGGACGTGGATAAGCGGTCTTTCGGCTCTGAAATGCGCGCCGGACCCCAACGCCCCTGGAGTTTGCGGCTACTATGCCCCGGCAACGTATGGAACCCGCGGTAAATTCGCCGCTTCAAACACTCCCGGGGACCGCAATTGGAGCACCAGTTGGACCGATGCCAACGGTCACTTCTGGCTTTTTGGGGGCGTCGGATACCAGGTAGCTCCGGCGGGGACCTCGGACAACTGTTGCTATCTCAACGAACTCTGGGAGTTCGATCCGGCGATTAAGCAGTGGGCCTGGATGGGCGGCAGCACCACACCCCCTTTGTCCGGCGTAGCTGCGGGGAATTACGGGACATTCGGCGTTCCTGACACAGCCAATACGCCAGGCGGCCGCTACAACGCAGCCGGCTGGACAGACAAGAGCGGCAACCTCTGGCTCTTTGGCGGCCATGGATTCGATCCGAATGGTAACCAGGGTTTCTTCAACGACCTGTGGGAGTTCAACCCGGCGAATCTGCAATGGGTCTGGATGGGGGGATCGAGCACGCTGAGCTGCCCACTTGGCAACTGGTGGAGCAGCTACGGTGTATACGGCACGCTGGACGTGCCAGATCCAGCGAATACTCCGGGGGGCCGGGCGGCCCCCGCCACCTGGGTGGACAAAAGCGGCAACTTCTGGCTTTTCGCGGGAATCGGTTACGATCCGACTGGCATGGGCGTGCCCAACGATCTTTGGATGTACCAACCCTATTCCGGTTCGGCGCAGACGGCTGCGCCCAAGGTTGCCATCACCTCTCCAGCGGCAAACACCGTATACGGCCAAGCCATCACGTTGACCGCAGCCGTTACTTCCAACTCTGGCCCTCCACCGGACGGGGAGAGCGTCACCTTTTTCAGTGGCACAACCAACGCCGGCTCCGGAATACTCAGCCGCGGCACCGCCAGCCTCACCACCACCACGCTTGCAGCGGGCGCCGATCCGGTCGTCGCAGTCTATGGAGGCGATCCCAACTTTGCACGCGCCATCTCCGCTACCGTCACACAGAAGGTGGCGGTGGCGCCATCTTCGACTTCGCTCGCCATCGATCCAGCGGTTGTGGCTTCATCGTTTGGCTTCGTGACATTTTCCGGCTGGGTGACGGGCGAGTATGGAGGAGCGCCCACAGGAACAGTCACGATCATGATTGGCTCGACCAGGAAGTGGTCGGGGAATCTTGAGACCGGACAATTCGCCGGCAGGTACGGCTTGAATATCGATTCCCCCGATATGCCCGCAGGCGCGTATTCCATGACGGTTGCCTACAGCGGAGACGCGAACTTTGCTCCCAGCACGTCGCCGCCGGTGGAGGTGATGGTTGCATCGCTTCCGTCCGGGCTGGCGGTCTACGTTGTTCCGCAATTGCAGTCCCTGACGTTGCAACAGACCGACAACGTATCGGTTTTTGTTTCAGCCGGAAATGTATTTGTGGTTCCAACCGGAACCGTGACGCTGACCGGCGGCAGCTTTAGCGCCCGGCAGACGCTCTCGGGAGGCGGAACCACGTTTGCGGTTCCCGCCTTGATGCTGAATGGCGGAGCGAACATACTCACGGCGACCTATTCCGGGGACTCGACCTACAGGGCGGCCTCGGGCACTGCCACAGTCAATGTCTCCACAGTCAAGCAGTCGCAGACCATCACCTTCCCTGCGCTGACGACGCCGGTAGCTTACGGAGTAACTCCCATTACTCTCTCGGCTACCGCAAGTTCCGGTCTCGCCGTGACCTTCACGGTCACCGGACCGGCAACGGTCACCGGCAGCAAACTCAGCGTCACCGCCGCCGGCCAGGTTGTGATCACAGCCAACCAGGCAGGCAACACCGACTACGCCGCAGCGACGGCAGCGACGCAAACCATCAGCGTGAACCCTGGAATCGCGAACGGCAAGCTGACCTCTTCCGCGGCAAGCCTGACCTACGGCACAGCGGTAACGCTGACTGCCACTTTCACTGGAAGCGCCGCGGCCAAGCCAACGGGCACGGTTACATTCTTGAATGGGGCGATATCCATAGGCGCCAGCGCGCTGAACGCAAGCGGCGTGGCTACGCTGACCATCGCCGCATTGCCCGTGGGAACCGACGGGGTCTCTGCCAGTTTCCCGGGCGACACGCACTACGGCGCGACTGCTTCCGCAGCCGTGACCGAGACGGTGAAGCAGGCGACGCCAACGGTGAAGCTGACTCCCTCGGCCACTACGGCGGCCTATGGCACACCGGTTACGCTGACGGCGACTATGACCGGCGCAGGCGCAAAGCCAACCGGCACGGTCACCTTCCTCAACGGCACGACCTCGCTGGGGACTGGCCCGGTCGCACTAAACTCCAGCAGCGCAGCTTCGCTCACAGTAACGTCGCTGCCAGTAGGCGCCAACAGCATCAAGGCCGGCTATGCAGGCGACTCGAACTACGCGGCGATCGCATCGACAGCTGCCGCGGTCACTGTGACCAAGGGGACCCAGACCATTACATTCACCGCGCCCGCCACTCCTGTGACCTACGGCGCAGGTCCCATGACGCTGGCCGCAACAGGAGGCGCATCAGGATTGCCGGTGATCTTCACGACCACTGGTCCCGCCTCGGTGAACGGCAACACGCTGACCATCACCGGCGCGGGATCGGTCGCGGTCACCGCAAACCAAGCCGGCAATAGCAACTACAGCGCGGCCTCCGCAGTATCAAGGACCATTACCGTGAACAAAGGCACACCCACAGCCGGCCTGCAGGCATCGGCAACGTCCGTCACCAGCGGTACGCAGGTCACCTTCACGGCCACACTCGCCGGCCCCGGAGCCACAACTCCCGGCGGCACAGTCACCTTTCTGGACGGCGCCAGCACACTGACGAAAGGCACCCTGGCAAGCGGTGCGGCCAGCTACTCCACGACCAAGCTGGCAGTGGGCAAGCACCTCATAATCGTCAATTACAGCGGCGACGGCAACTATGCCACTGCAACCTCGCCTGGCGTCACCGTTACCGTTGGCAAAGGCAACTGACGGGTTCAAAAAATCCAGTGTTTTAGCCGACCTTAGGTCGCCGCATGACCTTCCCGGGTCCATCGTTTCAGATTATGCATGGCGGGCTACCGGACGCTGGCATGATCGTGAAATGCCCGCGCTACTCGAATGAAACATATCCGACATATGACCAGGATGAATTGCTCAAAACAGCATTTTGAACTACTCCACTGACGAAGTAAGTCCTTATCCTACGCATAGAAAGCTCTTTGACATCCCAGCACAGAGGGCCAAATATGAAATATGGTCGGGACGGGCAGATTCGAGCTGCCGAATGGCTCGTCTTTGCCTCGCGCCCCTCGCAGACGTGACTGGGGACCTTCGCGCGGCGAAGGTCTGGTTGGGGTACTCGGCGTCGGCAGTTCCTTTACGGACTGCCGACGCGAGCTGAATTGATTGAGCGAAATTGAATGGTCGGGACGGGCAGATTCGAACTGCCGACCCCTCGCACCCCAAGCGAGTGCTCTACCAGGCTGAGCCACGTCCCGACACAATGCAGCCGGCTCGGTGGGAGCCGGCTACTGGGGTCCAAATTAGTTTACACCAGCCGAGCCTGCTGCGTGTGGCGAGGCTGGAAATTGGCGATAATACGGCGCCGGATGGCCGCAACTCATCGTATTCCTTCAGTGGGCGGGCGGAACGAAATCCGAGGGCAGGGCCGAACCGGCGCCAAAGAAGAACTCTTCCATCTGCTGGACCAGGAACTCCTGCGCCTGCGGGGTCCAGGGCTGAAGCCGGTACTCGTTGAGCAGCATTTTCTGCCGGTCTACCCACTCGCCCCAGGCAGTTTTCGAGACGTTTTTGAATATCTTCTGACCGAACTCAGAATCGAAGGGGGGCTCATCGAGGCCCTCCATCTCCTTCTTGTAGCGAACGCAAAAAACCATATGTGCCATGAATCAAGCTCCTGAGTTCATTGTATTGGATGGAGTGGAAGGTGGGCTGCTGCCTGCGCCAATCAGCGCTGGGCGAATTCTTCGGCGCCGAATCTTGCCCTCTGCTTTGAGTGTACCAACCGCAAAGAATTGAAAACAAGACTGTTTTTCGAGGCTGCAATCGTGTGGCTTCAACAGGCTGGAGGACGAACGCGCCTGGGAAGGCGCGCTGCTTGAAGCGCGGCATGGCTGCTTTTCGCCGTTCCCTTCCACATTCCGAAACCATCGGAGGAATCCATGAATTCGCAGGAGAAGAGGGCGGCAAAAGCGCCGCAGAATATTTCTTTCGCAGATGAAAAGGCCTATAAAGTCGGAACGGCCGGGATCAACATCGCCTACCAGCGTCTCGGGAAATCGGATGCGCCTGTTGTGCTGCTGATTATGGGAATCGCCGCGCAATCGATTCATTGGCCAGACGAGTTTTGCCAGGCACTCGTGAACCGCGGCCTGCAGGTTATCCGCTTTGACAATCGCGACAGCGGGCTCTCGACACATTTTGCGGATGCTCCCTCTCCGAACTTGCCGGCGGTTCTGGCTGGCGACCTGTCGTCCGTGTCCTACACCCTGTCTGACATGGCTGCCGATGCGGCAGGTTTGCTGGATGCGCTGGGCATCGGCAAAGCGCATCTCGTGGGAGCATCGATGGGCGGCGCGATTGCGCAATCCGTGGCGATCAAGCATCCGCACACCGTTCTTTCGCTCACCTCGATGATGTCCACAACCGGGAACATGGCGGTTGGGCAGGCTTCGCCGGAAGTGCTTCGGGAATTGTTCGGTGGACCGACCGCAGTTACCCGCGGCGAGGTGATTGAGCAGAGGGTTCGAGCTTCCCGCCTGGTCGGATCGCCGGCATATCCGGCGAATGAAGATGAAGTCGCCGCGAAAGCAGGCCGGGCCTACGACCGGTCGAACGATCCCATCGGCATCGCCCGCCAGGCAATCGCGTCAGTCGCATCCGGTGATCGCACCGAACGCCTTCGAACTCTCAAGGTCCCGACTCTCGTGATCCACGGCCTCGCGGACCGCATGTGCGACGTCAGCGGCGGCCGGGCGACGGCAGAAGCCATTCCTGGCGCAGAACTCGTCCTGATCGAGGGAATGGGACATGATCTGCCACCCGGCTTGCGATCCCAACTGGCAGAGCGCATCGCCGAGTTTGCAATGCGCGTGTAGGGCGCGTTGGCTCAGTGGCTTTTCGCGCCAACTGATTTTCGCCTCCGGTTTGCAGTCGAATCACCATGCCCAGCCCAGGCTGAAGTTGACGGAGGAAGCAGGGAGGCTTGTGCAGTTGCGACTCCGGCGCTTTATTCTGTGCTGGTAAGTGCGGCCGATTTGCCCGTCGATCAACGCAGCAGGTTCTCGCCGACTGGTTTGGCGTTGAGCTGGAAGACATGCCGTGGTTTGCGTCCAGCCATAACGCGGCTCCGCAAAGCGTGCAGCCGGTGGTGCGCCTGGGCCGGGACTCCGGCAAAAGGGAGTTTGCGCTGCTTCGCTGGGGGCTGGTGCCCTTCTGGGCCAAAGAGGCCAAGCCGGCTTACTCCACCATCAACGCCCGCGCCGAAGAAGTGGCGCAGAAGCCCGCCTTCCGCGAGGCGTTGAAGAAGCGGCGCTGCCTGGTCCCGGCCGATGCGTTCTACGAGTGGCAGCGGCTGGATGCCAAAACCAAACGTCCATTCGCCATCGCCCTGAAGAGCGGCGAGCCTTATGCTCTCGCCGGCCTGTGGGAGAGTTGGA
Source organism: uncultured Acidobacteriaceae bacterium (assembly GCA_903911925.1). Taxonomy (GTDB): domain Bacteria; phylum Acidobacteriota; class Terriglobia; order Terriglobales; family Acidobacteriaceae; genus Telmatobacter. The sequence goes on from CAIWFH010000137.1 coordinate 41,448, forward strand.
AGCCTAAAGAGGGCGAGGCGCTGGAGACCTTTACCATTCTCACAACCGATCCGAATGAGTTGATGGAGCCGATCCACAACCGGATGCCGGTGATTCTGGAGCCCCAGGACTATGACCGCTGGCTTGAGCCGGGCGATCCGGCGCGGCCGCCGCTCGATCTGCTTCGGCCCTTCGCGGCAGAGAAGATGCGGGCCTGGCCGGTCAGCGAGCGGGTAGGAAACGTGCGCAATAACGATGCGGAGTTGCTTGAGCAACTCTGACCGTACCCCGCACGGGGATAAGCACACAATGCTCTTGGCGCTCTTCTACCGCTATTTTTCCCGCGGAGCAGCCAGCACGCCAAGGAGTTCCCATGCTCGATCAGAATCCGTACGGTCTTTCTGACAACAACGCCGGCGGCATCGCCTACCTGACGATTGTTCCGGCAATCGCTTTCTTGATCGTTGAGCCTTTCAAAAGGAATTCCTTCATCCGCTTCCACGCCTGGCAATCGATTTTCTTCTTTGTCGCCTGGGCAGTCATCGATATTCTCGTCGGCGTGGTGCAGAATCTCGTTCCTTCAGCAATCGTGCTGACATTGACTCTTCTGCAGTTGGTGCGGCTGGCCATGTTCGTGGTGTGGCTTATGGCGCTGGTCAGCGCCGTGAACGGCAAGCGCATGAAGCTGCCGCTGATCGGCGCCCTTGCTGAGACACAGGCCAACCGATAGAAGGATTCCCGATGGGTCGCGCGCCAGTTATGCTTACGGTTTCCACTTCATGTAGTCGAGGAGCCATTGCCAGGTTGTATCCAAATCCAACGAGGCTGGCGGAGGCGGCAGGGTCGCTGTGGGAAGAGTGACGGTTTTTCCCTTGTAAGCCGCGATCAGTTGCTTGTAGGTCTTGCCTTGTTCCTTGATGACTCCAGCGTTGGTGAAGAGCCCGAGCGAGTATTCCACCGCATTGAAGTCGGTGAATTTGGGATTGAGGTCGTGACTGTCCCAATAGGTGAACCAGCAGACGCCAGCATCGATGGCGGACATTGTGGCAGCTTCAAGCCAGGCCGCCTGCTGTGTTTCCGGCATGGAGACGATGCAGGTGTTGTACTCCCCGGCCCACACTGGTTTTTGCAGGTTCCCCGCATACGACCGGATAAGGGCGGCGGATGCGGATAGCAGTTGCGTGCTGGGAGGGTCCATGGGGCCGCCGTAGTTAAGCGAACCGAGCCAGTAGGGATAACAATGCATAACCGGCAGAAGGTTTTCCGTTAGAGCCTTGGGAGAAAAGGTGTGGTAGCAATACCAGGAGGCTGAGATTCCGTTGACGTGTGTCCCGCCGGGGCAGGCGGAATTCATCAAGGCCATCATCTTTGCCATCCAGGCATCGCCCGTTGCCAGCGGGGCGGACCAGCAAGTATCGACCTCGTTGCCAAAATCGAATCCGATGATATTGTTGTGCGCGTTGATCAAGGCAGCGAGCTTCTTGATGTAGAGCGCCTGAGCGTTCCAGAAGCCGTTATCCGTATAGAACGCCGGGTCAGCCTCGTTGAAGACCGGCAGGAAGTAGTGGCCGCTGAGTTGGCCGGTGAAGACGGGAATGACAGCGTCAAGGCCGCGGGTTCCCATTTCTGTGAGCAGTTGGCTCAGCAAGTCGAGGGCGGCGGTGCTGAAGGATGCGGCTCCAGTTTGAAAGACGGGCCAGATGGGGAAGATCCGCATGTGATCCACACCCACGCTGGCGATGGCATCGAGGTCCTGTTTGATTGAGTCGAGGTTCCAGTTTTGCCACGAGTACCACCAGTCCTGCGACGGGGTGTAATTGACGCCGAAACGATGATGGGCGAAATCGCGGTTTGGCTGTACAGGAGGAATCACAGGGGGAGGGGTTATGGCCGGGCTGGAGCCTTGGCATGCAGACAGCGACAAGGAGGCAGCAGCACAGGCGGCATTGGCGATGAACTCCCGTCTCTTCATTTACGGCACCTGCGCATCAGTTCGAGGAAGTTAGCAACCATTTTACATTGCTCTAACGCCGCCGGCTCTTCTTGCCCATCTTGTTGCGGCCCTTGAACGAGCGATGCGGGGCGGCTGTGGCTTTTTTCTTCTTTGCCTTGGGCTTCGACTTGGCGGCTGGCTTTCCCGTGAGGGGCAGCCCCTCTTCAACAATTGAAAACTGCAGCCGCCGTTCCTGGACGAGAATGCGGTCAAGGATTACCTGCACGCGGTCGCCGGCGTGGAAGCCGCGGCCGGTGCGCTCGCCAATGATTTCGTGGGTGTTCTCGCGCCAGGTGTAGCGGTCGTCGCGCAGAGAGTCAATTGGCACCAGCCCCTCCACAAACATGTCGGTCAGTTCGACGAACAGGCCGTACTTGGTTGGATTCAGAACCAGTGCGGAAAACTCCTCGCCGACGCGGTCCTGCATGAAGCGGACTTTCTTCCACTCCACGAGTTCGCGCTCGGCCTCGGCTGCGCGGCGCTCGGTCTGACTGGTTTCCTCGGCAATCTGGGCCAGTTCCGCCTCGGGAATCGGCGGCTCGCCGGTAAAGATGTTCTTCGAATTGCGCGGTGGGGTCACGCGCACTCCGGCCAGGCCTTCATGGGGATGCGTCCACGGCGAGGCGTGGCGGCCTTCGGTGACGGCTCCTTCGCCCAGAACGCCTTCGCGCAGCAGCGCCTTGGCGATGCGATGCACAATCAGGTCGGGATAGCGGCGAATGGGCGAGGTGAAGTGCGTGTAGCTGGGCGCGGCCAACGCAAAGTGCCCCTCGTTGATCTCGGAGTAGCGCGCCTGGCGGAGCGAGCGCAGCATTAAATAACTGAGGATTCGCTCTTCCGGCCTGCCTTCAATTTTCGCGGCGAGTTTTTGATACATGCGCGGGGTGACCGCGATGCCTTCGGCCACCTCGTGTGTGTGCGCGGTGCGACCGCTTCGCTGTGCATCGCGGCGGTCGCCCTTGGTCTGGATGCGCTTGACCGGCAGCGCTCCGAGTTCTAGCGAGTATCCGAAGCTGGCCGCCAGTTCTTCAAACTGAACGACGCGGCGCGGCTCGGGCTTCTCGTGGATGCGGTAGAGCGATGGCACGCCAAGGTCCTCAAGCCATGTAGCGACGCACTCGTTGGCCGCCAGCATGAACTCCTCGATGAGGCGGTTGGCCCATGTGCGCTCTGACTTGGCAACGCCGCGCATCTGGCCCTGCTCGTCAAATTCAATGACCGGCTCGGGCAGGTCGAAGTCGATGCTGCCCCGCTCTTCGCGCCTCTTGTTCATCAACACGGCAAGCTGCTTCATGCGTTCGAATGAAGGGACAAGTTCGCCGTAGCGGGCGCGGGTCTCGGTATCGCCTTCAAGGATGGCGTGGACGTCGGCATAAGTCATGCGGGCGGCGGAGCGAATGACGCCTTCGACAATCTCGTAGCTCTCAATGCGGCCGGTCGAGTCGAGTTGCAGGATGCAGCTGAGCACCAGGCGGTCTTCTCCGGGGCGCAGGCTGCAGATGTTCGTCGACAGTTCCTGCGGCAGCATGGGAATGGCGCGGTCGGGAAAGTAGACACTGGTTCCGCGCAAGCGCGCTTCAAGATCGAGATCCGTGGAGGCTTGCACGTACTCGGCTACGTCGGCGATATGCACTTGCAGTTCGTAACCGCCGCCGGCCCGCTCGGTAACCAGAACCGCATCGTCGAAGTCGCGGGCCGTTTCGCCGTCGATGGTCACGATGGGCAGCGAGCGAAAGTCGCGGCGCTTGGCAACTTCTTCCAGATCGAGGTGCGCCACGCTGCGGGCTTCGGCAAGCGCGTTCTCCGGAAAGATTCGCGGCAGTTGGTGCTTGCGGATCATCATTTCGACGTCCACGCCAAAGTCGTCGGGCGCGCCCAGTACCTCAATCACCCGGCCCACGGGCGGACGCGTGGGCGTTGGCCAACTGGTGATCTCGACATCTACCACGAGGCCTTCCATATCTTCATATTCCTGCGCCGTCATGGCCTCGGAACCCAGGACGCGGTGCGGGGTTGCGCTCTCTTCGGCGGCAATCAGTTCCTGCCCCTCGGGGATGAGAATGTGCTGCGTCATGCGCTCGTCGAAAGGGACGACGGTGTTGCCCTGTTCCCGCTCCGTATTTGCATAGTGGAAGACGCCCACCACGGTGGGATTGCGCCGCTCCATCACGCGCACAATGCGGCCCATGCGGCGGCCGTCGGCCTTGGGCGGCTCGGTCTCCACCAGTACCTGGTCGCCCTGCATGGCGCCGTTGATCTCGTTGGGGGGGATGAAAATATCTTCGGTACCTGTGGCCTGGCGGGCGGTGGGACGCACAAATCCATAGCCGTCGCGATGCAGATCGAGGCGCCCGGCGGCCAGATTATCCCTGGTTCCGATAGGCCGCGGAATGCTCCAGTGCTCGCGGTCGAGTTTGGCCAGTTGGCCGCGAACGGTCAGGCGCGCAAGCTGCTCGAGCAGCAGGCGGCGCTCGCGCCCACCGGAAAGGCCCAGTTCGCGAACAAGCTGCTTGTATCCGGCTTTCTGTCCCGCAGAGCGGGCAATCCTTGCCACCAGGTCGCGATCAGTCATATGTTAAGAGTACGCCGTGGGTCATACTGGCACGGTGCCGCCGAAGGCGGGAACCCAGGACCGCGAACGGCAGTAGAAGCGTATGCTCAGGACAAGCGCCTGTTTGCTGCCAGCAGCGCAGGTTAGCCAAATATCGTATTACAATTGCGAGATTGAGACCTTTAGGCGGGCCGCGGAAAGATAACATCGTACTGTGGCCGCAGTCAGGGCGACCAACGGCATTCGTAAGGCAGCCGGAGATTCAGGCATTTCAGGCCTCATGGGGCTAATTTGCCTTGGCCACCGATTTTTCCCAGGAAAGGAAACCATACCGTGTGCGCAATGTGGAAACCAAGCCAGTCCGGTTCAGTAACTCCCAACTTTAACCCGGAACCTGCCCGTCCGGCACCCTCAAGCCCAACTCCCGAGGTGCCCCGTGCGCGGGTCCTTCCCACGGCAGGCGATCAGGCAACCATCGGTAAAGGCCTGGTCATCAAGGGCGAGATTACAGGTACGGAATCGCTTTTTATCGACGGCAAAGTCGAAGGCAGTATTAATCTTCCCGGCAACCGGGTGACCGTTGGCCAGCACGGCCAGGTGGCCGCCAGCATGGCTGTCTGCATTACCGCCCGCGAGATCGTGGTGATGGGCAAGATTCACGGCAATGTTTCTGCAACCGATCACGTGGAAATCCGCGCCGAGGGTGCGCTGACCGGCGACGTGAGCGCAGCCCGCATCAGCATCGAAGACGGCGCATTTTTCAAGGGCGGCATCGACATCCGCAAGTCTGAGCCCGGAACAAAGCCCGAGTACGGAACTGCCGGCGCAGAAGCGCGGAATGCCACGGAATCCAAGCCGTCACCCGACATCAGGCCAGTGGCAAGGACCGAAGAAGCAAAGCCGGTCCAGTCCTAAGACGTTGTCTGTTTCATGCCCAGGGGGCCCCGGGGAACGCGCAAGCGGTTTGCATTTCCTGGCGCTCCGGCAGCAGATTTCAGCTGACCGGAGCGCCAGGAAATGCGCCGGCAATCGAGCCGTCCCTGCATCGTGAAGCGGCTTTTGACCGATGCGACAAAATGAGCAGATTCGGTTACAACTGTTTATCGCGACGAATCATCAAACTCCGCAGGAGCAGGACTGGCAAGCAGCCCTAACGCTTGGTAAATTCCCAGGCTCACTCTTTGTCCCCGGGAAATGGGACCAGAAAAGAGCAGATTCGTATGTGGAAGCCCGACCAGAACGATCCCGCCGCCCCGGTATCCGCACAACCGCCTTCGCGGTTTGAGTCGCACGCGCCGATGTCATCCGCGGACCAGGCCACCATCGGCAAGGGGCTGGTGGTCAAAGGCGAGATAACGGGAACAGACTCGCTGATCATCGACGGCAGAGTCGAAGGCAGCATTCATCTTGAGGGCAACCGCGTGACCGTGGGCCGCGGCGGCCAGGCTGCCGCCAATATCATCGCCCGCGAAGTCGTGGTAATGGGCAAAGTCCGTGGCAGCATCATTGCCACGGACCGGCTGGACATCCGCGCCGAAGGCGGAGTGGTGGGAGACATTTCGGCACCCCGGTTAAGCATTGAGGATGGCGCCTTCTTCAAGGGCGGCATCGACATTCGAAAGATCGCCCCCAAGACCGCGGCACACGGCGGCTCATCCAAGTTTCCCCTCAAACCTGCCAAACCCGACATTTCCTAGTGTAGTCCGCCAAACAGATGTTCATTTATTGAGGACGGCCTGAGCGCGAGTGACCTTTTCGAGGATGTCGTTTGCTTTTGCGGTCCATATGAATGGCTTGGGGTTCTTGTTGTGACCGTCGATGTATTCTCCGATGG
>CAIWFH010000138.1 GCA_903911925.1 uncultured Acidobacteriaceae bacterium
CGCGCCTATGCAACCTGCCGACCCGACCGAAAAAATCCAATCGATCAGAAGTCCGCAAACTCCCACGAAAGATCAAACTGCGCACCGGAAATCACTATCCCCGACAGTCTCCTAGGCGAACTGCCCAACAAATAACCCAGTCCTGCCATCGATTGTAGTGGCCGATTTGGCAGAAAAACGTAGGGGAAGAGGGTTTTTCCTACGACCCTTGGTCCATTTGAACTCAAGGACCGTAATTTGGCAGGATCTTTCTCGGACGAGTATCGATCGAAAAGTCAAAACCGGTGAATTGGCTGTGTACTAAGTCGCCATCACATTGAGACATGCGTGCCATGTACCATCAGGTTTGCCTCCCTGTCGACCAGCCTGTCCCGAGGATGCCAGCTTGATCGTGGCGTCGGCACTGATTCTAGGATTTGACAAAGTTGACAGTGGTGGTATAGTTGCATTCTTCCAAGAATCTGCCGTGATGTGCTTCCAAGGAGATAGAGCATGACTCCGAAGTACGAGAAGTGGGCGAACTGGTTTGCCATCGCTGCAACCTTCCTAATGTTCGCCGACTTTCTAATAGGATTCGAGAAGCAGCATGCTGCTCTCAATTGGGTTTTGGTCTCGGTCTTCATTCTGCTTGTCTTTGTGATCGTGTCTCTGCGTTTCTTGCGTGTGACAAGCTTGGTGCATGACGTCTATCCCAAATTTGACATTCCCGAGAATCTAATTGTCTGGCGGCGGGCTCGACACAAATATCGCTACGTTGGTGTGAGTGGGGCAACGTTTCTTTCTGAGTTTCGAGCCTTCACGACTCGGCCCGAAAATGGCCTCACCGGCACATCCATACAAATCCTCCTGTTAATGCCGCGACCGGAGCTGGTTCTTGAGTCCCACATGCACGAAACTGGCCGAGAAATAGAACTTACCGATCCAAGCGCCGCACTTACCTGCAGGCGCATAAGAGACACCGCGTCGACCTATCTAAGTTTTCCTAACCTGAACATTGAAGTTCGTTTCTACAGTGAGATTTGTCGCTACTGGGCTCACATCGTTGATGACTCCGAGGTCTATCTATCTCCTCTGCTTCACCGAGAAACCGGCTTAAGAAGCATGGTCTTGCGGCTGACAGGGGGAACAAGAAAGAACTTACTCGTTCGGTTCTATGTTGATGAATTCGAGCGAATCTGGAGAAATGCCGTCCCTGCTGTCGATTACTTGAAGAAAGCCGTGGAGGCCGCTGATTGATATGTGTGCACCCATTTTAGCCGCCGCTCCCCTTGCTTGGATCCCGCCAAAGTCGCTCGTCTTTGAATGCCATGCCACTACGGAGATTTGGACGGCAGGCCAAGATTCCAAAGTGAATGATCGCCTGCGGGTGACAGGGTTGCTCGGAGGGATTCGCTGGTGGTGCGAGGCCATTGCGCGCGGCTTCGGTGTGCGCGCCTGTGATCCGGTAATGTCTCCATGCACAGGTACCCGATCCGAAAACTTGGCGAGATCGTCGGCACATCCAAATTCGGACAGCAGGCAGTACACTGTTCGCGCGGGTTCTGACCGTTCATAGCCGCGCATGACGGAATTAGCCGCATAGAGGCTGCTCGGACACAGAACGGCGCCCGTACCGGCAATCTCAGCAATCATGGACATTGCGAATGCAATCTACTCACAAACTCCGCAGCCGTGCCAATTTGGACGGTACAACCTCAACCGAAACCCCGGCCGGCTCACAAACGGCGGCCGTAGTGTTTTCCCTGGAGCCCCATTTCACGCCGATTCAATTGGCGAAGTTGTGGGGATTGAGCTCTGACTGCATCCGGGATATGTTCCTCGATGAAGCTGGAGTCTTGAAGATTGATCGACCTGAAAAGATGAACAAGCGCGGCTATTGCTCGCTTCGGATTCCGCATTCGGTTGCTCATAGGGCCCATTGTCGGCTTCAGGCACGGTAGTTCCCTGCCTGCACACTGCCCGGCCTTTATGGGCCGGGTTCCCAACGGGTCATTTTGTACGAATTTTGTACGAGACAATTGCTATTTTGACGATTTTGGCGTTTTTATCGAAACTCTATGTGATTGATAACACGCAACATACTGATTCCGATAGACGCTTTGGCAATCTGCCTGATGACGCCCGACCACCCGGAATAGGCTCCAAATCCAGCGCCTGCCCTCTTGAGCAAACCTAGTTTGCCGGGAGCCTGTCTGCGCGTAAACTAGATGCATGGCGGAGATCCAGCGCAGAAAAACAGGCACGGTCAAGATTGGACAGGTTCGCGTCGGCTGGGAGGTTCCGGTCGTCGTGCAGTCGATGACCAACACCGACACCGCGGACATTGCGGGAACCATCGAACAAGTTGAAGCCCTGGCACTGGCGGGGTCTGAGATCGTCCGCGTCACGGTGAACAACGAAGAAGCCGCCGCGGCGGTTCCTCACATCGTTGAAGGCCTCGACAAGCGCGGCATCCGCGTTCCTATCGTGGGCGATTTCCATTACAACGGCCACCTGCTGCTGAAGAAGTTCCCCGAGACCGCGCGTGCGCTAGCCAAGTACCGCATCAATCCGGGCAACGCCTCCATCGGCAAAAAAGACAACGACAACTTCCAGATCATGGTGGAGTGCGCTGCGGAGAACCAGAAGCCGGTGCGCATCGGCGTCAACTGGGGCTCGCTCGACCAGCAATTATTGACGCGCATGATGGACGCGAACAGCCGCCTGCCGCAGCCCCTGCCGGCCCGCGAAGTGATGATGGAAGCCATGGTGGTGAGCGCTCTCGAATCGGCCGCAGCCGCCGAGCGCTTTGGCCTGGGCAAAGACCAGATCATTCTTTCAGCCAAGGTCAGCGGAGTACGCGACCTGATTGACGTCTACAGCAACCTCGCTTCGCGATGCGACTACCCGCTGCATCTGGGATTGACCGAGGCGGGCATGGGCGCAAAGGGGCTGATCGCCTCCACGGCCGGCCTTGCGCCTCTATTGCTGGCAGGAATCGGCGACACGATCCGCGTAAGCCTGACTCCCAAGCCCGGCGGCGACCGGACAGAAGAAGTCCTGGCCGCGCAGCAGGTTCTGCAATCGCTTGGGATTCGCAGTTTCATGCCCCAGGTAACCAGCTGCCCCGGCTGCGGCCGCACAACCAGCACGTATTTCCAGGAACTAGCCGAGCAGATTCAGAGCTACCTGAGAACCTCAATGCCTGAGTGGCGCAAGAAGTTCCCAGGCGTTGAAGAACTGAAGCTGGCCGTAATGGGTTGCGTGGTAAACGGGCCCGGCGAGTCGAAGCACGCCAACCTGGGAATCAGCTTGCCGGGCACCTTCGAAGAGCCCAAAGCGCCGGTCTATGTGGATGGAAAGCTCTACACAACGCTGAAGGGCGACACCATCGTGGCGGAGTTCAAGCAGATTTTGGACAACTACGTTGTGAGCCACTATGGGCAAGGCGCAACGGCCTCGGAACTGGTGGGAACCCGGTAAGGCCGCAAACCGGCCTCCGTTTCCCACCGCCATCCATTCAAACTGGTGTAAGCTGCTTGCAACTTCTCTTGAGAGGTTTGCGATGCGCCGAGTCGCGCTGATTCTCGCGCTCTTTCCAGCGCTGGCTTTTGCCGCCGCGCAAAAGCCCTGTGTCACTGCAGACGAAGCCACCAAACTGGTGAACAAGGACGTCTGCGTCACCGCGCACATCTACGATGTGGTGGAACTGCCCAACGGGACGCGCTACCTGGATGTATGCGCGCCCGAGACGCCCGACGAGCGCTGCCGGTTCACGATTGTCAGCATGTTCGAAGACCGCGATCAAGTGGGCGAATTGCGCAAGTACCGGGACATGGATGTCCATGTTCGTGGCATTGTGCGGCCCATGCATGGGCGCGCAGGGATGGTGCTGAGCCACGCGCGGCAGTTTTATGGCGGGCCGGCCAAGTTCAGGCCCAACCCGAAACTGATTCGCGGCTTCGGCGCCGACGAAAGCCGCCCGGCGATCGGCGACCCCAACCTGCGCTCGCAGGGCGGACGCCGGGCATTCATGAACTCCCATGATCAGGAAGCAAAGCCGGCAAAGTAGGCTGCCCCTATGAGATTACACCGGCTGTTTCTTCCAGCGGCGGCGCAAACCGTGCGCCGGCTCGGAGAAACAGGCACGAGAGCACCAGGAAGATGAGGGTTGCTCCCAGGCCGATGCGCAGATTCGACCGGTCAGAGATGGCCCCAATGATCTGCGGCGAAAATGTGTCGCCGAAGAAGTGAATGAAGAACAGGTTCAACGAGACGGCGGTGGCGCGAACGGGTGCCGAAACCGAGTTGATAATGGCCGCGTTGAGCGGGCCCGTATTGAGGAAGAGGAAAAACTCAGCTGCGAAGAGCGCCGGAATTGACCAGGTGTGCGGGCCGAAAAAGACCAGCGCGCCAAAGGGCAGTGTGAGGGCGACGCTCCAGAAGCTGAGCAGGTAAAGGGCGCGGTGATTCGTTCGCAGCCATCGCTGGGCGATCCAGCCGCCGATGAGGGTTCCGGCAATGCCGTCGATCACCGTGATGGCGCCGACAACCTGGCTGGCGCTGCCAACCGAGAGACCGGCAGAGCGACGCAGGAACTCGGGAACCCAGGCCGAGATGCCGCCCATGGCAAAAGTCAGCATCGCCAGGCCGAAAGTGGCCGTGAGATAGGCTGGGTTGCTGAACAATCCCCAGAAAGTGGTCCGGCTCAAGGTGGGCTTGATGTGGTCGCTCGCTCCACGCACAGGCTCCCGGCCAATCCATGCATAAAGCGCGGCCACAACCAGACCGGGAATAGCGCAGAAGAAAAATGGAGCGCGCCAGCCCCAGAGTGTGCCCAATTGCCCTCCGGCAAGGTAGCCTAATGCCGCGCCAACGGGGATTGCCAGGTAGAAGATCGACAGAATGCGGTTTCTGTCCCGCTCGGGGTAGAAATCGGCCAGCACGGCAGGGGCGAAGATGCCGAAGGTAGCCTCGCCGACGCCAACCAGCGCGTGGCGGGCAAAGAGAGTCCAGTAGTCGTGCACCCAGGCAGTGCCGAGCGTGGCCACGCTCCACAGCACTGCGCCGGCAATAATGAGCGGCTTGCGCGGAAAGCGGTCCCCGAGCCAGCCGGTAAGCGGCGCGGCAAACATGTAGAAGAAGAAAAGTGCGGTGGTCAACGCACCCATCTGCTGGTCGGTCGAGTGAAACTCCCTCTGGATGAGCGAGACCTCGCCGGGCAGAATGTAGCGGTCAATGTAATTCAGAAGGTTGAGGGCGATAAGCAGCCCCAGCGTCACAACTGCAGGGCTGACGCGGGGGCGCGAAACTTGAATGGCAATCGGCAAAGGGCTTGGCTCCTGCAGGAATGCAGGATTTCACACCGGCGTCATGTACTGCAAAAAACAAAGCCCACTTCGAAACCGAGTAACGGCGGCGCGGCGCTCACACTTCCTGGATGGGCCGCGGCCAGCGGGCTTCGACGGTAGTCCCGATTCCGCCGCGCGGCCGGAAGACGCCGAGGACCACGGCCCAAACCGGGTTGCAAGCCTTGACCACGTCTTCGAGAACCTGGTTCACGATATTCTCCTGAAAGATCCCCAGGTTGCGGTAGCAGAACAGGTACTCTTTAAGCGATTTCAGCTCGAGGCAGTGGTGACGCGGCATGTAGCGGATGGTCAGAACTCCAAAGTCTGGCAGTCCTGTCTTGGGGCAGACCGAGGTCAGTTCGGGGTCGTCAATCGCGATTTCGTATCCGGGAAACTGGTTTTGCCAGGTTTCAATCGCAGGGAAAGCGAAATCGAGGCCGGCTTTGGCGTGGTCGTCGGTATAGCGCGGTTCCAGGGGCATATTTGCATTGTACGATTCGGCAGATTCTGACGCCATCGAGGGCTCGCTTAACAGGCTCGCCGCCTCTCATATCTTCCGTCGCATCAGGCAAGAAACGCACCACCGCGCCTCGTCGATGCGTCGTGCCGGGCGTATCCCGGGCTAACTCCAGGCGCGAAGTTTCAGGCTTGCAGAGCACAAATTCATGGTTCCTCGGTCACCGTTCCTGAGTCCTATATACTGGCTTTGGTTGCCCGAATGACTCAAGAAAGAAAGCAAATGGACCGGCGCTGGCTTTGGTTTGGCGCCGCTGCCCTACTGATCATTGTGTTCTTCTCGGTCCGGTCTTTCACCAGGGATCGATTGCCGGTTCGCGCAGCGCAGGCCATCCATGCTCCTCTGGCCAGCACTGTAAGCACCAACGGCCGGGTCGAGCCTGAAGCGAACCACGAGATACACAGTCCGTTGTCTACCACGGTGAAGGCAGTTTACGTGCAGCCCGGCGATCATGTGCCGGCCGGCAAACTACTGATGGAGCTTGACAACATCGAGGCGCGGGCTAAGGTTGCCAGCGCGGAGAGCGGCGTAAAAGCGGCCCAGGCCGCAGTTGAGGCAGCCACCCATAATGGCACCCAGCAGGAGCGCCAGATGGCGGCGTCCGACATTGCCCGTGAAAAGCTTGAGAGCGAGCAGGCGCGCCACGATCTGGATGCGCTGGTCAAGCTGAATGCCACAGGAGCTGCCTCGCTGAGCGAAGTATCGGCAGCCCGGCAGCGGCTGCAAAATGCTGAAGCCGGCCTGCACTCGTCCCAGGAGAGCGCGCAGAGCCGTTACTCGAACGCCGAGGTGGTCCGGGCACAGGCGGCGCTTGCCGACGCTGAAGCCGGCTTGGCGGCGGCAAGGCAAGTGCTGGGGCAAACTTCGATTCGCGCTCCTATCGCTGGAACGGTGTACAGCATCAGCGCTGGGCCCACGGAGTTTGTCGAGCAGGGAAAGCTGCTTATGCAGTTGGCCGATCTGAGCCAGGAACGGGTGCGGGCGTACTTCGACGAGCCGGAGATTGGGCGGCTTCAAGTGGGCCAGGAGATTCAGATCAAGTGGGACGCCAAGCCCGGCAAGTCGTGGAAGGGCCATATTGAGCGCACCCCGGTAACCGTAATCACTTTCGGCACCCGCAATGTGGGCGAGGTGCTGGTGAAAATAGATGAACACGACAGCGACCTGCTGCCGGATACGAACGTTACCGTGACCGTGACCACTTCCAGCGAGGCAAACGCCTTGACTGTTCCTCGCGAAGCGTTGCACTCAGAGAACGGAAAGGCTTACGTCTACAAGGTGGCGGGCGACGAGTTGAAGAGAACGCCCGTGGTCACCGGCAATCTGAACCTGACCCAGGAGGCAATCCTCTCCGGACTCGAACAGGGAGATTGGGTGGCGACGGGAACAACCAGCGGGCAGCCCTTGCAGGAGGGGATCCCGATCAAGGTTGTGCGGTGACCCGGTTGCGCCTGGTGCAACGTGGACTATCAGCGGCGATTCTGGCCGCCTGTGTAACCATGGCCACAACCGCCGGGGCTCAAAGGCAGCAGCTCGCCCAGGCCAATCAGGCGTTGCAGGCAGGGGAGGCAGACAAGGCGCTCTCATTGCTCAATTCCCTTCCTCCGACTAATGAGACACAGGCCGAAGCAAAAAATCTTGAATGCCGGGTGCTCTTCACCGTAGAGCAGTGGGATCGGTCCGTTGACGCTTGCCAGCAGGCGGTGAATATCGAGAGGCAGAACTCGGACTATCACATGTGGCTTGGCCGGGCATTGGGCCGAAAAGCAAGCCAGGCAAATTTCCTGAGTGCCTTTTCGCTGGGCAAACGAGTGCGAGTGGAGTTTGAGGAAGCAGTCAAATTGAATCCCCGCAATGCCGATGCGTTGGCTGACCTGGGTGAGTTTTACCGTTCTGCGCCCGGAGTGGTGGGCGGCGGACTCGACAAGGCTGAGGGGGTTGCCGTTCAACTGGACAGCGCTGACCCGGCGCGCGCCCATGAGTTGCGGGGCAGGATCGCCGAGGAACGCAAGGACTTTGGCACGGCCGAACGGGAGTACAAGCAGGCGATTGCGGTCAGCGCGCATCCCGCATTCCGGTGGACGACGCTAGCCGATTTCTATCGCCGCCGGCAGCGCTGGACAGAGATGGATTCGGCTATACAAAGTTGCGTGAATGCCGCGGCGCATGACAAGCGCGCGGGCGTTCCTCTGTTCGATGGGGCTTTACTTTTGATTGACGCCAACCGCGATTTGCCGCGGGCGGCCAGGATGCTTGAGGACTATCTTGCCGGCCAGGCGAAGACAGAGGAAGCGCCGGCGTTTGCGGCCTACACAAAACTGGCGGGCGTAAAGATGGGGCTGGGAGATTTGGCAGGCGCCCAACGCGACAAGGCAACAGCCCTGGCTCTGGCCCGCGAATACAAGCCGGCCCAGGATTTGAAAATCAAGGAAACCAGGCAGTGAACGGAAGAGTACAGGTGAGAATGATGGACAAGCCGCGACGCACATGGAGACCGATGCTGACAAGCATCGCGTTCGCGGCTGCTGCCGCAGGGCTTCAGGCGCAGGTGTCCCTGTCAACCGTGGTGGACCTGGCCCAGCGCAACAGCGCCCAGTTCAGAATGGCCCAGGCGGACCTGAACAAGGCCCGGGCCGCACTCTCTGAAAGCAAGGATGCCGTATTTCCCTCGGTGCTCCTCAACACCGGACTTCCAACTTTTCCAGAGGTAGGCTTCACGGGCACTCCTCCTTCCATTTGGGGTGCGACCGTCCAGTCCCTGGTCTTCGGCGTTCCGCAAAAGCGCTATATTAACGCGGCGCGTTTCGGATTGCAGGCGGCCACGGCAAATTTGCGCGATGCCCAGGAACAAGTCGCGCTCGACGCCTCAACCGCCTACATCGAGCTTGATACCGTTAACCGCGAACTGGACGTAACAAAACAGCAGGCCGACTTCGCAGATCGACTGGTTGTAATCGAACAGGAGCGCGCGGAGGCAGGGGTCGATCCATTGAGCGAGATGTTGCAGGCGCGCTTGACGGCTGCCCAGGTCAAACTGAAACAGGTTCATTTGCGGGCCCGCGCCGCTACGCTCGGCGCGCAGTTGGCTGCATTGACGGGCCTTCCCGTTGGATCGATCACGCCGGACCATGGCAGTATTCCAGAGATACCTCAGGTGAAGGGCGACCTGCCAGCGCGCATGCTTGCAGGCACCGGATCGGCAAAGGCGCTGGCGCTATCGAAACAGCAGGTGGCCAAGGGCGACCAAGAGATCAATTACCTGCCGCAGTTGAGCTTCATCGCGCAATACAACCGCAACACCACGCTGCTCAACGATGTGAACTCTTTCTTCGCCAAGCCGCTACCGGCTAACAATTTCAGTTCTGGAATCTCAATTCAGGTTCCCATCTTCGACATGGGGCATCGAGCCAAGGCAAGGGAGTCAGCGGCCGATGCGCTTCGGGCCACGGTAGAAGCCGAGCAGGCACAAAGCCAGAACGATATCCGCATTGCCGAACTAACCGGCACCCTCAGGGAACTGGATGCACTGGCAGAGATCGCAAGCCTGAAACAGCAGATTGCCGATGCGCAATTGCGGACTGTGATGGCACAATTGGAGTTGGGCAACGGGGCCGGAATCTCGCCGGGAGCGCCCGCGCAACTGTCTCCCAAGGCTGAACAACTGGCCCGGATTGACGAGCATCAGAAATTCCAGGACTCGCTTGACGCACAGCTTGACCTGAGCAAGACTCGGTTGGGCCTTCTGCGCGCTCTAGGCCACATGCAAGACTGGCTGAACGAACTGCACGGAAAGTAGCCACGCAAGCTCCAAAAATCGACAAAATGTTAGAATAGAAGGAATGACTATGCCCCTAAAGACACTATTGCTGAATCCGCCCTCGTTTGAGAATTTTGACGGTGGCGCGAGCTCGCGCTGGCCGGCTACACGCGAGATTGAGTCCTATTGGTACCCTGTATGGCTTACCTATCCGGCTGGCCTGCTTGAGGGTTCGCGCGTGCTGGATGCGCCCCCGCACCACGTCTCCGCTGAAGAAACCATCAACATCTGCAAGGACTTCGAGTTCCTTGTGCTGTTTACATCGACCGTGGGCTGGGAAGGCGACCAACGCCTGGCTGAAGCCATCAAGGCGGCCAACCCGTCTATCCGCGTCGCATTCGTCGGACCGCCGGTGACCACTTCCCCTGACAAGGCCCTGAACGAGTGTTCCGCGCTGGACTTTATCTGCCGCCGCGAGTTCGATTACTCAGTGGTCGAATTTGCCCAGGGCAAGCCGCTCAACGAGATTCTCGGCATAAGCTACAAGCAGGACGGGAAGGTTGTCCACAACCCCGACCGGCCGCAAATCGAAGACCTGGATGCAATGCCCTGGGCCACCAAGATTTACAAGCGCGACATGGACGTGACGCGCTACAACGTGCCGTTCCTGTTGCACCCCTATATCGCGCTCTATTCAACGCGCGGCTGCCCCGCGCAGTGCACCTTCTGCCTCTGGCCGCAGACGCTGAGCGGGCACGCCTGGCGCAAGCGCTCCACTGACGATGTTGCGGCGGAACTGGCCTGGGCCAAGCAGAACTTCCCGGATGTGAAGGAATTCTTCTTTGACGACGACACCTTCAACATTCAGAAGGCCCGGACGATTGAACTTTGCGAGAAGCTGAAGCCGCTGGGCCTCACCTGGAGCTGCACCTCGCGCGTCACCACCGACTACGATACGCTGAAAGCCATGAAGGAAGCGGGCTGCCGACTGCTCATTGTAGGTTTCGAATCGGGCGATCCGCAGATTCTGAAGAACATCAAGAAGGGCGCGACGGTTGAGCGCGCACGCGACTTTGCCAGGGACTGCCATGCCCTGGGTCTAACCATCCACGCGGACTTTATCCTGGGCTTGCCTGGCGAGACCAAGGAGTCGATCCGCAACACGATCAACTTTGCCAAGACGCTGGATTGCGAAACCATCCAGGTTTCGATTGCGCACGCCTATCCGGGAACAGAATTCTATGACTACGCCAAGGCCAACGGTTTCATTGTGAACACCCAGGCCATGAGCGACTCAGGCGGCCACCAGATGGCGCACATCGAATATCCGGGCCTGCCTACCGACTACGTGATGGAGATGGTGCATCGCTTCTACGACGAATATTACTTCCGGCCCAAGGCGGCGTTCCGCGTGGTCTGGAAGGCGATGGTAAACCGCGACCTGCCCCGGCTGTATGTCGAGGCCAAGGCCTTCCTCAAGCTGCGCGCGCAGCGCAACAAGATGGTGAAGGAAACACGTAGCCACCAGCCGAAACCACCGGCACCGGCAAACGCCGGCGTTTAGCTCCTGGTCTATTTTCATGAGGGCGGCGCCGGTGCGTTCGCCCTCATTTTCTTGCCTGTTCTGGAAGGAACTGCACGAAAATCATGGCTCAACCAAAACTCTCTCCCTGGCAATACATGATATTGGCGCTGGTCTCCATCTGCGCCCCGCTTGGCGACACCTGTCTCTCCCGCGGCATGACCCGCCTTCCGCCTATTTCGCTTAACCATCCCGGCACATTGATAGCGGCAGTCTTTACGCCATGGATCGCAGTGGGCATCGCGCTGCTCATCGGCTTCTTCGCCAGCTACCTCACCGCTCTTTCGTGGGCCGATCTGACCTACGTGCTTCCGGCTACGGCCTTCGGCAACGTGATTGTCGCGCTGCTCTCCCGCTTCTGGCTTCACGAGACCATTTCGTGGCAGCGCTGGGCAGGCATTGTGCTCATCACCGTAGGTGTCGGCTTTGTCGCACAGGGCCCGGCGCTGACTGAGCGGCCAGTGCCAGCTGTGGAACAGGAGCAGGCATCATGACGATTCCCTCCACAGCTCTGCAACCCGGCGTATGGTCATCTGCGGCCATGATCGCGGCCATCGTGCTGGCGTCAACCGCGGGCGAAGTGCTTACCGCGGCCGCTATGAAGTCGATTGGCGACCTGGATGAGATCCGCGCCCACTCCGGGCTCAAAGGCGCAATCCGGGCTGTGATCACCTGCCCGCTGTTTTTTGCCGGCGTGAGCTTTCTGGCGCTGGCGTTTTTCTCGCTCCTCTTCGCGCTGAATCACCTGAACCTGAGCCTGGTAGCGCCGGCCTCGGCCTCACTAACACTGGTAACCAATGCTGTCGCGGGCAAGATCTTCCTCAAGGAAAATGTCGACCGGCGGCGTTGGACCGCGGCCGTGCTGGTCTGCATTGGGGTTTATCTGCTGGCGCATTGAGGACAGGGATCAGGGATCGGAAAATCAGCCGTCGCCTTAAGCGATAAAGCGCATCAACCCGCGCGGCTGCAGATCCGGTACAAGACATTTGAGCGGCTCGCCCGATTCAAAGCCCAGCGCTTCTGCCGCCAGGTGGCCTGACCGCGCAGCACTCTCCATCGTCGATGGCCAACCGGTCTGCACCCAATCTCCTGCAAGAAACAGTTGCGGCCAGGGAGATGTTGCCGAAGGCCTTGAACCATCAATGCCCGGAGGCACGCCAAAGGTGGCGAGCACTTCCTTGACCAGCGCCACCTTCCCCAGTTTCGCCTCTTTTATGCGCGGGAAGAACTCTGCCAGCTCGCTCAGCGCCTGTTGAATGGCTGCCTCGCGCGGCAGTGAGGCGAAGGCGCGCGTTGCGCTGACGACCAGTTCAATGTAATGGCCGCCGCGCCCCGTCTGCAGGCGCGACTGGTTGTACATCCAGTGAATCTCGCGGTCCAGCAGCACCGCGTGTTCAAGATCCGTAATCTCGCGGTCAAACCAGAGATGCACGCTGCAGATGGGCCAGTGTTCGTGTTTCTCAATCTGCCGGGCGAGACGTTCCCGGCCCTTTTCCTCAGGCAGGTGCGGCAGCAGTTTCTGCGTTGCCTCAAATGGCAAGGCGAGAACAACGAAGTCCGAGACAAACTCGCCCGTGCGCGTATACGTCGTCCACTGGCGCGTGCCTTCATCCCAGGCTGCGCCTTCAACATGCGTGTTGAGTTGCACACCGCCGCCCCGCTCGGCGAGAAACACCGGCACGCCCGCATAGAGTTGGCTCAGCGGAACACGGCTCATGCCCATGCTGCCTGCTTCGGCGGAGTTCATAAACAACTCGCGAATCACTTTGGCGGCATAGGGCACGGCGATCTCTTCGATCTCCGCATTCAGTGCGCTGGCAATCACGAGGCGCCAGAAGCGATTCACCGCGCCTTCGGTTTGCTTGTGGCGCCTGAGCCATTCGCCCAGAGATTCGTGCGAGTGGTCCAGCGCGCCCGGCCGCATCATGGCGGTCATGGCGCGGCCCAGCGAGATTTTGTCGGCAAGCGTGAAAGCATTGGCGTTGAGGAAACTCGGCGCGCTATGCAGCGGCGCGGGCAAGCGCAACGAACCGAGATGAAACGGTCCCAGACGGGAGCGCCGGCCGCCGGGCTCAATCATCGTCATGTCGCTGGTCCAGTGAATCTGCTCAGCAACGCCGATGCGGCGGTAGAAGCCCATTACATTCGTACAGCAGCCGAAGAGAACGTGCTGGCAGTTGTCGATGACCTCGCCAACGCCGGGATGCAGATAGGAACTGGCGCGGCCGCCCAGGTAGCCGCGGCGCTCCACCAGTTTCACGCGAAAGCCCGCCTCGGCCAGGGCGCAGGCAGCGCTCATGCCGGCAACGCCAGCGCCAATGATGGTGACGGTCTTCATTGCTTGCTCGCGCGAACGATCCAACCAACTGCCTTTCATGACCGCAGAGAAACGTACCTCGGGGGCTAAAGCCCCCATTTCATTTGGCGGCGCTCCCGGCACGACTAAGGTCGTGCCCTGTTACAGTGCCTCTTCAAAGCTTGTCATGCAACCAGCCTGGCCCAAGCCATCCGCGCAAGGCCAACGGCCATGATGCTGAGTTTCTGCGCCATGGGCACGCTGGCGCGGCTTGAAAAAACATCGTAGCCGCTCTTCTCAATGCGCTTGAGCAGCCCATGATAAATGGTTACCAGCACCCAAAGCGCGGGACGGCTTTCGCGGTCAATCAACGGCAGCAGCAATTGCGCAGACTTATAGAAATCTTCGGCGCGATCGGCGATGGCCGCTAGCAGCGCGAGCTCGTTCGCGGTTGGCGGCGCAGCAGAGGTGCGCTCAAGCAGCGCGTCCAATTGAACGCCGTGCGCCGCCAGGTCATCTAGGGGCAGATAGACGCGGTTGCGGGCGGCATCCTCGGCCACGTCGCGCAGGATGTTGGTTAACTGGAAGGCAATGCCTGTTTCCTCGGCCAATTTCTCGGCGCGTGGGTCGGTGTAGCCGAAGATGCGAATGCAAACAAGGCCGACGACCGAGGCCACCAAATAGCAGTATTGGTAGAGATCGTCGAAAGTGGCGTAGGTGTCGGGGCCTTCCTGTGTTGCCGGCTTCAGGTCCATTGTGGTGCCGGCAACAAGTTCTTCGAGCAGGCTTAGCGGGATATGGAAGCGCTCGGTAGCGTCCCGGACGGCCACGAAGACCGGGTCGGAAGAGTCGCCGCCGTGGCACACTCCGCGCCAGTCCGCCAGCCAGTTATCGAGCCGCCGGCGGCGCTCTTCGCGCGGAAGGCTCTCATCGTCGGCCAAATCGTCCGCCTGCCGCATGAAGGCATAGATGGCGCAGATGGCGTTGCGGCGCGGCTCAGGAAGTGCAACAAAAGCGTAATAGAAGTTCTTCGCCTCGCGCTTGGCGATGGCCCGGCAGACCGCATACGCATTTGCCAGTTGTAACCGATCCCTTGTGCGTGTTGAAGTCAAGCCGCCGTCCTTGTCGATCATGCGCCCGCCGTGAGGGCCAGGAAGGGCAGTAGTTTGCCGCTCACCGCGCGCAGAGCCAGCTTGAATTTGTTGGCTTTTGAGATTGCCGGCCGCGCGCTCAGCACATCATAGTCCTGCCGTTCGATGGCGCGAAGTATCTCAAGCCCGCCACGGCTGAACAGGTCGAGGTCCAGCGCCAAGTTGCGGTCAACCATGCCGATCAGCGCCAACCCCTCTTCAAACATGGCCCGCGTAAAATTAACTTCGTGCCGCATCAGCGCGCGGAACTCCGGCGTGGCAATGCCGGCGGCGATGGTTTCGTCCGTCACGCCGAAGCACTTCATATCGTCTTGAGGCAGGTAGACCCGGCCCTTGCCGAAATCCACACGCACATCCTGCCAGAAGTTCGCCAGTTGCAGCGCGGAACACGTGAGGTCCGAAAGCCTGAAACGCTCTTCCGTATCCTGATCGCCGGTCTCGCCACAAGCGTAAAGAACCAGCCGGCCCACCGGGTCCGCCGAAAAGCGGCAGTAGGCAAGCACGTCCTGCATGGAAGCAAAGCGGGTAACAGCCTGGTCTTGTCGAAATGCCACAAGCAGATCAGCGAATGGCTTTTTGGGAATAGCGCAGGCGCGGAGGGTCTCGCCCAGCGCCACAAAGACCGGATGGCGCGCGCGGCCTTCATAACATGCATCCAACTCACGCCCCCACAGATCAAGCAGTGCAAGGGCCGCAGAGCGGTTGGGGACCTCGTCGCCCAAATCGTCTGAGACGCGGCAATAAGCGTAAATGGCGTGGAAATGGGGTCGAAGGGCTTTGGGCAAAAACCATGAGGCTACATGAAAATTTTCGTAATGCGACTCGGCCAGGCGCTTGCACCAGGCGTTGGCTTCTTCAAGCGTGGGCGCCGTCTCAGGAATGCGATAAGACGGCGGCAGCACGGCCCATCCCAGGGCGAGAAGCGCTTCAGTTTCGCGGGTCTCCCGCCCCGCGGGCGCAGAGCCGCCTGCGCCCATCCGTTCTCCGGTTATTGATCCCTCTTGCAAACCCACATCTCCCGGGGGCTAAGTCCCGCCCTATTTCATTGCGGTGCCTGAAGCAGTTCGTCACGGCACAATCGCGGTTTTAATCTCGGTGCTGCGCTTCATCAACTTCTCAAAAACCCGGTTAAGTTCGTAGAGGCGTGCGCGGCCGGTGATAAATGCGCCAGCCTGAAAGCGTCCGCTGGCAATCAGATCCAACGCCCTGCGGCAGATGGCCGGAGTGTGATGAAATGTGGCGCGCAGGGTGATGTCGCTATAGTGGATCCGGTTGGTGTCGAGGGTGACGCGCGTGCCGGTGGCGCACCCGCCGAAAAAGTTGACCGTGCCGCCTTTGCGAACCATCTCCACGGCTTCTTCCCAAGCTTCAGGCAGGCCCACAGCCTCAATGGCGATGTCGACGCCCCGGTCATTCGGGGTAAACGCGCGCGTCTCTGCGATCGCTTTGCGGATACTGGTGGCTTTAACCACGTGCGCTGCGCCCAACTGCCGTGCCGCTTCAACCTGTCCATCGTGCCTCACGATGGAAATCACTTCGCAGCCCGCCAGTGAAGCCACATGCGCCATCATAAGCCCCAAAGGTCCCCCGCCGATCACTGCAACGGTGTCGCCGGGGTGGGGATTCGAGTCTTCAAAACCATGCACGGCGCAGGCCAGCGGCTCAGTTAGTGCGGCATGCTCCAGCGGAACGTGGTCGGGGACGATGATCGTGTTCATGGCCGCGATGCGGGCGGGAATGCGGATGAACTCGGCATAAGCGCCATTGTTGAAGAGCAGGTCGTCGCAGAGGTTCTCCTGGCTGCGCAGGCAAAAATAGCATTCGCCGCACGGCGCGGAGTTGAGCGCCACCACGCGACTGCCGTTTGGAAAACCTTCGACCCCTTCGCCAGACTCGACCACTGTTCCTGCCAGTTCGTGACCGAACAGCGCTGGAGGCACAATCATGCGGGCATGGTATCCGCGGCGGAATACCTTCAAGTCGGTTCCGCAGGTGAGCGCGGCGCCAACGCGGAGAATCAGTTCGCCGGGCAATGCCTGGGGAACCGGAACGCTTTCAATGCGGATATCTTCGCGCCCGTGGAGGACGGCGGCCTGCATCGTTCCCTGGCCGAGCCTGCGGGCCGACTCGACCGTATTGCGGCCGACCTGGATCACCTCTTCAACGGTGTTCCGGCCCACGTGAAGAACTTCTTCTACTGTGCTGCGGCCAACGTGGAGAACGTCTTCAACGGTGGTGCGGCCGACCTCGAGGACGTCTTCAACCGTAGCCCGTCCGCGTTTGATCGCGCCCTTTACCGTGTCTGGCATCGATTTCTCCTCAATGGGCTCCGGAGTTGCTCAGGCAGAGTTGCCCAGTTCTTGAGCCGCCGCGTTTGAGAGGCCCGATCCGTGAGAAGGAGCCTGCGGCAGGGGCGCCAGCCGGCGCATGGAAAAAGAACCATCAGTTTGCTCCCGCTCCAAAAGCAGGCTCAATCATAATCTTCATCGAGTCCCCTTTGGGGGTTGAAGCAACATCAATTGCCTCAACTGCCTGGCTGAGCGGATAGCGGTGCGAGATGAGTTGTGTCAGATCGAACCCGTTGCGGTAGCCGTCGAAGATCAGGCTGGTCACCTCGTCGAGAATGTCGAACGAGGATGAATAGGAACCCATCAGGGTCTTCTCGTCCATGCAGACCTGGCCTGGATCGAAAGTTGCCTCGCCGTATTGGGTCTGGGCAAACAGCATGACTCTGCCGCCGGGACGCACCGCTGCCATCGCGGTCTTGATCAGCGCATTGCCGCCCACAGCGACAATCACGGCATCGGCACCGCGGCCCTCGGTCTCTTCAAGCACACGCTTCACCACGTCTTCCGTGCCGGCGTGAATCGGATTCTTGAGCCCGAATTTCGCGGCGATGGCGTGGCGCTCCGGGTAAAGATCGGAGGTGAGCACGCGGGCGCCGGTTCGATGCGCAAGCGCTGCATGCATCAAGCCGATGGGGCCCTGGCCGATCACCAGCACCGTATCGTCTGCCGCCAGATTCAACAGCTTGATCCCCTTGAGAACCGTATTCAGCGGTTCGGCAAAGGCGGCCTGCTCAAACGGTACTCCGTCGGGAATCGGGACCACGCCGCGGCTCGCGGCAATCCAGTCCATCACGCGAATGTACTCGGCAAAGCCGCCGCCGGAAGGCTCAAAGCCCGCCGTCACGCCCACTTTCTTGTAAAGCGAACACTGGGTCGGCATTTTCTTGCGGCAGTAGTAGCAGTCGCCGCAGGGGACGTGATGGTGAACCACAACCCGGTCGCCAGAGGCAAAGCGCGTAACGCCCTGCCCAACTTTTACAACGGTTCCGGCCATCTCGTGGCCGAAGATGCGCGGCGCGGAGTGGGAACCGGTGTGGATCTTCTTGAGATCCGTCCCGCAGACGCCGCAGGTAGCCACCTTGACCAGCAACTCCCCCGGGCTGATCTCGGGGACGGGCACGGTCTCGACGCGCATATCGTTGATGCCGCGATAAACCACGGCTTGCATCGTGGAAGGGATGTTGAATTCGATCGGGCTTTCTGGGTGTGTGGTTTGGGTAGCCATCCGCTTTCTGGTGTGACCTCACTGGCAGGTGATTTTGTGTAGAAGCTCCGCGATAGCCTGAGCCGCCTTCTTGCTATTTTCGCCCATCCGCATCAGTGCCCGCCAGTACCAGGGACGGAGTACAGCGAAAACGACAAAGGCGCCCAGGCGAAAGTGGCCGTCCGGCAGAATAAAACGATTGAAATCAGGGAGATGATCGCTGCAGCCGTCGCTGATTCCTTTGATGCAATAAAAGGGGATGCCGCGCATCTGGGCGAGCCGGGCAACGGCGGCGGCCTCCATGTCGACGAGTCCAGCGCAATAGGTTGCTGCAAGGCGCCGCTTCTCCGGCTCGTCGGCCACTCTGGGGCTGGTGACGAGTAACGGCCCGCCTGGAGTTGAGGCGGTAGTAAAACGCTCGCCCGTCTGCGCGTCAACCACGTCCGAAAGCAAGGAGGCATGGCCGACAAGGAATTCCTCGCTCAGTGCACCTGCCCAGCCGACAGAGAATACGGCGTCGATGGGGCCAGACTTTTCGGCTTCGGCGAAGGCATGGGTAGCGGCAGCCTGCCCGGCTCCGGCACAGACGGCAACCCATTCTTGCTGGTCGTTGCGGTGGCGCCAGAGATGGATCCCGTTGCGGGCTTCGAATTGCCAACCACGAACGAACGGCTTCAGTTCCCCGGGCAGGGCGGCGATGATGGCGATTCTATTGGGTGCGGCCAAACCACTCCTTCCAAAATCCTTTACTGTTGGCATTCTATTTCGGGGGACAGAACTCAAATCGCTGATCGGTCCCATGCAATGCCAGCAGGATCTGAAGGTGACATTCATTCTCGCCTGTGCAAGACAAACCCTTGGGCTGATCGAAGAGCGGCAACCGACGAGCTTTCTTCTCTTGAGACCAGAAAGCAATTAAACGAAATCTCCCAGCCGGAACAACGCCGAGATCAAATCTGCGTTTCTCATCCAACGTCGCCGAAGACAGAATCTCGTTGTTCATCGGGTTAAGCACTTGGACTATGGTTCTGTTGAACTGAATCGGTGCTCCGGACCCATCAAAGAGAACGCCAGTCAACCTTACGGCTGTACCAATTGTGAGGTTGGGTGAAACCTCCTCCTTTTCACACGAACACATTTCTGGAGGATTGCATATGAGTTGACCTTGGAGGCCTGCAGGCAACAAAAAAGTTGCAACAAAGCCGCAGATACGCAACCAGCTTTTCATCCAATGCATGCCCGCTCTTTCCCTCAGGGGCTAGAGCCCCGCGTTCATTTTGCGGTATTTGCGGCACGAGTGAATTCTCCACCGCCTAACAGGCGGTGGCTTCGGTTACGGCTGAAAGCCGGATTGATCGGCCATGCGGCCGATTAGACCACATTGAAATCATCGTCTGGCTCCGGGGGCTTTTGTTCCTCGATATACCGTTTCCAGAC
>CAIWFH010000139.1 GCA_903911925.1 uncultured Acidobacteriaceae bacterium
CCGAAATCGACGTCGCCGGTTCTCACCATGCCGGCTATGCGGTTCCCCAGGCCGTCTTTCAGCCGTATGGAGATGCCCGAGTGCTGCGAATGAAACTCCGAGATGGCCTGCGGCAGAAGGATAGCGAAGAAAGCCGGGTAGGTGGCGATTGCCACTGTGCCCTTGGTCTTTCCGGACAGGGCATCGATATTCAGAAAGATCGACTCAATCTCGTTCAACGCGCGTTCGAGCGGTCCCGCAAGCTGCTCGCCGATGGGCGTTAATCGCACCGAGCGGGTGTTGCGGTCCAACAGGCGCACGCCCAGGGCCTCTTCCAACTGGCGGATCTGGACAGTGAATGTGGGCTGCGAGACGTTGAGGGACGCGGCCGCGCGCGTGAAACTGCCGCACTTGGCCGCCGCTACGAACGCCTCCAGATGCTTGAGATCGAACTTCATAGCATCAAAGTACCACCGGAGCGGCCGCGTTGAGCAGCTTGCCGAAAAGACCAAAATACTACCCGCTGTCGATGAACACGGATGCTCGCCGATCTGAAACAACGTTCTTACCCGCGTTGATCCGCGTTGTTCTGAAAACGCTTACTGCGCCTCTTTAGAATCAATATCAGCGAGCCAGCGATGGAGGTGTTTGAGCCGTCGGGTATGATGCCGGACTAGGCGACGGGCAGAGGATTCCGTTCTTGCGGAACGACCTTTTTCGTAGGGCTCTCCGGTTTGAAGCACCTCGTAGATTCGTAGCGCCAGCAGGTGAGCTACGGCGATGAGAGCGCGCTTGTGGCCGATACGAGTTTGCAGCCTTTGATAGCGCTCTAGAAATTCGCTCCCCTGGGTTCGGGAGGCCGACCACGCCGACTCCACCAGAGCGACCTTCATATGCGGATTGCCGCGGAGAGTGGGGGCGCGTTTTCTTTTCCCCGCACTTTCGTTGTTGCCCGGAGCGATCCCGGACCAGGAACTGAAATGACTGCCGCTGGGATACTGCTTCATGTCCGGGCCTCCCTCGGCAAGCATCGCTGCGGCAGCCTGCGTCCTGATGCCGGGAATGGTTTGCAGAAGCTGATTCGGCTTGCTCAGGTCGGGGTTGTCGATGTGTTTGGCGATTTCCTGGTCCAGCGCTTCAATCTCATCCGCCAGAAACGCCATGTGCCGCATGGCGCGCGTGATCAGGAACCGATGCGAGTCTCGCACCTGATGGCCTTCCAGCGCCGCCTTCAGTTCGTCAATCTTTTTGCGAGCGTTGCCGCGCGCCAGTGCGGCAACGTCGACGGCGCTCAACTTCCCTTCCACGAGAGCTTCCAGCATGAGTTGGCCGGAGAGACCGAAGACATCACTCAGCACGTCGCCGATCTTTACGTTGGCATCTTCCAGCGCCTTTTGCACCCGGTTGCGCTCTTCGGCGGCCGCCCGCACCATCTGCTTCCGGCGGCGTGTGAGGTCGCGCAGTTCTCGCTGCGCCCGCGGCGGGATGAAACTGGGCCGGATCATTCCGTGCCGCAGCAAATGCGCCAGCCAACGCGCATCGTGCGGATCGGTCTTATGCCCGGTGACGGCTTTGACCTGCTGCGCATTCGCCAGCACGATCTCTAACTGGTATTCCGGATCGTCCTCCAGAATGTTGAGCACGGGCTTCCAATAGACGCCGGTGCTCTCCATCACCACGTGCGTGCAACTCTCGCTCTTGAGCCACTCTCGCAGCCGTTCCAGTTCGCCTCGCACTGTGCCGAATTTCCGAACTTCCGCTATGGCGCTTCCCTGGGCAGGCCCTGTCATTACACAGACCGCCAGAAACTTCTTGCCGACATCAATGCCGGCGCATCGCTCGATTACAGCCGGAATCACGCTCCCTCCTCCGACTGGAGCGGGCCAGCGCCTACCCGTACAAGTTGTTCTACGAGCCGAAGCTCATTCCAGGGTTCGCTCTACGCCGGCCGAATCAGGTTCATCGCCGGGGCTCTCGCCACCATTACGCAGAAGGATTCTTTACTCCAGCCACTCCCATTCTGAACCACACCCAACCCGTTTTCATTTTCCAGGGTGGCCGTCAGGCCATGTGAGGTTCATCTGCGGCCAACGTTCTTTGCTCATTTTTCAGCAGCCTCTGAAGCGTGCGCCACATACAGCCAGCAACTTACAAGAGAC
>CAIWFH010000140.1 GCA_903911925.1 uncultured Acidobacteriaceae bacterium
AGGCCGGAAAACGGCCTCAAGGGATCAAAAAGACAAGCAGCAACCCGTCTTTTCCGAAAGAAAACCGATTCACAATCAACAAATCAACTGCGCTCGCGTTGTCGCCGCAAAATCACACACCTGCGCAGGGGTTCCCTAGATCGCTTTGTCTCGATTTATGCCGACGAGATGGACCGCTTCCCAGAGCGGTTCATGGTTCTAATTATCGATTTTGACGGTAGAACAGATAGGTTGGATGTGGCAAAGGGAAGGATTCCCGAACATCTGGCTGAGCGAGTTTTCATTCTCGGCGCGCTGAACGAACCTGAGGATCTCAGGCGGGAGATTGGGTCTTATGAAACGATCGGTCTGGCCATGGCGAAGGACTGTCGCGAAAGGACCAACTTGATTTGGGCGCACAGGGATCTATGCCATAACGAATCTGAAATCACTCGCTTGAAGGCAAAAGTTCGACCAATTTTGTTCCCGTCCGCATAAGGTCCTACGAACTTTAGATAATTGAGCCCGGTGCCCCTCGCGCATGACCCGAATCTAGATAGGGGGGATCGAGGAAATTCAGCGAGTTCCGGAAAACCGACCTCAGTACCCCATCACGTTGTAGCCGCAGTCTACATACATAATTTCGCCGGTGATGGCGCTGGAGAGGTCGCTGGCCAGGAACAGGGCAGTGCCGCCTACTTCAAGCTGATCGACGTTGCGATGCAGGGGGGCGCGCTCGGCGTGGGCTCGCATCATGTCGCCCAGATCGCCCACGCCGCGCGCGGCCAGCGTCTTGATGGGGCCCGCGGAGATGGCGTTGACGCGAATGTTCTTCGGTCCCAGGCTATAGGCAAGGTAACGGACCGTGCATTCCAAGCCGGCCTTGGCCACGGCCATCACGTTGTAGTGCGGGACCACTTTTTCTGAAGCGTAAAAGCTGAGGGTGAGGATGCTGCCCCCCTCGGTCATCAACGGCGCGGCGGCGCGGCTGACGGCGATGAGCGAGTAGACGCTGACGTCCATGGCCACCCGGAAGCCGTCGCGGCTGGTGTTGATGAAATCGCCGCGCAGATCCTCGGCGGGGGCGAAGGCCACAGCGTGGACCAGGATCTCGATCTTGCCGAACTTTTCTTTGATGGCGACAAAGAGTTTCTCGATTTGCTCGTCGCTGGAGACGTCGCACTGAAAGCCCTGCGCGCCGGGCAGTTCGTCGATGAGGCTTTGGGCCTCGAGCTTCATGCGTTCGTTTTGATAACAAATGGCCAGGGTTGCTCCGGCCTCGTGGAGCTTTTGGGCGATACCCCAGGCGATAGAACGCTTGTTGGCCAGCCCGAAGACCACGGCCGTCTTACCCGCCAAATTGATCATGCTTGCTTGTTTCCTCCGTGGCCCCTGTGCAGGGGATGCCGGGCCACCCTTTATTACAATATCAGCCTCCCAGGTCAACAAGCTCCACTTTGCCCGTGGGACGGCCCAGGAACGCAGAACCGAGGCGCTCGAACTTGTCCACGGAGTCGGTGGCAAAGCAGCGCAGGGCCGGTGGAAAGGCAGGAGTGCCGGTGGGCCCGTTGGCGCGGCCGTTGACCAGGCGCACGGCGGCTTCGGCCGCGGCTTCGGCGGAGTCGATAACCCGCATGCCTGCCGGAACGGCCTTCTCGATGAGCGGGCGCAGCAGCGGGTAGTGGGTGCAGCCCAGCACCAGCGTGTCGGCGTTCAGGCCCTTGGCGGCGGCTTCGGCGTTGAGTTCTTCAAGATAGATGCGGATAACTTCGGCTGTGACGGGGTGGTTGGTCCAGCCTTCTTCAACCAGCGGCACCAGCAGGGGGCAGGCTTTCTCAATGCCATGCAGCCCCCGGGCCTGGCATGCGGCGGCGTAGGCGTGGCTTTGTACGGTGGCGTCTGTGGCGATGACCAAAACGTCACCGGTGCGCGAGGCGGCGCGGGCAGCTTCTGCGCCGGGCTCAATCACGCCCAGCACCGGCACCGGCACCGCATCCTGAATGGCGTCAAGGGCCAGGGCGCTGGCCGTGTTGCAGGCGATCACCAGGAACTCGGCGCCCTGCTCGCGGACCAAAAACTGCGCGCTTTCGGCCGCGTAACGCGCAATCGTCCGGCGCGATTTTGAGCCGTAGGGCAGCCTTGCCGTATCGCCCAGGAAGGCGAATTGGGCCTGCGGCAGACGTGCCGCAAGTGCGCGAAGCACGGTGAGGCCGCCAAAGCCGGAATCGAATACGCCGATAGTCGGGGGCATGGCCATTACCCCCCCGGCCTTGTCTGATTTGCGATACGGGCCAAAGAACTCGAAAACCGGCACAATTCGTTGAATACGCTTCTGTCGTATGGATTGCTCGTGCCGTTTCTCAACAGAATCGAGTCGAAGTGCTTATCGACAAAGCGATACACGGTTAGCATCTCTGGCACTGACGGCGCATTGTCACGCGAGAAAGCGTTGCGAAGTTCACGAAGAACGCCCTCTGGCGTGCCTTCGTGGATATAGGGATCGGTCCCGTCCAGGTCGCTGGCCGATCTCTGGAGTCGAAAGGGCTCTGACTCCCAGACGAACCAGGTATGGTGGTCAGGGTTGAGAATTTCCCAGGTGATTGTCATGCCCAATTCAAGTGGCATATTAAACCGTGGAGCTGCGGCCGGCGCCGGGCTGATTTCTACTCTGGAGAGATCGTGGATGGAATAGCGGCAACTCTGGATGAGTTCAAAGACTCGGTTCAGCCTGCGTTTCCCGCCCGGGACTTCGGAAGCGAGATGCGGAACCAAATTCAGTTGATAGAGCCCTACGATGTAAGCAACGTAAAGGCTTGAGAATTCTTTGTCGTAAGGAACGTTCAGGAATACGGCGACTGGGTCAGGCGGCGGAGGCACGCTTGCGCCTCTTTTCCGGTCGAATTGAGGTTACGGGCGCCTCTTCCTGACGGGAAAGTTGATCCTTGAACTCGTTCACAAGGATTCGCAACGCTTTCTCGCTAGCCTTGGTGATTGGGAAGCGCTTCACCATCTCTTCATGAGTGGGGCCTGGAGCCGTGATGTGAACCGACTTGGGCATGGCACTATCTTACTGCGAATTCGGCGGAATTGAAACAGCGAGGCGGGGCGTTCATTGGTGTGCTCCCTCTGCCGTTGGCACCGCCTCCGTGGCCAGGTAGGTGCGGGTCAGGTCGGCGTGCCCGGCCAATGTATGGCGCTCAATGCCATCAACCAAAAAGCGGACCTGGGTGACGCGGGGAAAGTTGGCGTGCAGCGTGCCGCAGATTGAGAGCACGGTGAGCGTTTCAGTCTCCAGGCCCGAGGGGTGCGAGGATACGAAAGCGCCGGTCAGGTTGACCACCGCCAGTTCTGCGTCAGGGTGCAGAGGGTCCTTTTCGCCGAGGGCAGGCAGCAGGTACACCTGGCTCACGGCATTGCCGCCGCCCGGCGCCGGGTGAGACGAGTCGGGGGTGGAGTAGAGATCAAGCAGCTTGCCCAGAATCGCCCGCGCCCGGGCGCCGGGATCGGCAGGCAGGGGCAGGGAATGGGTCTGGGCCAGCAGGGTGTTGTCGGCATCGTTGGCCACCAGCAGGGTCGCCTGCTCGGCGGGGGCCACCAGGGGAGCGTTGGTGGGAGCCGAATCTTCGCCGGCAATCAAGCGCTGGTGGGCGCGGTCGCGCAACTGCCACAGCACCACGGCCATCACCAGCGAAGCCGCCAGCAGTACCGAGAAAATGACCTTTTGATGGCGGGGGATCACTGCGCGTGGGCCTCCGTTTGCCATTCAAGCAGGGCCGCGGCCAGAGCCCCGGCCACTCGCGACTGGTAGCCCGCATTGTCAAGATCGGCGGTTGTTTTCAGGCTGGCGTCGCGGTCCGGCGCCATTTCAACGGCCACGGCTGGGCAGGCCATGCTGTCTACCCCGGGCAGCGAAGAGCGGCTCAGGGTCACCGTCACGCCGGCATGCAAAAGGGCGCTGTTCAGCACTCCGGCCAGGGCCAGCGAGCGAGTGACCCACGCCGCCTGCGCGGTCTTCCACGGGGCAAAGCGGCTGGGCTGCATGGGGTAAAGCGAAGAGACGAAAAGATGAACGCCCGATCCGCTTTCGGATGCGTGCAGGCTAATGCAGGCCTGGGCGTTGGCGTGGTTGGCAATCTCCGCGCGATGGTTCAGGTCGATCCCGGTGTCCTGTTCGCGCGTGGTAATCACTTGAACGCCGCGTACCCCGAGCTGCGAGCGCAACCGCACGCTCATGGTCAGGGTGTAGGCCTTTTCAGGCTGGCCGCTTGCGAGGCGCCCACCGTAGTCATCTCCGCCGTGAGCCGCGTCCAGAACCACGACAAAACGGGGCTGCGGGGCCGGCGGAGCGGGTGGGGCCTGTGCGGAGGCCGTCATTCCCGCGGCCAACAAAACAGCCGCGATCCAACTAGTCCAGCGCATAAATGGTCAAGCCGCTCAGCAGCTTGGGGAAGAAGTCGGTGGCCTTCTGAGGCATCACTTCGCCGGCAAAAGCCACTTCTCGCAGTTGCTCCATGGTTACGGGGTTGGTGAGAAAGGCAACGTTTGCCTCGCCGCGGCGCACCTGCTCCACCGCTTCTCCGGCATCGCGCAGATAGCGGATATTCGTCTGCTCGCGGACCTTTTCAGCGTCGAGGCCCAGGAGCCGGTCGAGGACGATGGTATGCAGTTGGCTCAGGTCAAGCTGGCGCTGGCGCTCGGGAAGGGCGGCCAGCACAGCGGCAACGGGCCCGGCTTTGGAGCGCAGCAGAAGAGCCCCGGCGCGGCTGACGGCCACAAAGGCCGTGCCTGGCTGCTTGGCCAGGGTCTCAACGTAACTCACCCCTTCGCCGGTCGGCAGCAGCTCCACGGTAAAGAACTCTTCGGCGGCGCGCGCAAAAGCGGCCAGGTCAAAGCTCGCCAGGCTGTGGACTACGCGATGGGTGGGCAGAATCTCCAGGCCGTCGGAGTCCATGTTCACAAAGCTCATCATCACGGCAGCTTCAGGGTAGGCGGGCTGCGGCAGGCGGCCGGTACTGTGCTCGGTTTGCGCGGCGGCCTTGGCGGCGTGTTCCTTTGAGTAGTTGAGGGCGGTCTCGTAGCGGTGGTGGCCGTCGGCGATAATCAGCTTCTTGTCGGCCATGGCGGTGGTCAGCAGGCGAATGGCCGCCGGATCGTTGACCTTCCAAAGCCGGTGCAGGACTCCGTACTCGTCGGTGACTTCGGCCTCCGCGGGGCCGTTGCCGTCGTAGAGAATCTTCTCGATGCTGCATGAGGGGTCAGAGTACAGCATGAAAATCTGGCCAAAATGCGCGTGGGTGGCCTTCAGCAGGTTGAGCCGGTCGCTTTTGGGCTTTGAGAGGGTCTGCTCGTGCCGGAAGACTACCTGCTCGGCGTAGTCATGCAGCTTGCCCAGGGCGATAAATCCGCGCCGCTCTCTTGTTTCCTGCGTTCCAGGGACGGTAAATCGCTGCGAATAGGCAAAGATGCAGGGGTCTTTCTCCTGCACCAGCACGCCCTGTTCGCGCCATGCGGCAAAGTCGCGCGCGGCGCGGGTATAAACGCTTTCACCCCGCTCTGCGTCAAATAGTTCCGGCAGTCCGAGAATAATTCGCACCAGGTTGTAGGGGCTGCGCTGGTAGTAGGCCTGCTGCATGGCCGGAGAAATCTTGTCGTAGGGCTGGGTAACCACGTCGTCCAGCTTTACGGCGGATGGATTGTAACGCCATGCTCGAAATGGATAGATGCGGGCCATGAGGAAGGTCTTGCTCCAGATTCAAAAGGCGGTTTTAGCGTTTGCGGCTCTCATCCTGCTCAATGCGGGGCCGTTGCGCTCAGGCTAGATTGTATCTCAGCGGCCAATGCGGGCAGGGTTCCCGGGCTTCAAGAAAGGCGCAGGGAGCCGTGACAATGGAATGACACAGCGATTACGCCAATCGAGCGGCAACCGTGCTAATATCGCCATCAAACTTGGGTGTAACAGCATGAAGAAGCCTGGTCCAGAACGCGAGACTGCAGCAACGCAGGGCCATCGGAGGCCGTTCGACCTCGGATCGGTCTACTGCGCTCTTTTTGCAGTCATTTGCGTGTCCGTCGCCCTCGGCCAGGACGCCCCGCTCGACAAGGTGCATGTGCCGCCGCCGGCCGCCACAACGCCGGGCGCCGCGGAACCCGCCGGGGCAGAGGCGCCGGCGGTCAGCGGCCCTGACGCACTCAAGATCCGGCCCGGCTCCCGTATCCTGTTAAACGTGGATATGGTGCTGGTGCCGATTACCGTGACCGATCCAATGAACCGACTGGTGACCGGCCTCGAGAAAGAGGACTTCCAGGTCTTTGAGAACGGCGGCCAGCAGAAAATCAGCACCTTCGCCGCCGAGGACGCTCCGGTGTCGATCGGCATCGTCTTCGACCTGTCCGGCTCAATGAACTCAAAGCTGATCCGCGCCCGGGAATCGATTCTGCAGTTCATCAAGACCGCCAATCCGCAGGATGAGTTTTTTGTCATCGGCTTCAATGACCGGCCCGAGCTGATTGAGGACTTCACCGGTTCGGTTGAAGATATCCAGGCCCGACTGGCAACCGTGCGCAGCGGCAAGCGCACCGCCCTGCTTGACGCCATTTACTATGCCGTGGTCAAGATGAAAGACGCGCGCCACGAGCGCAAGGCAATCCTGGTTGTCTCTGACGGCGGCGACAACAACTCCCGCTATACCTCGGGCGAGCTTCGCTCCCAGGTGCGCGAGTCCGACGTGGAGTTGTACGCCATCGGCATCTTCGACCCCTATGCGCCCACCCCCGAAGAGCGTTTTGGCCCCATGCTGCTCAACGACCTGAGCGAGGAGACCGGCGGACGCATGTTTCGCGTGGACGATATCGCGGAAATGGGCGATATCGCAGAGAAGATTTCAACCGAGCTGCGCAATCAATATGTCATCGGTTTTCGTCCCAAAGACCTGACCCGCGACGGCAAGTGGCGTAAAGTGAAGGTGAAGATAAATCCACCGCAAGGGTTGCCACCACTCACTGTCCATGCACGCACCGGCTACTATGCGCCAATGCAATAACGCGGTCCTCGCAGTTCTGCTTGCCGGGGCTGTGCTTTCGCTGCCCGCACAGCAATCCTCAGCGCCGGCAGTTCCGGCGCAGGCGCCTTCACTCACCGTGGACCGCGACCCGGTGCGCTCCCCGGACTCCGAAGCGCCTGCCGCCGAGCCCCTGCACAAAGCAGGTGAAGGGTATGTCCTGCACCAGGACGTAGAAGAGGTGGTGCTCAATGCCACCGTGCTTGATGGCACCCGCCTGGTTCCGGACCTGAAAAAGGAAAATTTCGAGATACTCGAAGACGGCGTCCGCCAGAACCTGATCAGCTTTCAGCATACTGACCTGCCGGTCTCTATCGCGCTGGTGGTTGACAACTCCGGCTCCATGTCCAGGAAGCGGCCTTCGGTCAACAAGAGCGCGCTGGATTTGATTCAGGCCTCCAATCCGCAGGACGAAGCCTTTGTGGTCAACTTCTCCGATGAAGCCTTCATCGACCAGGAGTTTACCTCGGACGTGAGAAAGCTGCGCGACGGGCTGGCGCATATCGAGTCGCGCGGCGGAACGGCTCTTTACGATGCGGTGGTGGCATCCGCGGACACACTGGCGGCCGACGCCAAACGGCCCAAGCAGGTGCTGATCCTGATCACCGATGGGGAAGACAACGCCTCGGCGCTCAACCTGGAGCAGACCATCAGCCGGGTCTCGCGGTTGTCGGGGCCGGTTATCTACTCCATCGGGCTCTTGTTTGGCGATGACATGACTCGCTCCGAGGTGCGCAACGCGCGCCGGGCCTTGGAGATGCTCTCCACCGAGACCGGCGGCATGGCTTTCTTCCCCAAGTCGATTGAGCAGGTTGACCAGATAGCCGCTGAAGTGGCGCGCGACATCCGCAACCAGTACACGCTGGGGTACCACTCGACCAAGCCGACCACCGAGCCGGGCTTCCGCCGCGTGCAGGTGATCGCCTCAGGCAAGGGCGCGACAAAGCAACTCACCGTCCGCACCCGCACCGGGTACTTCCCAGTGGCCCGCAGTGCCAAAAAGACCGCTTCGGCTGCAGTGCAGTAGCTTCGTCCGCGACGGCGGCGAAGCGTAATTCTGCGTTCCACCGGAGGGAGCTGGGGCCTTCAGGCCCCTGAATACCGCACCTCATCGGAAGGCCTTCAGGCCCGGGCCTTTTCCACCGCACCACGCTCAGTTGTGCAAATGGAGAGGCATGGGGTCCAACGGGCCGCAGGCAGCGGAACTGAAAGGGTGGGCTTGCGGCGTCGACACTAGTCCGCGGCGAACGGGGTTCTCCTCGATATATCGAATACAGTTCCGAAACTTCTCCTGGTTCATGATCTGGCTCTCGTTGAAACTGCGTTCCCACACATCCAGCTTGCTTTTCAGGCGGAAGGAGAAGCCCCCTTTGATGAACTGCATAGCCTTTTCGAGTGAAACATCGGGAGCCGGGCGGGTGCCCCCGGTCTGGGAGCAATAGGTTCTGACGCTTAATCTGGGTGCCCCCGGTCTCTCGCAATTGGAGACCGGGGATACCACCGGCCTTAACTAACAAACTCGGAACTGAACACCGTCACCTTGATTACTCCCGTGAAACGCCCCAGGGTCAAAGAACTGGGTGCGCCCGGTTGGCCGGCGTCTCGGAAGTAAGGGCCCTTCGAAACTTTCAACGGCAACCGAAGATCCTTCGTCTGCGGCTCAGGATGGCACTGCTGTCGGTAAGGGTAGCGGCGTCGGACGGGCATTGTGCCCGGTTGGTCGCCCACTCGGACACAACCCGCGCAAGCGCCCATAGATGGGCGCAAGTCCTACGCCATCGCGGCTCTCCCCAGCCGACGAAATATCCCCGCCAGTTTGCCGATTAATTCCCTTCATTGGCGCAAAATCATCTCATGGTTTTCTGCCCGGCACATAACCTTGAAGAGCGCCGCGAGCGAACACGCATAACCCTTTTGTTGCCAATAATCTGCGCATAACAAAAACAGAATCAGAGAGTTACCGCGCCGCACCTGCCGCATCTGACTGATACCAATCAACTTCCATGAAGAATCCGGCCCTTTAGGGGGGGTACCCCAATGTGTCCTGAATGCCGGCCAAACAGACTCCCGGGCAAGATTGCCCAGAGAACGCTCCCCGCAACACGAGTGCTATCCATGGCTGCCGGGCGTCCTTGCCGCGCGGGTGGATGGCCGGCTGGCGGCCCGAGGCGCGCCTGCCCCTATTTGGGGCGCAGAACACCAAATTCCTGTATTCAGCAAAGACGAAGAGCCCAATCACGGGTAAAATCGTCTGTACAGTAGGCAGAGCTGTCGCAACCCAACTGCCTGCAATGCTTTTTGGCCATAAAGCGGCGGGTCGTTATGCCTGCCAGCCCGGTTTGGAAGGCATGGAACCCCAAGGATGATGAAAACAAAGACCCGTTTGCTGCCCATCTGGCTGCTGTTTGCCGCCGCGCCTCTCGCCTTGCTGCCAGTCAACCGCGCCGGTGCACAGAATGCTCCGGGCAGCCCCGCAACCCCTGCGCCCGCGGCGCAGCCAAAGATCGTGGAACCTGCCGCTTCAGCGGAGGACCGCGCCCAGGCGTATTACCACCTGGGACTGGCCAACATCTACGAAGACGAAGCCATGACCTCGGGCCGGCCTGAATACGTGAGCTTCGCCGTCGAGGAGTACAAGAAGGCGCTGAACGCCGATCCGGGTTCGCCGCAACTGAACAATGGGCTGGCCGAGCTGTATTTCCGCTCCGGCCGGGTGCGCGAGGCCGAGACCACTGCCCGCGGATTGCTCAAGACCTCTCCGGACAACGTAGACGCTCACAAGCTGCTGGGCCGCATTTACCTGCGCCAGCTAGGCGAATCGCAAAACGGCGTGTCTTCGTCCTCGCCCTCCGGCAATGTGCTGGACCAGGCGATTACCCAGTTTGAAAAGATTGTGGCTTTGCAGCCCAAAAGCGTCGAGGACCACATGGTTCTCGGCCAGCTTTACACCGTGAAGCACCTGCCCACAAAGGCTGAAGAGCAATTCAAGGTTGCCCAGGGAATCGAGCCGGACTCGGAAGAAGTGGTGCTGAACCTGGCCCGGCTGTATGCCGAGAGCGGCGACCTGGCTCATGCCGCCAAGGTGATTGAAGCGGTTCCCATGAGCGACCGCAGCCCCAAGATGGAGTCTGCCCTGGGCGCCACCTACGAACAATTGAAGCAGACCAAGGAAGCGATTGCCGCCTACCAGCGTGCCGCGGATATGGAGCCCGGGGACGCACACACCATGGGCGCGCTGGCCCAGGCGCTGCTTACAGACAACCAGCTTGACGAAGCGCTCAAGGAATACAAGCGGATCGCCGAAGCCGATTCTGAGGACTCAGGCGCGCTGATTCACATCTGCGAAATTCAGCGCCGGCAGGGCAAGTACGAAGATGCGCTGGCCACCGTCCGCAAGGCACGCAAAAAGGAGCCCGACTCGCTGGAGGCCGGCTACAACGAAGGCCTGCTGCTTGACGTGCTGGGCCGCTATGACGAGGCGGTGGTTGTCTACGAGAAGATGGTCGATCTCACTTCCCATGCAAACGGCGCCTACACCGGCGAAGAGAAGAACAACCGGGGCATCTTCCTTGAGCGGCTGGGCGCGGTTTACAACGAACAGAACCACACCGCAGAGGCCATTGCCACCTATCAGAAGCTTGTGGACATGGGCGGCGAGTCGACCCTGCGCGGCTACCAGGGCCAGGTGGAGTCCTACCGGAGCGCAAAGAATTTTGACAAGGCGGTCGAGATCTCGCGCAAGGCGGTTGAAGCCGACCCCAAGAATCGCGACCTGAAACTGATGCTGGCCGGCGAACTGCTTGACCTGGGCAAGACCGATGACGGCCTGGCCATGGCCAAGGCGCTCATTGACAACACGGACAAGGATCGCGCCATCTGGCTGGCCCTTGGCCAGATGTATATCCGCACC
Source organism: uncultured Acidobacteriaceae bacterium (assembly GCA_903911925.1). Taxonomy (GTDB): domain Bacteria; phylum Acidobacteriota; class Terriglobia; order Terriglobales; family Acidobacteriaceae; genus Telmatobacter. The sequence goes on from CAIWFH010000140.1 coordinate 10,948, forward strand.
CACCGCTGGAAGGATGCCGAAGACGCCCTGAATCGTGCAGGCGGCATGACCACAAAAAAGGAAGACCGCATCTACCTGTTGTTTGTTAAAGGCGAACTGGCCGAGCGGCAAAAGCGCTCCGAGCCGGCGGAGCAGTTTTTCCGCCAGGTGCTGGAACTGGACCCCAACAACGCCATGACCCTGAACTACCTGGGCTACATGATGGCCGACAAGGGCACGCGGCTGCCTGAAGCGCTGGCCATGATCCGCAAGGCAGTCGATCAGGAGCCGATGAACGGCGCCTATCTCGATTCGCTTGGCTGGGCTTACTTCAAGCTGGGCCAGTACGAGCTGGCCGAAGACAATCTGCGCCGCGCCGTTGAACGCGACCGCACCGACCCTACCGTTCACGACCACCTGGGCGACCTGTACGAGAAGACCGGCCGCGTCCGCCTGGCCGCCGCGCAGTGGGAGTTGTCGCTGTCTGAGTACGCCAAGTCGGCGCAAGCGGACGTGGAGCCGACCGACGTTGCCAAGGTGCAGAAGAAGCTTGAAACCGCACGCGTCAAACTGGCCAAGCAGGAAAGCGCAACCGGCCAGCCCAAGCCGGAATAATCAGCGCGGCTCTGACTACTTGTTCTCCCATCGCAGATGGGTGCCCCAGGTCTCGATTTTGAGACCTGGGAAACCTCAATTCCAAAACAACCCCATTCATCATTAGCAGGTCTGCCGGGTGCCCCATCCTTTCGTCGGCTCTTTGACGAAAGGATGGGATACCCCAGACCTCAACCACCCTCGAACGGGCTCTTCTTACTTTTCAAAGCACTATTTCTACTGTTTCGTATCCAGTGGATGCTTTGAATCCTCGAAGTATTGGTTCTGCAGCTTCAAACTCACCGCGTCGGCCTTGATAGCCTTCAACGCCTCCGTAATCTGCCGCGACCATTCCTTCTGGTCAAAGGCTCCCAGTTCCTTGTTCGCCGCTTCGCCCCAGCCCGCGTAGTGATTCGGGAACCGCGCATACCACCAGATGCCCGTGTACACGCTCTCCGGCAGCGACTGCCGCTTCAGGTCCAAACCCGATTGCTGCGTTGCGCGCTCCTGGTGAACCAGATCCGGCCGCGCAATCAGCATGGCTGAAGTTTCCGCCTCGCCGCCGTGCTGGTCATACGGGGTCTTCATCGCCGGCCGTCCGGGCACATTTTCATTCGGCAGCCCGAAAACATAAACCACGTAGTCGCGAGGCGTGGCCAACTGGGCTTGCGCGAACAGAGGCAGCAGGTGATTGTTGCCGCCGTGGCCGTTCACGATCACCACTTTCTTGCATCCGTTGCGCGCCATCTCGCTTACCGTCTCCTGCAATAGCGTGAGCTGTGTTTGCAGGCTGTAAGCCACAGTTCCGGGCTGCTGCTGCGCCTCAAAAATCTGCCCGAAGTAGTACTCGGGAAACACCACCGCATATTCCTGCTTCACCGCATTCATCACCGCGAAGCGGACGTCCAGCAGGTCGGTGCCGATGGGCAGATGCGGTCCGTGTTTCTCAAGGATGCCGAACGGCAGCACGCAAACGCTTTGCGACTGGTGGACTGCCTGGATAAAGTCCGGCCCGGTCAGTTCTTCCCACTTGGGAGAGAGGCCGGCCTGTGAGAGACATGCCTTGGCCGAAAACGCAAGAAGCATCGCTGAAAGAACCACGGCGTATTTCCGTTTCATCGTCAATCCCCCCTGTCCGCGCAGAATCATGCGGATTATATCTCGTCCGCAATGCGCCCGGCAGCGCTTGGCCGGCTACTCGAGCGCGTAGAGGTTGCCGTCGGCACTCCCGATATAGACAACGCTCCCTGAGATCACAGGGGAAGAAAGGATGGTTCCAACTGTGTGCAACTTGCTCACTCCCACCGGCAGGTCGTCGTAAAAGTTCGACTGGAAAGCAACTTCGTAATTGGGGTTGCCATCCGACTTTGACAGTGCGTCGAGATTCTGCCGCGATCCCTCCGTCTGGAAGACCCACGCCGGTTTTCTCGTCGCCAAATCGATGGCCACCAGCTTGCCGTCCTGCCCAGCAAGATAGAGCGTGGCGCCCGCGATCGACGGCGAGGCGAAGATGGGCCAGTGAAACTTCAGCGCGTCGATCGGCGCACCGGTCTGCGCGTCCAATATATGCAGCGTCGCGGTATCCGAGGTGGCAAAGTAGACCTTGCCCGCCTGCACGACCGGCGAGGTAATTACCCACGAGCCCTTGTTGTTAAACACCCAGCGCTTCTGGCCCGTCGCGCCGTCCAGAGCGTAGAAGTTCGAGTCGCGGCAGCCAAAGTAAACCAACCCGCCAGCCACGGTTGCCGAAGACTGGATGCCTACCTGGTTGTGAATGTCAGGGTCTTCCCCGGTCTTGAATTTCCAAAGTTCCTTCCCGGTGGCCGCGTCCAGCGCGTAAAAATAGCTGTCCCAACTGCCGATGTAGAGCTTGCCATCGGCAATTGCAGGCGACGCATGAACCACATCACCGGTTTTGAACTTCCACTTCAGCGCGCCCGTCGCGGCATCCAGCGAGTACACGCTGCCGTCTCCGCTGCCAAAATAGACTCTGCCGCCAAAGACTACCGGCGATGACAGGTACACGTCGAAGGGATCGGGCATGGTCTCGCCCGCCGGCAGTGAGCCGTGCAAGTGCGTTGCCGCATAGCGGCGCTCGCCCGGGTTGGCGAACTTCCACCGCAGCTTGCCCGTCCCCGCATCCACCGCGTAGAAATTGCCGTCGTAGCTGCCAAAGTAAACCAGACCATGGTCGACGGCGGGAGACGAAGAGACACGCGCTTCGGTGGGGAACTTCCACTTTGCCGCGCCGGTCTGTTCGTCAATTGCGTAGAGGATCCCGTCGTTGCTGCCAACGTAGACCGCGCCGCCTGCGATGGCGGGCGATGAGACCACTTCGCCGTGCGTGTGAAACGTCCACTTCACCGCGTTGAATTTAGGCGCGCCCGCGGCATCGTAAGTGCCCGAGTGCGCGGCGTTGTTTCGAAACATGGCCGTATCCTGCGAAAACACACACGCGCCAAAGAGAAGGATGAGACAGGAAAGGCACAAGAGCCTTTGTACTTTCATGGGGGGTCCTTTCGTTGAAGGGAAGTATAGCTACAGTCAGCAGAACCCGCCACGCATTCGTGATGAACCGGCTGTTGCGGGTGACAGGTAACACCGGTCAGCTGGCGATTCAATGCGGGGCCGAAGAGACTGAGAAGCGAGCGTCCCGATGCTATGGTTGCTGCCGTGGAAAGCCACGGCATCAAAGCAATCGCTGGACTCGTCGCAGCTGCCGGACTCTTTCGCGGCTTATGCCGATCGCCAGCGTCTAGAATGGCTCCAGGTAGCGAACGGAGCGGTCATGACTTTCATCCGTCTGCAAGCAGGCGCGTTTCTTCTTGTCTTCTTCGCACTCGGTGCGATGGCGGCACCCCTCAATATCCACCAAACCGGGTTCAAGCCTGCCGCGAACGGTTACCCAGCGGGTTGGAGCGTCTGGTCGGCGCGGACTGAAATCGCGCCGAAGACTTTCATCGACACCACGCATTTCCGCACCGGGCCTGGATCTCTGGCGATTGGCGGCAATAGCAACTCCGCCGAGTACGGAGGCTGGGAGTATCTGGCCTCAGGCATTGCCCCCGGCCACTGGTATCGGTTCGCTGCATATTACCGCTCGGCGGGCCTGCAAAGCCTAGCGTCGCAGGTGGTCACGCGCCTTGACTGGCGCACGGCCGACGGTAAGCTTGCCGGCCAGCCGGACTATCCCTACGCAACCACTCCCGAGGGCGAGTGGACGCGGATCAGCCTGGATGTGCCCGCGCCTGAAAGTGCCGCATCCGTCAAGATTGAGTTGTACCTTGCCAATGCTCCGCAGGCCACACTTTGGTGGGATGACATATCCATCGAAGAGATACCCGATCCGGGGCCGCGCCAGGTTACGGTCGCGACGGTCAAGTTCCAACCCCGCGATACGCATTCCGCAGAAGAGAACTTAGGGCAATTCCTGGCGTTGATTGACCGCGATGTGCCCGCGAAAACCGATCTCATCCTGCTGCCGGAAGGCATGACGGCGACAGGGACCGGCAAGCAGGACGCAGAGATGGCGGAACCCGTTCCAGGGCCAACGACGGACAGGCTTGGCGAAGTGGCCCGCCGCAGGCATGCCTACATCGTTGCGGGAATCTACGAGCGGGAAGGGCCGGCGGTCTACAACACGGCCATCTTTCTTGATCGCGAGGGAAGGCTGATTGGCAAATACCGCAAGGTCTATCTGCCTCGGGAAGAGGTTGAAGCGGGCCTGACTCCCGGCAACGATCTGCCCGTTTTTCGGACCGACTTTGGCAAGGTGGGAATCATGATCTGCTGGGATGTTGAGTATGCCGATCCGGCACGAGCACTGGCGCTCAAAGGCGCCGAGATCATTCTGCTGCCTGCCGCGGATGGAAACGCCACGCTGATCAAGGCCCGGGCCATTGAGAATCATGCCTTTCTCGTGAGTTCTACCTACGGCAAGAGTTCTCTCATCCTCGATCCCAATGGCGAAGTGCTGGCCGATGCCACGCAAGACGGAACGGTAGCCATTGCCCGGATCGACCTGAATCGACGCTACGACGACGCCTGGCTGGGCAACATGCACGAGCGGTTTATGAAGGAACTGCGCCTGGATTTGTCAGTCAAGTGACCGCAGTACGAAACGTAGACCGCCCTAGCATCCTGCGCCTGAAACTCGCATCATAAAAGGCGCAATCTTCCCGAGGCGTCCTGCGTCTGAAATTTGGGCGGGTGGCCCACCCTTCTTCCGGTCTTTAGGAAACCTGCCCCAACCCAACATTGAGGGTGCCCCACCCTTTCCGCGCTCTTTGCGGGAAGGGTGGGAGACCACGAATCCCAATCGGCCAGCTCGTTCGAGTCCCTGGTCCCTTAGTCCCCGTTTTTCGTCACCCGCTTGCAGTCCAGCATGGGGCGTTTCCGCACCCAGAAATGACAAAAATAGGACCAATTTCTATGTCGTTTATTCCACTGGACTTATGCAGTATTCTCATTGCAGATAATTACCGCCTCTTGGCGCACAATCAATTTGTCGTGTTCTTTTCGGCCCCGCACCGGCGGAGCCGTTAGATGAACGCCCGTAACTCCTTTGTTCTGACGATTCTGCGGCGAACTCCAACAGAATCACGTACTTGGAGCGGGAACCCCAAGGCATCTTGCTGAAAACAGCGAACTTCCCCCCAGAATCTAGGGGGGAGGGGGGAGGGTCGCGTTCAGGGTCCCTGACCGATAAGACCGCCTCACTTGCCGCCATGAGTAAGTTGCCGCAACTCAGAACCGGCCATGAGGAAAGCGCCCACGCCATACACGTAACTCGATTGCGGCTTGAATGCATCCGGTGCCGCGCCGATTGGCTGGATGCTGCCTAGCCGCCCGTCTGCATAGACGTGCGACACCAGACCTGCCCAGCCTTTTTGAACCACCTGCGTGTATTCTGCGCGGTCCAGAATGCCGTGGTTCATGCCCCATGCCATCGCATAGATGTAGAAAGCCGATCCTGAAACTTCAGGCAGCGGATACGCAGCGCCGTTGAGCAGTCCGGGCCGCCACAGGCCATCCGCGCCCTGCAGCGACTTCAGCCGCGCAGCCATCTCGCGAAATTGCGCCACGTAGCGCGGGCGGCTCGGATAATTCTCCGGCATCTCCTGGAGCACCTCTGCCAGTCCCGCAATCACCCACCCGTTGCCGCGCGACCAGAAGATCTTTTTGCCGTTGGCTTCATGCTTATCGAGAAAAGTGGCGTCGCGGCTGTACAAATGCTCTTGTGGGTCGTAGAGCAGTTTGGAGGTAACCCACCAGCCGCTGTCGAGGTGGTCGAGATATTCCTTGCGGCCGGTGATGCTGTAGAGTTCGGCCCACACCGGCGGCGCCATGAAGAACGCGTCGCACCACCACCACATCGGAGTGGCCTGGTTGTGACCGTCGGGGCAGGTTTCAGTGCACACGTTGGGCATTTGGATGATGCGGTCGAACTGCGCCTTTGTCGGCTCCAGCATCTTGGGGTCGCGGTAGCGGCGATACAAAGAGAGATAGGCGTAGTCGATCGCCTGGTCGTCGGCTTCAGTCTCCCTTGGGCCCGGTTTCCATTCGAACTTTCTTCCCACGTCGACCATCGCGTTCTTGTAGCGGGGCTCGGAGAGGGATTCGCTTGCCGCAACAAATCCCCGGTAGAGGGCCGCAAACGTCCAGTCCTGGCTGAAGTCGTTGCGGGCCTTGGCGAGTTGCCAGTCGCCCACCTTGCGCATTGCCTTGGCAATGTCTGCAGGCGTCAGCGCGCCAGATAGATCGGCAGCCAGCGGGCCGGCCTGCGCAGGTGTGTCTCCCACGCCTTCTTGTCCAAGGGCCCATGCCGCGTGCGTGGCGGCGCCGGGTGCGAAAATCAGCAACGCTGCGGCAACAACTGCAACTTGGCGATAGTTCATGGTTGACTCCTGCCGGCTTTGGATGTAACGCTCGCTCGCGGCACGCTACCGACTATACAGAATCGGGCTTGGAAATAAGAAAAGCCCACGCCTCGGCTTGAGGCGTGGGCTTTTGCCGATCGGTAAGTGTAGCTCCTATTTAGATGCGTCGGCGCCGGCTGAATAGAGGTCAACGGAGCCTTTGTCCACCAGCGCCGTGCCTGTATCCACAAACACCGGGTAGGGCGAGAACGAGTCTGCGCTGTAGTCCTTGTTCAACTGCAGCGGCGCGGCATGGAAGAGTTCATCCAGCGCCCTGAGGCCCACATAGCCCATAGTGTAGGGCTTCTGGGTGATGGTCGAGTCGATGGTTCCGGCCTTGATTCCGTCCAGCGTATCCTGATTGGCGTCCCATGCCATCACCAGGCGGTCGGTGCCTTTGGCGCGGCTTACCGCATCGGCAACGATCTTTCCCGAAGCCGACTCGAGGCTGATAAAGGCGTCGATCTTCTTGGGGCCGGTGAGCGCCATAAACTCCTGGGTCTTGTCGAACGCATTGCGGGCATCGGCCTTCACGTCGATCACGTCAACAATCTTGATCTCGGGGTGGCTGGCGAATACATCCTTGAAGCCCTTGAGGCGCTCCTCGGTGTTGGGTTGGCCGGCAAAGCTGAAGAACACCACGTTGCCTTTGCCGCCCAGTTTCTCAACCGCGTGCTTGCCGCCCATGCGACCGGCCTCGAGGTTGTTGGTTCCGATGAAGAAGAGCCGCTTGCTGCCTGCGGCGTCGGAGTCCACGGTGACCACTGGAATGCCGGCGGCGATGGCGGCGTCAATCGCGGGCTTCAGAACGGCAGCGTCGGCCACCGAGATCAGAATGCCGGCCGGCTTCGCGGCGACGGCCTTATTCATGGCATCCAGCTCAGCCTGCGCGTCGTAGTTCTCAGGCCCCACTACCTTCGCGGTCACTTTGTACAGCCCGGCCGCTTTGTTGAATCCGGCTGCGGCGGTCTGCCAGTAGGGCAGGTTCAGGTTGGCGCTCACCAGGTAATAGACCTCTTTATTTGAATGCCTGTCGCATCCCGTCGTAGCCAGAATTCCCAGCGCCAGCACGGCCAACGCAGTTCCCTTGATCGCTTTCATCTTTGCCTCCTCTTATGGATGTTGACGGTCCTCTGGAAAGGCGCACGATTTGGCTGCCGCGCCAGTCCCTGTCAAAAATTCGGCTGGATAGTACGCCAGCCAGCGGGGCCTTGTCCATCTTTCCTTACCAGAGAAGTTATAGCACCGTCGCGCCAGCGGTTGGTGATTCACGGCACGTAAGGCATTTGCCCTGAGCGCCGGTGTACCGACTTGCGGTATAACGAGACGTAAGCGGAATTGCGCATTTCTTATGAATTCTGAACTGAACCAGGGCGCGTTGCCTGCGGGAATCGGCGTTGATGCCGACGGCGAACTGAGCCGCCGCGCTTACGCCGAGCCGCTTCACCCCTATCGCACGCCTTTTGCCCGCGATGCCGCTCGCGTTCTGCATGCCCGCTCGTTTCGACGCCTGGCCGGCAAGACGCAGGTGTTTGCCCGCCTGGCGAGCGACCCGCCGGGAGATCACTCGCGCAGCCGCCTGACGCATACGTTGGAGGTCACCCAGATCTCCCGCACACTGGCTGCCACTCTGGGGCTGAATACTGAGTTGGCTGAAGCGCTGGCGCTGGCCCACGACATTGGGCATCCGCCTTTTGGCCATGCTGGCGAAGCTGCACTGGACCACGCGCTGCGGGCGCACGGCCTGGGCTTTGACCACAACCTGCATGCCCTGCGCATCGTTACCTGGTTTGAGGAACGCTATGCCTCGTTTCGCGGCCTCAACCTGACTCTTGGCGTCCGCGAAGGCATTATCAAGCACTCCCACGACTACTCTGCCGCCACGCACCCGGAACTCGCTGAGTACTTCCTCGACAGCTTTCCGCCGCTGGAGGCGCAGTTGATTGACCTGGCGGACGAGATCGCCTACCTGACTGCCGATCTGGACGATGGGCTGGACTCAGGGATTCTGAAGCTGGGGCAGGTGAGGGAAGGCGTGGCGTTGTTCAGGGGCTTCCACGACGCTGTGTTGAGGGATTTCCCCGGGGTAGCTGAGAAACTCGGCTGCTACGAGGCTCTGAAGCGCATGCTGAATGCCCTCGTGACGGATCTGATGGATGAAACGCGGCGGCAGGTGAACGGGCTGGGGGCTACCACTCTGGAGCAAATCCGCCGGGCGCCCACGCGGTTGGCGGCGCTGAGTCCGGGGATGGAAGCAGATCGCGCAGCGGCCAAAAAATTCATGTATGCCGCTTTCTATAATTCGCCCGAGATGGAAGAGGCGCATGCGCACGCCGGGGAGGTGGTCGAGGGCCTTTTTGCGGCCGTGATGGCCGATCCCTCGATGCTGCCCGAGGACCACCGTGCGCAGATTCCTACCGAAGGCATGGCCCGCACCGTGGCCGACTACATAGCGGGAATGACCGACAGCTATATCGAGCAGCTATGGGTGCGGAGCGGCGGAAAGGCGCACCCCACGCAGGACGGCAGGCACGGACTGTGAATCAATCCCGTTCGATCGATCTGCATCACCACACTGTTCTCGAGGCGCTGCGGGACTTTGTCCGGTTCTACAACGGCTGCGTGCGGAGCGGTTACCGCGGCCGCATTGAAGTGATCCACGGCTACGGCTCGAATGGCTCGGGAGGGATCATCCGCGAGGAACTGCGCAAGTTTCTCTCGGCGCACGACAGCATTTTCGGAGAGTTTCTGCCCGGAGAGAGCCTGCGGAACCCCGGCGTCACCATTGTCTATGCAAAAGACACTTTGGCGCCGCTCGTCTATGGGTCGGGGTCTTATTCAGGCGGGAGCAGAGGAAAGGGCAGGTTCTGACCAGCCCACTCACTTGGCGGGGAGAAATTCGATCTGCGCAAGATCTGAAACGGCTTTGAAACCAAAGTCGGCGGTCACAAGCACACTGTCAGCGGATTCCATTGCCAGTTCGAGCGCGAAGGCGTCTGCGTAGCCGATCTTCCGGTCTATCTTCAAGCCGGCTGCCTTCACGGCGCGTTCGCCGTTCACCGGGACAATGGTCGCTTCACTTGGCAGAAGGCTGCTCAAGATGCGCATTTCTTCGCTTTCGCCAAATCGCTGGCGCAGCCGTCCTGCAATTTCGCCCCATTGCACGACGGAGACGAACACAGCCGCTCGGTTGACGACACAGGCCATCAAAATGTCTTCAATCATTTCAGCGCCTGCCGAGGCCTCGACGTATCGCAGCACGGCGGACGAGTCCAAAACGTAAGTTGTCATTGAAATGTCTTACCAACCCTCTTCAGCCAACTCGCGCTCACGCTCACGTCGGCGGTCTTCCAGAAGAGCCTCGGTCATTGAGGGTCCGCCTGCACAACATCCCCGCATCTCTTTAATCCGGCGCAGTTTCGCGGCCAGCGTGTCCGGTTCCAGAATCAACTGGGTGCCTTCAACCCGCACGGCCACCCTGGTACCCGGCAGAATTCCCAATTGCTCGCGAATCGCCGCTGGAATCACCAATTGCCCCTTGGTGCTTACGGTTGTGAATAGCTGCTCCATGGCTTACATTTTACCGGAAGTAAGACGAAATTGAAAAGTAAGATGATGACAGGTGGGTAAGACGTTGGTGCGTGTCTTACTTCGAGCTGCTTGTCTTACTGCACTGTCCCCTGCGGCCGAAGCCTGCGCAAGTCCAGGGCGCACTCCACAGCGTTCTGGGCAAGAAGCCGGAGATTGTCTGAGGCGGCCCAAATCCACAGGCGGGAAACCTGGCTCGAATTGCGGGGGCCGGGCTCGGTTCTTAGCCGTATCAGCACGTCATTCTGTCCGGTAGCAGCGAGATTTGAGGGCGAGTCGGTGTCTTCAAGGACCAGGTCAACGTGATCGCCGCTCAAGGCCTCTTCGAGGGCAAAGACTTCAACCGGGCGCTCCAACTCAACCGCGATTGAGAAGGTATGGCCGTGAAAAACCGGGGCCTGAATGACCTGAAGGGCCAGCGCCGGCCAGCGCCCTGCCGCCAGCGCTTCGTAGTGGCGGCGGATGCGGGCTTCGGCCGCACTGAGGCTGATGGTGGCGGATTCTCCTAGCCCGGCCAGCAGGTTGTAGGCGGCCTGTGCGTCATAGACGGCGCGGGGCAGATTCTGGAAGCTGAGCAGGTTCACGGTCTGCTGATGCAGTTCGTCCATGGCGGCGCGGCCAAACTCGCTGGCCGGCTCAAGCAGGGTAGCGGCGGCAAAGCGTACCGGGGCGGCCTGCTGCAACCGCTCCAGCACCAGGGCCAGAGCCAATGCGGCGGGATGAGCCGGTACAACGGCCGGTGTAAACAGGTCAGGCTCGGCGGCTTCAGAGCCCAGCCAGGGAGCCCGCACCAGCACGCCGGTCTCCTGGTCGAGTGCGCCAGAGAGATCCAGAACCGTGGAACCGGCCCGCAGCGCATGGCGCCAGTGCTTGCGGGTCAGGCTCTCGGAGCCGCAGAAAAATGTGAAGTCGATTTGCTCAAAGGCATCGATTCCAATGGCTTGAACCACCGCGATCTCGTCGCCTACCTGTTCCAACTGGCCCCGGGCATCTTCTTCGTCGAGCAGCGTTAAGCCGGAAGCCGCAAGCGGCGACTCTTCCAGCGCTTCTTTCAGCTCGCGGCCCACCAGGGTCGAAGCTCCGGCAATGGCGATCTTGTACACAGGCATCCTTGGGTTGGATTAGGAATGGGCCGGCGGTTCCGGCTCTGCGGCGATTTCAGCAACAGGCCCGGCCCGGCGCCATCTGCGCCGGCGCGACCAGGAGTATGCGGCCCGCGCCCAGATGCCGCTGAAGGTGTAGACCACCGCCATGGCGAACAGGACCACGTTGGAGAAGCGGATGACGACGTAAAGCACGACTGCCAGCACAAACAACAACTGGAACGGATGGCTGCGGGAGAAATTAATCTCCTTGCCCGACCAGAAACGCCAGGTGCTGACCATGAGGAAGCCGCCCAGGCCGACGGTGATGAGCCAGATGATGGCCACCCACCAGGCCTCGACCGGGTACCCGTAGCACATATGCACGGTGGCGGCCAACAGGCCGGCGGCGGCGGGAATCGGCATGCCGACAAAGTACTTTCGATCGGGACGGCCCGGATTTCTAGGCTGAGGATTCTTGCTGATGTTGAAGCGCGCCAGCCGTGAAACTCCGCCGATGAGGAAGAGGAAACAGATGAATGCCCCGGCCTGGTGCAGATGCTGCAGCAACTGAGCGCTGATGGTTTCAGGCAGGAAGTGGAAGCCCCAGATGAGCGCCAGCAGGCTGGGCGCCACGCCAAAACTGATGGCGTCGGCCAGGGAATCCAGTTCCTTGCCGAATTCGCTGCAAGTATTGGTCATGCGGGCGATGCGGCCGTCCAGCGAGTCCATGGGAATGGCAATCAGGATGGCAATGGCCGCGATGTCCAGGTGCGATGCGGCATTTGCCAAATCGCTGATGGCCTTGATGGTCTCAGTGATGGAGAAATAGCCGAGGGCGATGTTGCCCGCCGTAAAGAAAGACGGCAGCAGGAACATGCCGCGGCGCAATTGGGCTTGTGCCTTGGCTTTGGCCGCGGCGGGATTGAGACCGGTCACTTTGCTTCTCCCCTGGGCATTGCCGCCAGGATGCTGGCGCCGCCCTTCACTCGTTGGCCTACCTTGACGTGCAGGGTGGCCTCTGCCGGCAAAACCACGTCGACTCTTGAACCGAACTTGATGAGACCCACGCGCTGGCCGCGCTCGACCGTGTCGCCCTCTTTCAGGTTGAAGACGATGCGGCGGGCGATAAGGCCGGCAATCTGCTTGAAGACGACCTGAATTCCTTCGCCCTGCACGGTCACCGCATTCTGCTCATTGCGGTCGGCTGAAGCGGGATTCATGGCGTTCAGGTAAAGCCCCTTCTGGTAGCGGACACTGGTGAGCATGCCGCCTATGGGCGACCGGTTCACGTGCACGTTGAAGACGCTGAGAAAGATGCTGATGCGCTGCCGGGGGCCGTCAGGGGTAGAGATGGTCGCCGTTTCAGTGACCTTCCCGTCGCCGGGAGAGACAATCAAGCCCGGCCCATCTGGAATGGTTCGCCGGGGGTCGCGGAAGAACCAGAGAAAGAAAGCCGCCAGAAGCACGGGCGCAATGCTCCACGCCCAATTGCCTGTAGCCCACGCCAGCAAGACCGCCACCGCCAGCAAGCTCAAACCGTAGATATAACCGTCTCGAACCATTGTTCCAACGATTATACGGTGATTGAGCTCGCCTGCCGACTTAATGAAAAGCGGCAGGAGGCGCGCACATCTCGCGGTGAGGCCGCTTGCCGTGGGCACTCAAGCAAATCGCCTGCAAACTTCCAAATTACTTCAATGACCTAAGCGACGGCCGGCGCCCGGTGCTCCAGGGCGAACATCAGGTCTTTGGCGTGCAATTTGAGTTTCTTCAAGCGCACTTCTTCCAGCTGTTCTTCGACTGAGAGATAGGGCTTTTGAAGCAATTCTTCCAAACGCTGAGCGTAGTGATGATGTTCGGCCTGCAGGCGATTAAGTTCTTCGCTCAGCGTTGAGTCCTGTATTTCATCCATCAAGCACCTCCGTTTTGTTACTAAACATTTACATATATCGCCACCAGAGGACAACAGGCAAGCCTGAAGCGGACCGAAGGTCACCAGAAACTGTGGAATTCGTTCCGGAAGCAAATCAAGAGTGATGGAAATCACATCTGCCGTCCGCAAGCCCTCAGCCGAGATGCAGGGTCAGGAGAACCGCATCCTCAACCGGGTCAGCGTAGTAGCCGGGACGGCGGCCGGTTTCGACAAAACCGAGGGCCAGGTAGAGCCGGAGAGCGGGTAGATTGGAGGGCCGGACTTCCAGTAAGACTTCCGTAACCCCTGCCGCCCGAAAATCGGCCAGGAGTGCGGTGAAGAGTCGTCGGGCGAGCCCGCGCCTTTGGTACGCTGCGGCAACGGTGATCGATTCCAACTCCGCCTGGGAGCCGATCCAGCTAGCCACTGCAAAGCCCACCACCAACTGCAATCTAGGGGCTGCTTGGGCTTCGGAAGAACTCAGCGCCGCGCTTTGCTTTGGGAGCCCTGTATCAGGGCACGACTTTAGTCGTGCCGAAAATGCCTCATAACCAAGGTGGGCTTTATCGGCTGCGGAAAAACTTCCCAAGTCGGCGTCTTCCAAGTGCTTTGTGTCAGGGCACGACTTCAGTCGTGCCGAAACCGCCCTGGAATCGATGTGGGCTTTAGCCCCTGCAAAGGCCTGACCAGGCTCATTGCTTGAACTCGGGCTTTTTTCCGCAGCCTGTTCAACTACCAGGCACACCCGTCGAGGAGTCGCATCGGGGTCAAGGGCAGCAGCGTAGGCCGCCAGCGGCCAGTGCGGCGCGTGCTCCAGTTCCGCGGCAATCTCCATCACCCGGCCGAGGTCCTCAGTCGTCATACGGCGAATTTTCGGCTCTTGCGTTGCGAAGTTCATGCTCGTTCAGTCGCCGCCGTGGCTGGTTCGCCGAAGATTTCCGCATCGGAGCGGCGCAGGTAGTGGCCGTCGAGCAGGGCCAGGTCAGCAAACTCTCCGGCTGCGGCGCGCGGTGCGGCAAGCGAGAGCGCATCGGCAGCCGTGGGCGCTGCCAGGTGGAGAAGTTCTGTCCCCGGCCATGCAGCTGCGAGTAGCGTGGCGGCAGCCTCGTCGGAGATGGCGATCCGGCTGGGAGGCGCGAGAGCGGCAAACTCCGGTGCACCGGCAAGCAGTTCTCTTGCTTCTTGTCCTGCCTCGCCGGCCCGTAGAAAAACCTCGTGGCGATGGGCATCGATTGCGGCCCAGGCCACGCCGGCTTTCAATGCCAGCACCTCAAGCCGCGATACTGCCACCACTGGAATCTGCGCGGCCTCCGCCAGCCCTTTGACCGCGCTGAGCCCAACCCGCACGCCGGTAAAGCTGCCGGGTCCGCTCACGGCCACAATACAGCCCAAATCCTTCAACGCAACTCCGGCCTCGGCAAGCACGCGGCCGACGGCGGAGACCAAGGTGGACGAGTAGCTGCGCCCTTCAAGCTCAATCTGCCCCAGAATCTCAACTGCGCCCCCGGCCAAGCGCCCCAGGGCGACAGTCCCCATGGGCCCGCAGGTGTCGATACCCAGCAGTAGCGCGCCAGGCGGCAACGGATTGGACAAATTGACCGGCATAACCCTTCCAGAATGACACAGCGCCAACCGGAGGTTCCATTCGGCCGCTTCCGGTATTCTGATGAGAGCGTCCCAGTGAATCGCACGGCTGCCGAAAGCGCCGGAAAAAAGGAGCACCTTTGGCAGCGGCGACCCTCTCATTTCACGACTCCTGGCGGCCGCGCGCCAACCCCTGGATTATTGCCGTCACGGTGACCCTGGCCACCTTCATGGAGGCGCTGGATAGCTCCATTGCCAACGTGGCCATGGGGCACATCGGCGGTTCGCTCTCAGCCAGCAGGGACGAAGCCACCTGGGTGCTGACCAGCTACCTCGTCGCCAACGCCGTGGTGCTGCCCATCAGCGGCTGGATTGCCAACCGCATTGGCCGCAAGCGCTTTTACATGAGCTGCGTTTTCCTCTTCACCATGGCCTCGCTGCTCTGCGGACTGGCGCCCACGCTGGGCATGCTGGTTTTCTTTCGGGTGGTGCAGGGTGCGGCGGGCGGCGGCTTGCAGCCCAGCGAGCAATCCATCCTGGCCGACACCTTCCCGCCTGAAAAGCGCAGCATGGCCTTCGCGCTGTACGGCATGGCGGTGGTCATTGCCCCGGTCCTTGGGCCCACCGTGGGTGGATGGATCGTGGACAGCTACAGCTGGCGGTGGATCTTCTTTATCAACATCCCGGTGGGCATTCTCTCGCTTTACCTCACCAGCCGGGTGGTTGAAGACCCGCCCTACCTGGCCGCCATTCGCAAGCGCCGCGAGGGCGTGGACTATTGGGGCCTGGGGCTGCTGGTGGTCGGCATCGGCGCACTGCAAGTCCTCCTCGACAAGGGACAGGAAGACGATTGGTTCGGTTCGCGCTTCATTGTTACGTTGACCGTGGTCTCTGTGGTCTGCCTGGTCATCTTCGTCATCCGCCAGTTGAAGGTTGAGCATCCCATCCTCGACTTGCGCTTGTTCGCACAGCGCAATGTGGGGACGACCATGTTCGTCATGTTCATGGTCGGCGTTTCGCTCTATTCCTCAACCGTCCTCATTCCGCAGTATCTGCAGGAAATCATGGGCTACTCTGCAGAGCAGGCGGGCATGGCGGTTTCCTCGGGCGGCCTGGCGCTGATGTTCCTGTTTCCGGTAGCCGGCGCGCTGGCGCCTAAATTTGACCCGCGCTGGCTGGTGAGCATCGGCTTTATCGTTACCACCTTCGGCCTGTGGCGCATGACGGGCATCAATCTCAACACCAGTTTTGGCATGGCTGTGAGCTGGCGCGTTGTCATCGCGCTGGGCCTGCCGTTCCTCTTTATCCCCATCAATACGCTGTGCTTCAACGGCATTCCTCAGGAGAAGTACAACGAGGTGAGCGGCATGAGCGCCTTGATGCGCAACCTGGGCGGAAGCGTGGGCATCAGCTTTGTCATCACCCTGTTGACGCGGCAGACCCAAAAGCACCTGGCCATGTTGGAGGCGAACACGACCAGCGGCAACCCGCCCTTCGAACGCATGCGCGGCGCGCTCACCGGGGCGTGGATGCACTCGACCGGTGGCGGCGCCGCCGGCGGCATGGAACACGCAGGCGCGCAAATCTACGGCATGGCCCAGATTCAGGCCCGCATCCTGGCTTATGTGGATTCGATCTGGATGATGGTCGCGCTAACCGCGATCCTGATCCCGTTGCCCTTCATCATGAGACGGCCTAAAAAGAATGCGCCGGTTCCGGTCGCGCACTAGAACCTCTCTCCCCTTGCAGTTGAGTCTGTTTGAAAGGGCGCGGTGGTATTCCCGGGGCACGGAGAAAACAGGTCAAGCCTTATCTCCTCCGTCTTGGATATATCCCCTTCACAATCAATGTCTTCCACGCACAGCCCATTCGCAGATTATTTCTCGAGATGCGCTAACCTGTCCTTATGAGTTTTTTCTCTGCCGAGACCCGCGGAATGGCACCCGGCTCCCTGCCGCACGGGACCCCTTGCAAGTTCTCCGTTTTCAGGAACTTGGCTTCCAGGTTCCTCAAAACAACCAACTTACGGTAGAACCATGCTTGCAACCCATTGAAAACAGCCAATTTCCCCCAAACGCACCACGTGCAGGGGGGGGAGGGGGCATTGCATGCCCAGCAAAAGCGAACCGCCCTCTGGCCACAAGCTGCGGCGGCCATGTTTCCCGGAGCAACGCACCCCACTGCAACAGCAAGAGAGTTGCTTTAAACCGCCTGCAGCGCCTGCTCCAGATCGGCAATCAAATCTTCCTTGTCCTCAATGCCGATGGACAGTCGCACCCGCCCCTCGGTAATCCCCATCGAGGTACGCTGCTCGGCGGTTACCGAAGCGTGCGTGGTCGTTGCCGAGTGCGATGCCAGCGACTCAACGCCGCCCAGCGACTCCGCGCTGAGGAATATCTTGATCGCAGCCAGGAACCGCCCGGCGGCCTCGCGCGATGCCACCTCAAAGCTCATCATCGAGCCGAAGCCTTTTTGCTGTTTCACGGCCAGATCGTATTGCGGATGGGTCTTCAGTCCCGGATAAGCGAGCTTGCTCACCTTGGGATGCGTCGAGAGAAACTCAGCCACGGCGCGGCCGTTCTCCTCGTGCTGACGAACGCGCAAGGGCAGCGTGCGAATGCCGCGCAGGACCAGGAAGCATTCGAAGGGCGACATGACTCCGCCCACCGCTTTCTGCACCAGAAGGAAGCGTTCCTTGTGCTCCGGCTTCGACCCGATCAGCGCTCCGCCGAGGCCATCCGAGTGGCCGTTCAAATATTTCGTGGTCGAGTGCATCACGATGTCCGCGCCCAGCGCGATGGGGTTCTGCAATACCGGCGACAGAAACGTGTTGTCCACGCTGACTTCTGCGCCGTGGGCGTGCGCGATCCTGGCGACGCCGGCAATGTCGGTGAGCACCATCAGCGGGTTGCTGGGCGTCTCAATGTGGACGAGCTTTGTGTTGGGCCGCATCGCCGCTTCAACCGCGGCCAGGTTGCTAGTGTCAACGTACTCAATCTCAATTCCATAACCGGAGATGATCTGGTCAAAGAGCCTAACCGTGCCCGCATACACATTGTGCGAGCAGATCAGGTGGTCGCCCGCGCGCAGCATGGCCACCAGCGCCGAAATCGCCGCCATGCCGCTGGTAAACGCGTGCCCACTGGTCCCGCCTTCCAGAATGGCAAGGGCCTCTTCAAGCCGGTCGCGAGTGGGGTTGCCGGCCCGCGAATAGTCCCAGCCCCGGTCGGTGCCGATGCCGGTTAATTGAAAAGTCGAGGAGAGGTAAACCGGCACATTCACGGCGCCCGTCTGCGGGTCAGGATATTGTCCGGCGTGAACGGCAAGGGTGTCGTACTTGTATGGGGAATTGGACATGGTCAGCGTTTAGCTCCTGGCTTCTAGCTTTTAGCTTACCAAAGCTACAGATGCTGTTGCCCGCTCCCCCCGCGCATCGTCATCCTGAGCGAGCGTAGCCAGTCGAAGGACCTGCATTCAACTCGGCGTCCAGGCCAACTCTTCGGGCGAATACCATTGTTCGACAAGATCGATCCACGTCGGGTTGGCAGTCACAATCAGCGCGATCTTCTTCTTGCGCGTCCACCCCTTTAACTGCTTCTCGCGCGCAATCGCGGCATTGGGGCCGGCAAACCGTTCGAACCAGACGAGCCGATCACAATTGTAGGTTGCGGAGAACCCGTCATGCAGTTTTCGCTTGTGCTCGAAGAGGCGCTTGCGCAGATCGCTGGTCATCCCGATATAGAGCGTCAGGCTGCGGCTGGCAACAATGTAGGTGAAATAACACGGTTCATCCATCGTGGATATCTCCGCCGAATCCAGGAAAGGAGTAACAGAAGCAATGGGGGAGCCTAAAAATGCAGGTCCTTCGACTCGCTGCGCTCGCTCAGGATGACGGTTTTAGTGAGTTTGCGAAGTCGATGGCTGGCTTGCGCTCACGACTGACCAGGTACCTGTTCCTACGTCGACTGACCACTGGCTCTGCCAACTCATGGAGGCGGAGTTCGCTGAGATTTTGAGAGGGAGCCAGATGTAAGTCGAGGTCGCCAGGTCGGCGGGAACCCATCGATCGCCCATATACAAGTAGGTCGTCCCGGCGCTGCCGGAGACAGGCAAAACATAGGTCGTCTGCGAGTTGAAGGTGTCAGAGCCCACGGGAGCAAAATCGGTCAGAGCGGTCCACGGTCCTGCGAGCGAGGTCGCAGTGGCGAACCTGTTGTCGTTGGTGTTCCAGCCGGTCAACTGCGAGCAGAAAATGAAATACGTCGATCCCACCTTCACCAGGGCAGGCGCTTCCATGTCCGGCAGCACGGCCACAGCCTTTGCCACGCTGAGGTAGTCGGCAGAGAGCGCGTCGATGCGCAAGCCGTTGGCCCGGTCTTCGCTGAGTAGATAGGCCGACCCGTCCGTGTCTTGAAACAGGCCGATGTCGCGGCTTTGAAAACCGAGCGGCTGAGAACTGCCGAGATAAGTGTAGTTGCCACAAACGGTCGGGCTTGTCGCCACGCCCACTTTCGCCTCGCCGTAAGAGGCATTGTCTATGTGCATGTACATCACGTAGGTCTTGGTGGAGCTGTTGTAGATGATCTTGGGGCGCTCAATAATGCGATTGGGGCCAAGGTCGCCGCTGGCCCCTACGCTGAGCGTGTTGTTCACGAAAGTCCAAGTCACCAGGTCAGTGGAACTGTAGCAGGAATTGGCGTAGAAATTGGCGCCGTTGGTCTTGTTTTCTCCGATCCAGTAGTACGTATCCGCGACTTTTATGATGCCGCCACTGTGGCCTTGAATCGAGCTTCCATTCGTCGCCAGCCACGGTGTCCCTGGAGAGATGGACTTGGCGGCCGGCGCCGGTTGCAGGCTGCTGCCGCCCGCCGCGCCGCATGCGATGAGAGGAACGAGGAGGCAGGGCCCTGCGATCGCGGCGAAGAGTTGCGTTTTCATGGGGCGATTATACGCGGGCATTTCACGGCGGAGAGGACGGTTGGGACTCGTGGTCACGCCTGAACAGCAGACACAGGTCCTTCGATTCACTGCGCTTGCTCAGGATGACAAGCCTGCGGGCGCGAAGTTCAACCAGTCTTCTTCGGCGCCTGGGTTAACAGGTTTTTGATCGAGTCGGCACCGAAGCCCAGCGCCACCACGGCGATGGTCGCGGGAAGAAAGTCCAGCTTGGCCAGTTGATCGAGCGCGCCCGCTTCAAGGCCCGCCAGCGCCACGCCAAATGCGATCAGAAACCGCACTCCTTCGGCAAACGCGCGCGAAGACCGGTGGGGCCTGGTGCGGGTGAGGTCGATCACGCCTTGAAGCGTGTCGGAGGCTTCCATGTTCCTCTGGCTATGCACGGTGATTGCGATGGGAATCCGGCGAGCGACGATGCCGTTTGGCCCTCGCTTCCTGGCAGGCTTTCGCTTCAGCTTGTCTTCTTCGGGAGTCTCTTGCCGGGGCCTGAAGCCGTGGTGCTCGTCTCCCTGGAAATAGTGGCAAACCTTCGGACCCTCTTCAAACAGGTCTCCGGGAAAGCTCCACCGGAAGGCCAGCCCATTCAACGCGGCCGCGCCTTTGAACCGCGGATCGTCAAATGAAATGGAAAAATAGACAGGATGATACGGGCGCGCCTTTTGCGTGTCGAAGACAACCTTGACCGGCTTTTCCCCGTTTGCCCGCGTCTTGCCGATCTCTCTCAGAATGTCCTCTTCGTAGATGCCTTCGCGCATTTGCTGCACCAGGGTGGTGGCCTCGCGCAGGGACTTCCACGAAAGCGTTCCCAACAGGTTGATCAGTTGGCATTCGCGCTCAAGCAATCGCTGTTTGGCGGTCTTTCCCTGCGCATCGCAACTGGCCGGGTCGCCGACGGGAACGGTTGCTCTTACCATCGAGTAGTCCAGGGCCAACTGCGCCGCCGCGATCGCATGATCGACGGCAAAGAACATGGGTCGGACGATCGTCTTGGGATCGTTGAACGGGCTCTTCAAAACGTCGAAGATGCCCGGCAGCGCGGCCTTGAGGTCCTTGTAATAGTCTTCGGGGAAACTCGTCAGCCTGTCCTGCAACTGCTTGAAGTTTGCGGCAATCAGTTTTGCCTGCGCATCTGCATCGTCCAACATCGCCAGCGATACGCCGGCCTTGTCAAGAAAGCCATTGGCGGTGTTTACATCGTCGTCTGAGAGCGCAAACGAGTGGAGCCGGTGCGAGGCCATGTGCAGAATGCGGTCGACTTCATCGGTGATGGAAGGAGGAGCCGTGGTGCAGGCGTCTTCAAATCTGCCCCACAAGTCATCCAGTCTTTCGGCGACTGTCAGGCGCTTGCCCAGCCGGTCAATCGCCAGGCTCACATCGTCAAACCGTTCTGTCGTAGACAGCGATATGGCGCCCACATCATCCAGAGCAATGTCGATCTTCTTCCGCTCCAGCCGCAACAGCACGCGCAGGTACGAATCTACGCGCGTGCTTACGCCGCTGGTCCGGTTGGCAAGGTCGCCAATCTGCTTGCGAAGGCTCGCTTTCTTCAGCATGTTCGGAAGCACCGAACTGCCCAGCAGCGACAGCGCCCCACCGATTAGGAGGAAGGACATTACGTAAAGGGCAAACAAAACGCTGGTGGCGTCAGGAGTGCGGCGCATCATGGTGAGGCTCACCGGCACCACCTGCGACGGCAGCAGTTCCCTGGGTACGCCCTGCGGATTGTGCAGCCTCAGCAGCAAGGTACCGTTGCGGACTGAAGGGCGAAACGAGTCCTTCCATGAGTAAACATCCGGGTGCGGTCTTACAACAATGCGTGCATGGCCGTTCGGCGCAATGGTCACCGTATCTACAGGCTTCAGGTCTTTGGGGTCTTTCTGATCCTTTCCATCAATCAGGAAACGCCAATCGAGCGTGAGGAACTCCTTGCTTCCATTTTTCAGGGTGATGAGCGCGGGCAGCCCAAGGGCAAAGGCAAGGCGCTTCTCGGTAGTCCCATCGCCATCTAGAGAAATGTTGAGAGGAATGTCGTCGGCCACCGCGGTCAACGTTCCCACCTCGGCGCTCTGGTTGAAGATCTTTGCGTCCGCGGCGTTCGTTTCGGTCAGCCCGCTGACGGTGGCCACAATCTGGAGCGACTGGCCGGGGTCAATCTGCGCGGGCAGGGAACCGCCCCCGGCCTCCAGCCCAAATGCGACTTTTGACCCAGAAACATTTGCGTGCGAGGTCTGGTCTGTGAAGATGCCGGCGCTCAGGCTCAAAGGCACGGTTGTCTTCCCGGTGTTGGCAAGAGTAAACGGAGCCGCGCCCGCGCCATCGCGCAACATCACCGGCTCATTGGATGCAATCTTCACTTGCGCCGCCGCCGTAGCCGCGATACACGCGACCCAAAGCGGCGCCCATCTCATGGTCAGCGTGCCCGCCATCGCTTCCTCCAACCGAAGCATTCAAATGTCGAAAAAAGGGCCGTACAGAGGTTTTCAAGATAATCGCAGCAAACAGACGGGTCAATACATTTGTTGAAATGGCCGGCCATTTATTGAAATGGAACGTCGAACTCGCGTGTTTTCAATACCGTGAATCCGCTGTCTACAGAAACAGCCGAGGGCATTTTCGCGCCGGCACCCGGCAACAGCGCCGTAATAGGGGTGCCCAATCCGGCTCAGACACCCGCAGCGCAAAGCAATCATCCTTAATACCGGTATGCAATTGGTGTAGAAAACTTCTGGAGTTGATATGGGGAATCGAGGCAAACGGTTCGTTAAACCGGTTCCACCGCCAATGCGTCCTCATCCACGTTCCACAACCGCAAAGGAGTTCCCCAGATATGTTGAATAAATGCGTCAGTTATGGCTTTATCGTTGCGGTATTGTCTGCATCGGCGTTCGCGCAAGAGGCAAATCCCACGTCAAATCAATCACCGCCGCCGGGTCAATCGAACATGACGACTGCCGGAAGCGTCGACAATGTTCCCCTTTACAAGATCCAGGTGGTGGGCCGCGATATTCCCGCCATCAATTATTTTCATCGCAGCGGGTCTACGAAGATCGGCTTCCGCGGCACGGACCTTTTGCCGATGGCCAAGGGCTTCGCCAAAGTGGACAGCAAGGACGGCCGCACCTCGATTGACGCCGACTTCGACGGGTTGATCCCGGCCAACAGTTACGGCTTGGAGTACCTGACCTACGTGCTCTGGGCCATTACGCCCGAGGGCCGGCCAACGAATCTTGGCGAAGTTCTTCCCTCCGGCTCCAAGGGAAAAAACCATATCACGGTAACCAGCAACCTGCAGGCGTTCGGCTTGATCATTACCGCGGAGCCTTACTACGCGGTAACCATGCCCAGCGACGTGGTGGTGATGCAGAACTCCATCGTCAAGGATCAGACCCAGGGAGTTCTGGAACAGATCAACGCGCATTACTCGCTGCTGCCCCGGGGCGCGTATGAACAAGTAGCGGGTCGGCACACGGTGCTGCATCCCATTACGCGCAAGGAAGAGTCGCCCCTGGAACTCTATGAGGCGGTGAACGCAGTGCAGATTGCCGATGCGGCCGGCGCGGAGAAGTATGCGCCCGACACCATGGCTACCGCCAACACGGCGCTGAAAAATGCCCAGGACCTTGACTCGAACAAACACAAGGACACCAAGCAGACCATTACCTACGCGCGTGAAGCGGTGCAGGCATCGGAAGACGCGCGCATTATCACCATTCGCAAAATAAAGGCCGAGGACGATGCGGCTACGCAACAGGCCCGCCTGGATGCCGAAGACGCCGCCAGAAAGTCACAAGCAGATGCGCAGCAGGCCCAGGCAGATGCGCAGCAGGCCCAGTTGGCGGCGCAGCAGGAGGCCGCACAGCGCGCCCAAGCCGATGCGCAACGGGCGCAGGCAGAAGCCGCCGCAGTCGAGGCTGACGCGCGCGCTCGCCAGGCTCGCGAAGCACAGCAGGCCGCCGAACAGAGCGCACAGCAAGCCTCGCAACAGGCCGAGCAGGCTCGCGAACGGCTCAAGCAGCAATTGAGCCAGGTATTGCAGACAACCGAAACCGCGCGTGGGCTCATCGTGAACATGCCTGATGTGTTGTTTGACTTCAACAAGTTCACCTTGAAACCCGAAGCCCGCGAAAAGCTGGCCAAAGTATCGGGAATCCTGCTGGCCTATCCCGACCTGAAAACGCAGGTGGAAGGTCACACGGATAGCGTCGGTTCCGAAGAATACAACCAGAAGCTGTCAGAGGAACGCGCCGGTGCCGTACGCACATATCTTGTAACGCAGAGCGTTCAGGACGCGAATGTTTCGGCCATGGGTTTTGGCAAGACCAAGCCGATTGCCGATAACTCAACGAGCGCGGGCCGGGCCAAGAACCGGCGCGTGGAGTTGGTGGTTTCAGGTGCGGCCATTGGGATCGAAGAGAAGGCTCCAGGGGCGCAATCGCAATCGCAGCCTGGGCCGGGCAGCCAGACACAACAAGCCCCACCGCCGCCAGCGAGTCCGGAGGGTCAGTCAAATCCGCCGCGGTAACTTTTGCGTGCGATAAAAAAGGGCTGCTTCCGTTTGAGAAGCAGCCCTTTTCTTGTGTGCCGATCTTGTGCGCGGCTCAATGGCGGAAGTGGCGCATGCCGGTAAAGACCATGGCCATGCCCAGGCGGTCGGCGGCGGTGATCACGTCTTCATCCTTGACCGAGCCGCCGGGTTGGATGACGGCGGTGGCTCCGGCGGCAGCTACTGCTTCAAGGCCGTCGGGGAAGGGAAAGAATGCGTCGGAGGCGGCGACGCAGCCCTTGAGCGGCAACACCGCTTTCATGGCTCCGAAGCGGGCGGCGTCTACGCGGCTCATCTGGCCGGCGCCTACGCCGAGAGTCTGGCCGTCGCGGGCATAGACGATGGCGTTCGATTTGACGTGCTTGCAAACGCGCCAGGCGAAGAGCAGATCGTGCAGTTCTTGTGCCGTTGGCGGACGCCATGTGGCCACCTTCAACTCCGACTGGTTGGGGCAGGCGCTCACTTTTCCGGTGTCGGCGTCCTGCAATAACAGGCCACCAGACACGTGCTTGACCACCGGCCGGGGCGGCGCGGAGCGGACTTCGACCAGGCGCAGATTCTTTCTGGCGGCGAAGAGTTCGAGGGCCGCTGGGGTGAAGGCCGGGGCGGCGATGGCCTCAACAAACAGCTTGGCGATTTCGGCTGCTGCCTCGGCGTCCACTTCGCGGTTGATGCCGATAACGCCGCCAAAGGCAGAGACGGGGTCGCAGGCGAGGGCCTTGGTGTAGGCCTCAAGGATGGTTGCGCCAGTGGCCGCGCCGCAGGGGTTGGTGTGCTTGACGATGATTGCGGCCGGCTCATCGAATTCCTGGGCAAGCTCCCAGCAAGCGTCCAGATCGACGATGTTGTTGAAGCTGAGTTCCTTGCCCTGAAGCTGGCGTGCGCCCGCGATGCCGAGGCCTGTGCCATCGGCATAAAGGGCGGCGCGCTGGTGGGGGTTCTCGCCATAGCGGAGCGATTGCGCGAGCGGCATGTTTATGCGCAGCGCGGCGGGGAAGGCACTGGCATCGGGCGCGGCTAGATTTTCGGGTGCGGGCGCGTCGGCGACCCGGTCCAGCGTGTTGGCGATGGCAGTGTCGTAGGCTGCGGTGGTGGCGAAGGCCTGTTTGGCGAGGCGCCAGCGGGTTTCCCGGGACAGCTGTCCGCGGTTGGTCTTCAGTTCATCGATCAGCCCGGGGTAATCGGAGACGCGGGTGACGATAGCCACATCTTCAAAATTCTTTGCGGCGGAGCGGACCATGGAGGGGCCGCCGATGTCGATGTTTTCGATGAGATGGCCCAGGGAGACGCCGGGCTGGGCCGCGGTCTTTTCAAACGCGTAGAGGTTGACCACCACCATGTCAATAGGCTCGATGCCGTGGGCGGCAACGGCAGCCTCATGCTGGGCATTGCCGCGGATATAAAGCAGGCCGCCGTGAACCTTGGGATGGAGGGTCTTGACGCGGCCGTCGAGCATCTCCGGGAAGCCCGTTAGTTCGCTGATGTCTTTGACGGTCAGCCCTGCCTCGCGCAGCGCCTTTGCCGTTCCGCCGGTGGAGACCAGTTCCACGCCAAAGCCTGCCAGGGCCTGGGCAAACTCAGCCAGTCCGGTTTTGTCGGTAACGCTCAGCAGGGCCCGCTTGATCTGCTTTTCCGCGCTCATCGTTCTTCTCCTTGACACTGTCAATACGTTTACGGCGCTATGTGCATTTGAATCAAACACCAGATTACATCGGATGGCCGGATTTGAAAGGTAACCGAATTATGGTATTCCGGAGCCATGCGATTGAAGACCGGCCTCGGTAACCAACGATGTAGTTGAAAATGCTTTAAAGTGATGTTATGGGCAGTTACTCGCCAGATCAGCCGCCGCTCGGCCACGGAACCCTCAACGGGGGGACGGGGAATCAGCCGGAGATTTTGCCGCCTGAGGGGGGCTATATGCCTCCGCAGCAGACGATGCGGAGGCCGCGTACGTCATGGGAAGTTGCGCCGGCCACCTACTTCCTGGTTGGCATAAATTGCCTGGTGTTTCTGGTAATGGCGCTGAAGGGCGTGAGCCTGTTTGCTCCCACCTCTCTTCAACTGCTTCACTTCGGCGCGGACCATGCCGGTTTGGTTCTTATCGGCGGTCAGTGGTGGCGGATTGTGACCGCCATGTTTGTGCATGTGGGGATCATCCACCTGGCAACGAACATGTGGTGTCTGTGGAACCTGGGTATGCTGGCCGAGCCTTTGGCGGGTTCGGCAGGGCTGCTGACCGCTTACGTCCTGTCCGGCGCGTCGGGCAACCTGTTGTCAACCTTGGTTAACTGGCTGTGGCCACTCCATGATGCGGCCGGAAGCGTGGAGTTTCCCGTGGGCGCCGGGGCGTCGGGAGCTGTCTTTGGGATTGCCGGCGTGCTCATTATTCTCCTAAAGTCGCCGCGGCTGCCGGTGCCTCTCGCCGAAGTACGCAAGCTGCGCAAGTCGGTAATCTATTTTGCCGCCATCAATTTCATCATCGGCATAGGTACCATCATTCCGGGCATTGGGGTTCGGATTGACAATTATGCTCATCTGGGCGGTTTTGCCTGCGGATTGCTGTTTGCCGTGCCCATGGTTCCGCGACTTGGCTCGCCGCGCGCGCTATTCACCAGGCGTCGCCGCATTTCTGTAGCGATGATCGTCGCCTTGTTGGTGCTCTTCGGTTTTTACCTAGCGCACGTGCCGCCGCAAGGCTGAATCTCTTCAATTGTCCGCAGCGATTTGTGCAAAAATAGTCGCGTACGCCGTCGGTCTTGCTCCCATTCCCAGGAGGCATAAATATGAAGCGCCGCGAGTTTATCAGGCAAGCCGCTATTACCGCAGCCGCCGTTGCATCCACCAGCCAAATCAATGCTTCCACCACCACGCCGTCCGATCCAATTGAGCGGCGCGCGCTGGGCAGGACCGGGGAAAAGCTTTCGATTATTGGGTTTGGCGGGATTGTGGTGATGAACGAAGAGACCGGCGCGGCCAAAAACATTGTTGCCGAGGCCGTGGACCGGGGCGTGAATTACTTCGACGTGGCTCCAAGCTATGGCAATGCGCAGGAGCGGCTGGGGCCGGCGCTGGCGCCATACCGGAAGAACTGCTTCCTGGCCTGCAAGACCGACGGGCGCTCGAAGGACGATTCGAGGGCGGACCTCGAAAACTCGCTGAAGCTGCTGAAGACCGACCACCTGGATCTTTACCAGTTCCATGCGCTGACCAAGATGGCCGATCTGGACAAGGTGCTGGGGCCGGGCGGGGCGATGGAGACGTTTGAAGCGGCAAAGAAGGAAGGCAAGATCAGGTTCATCGGTTTCTCAGTGCACTCGGCTGAGACCGCGCTGGCGGCGATGGACCGCTACCATTTCGACACCATTTTGTTTCCGCTGAACTGGGTGCTGTTTACACAGGCCGGCTTCGGGCCGCAGATTCTGAAGAAGGCGCAGGAGAAGCGGATGGGCATTCTGGCGCTGAAGGGCATGGCCAAAACGGCGTGGCCGGAGGGCGCAAAGGAAAATCATCCGCAGCCCAAGTGCTGGTATCAGCCGGCGGCCTTTCCCCATGAAGCTTCACTGGGGCTGCGCTGGACGCTGAGCCACCCGATTACCGCGGCTATTCCGCCGGGGGATGAGAAATATTTCCGCCTGGCGATGGACGTGGCGCAGAGCTACAAGCCGCTGGAGGCAGCCGAGGAGAAGACGCTTCTCGCCGGCGGTCCGGGAACGGAGCCGATTTTCCACCTGGGGAACGATGTGTAGCGTGAAGTGACTAAAATTCGCATCGCCAATCCAGAGCCGTTCCCCGACTCGATCTGAATCATCTGCTCGCACCCCTACCCCACCCGCCGTAAGGTGTTTGGGGCAAATTGGCTATTTTCAATGGGTTGGAAGCATGGTTCTACCCTAAGTTGGTTCGTTTGTGGAATTTGAACCGCATAATCCTGATGGCAAAGGGGTTACAGGTGTTCTTCTCGGGACTGCCGGCGGAGACGGGTTCTCTGGATGGACATCATGATTTAATCGTGCTCCAAGGGAGCACAATTATCTGCAAACTCCGATCAAAAAAGTGGACAGTACACACGCAGTTCCCTCGACGCGCTGGGCTTGCTCAGGAGGACAGATTTGTGAGGGACCGCACCTATTCACCTGCCTGCGATCACCGCGTGGCTGTGGAGGCGAACTTCTTGACCATGGCCAGCAGCAGCTTGCGGTCGCTGTCGTTAAGGTTCGAGGAGTAGCGGCGAATCTGGGTGAGGAAGCGCAGTTCCTCGTCAGTGAGCTTTTGGGTGTTCATTTGGTGGCCAAGCGTGTCGTCGGCGAAGAACGCCGAGATAGGCAGATCGAGAGCCATGGCAATTTTTGAAAGCGTGTCAAGCGAGGGAACGGTGTGGCCGTTCTCAACGCGCGACAGGTAGCAGCGCAACAAGCCGGTCTTCTTTTCGATATCCCCTTGTGAAAGCCCCTTTTGCAGCCTGTGAGCTCGAATGGTGGTGCCGATCTTCATCACGGAAGAGGTCCCCTTCGATTGCCGCCGGGGTTAACTCTCCCGGTAGCAATGAAATGATTATTGACACAAGAGTTAACATGCCGGACGAGCAGATTGCAAGCTCGCGGATCACTGATTCGAACTGTTTTTGATTGCGCATGCGCGAGCCGATTTGTTGCGAACGTGCAATTCGGAGAACGCCGGAGGCAGGGACTAGAGAGTTTGCAGAGAAACTCCTGAATCCAGATGATCGCGGCGAAAAGCACCAGGCAGGGGCTAAAGCCCGGGAATGTCTTCTGCGTGTGCGGCACAACTAAAGAGGCTGCGGAAAAAGGCGTGATCATCGCTGCAAGCCACAGAAGAGCGAACGCAGGGGCTAAAGCCCGGCATTGATTTTAAGGCGTTTACGGCACGACTGAAGTCGTGCCCCGACACTTCGTGCCACTCCGGATGAGTTTTTTCACAAGCTGAAAAGTCGTGCCCTGACACTTCCTGCCTTCTAGAAGATGTTTTTCCGCAGCTTGTGATATTGAAGTCCCAGGCGGTCGGATGCCGGGAGTAGAGTGGGAGGGAATGTTTTTTGAGGCAAAGGAGCAGGGTAAGATGATTTCACGGCGCAACTTCGTCAAGACATCGGTGCTGGGATCGGCGGCCGCTCTCGCGTCGCGCAGCCCTCTTTTTGGCAGCACGGCAACCGGGGGCGATGGCAAGCCCGCCTTTCGCTTTGGTGCCAACTACACGCCGCGCAAGCGCTGGTGGTTCTGCTGGCTCGACTGGGACCAGCGGGCAATTGAAGACGATTTGAGCGGGGTGGCGTCACTGGGGTTGGATCACATTCGCATCCAGGTGCTGTGGCCGTTGTTCCAGCCCGGAATCACTACCGTGAGCGACCGCTGCCTGGCCAATCTGCACTCGCTGCTGGATGCCGCCGATCATGCGGGGCTGGACGTGGAAATCACGGTCCTGGACGGGTGGATGAGCGGGCTCTCGTACCTGCCGGCATGGGTGATGCCGGTGGCTATCCCTGAAAAAGAAGAGAACTGGAACATCTTCACCTCGCGCCGGGTGATCGAGGCGGAGAAACTGCTGTTCAAGAAAATTGCGGAAACGGTGGGCACACACAAGCGGTTCATGGGCTTCGATATCGGCAATGAACTGGGCGTGCTGATGAGCATCAACAACCCGGCGACGCCGCAACAGGCAGACGCGTGGGCTACGGAGATTCTTGCCTATTGCGAAGAGATTGCTCCCGGCAAGTTCCATGTAAACGGCGCCGACGATTCGCACTGGTTTGCCGATTTCGGCTTTACTCGCCGGAACCTGGCCACCGTGGGCAGCGCCACGGTGATGCACTCCTACATCTTTTTCACCGGGGTTCTGGAGCGGTACAAGTACAACGATCCGGCATCGCTGCACCTGGCCGACTACATGATCGAACTGGGGGCCGCTTTCCAGACCGATCCCCACCGCAAGGTGTGGGTGGAAGAGATCGGGGTCGCGGACGGATGGATGCCGGAGGAATACAAACCGGAGTTTATGGAACAAACGGTGCGCAACATCGCGGCCACCGGCAAGGCCTGGGGAATTACCTGGTGGGATACGCACGATCTCGATCCGGCCATCAAGGACTTCAACACGCTGGAGTACAGCCTTGGCCTGCTTGACGTGAACAACAAGCCGAAGCCGCTGGGCAAGAAGTTTGCGGCGCTGGCTGCGGAGTTGAGGCGCCATCCGCAGGAAGTATTGCCGCGGCCGACGGCGCTGGTAATTCCGGATGCGGGATTGCAAACCAAGTCATGGCCGGCGGACTGGAAATTTGCCACGCCTTACATGAAGCTGATTGACCAGGGCAAGACGCCGCAGATCGTAGTCGAGAGCCGGGCCAAAGACGAGGCATATCTGCGCTCGCGGGGGATTACGGAATTGGTGGGGATCTGAGGCAGCAAGGCAGCGAGTCAGCAAGTTAGCAGACGGGAGTCGTCGGCTCAGGGTACGTTTGTTTAAGGGTCGGCCACTCCCGTGTAACTCGTTCCGTTGTCTATTCGTAGGCCAGGGCGTCGATGGGGTCTTTGCGGGCGGCCATCCACGCGGGGTAGAGCGCGCCACACAGAGCGCCTGCGAAAGCGATCAGGGTTCCGTTGGCCAGCCATTGTCCAGTGAGTTCGAAGGCAAAGCCCGGGAATCGCACAGCCAAGATTGCGCGGACTCCAAATGTGGCCGCAATGCCCACGACCACGCCGACCAAAGCGAGCACTGCACATTCGCGCAGTACCACGCCAACGACCGTCAGTTTGGAAGCACCCATAGACTTGAGAATGCCAATCTCGCGGGTGCGTTCCATTACCGCTGTGTACATGGATTGGAAGATGACCAGGAAGCCGACGATGACGGCAATCGCGATGACGACGTTCAGCGCTAGATCGAAACCGGGAAAGCGCGATGGAGTGTACATGGAGAGGATGTCGTCCATGGCCTGGACGCGATAGTCCTTCAGGCCATTCGTGGATTCGATCTCCTGGCGGATCAGGCCTTCGTTGGCGAAATTGTCGCTCTTGATGTAAATGATGGAAGCTTTTCCATCCGAGCCTGTGAGTGCAGCCAAGGTCTCGATGGGGATCATCCTGCGGCCGCCCCTCCCACTCTCGACGATACCGCAGACGCGGAAGTCGTGATGGAGGCTCTGAATGGCAACGATATCGCCTACGCGATGACCGCCGCCAGTCCTGGCCCAAACATCGTCGATGATTACGTCGTTTGGCCCCTGAAACGGACCGCCCGAGATGAAGGTGAATGGCTTGAGGGCGTTGAAGGTGGGGTAATCGATGCCATAGAGAATCTCGATGGAGCTTCCCATGGCGAAGTTCTGGATTACCGGTGCGGCTACTGAAACGTGCGGCAAGGTGGACAGGAACGGGGCGAGCTTGGCCGACATGGAAGCGCCGCTCATTCCGTTCATAAAGCTGGCATTCGACGGGCTGACCACGAGGTCTGCGCCGATGCCGTTGGTGCGCTGCTTCTGGTCGTTGAGCATACCCATGAAGATGGCGACGATCGACAGGATCATGACCACTTCAATGGCCACTGCCAGCACGCTGATGATGGAGCGAACGGGACGGTGCAGCAGGTTGGCAAAGATGAGCTTGTTCATTGTCGAGCGTTGCTCCGGACGGGATGAAAAACCGCAAAAACCCTTCGCCTTCAGGGTAACAGCCTGGGGTGGTGAGGTTTGGCGGCTGAGGTTGATTGCGACTATCCCTGCGTGGCAGCACGGGGTAAATCTTTAATAAATAAGCGCATTGGAGGGCCCGTGCCTCCAGGCTTATGAAAAGAAGGGAAATGCGCTCTCTTTGTCTTTGACTCGGCCAAGATGCCGGTTTATTGTTGTGATGAAAATCCTTTGGGTACTTTGCCCTGTCAGTGGTTGCCGATGGGAAACTTTGGAGAAGACCTGCGCATGGAGCGGTTGTCTCGCGGCATTGCGCTGGAAGAAATTATCGCGATCACCAAAATCAGCAGGCGGCACCTGGTCGCGCTGGAGCAGGAGAAGTTTCGCCAGCTTCCGGGCGGCATTTTAAGCAAGGGCATTGTGCGTGGGTACGCCGGCGCTTTGGGGCTGGACCAAAGCGACTGGACCGAGCGTTTTCTGAAGGCGTATACCGCCTCAGGACAAATGTCGGAAGACGACCGCAGTTGGACGGCTTTTGCCGCCAACGTGGGCAAGGCGCGCATTCTGCGCCACGATGCGTTGGAAATACGGCTTCGGTGGCTGGGAGCGATTCTTCTTTTGGTTGTGGTAACGGCGGCCGCCTACGTTACAGTGCGGTACTATGGCTTGCGGTCGGGCTGGTGGCCCACGCTGTTGCCGGTCAAGGAAGTATCTAAGGCCTTCCATGACTTCTTCGCCTCGGTCCACTGGCTGTGGGTTCATATCGTTGCCTGGCTCGACCGCTGACGCGGACTTATTTGCCCTGAAAATCCTGTTCACCCGCTCAACGTTACCCTTGGGGCCGTGGGACTCGCCATTCGCTGCAAGTCTTTGCGCCTGCCCACATGCGGCAATTACCATGGAAGAATGCATCCCAAGGCGCGAGCCTGACGGTGCTGGCATGCCCTGTGCGGGAGTGGGTCCGCTGCGATAGAGGTTGATTGCGCTCCGCTGCGGTGATCCATCATGAACCGGTCCCCGTTCCAGGCTGCCCAAATTGAATTCCCTGCAATGGGAGGAGAGTTTAGTTGAGCGACCGTTTCCTGTTTACTTCTGAGTCCGTCACGGAAGGCCATCCCGACAAGATTGCCGACCAGGTTTCCGATGCCATCCTTGATGCCTGCCTGGAGCAGGATCCCTACAGCCGCGTTGCGGCAGAGACGCTGACGGCCACCGGCCTGGTGGTCATTGCCGGCGAAATCACCACCAAGGCCTATGTGGATTTTCAGACCCTGGTGCGCGGGGTTGTGGCCTCAATTGGCTACGACAACGCCCTCTATGGTTTCGATTCGAATACCTGTGCCGTGATCTCCACCATCAACAAGCAGTCCGGCGACATTGCCCAGGGTGTTGACACCGGCGGCGCCGGCGACCAGGGCATGATGTTCGGCTACGCCTCAAACGAAACGCCGGAACTGATGCCCGCGCCCATCTCGCTGGCTCACAAACTCTGCCGGCAATTGACGGCGGTTCGCAAGTCTGGCAAGCTGCCTTACCTGCGTCCCGACGGCAAGAGCCAGGTGACGGTGGAGTACGACGAGAACGGCAAGCCGGCGCGCATTGACGCGGTGGTGATCAGCAGCCAGCACTCGGAGACGGTTTCAAACGAAGACCTGCACGCCGACATTCTGAAGTATGTTATCCAGGCTGTTTTGCCGGCCGAGTGGCTCGACGAGCACACCAAGTACCACATCAACCCGACGGGACGGTTTGTGATCGGCGGACCCATGGGCGACACCGGGCTGACCGGCCGCAAAATCATCGTGGACACCTACGGTGGCGCGGGCCGTCACGGCGGCGGCGCTTTCAGCGGCAAGGACCCGACGAAGGTGGACCGCTCGGCGGCCTACATGGCTCGCTATATTGCCAAGAACATTGTGGCGGCAGGCCTGGCCGACCGGGCCGAAGTGCAGCTTGCCTACGCCATCGGCGTTGCAGACCCGGTGAGCGTGCGCATTGACACGTTTGGAACCGGCAAGGTTGGCGAAGCCAAGCTCACCGAACTGGTTCGCAGCAACTTCTCACTTCAGCCCAAAGGCATTATCGACAGCCTGAACCTGCGGCGTCCGATTTACCGGCAGACTGCAGCTTACGGCCACTTTGGCCGCACCGAGCCGGAGTTTACCTGGGAGGCCACCGACAAGGCAGCCGCCCTGGCCGCACAGGCTGGTTTGAAGGCAGCAGCCAAGTAGACAGCCCGGCCCCGGCCCCGGAATGGGACCCTTCGTACGAAGGGTCCCATTCTTTTTTTCCACCATTAGATCCAATGAAATAGAATTCTTCGGGACAACAATCAGTCAAATAGGACGAGGGATATCCATGCGTTTTCCTGTTCTTCCTGTGCTTGTGTTCTGCTTTGCCTCAATCGCCACCGCACAATCCACGGCCCACTGGGATTACCTGGGCAAAGAGGGCCCCTTGCGCTGGGGCAAGCTGGACCCGGCATACGCGGCCTGCTCGGAGGGGCATGAGCAGTCGCCGATCGACATTCGCAACGCCCGCCTCAACAAGGCCCTGCAGCCCATCGAGTTCCATTACGTCACCGGGTCGGTAATCGAGGAGAACAACGGACACACGATCGTGGTGAACGTTAAGCCAGGCAGCTACATTGTGGCCGAAGGCGTGCGCTACGAGCTGATCCAGTTCCACTTTCACCATCCCGCCGAGGAGACGGTAAAGGGCAAATACTCCGACATGGAAGTGCACCTGGTGCACAAGAGCGCCGATGGCAAACTGGCCGTGGTGGCGGTGCGCATGGCCGAGGATGTTGCCAAGCCGAATGCGGTGCTGGCCGCTCTTTGGCCGCAGATACCCCGGGCCAAGGGCGATACCGTGAAGGTGACGGATATGGTGAACCCCGGCGGCCTGCTGCCCGCCGACCGCGGCTATTGGACCTATACAGGGTCGCTCACCACTCCGCCCTGCACCGAGGGCGTGCGCTGGTTTGTATTTGAAGAGGAACTTGCCCTGAGCCGCGACCAACTGCGGACCTTTGGGACGCTCTACAGGATGAATGCACGGCCGATACAGGAGCCGCACGGGCGCAAGATCGAGGCCAACGAGTAAAGCAGGGACTAGGGACTTAGGGACTAGCCGGCCAGAGGAGTGAATTGGAGAACAAGGCCTTCCCCGTCCGGGAGGGCCTTGACGTCTATGCCGGTCAAATCGGTCAACAGGAAATGGGCCGGGCCCAGCGTGTCAATGGGGTGCGAGAACGTGGTGGCCACCACGATGCAGCCTGCGGCGCGGCCGGCCTGGGCGCCCGCTGAAGAGTCCTCGAAAACCACGCACTCCTCCGGCTTAAAGCCCAGGAGCTTTGCCCCGGCCAGGAATGGGTCAGGATGCGGCTTGCCCTGGGTAACCTGTTCCGCGGCGACTATACGCTCTGGAATGGGAATGCCCCCGGCGGCCAGGCGTACGCGCGCCAGCCGGTCGGTGGCGCTGGTGACCACCGTCCAGCGGTATTTGGTGGCCGGATTGTGGTTGAGCGCGGAAAGCAATTCAAGCACGCCGGGCAGGGCTTTCACGTCTGCATGGTCGACCATTTCATGGCCTTCGATAATTTTGACCTCTTCAGCGGCGTCGAGGTCGGGGCGGAGCTTGGCCAGGGTGTCGACGGCGCGGCATCCATGGGCGGTCTCGCAGGCCAGCACGGGGTCAACGCCGCGCATCAGAGCCCAGTTGGTCCAACTGCGCTCAACGGATTCAAGCGAAGAGATAAGAATCCCGTCCATGTCGAAGAGAATGCCCTTGCAGCGAACCTGGACGGGGGAAGAAGAGATGGATGATGGCATGACCCTATTGTATCGGGTGGTGTTTATCGCTTGGCAGGAGCCTCTTTGGGAAAGGTCACCTTGGGCGGCGTGTCGAGCGTGACAGCGGCTGCCACGGCTCGGTTGAGACTGCCTTGAATGGCTTGATTCTGCTTTACGGTAACCGAGCCGCCGGTGATTTCTGCGTCGCCTGTCCAGCGGTCAAAGCGCGCGAGCGCTGCGGGAACGGGACTCGACCCGGAGGTTGGGGCGATCGAACCGCGTTTCCAATCGAAGTGCAGGGCACCTTTGGCTGAGGCTGCCAGGTCGCTGCCGGTGTAGCCGGATAGCTCGATCTTGCCGCTGGCGGCGAACGTGGAGCCGGTTGACCGCAACCCCAGCAAGTTGCCGACTGCGGCGGGCTTGAGATTCTCAAGGTTGCAGGTGATCGCGTAGGCAGGCTTGTCGACGGTCTCGATGGTTCCGACAGCGTGCAGCTGACCGCCAAGCAGACCGGCGTCAAAGCCGGTGAATTCAGCTCCGTCGGCCGTGGTGCGCAGGGTGGCTGTAACATCCTGCAATGTGACCGGTCCGAGAACGAGCGAATCGGCCCGGATTGTGCCCTCGGCACGCGGCCAGGGCGGCGCGGCTTTGGCGTTCGAAAGGCGGAGGCGCTGAATCAGCGTGGAGAGCACTGTGCCCGGCTCGTGGGCTCCCAGTACCGCGGCTTGCAGAGCGGCAGCATCCAGATTGGCGAACTTGACTTCAAAGTGCGGCAGACAGGGGGCGGTGCAGATTTCCTGCACGTTCAGGGTGGCTGTTCCCTTGACCGGCCCGTAGGAGAAATTCACCGGGTCCCAGCGCATTTCGCCCTGGCCCAGGTGAAGCGTGGCCTGCGATATTTCGACATGGTTGGCGAGGTAATCGGTCTTCCAGTTTGCGTTGCGCAGGATAATGGTTCCGCTTACGCGCCTTGCGACGGAGCTTTCTGGAGCGGGGCTAGCCGCGGCGCCGGCGATCACCTGGGGTTGTATCCACGGCCCTTCGGCATTCAAGTCCAGAATCAGCGGCTCGCCGGCGAGGGAGTCAAGCGCCACCGCGCTTCTCATGCCGCCCGCATACGCCATCTCACGGGCACGGGAGACGCCGGCCTGGCCATGGATTGTGATTTGATACCCGGAGCGCGACAACCGCGCAGCTACCGTGAGGGGAACCGGGGCGCCCGCGGGCACGACTACTGTGGTGCTTAAGGCGTGCGGTTGGGCCGCGCCGGCCGCAGCCGAAACCGGCTCAAGCAAAATCCTGGGCAGGTGCAGAGGAGTGGTAAGCCCGCTGCCGCCGATTTGAAAATCTTCCACAGCCAGGCTGCCGGTAAGCGGACCTGCAACAGACGAATGGGCCTTTGCAGCATGCCCCAGGGCCTTGGCTGGTGGCTTGGCGGGCGCTGGACTTTCCACGTAGCTGATTTTGCCGCTTACCGTTCCCCGGGCTTCAAGGCCGCGGCCAAAGTCGCTGCGAATGGTGCGCAACGCGTCCAGTCCAGCCTGCACGGGAATCCGTGCCACTTCGACGGAAATTTGGGGCGGCACGCTCCCGCCGCCTGAGGTACCGGCCAGATGAATGCGGCCGCTGCCAAGCGGCGAATCGCAGGCCAGGTTCTCAAAGGCGCGGCTGGTGTAGTGATAGACGAGGGCGCAGTTGGCGTCGAAGTCGAGAGGCGCGGGCGGAGCGAACTCAGCGCGGTGAACGCCCTCGGCGCGAAGGCGGGCTTTTACCTGGGCTGTGTCGGCGGTGCCGTCCAGGTGGATTTCGCCGGTCAGGTTGCCGCGCCAGCCAGGATCGGTGCCGATAAGCAGCTTGGTCAACTGGCCCAGTTGCGCTTCACGCCATTCCAGGTCAAGGTGAACGGGCATCATGCGCAGTTCAGGAGCCTGGCTGCCGTTTGCATTGAGTCTCAGTACGCCGGTGTCAGCCAAATCCAGGCTAAGGTCGGTGCGGGCCGGCTGGCCGGTCAGGCGCACGCGCCACTGGCCCGGGCTGTCCTGCACGAACGTCAGGTCAGTGTTGAGCAGCGAGAAGGGCAGTTTTTCAGTGCCGTTCTTGATGTTGATGCGGGAACTTGTGGCCCGGATCGTGGGCGGTCTTCTGGTGGTGAGCGCACCGGAAGCCGCGGGGCCTTGCCGATTCGTTGCGGCAACGGAGCGGAAAAGCGAATCCAGGTTCCAATGGCCTGCAGACGTGCGAACCAGGTTCAGGCTGGCCTCATCCACGCTCACCGAGCTGATTTCAAGGCGGCCTCTCCACAGCGACAGGAGCCGGATGGACGCGGTGACAGTGTTGGCGTGGAGAATCGGCTCGGCGCCGTAGGCGGGGTCCTCTTCAACGGTCAGGTCGGTCAGCACGAAGCCTGGCTTGGGCCACAGGCGCACCTCAACCGAGGAGAGACGCACGGGGCGGCCCAGGGAGGCGGACATCAAATGTGTGATCTGGCTCTTGTAGCGGCTTACGCTCAAGAAAGGAGGCACGACCAAGGTGGCAACCACGACCAGCAGAGCCGCCAGGGCCACTATGATTCGCTTTAACTTCTTCCGCCGGTCTTGCTTATCTTCCATCATCGTAATTTCTGTGGTTAGTGACTGTGACTAGTGATTAGCGGTCAGTATCAGGTAACTCAGGCTCTTTGCTGACATCTGTTGACTGACAACTGTCCACTGTTATTTCACCAGGTTGAGGGTTCGCTTCCAGCGGGTATCGGTAAAGAAGTGCAGCGCCACATGACCCAGCCAGGCCACGGTGTTTCCAATCCCGGTTTGTTCGTACTGGTCTTCAGGAGTCTTGAACGACCAGTAGTTGACCAGCGGGCGGCCGACGACGTTTTCCCTTGGCACAAAGCCCCAGTAACGCGAATCGAGGCTGTTGTGGCGGTGATCGCCCATCATGAAGAACTTGCCCGGCGGCACAACCAGGTCTCCATTTTCGACGTGGCTTGCGAAGTCAACCGACCAGCTTTCAGTTGCGCCGAATTCAACGGCCGGCGGCACCGAGGGGAACTCATCGAGAAAGTCCTGGCGATTTTCAGGCGTTGTGGCTTCAGCGTGGGGCTGGTTCTGGGGCACGCCGTTGACGATGACGATGCCGTCGCGCAGATGGATGTGGTCTCCGGGCACGCCGATGCACCGCTTCACCAGGAACAAATCCGGTTCGCCGGGCTTGAGAAAGACCACGATATCGTTGCGCCTTGGCTCGCGATAGCGCACCAGCGGCATCCATGCGGCGGAGGGAGCGAGCGTAATGCGATCGACCAGCAGGTGATCGCCAATCAGCAGCGTCTTCTCCATCGATCCGGAAGGAATGACGAAGTTCTGTCCAAGGAAGGTAAGGATGAAGAGGCCAACCACCAGCACGGAACAAATGCTGGCCAATGCCTCGTAGGGAGTCTCATCCACTACAATCTCATCGATCTCGGGATGCAGTGGGTCCATGGGCAGCGTCTTGTTGGGCGGCGCTTTTTTCTTTGTCATTCTGTCGCTCTTTACAGTGAACAGTGTTCATCCGGCGGCGGTCAATGGTTTTCGATCCGGTTATTTGTCGATCGCAGATTTCATTGCACTACGTGGAAGGTACGCTTCCAGCGAGTGTCCGTAAAGAAGTGTAGCGCCACGTGGCTCATCCAGGCCGCGCTATGGACTATCCCGGTCTGTTGATCTCGGTAAGCCGGGGTTTTGAAACTCCAGTAGTTGAACAGCGGCCGCCCCACGATGTTGCCTCTTGGCACAAAGCCCCAGTAGCGCGAATCGAGACTGTTGTGCCGATTGTCGCCCATCATGAAATATTGGCCGGGAGGAATCACCAACTCTCCATTCTCTATCAGATGGGGAAACTGCACCGCCCACGCTTCGGGTGTGCCTTCATAGGCGTCCGCGGTCGCCTCCGGGGCGACTGCTGGGAACTCATCGAGGAACTTCGAATGGTTTTCCGGAGTCGTTGGCTCGGCATGGGGCTGGTTCTGAGCGACTCCGTTCAGGATGACGATCCCGTTGCGCAGGTGAATGCGGTCGCCGGGGACTCCGACGAGGCGTTTCACCAGGTGCTGGTAGACCCCGTTGCCGTCGGGCACTGGCTTGTAAAAAACAACAATGTCGTTGCGCTGAGGCTCGCGGTAGTGAACCAGAGGCATCCACTTGGTGTCCGGCGCGAAGGTGATTTGATCCACTACCAGGTGGTCGCCAACCAGCAGGGTCTTCTCCATCGATCCTGAAGGAATGACGAAATTCTGTCCAAGGAAGGTAAGAATGAAGAGTCCAACCACCAGTACGGAGCAAATGCTGGCCAATGCCTCGTAGGGAGTTTCTTCCGCCACAATTTCATCGGGTTCGGGAGGCATCGGGTCCCCGGACAGCGTCTTGGTGGGCGGCGCTTTTCTCTTTGTCATTCAGTCGCTCTTAAGTCGGTGATTAGTGGTTAGTGATTAGAGAACTACCAATCGCCAACAGCAGACGGTGGTTAGTTAAA
Organism: uncultured Acidobacteriaceae bacterium; assembly: GCA_903911925.1. Taxonomy (GTDB): domain Bacteria; phylum Acidobacteriota; class Terriglobia; order Terriglobales; family Acidobacteriaceae; genus Telmatobacter. The sequence goes on from CAIWFH010000140.1 coordinate 51,052, forward strand.
AGAGCCCGAACGTCGAAAATTGCTTGCTGATCGCAGATTGCTGAGCACTAACCACTACTCACTAACCACTGTCTTCAATGCACTACATGGAAGATTCGCTTCCAGCGCGCAAACCCTGAAAGTCTTGCCGAAAGCTGCCTGTCGTGTCCGAGTCTATCATCCGAGGCTTGAAGGGCGGTTTGCGCGACATCGGTTGAAGAGGGCCGCGTGAGGGAGAAATAGATGACCAGGGGACGGGCCACAATCTGCTGCCGGGGCACAAATCCCCAGAAGCGGGAATCGGTGCTGTGGTTGCGGTTGTCGCCCAGCACGAAGTACTGCCCTTCAGGCACCACCAACTCGCCGTCGCGGGTAAGGTTCTGCATCTGGCGCCACCAGGCCGGGTCCACGGCTGGATCGGTGTAGACCCTGGGGGGAAAGTCGTCGCGGAAGGGATTGCGCGCGGCCGGCTCGAAGGCTGCATAAGGCTCGTCCAGCGGCACGCCGTTCACCGAGACCCGTCCATCCTCAATGCGCAGCCGGTCTCCGGGCAGGCCCACCACGCGCTTCACCAGAAATGGAGGCCGGGCATGGTGGAAGAAGACGATGTCGCCGCGCTCCACCTCGTGATAGGGCAGCACCCAGCGACTAAGGCCGCCGGCCGGGGCGTAGACCTGCTTGTTGACAAGCAGGAAATCGCCCACCAGCAAGGTGCGTTCCATGCTTTCAGAGGGGATGAGGTAGGGCTGCAATACAAAGGTGAGCAGGAACAGCGCAACTACGATGGTTTGCAGCAGCGAGGCCAATGCCTCCGGCACCGTGGGCAGATGGCGCCACAGGGCAGAAGGTTGAGGCCACGGCGCGTCAGCAGTTTGGGTGGGGATACTCATTCAGCTGCTGGTTCCTCCTGCTTGCCGTGTTCACCGCGATTTTCAATGTCCCTTGTCATCCGCTCCATGGCGCGCCTGGCGGCATCCTGCTCGGCGAGCTTTTTGGTGCTGCCCATGCCGCGAGCCAGAGGTGTTCCTGGCTCGTCCGCGGCGCTCTTGAGGCGAACCTCGACCAGAAACCGCTTGCGGTGGTCGGGGCCGCTTTCACTCTTGACGCGGTAAACCGGCGCCCCCGCTTTGATTGCCTGCAAATGCTCCTGCAGGGCCGATTTGTAATTGCCCAGCGCTTCGCCCGACTGCAACTCCCGGGCCAGCTGCTCTTCTGTTTCGCCCATCACGCGGCGGCGCGCGAAGGCTCTTACCGGCTCCAAGCCGCCATCGAGGAACAGCGCGGCCAGCACTGCCTCCATGGTATTTGAAAGCACGGTGCCCTTGCGCCTGAGGCCGCCTTTATCCTCGCCGTGGCTCAGGCGCAAATGGCTGCCCAGATCAATGGCCGCGGCCACCTCTGCCATGTGCTGGCGGCTTACCAGTTGTGCGCGGACGCGCGTCAACTCACCCTCTTGCCACTCGGAGTGAGCTTTGAATAGCGCTTCGGCAATCACCAGCCCCAACACGGCGTCGCCGAGAAATTCAAGCCGCTCGTTATCCGCTGCTTTTGCGGTTTTGGTCTTGCCGTTTCCAGTTGCCTGTTCAAGGGCCGCCCGCTCGTTGGCCAACGACCGATGGGTAAGCGCGCGCAGCAGCAGTTCGCGGCTGGCAAAGCTATGCCCCAGTGCGGCTTCCAGTTCGGCCAGGTCAGCTTCCACGCGCTCCTCGTTCGGTTCGACTTTGCCGGCAGCGCCTGGGCGGGCTCTCCGAAGAGGAGAGTCCCGGCCAAAGCAATCTGCCGATATGCCCATTAGACGCCAGATTAGCCCGTATCGGTCTTGATATGCGGACTATTGTGGTTTTCCGGTTCCAGTTTGACCGGGCGAGCCGGGGAAGGGGTTGCCGGCTCCAGGCTTGTCGGGGAGCGGGGCCCCGGGTGCGGGTTTGTCTGGCACGGCGGGAGAGTCGTCGTCGGCATCCTCGCAACTGTGCCCGCTGACGGCGTATGCGGCTTTCACGCCGCGCTCGGCTGCCAAACGGGTGTCCTGCTGGCCGTCGCGCGCCTCAAGGGCCAGTTTGTATTCGGTCAAGGCCTGGTCGCGCTTGCAATCCAGATCGAGCATCCGGCCCAGGTAGATGTGCGACCAGGCAAGCAGCCGGGGCTCTTTGCTGGTTGCCAGCGTCTTCTGGAACCCGTCGATCGCGTCATCCGGATGGCCGGTGAGAATGGCCGCCCTGGCCAGAATGAAGTTGGCGCGTGCGCTGTTGGCTGCCGCATCCAGCGTACTGGAGTCGGTGGTGAGCGCCTGCCGGGCAAGGGAACTGGCTGTTGCCGTATCGCCGGCGGAGAGCTTTGCTTCGGCAAGGTCAAGGCCCGCAAGCTTGCGCGGCTTGCTGCGTTGCAGCACGTCGACATCCGCTTCTTTGTCGAAGTCGAGCATGTGGATGCGGCGGATCTGCTGGTCGATGTCCATGCTGTAGACCATTTCGCCGATGGTGTCGCGGAGGCTGGCGGGGTCCTTCTCAAACCGCATCAACTCCAGATAGAAATACTGGGTTAGCACAAACCCCTGGGTCATATCGTGCAGCACCGCGGCCCAGCGGATGGCGTCCACCTTCTGCTGGTATACCTGGCGCTCGTGCTCGTAGCGCGGCAGGTCCGAGCGGCTGATCCCGGCGGGAATCGTGTACACCGGAACCGAAGTCTCAAGAGTCCGCGCCTCGACGGCCTTGATCAGGCTCTCGACGGTGAGGGGCAGGGTGTTCGAGCGATACAGGAACTCCAGCGGAGCGTCGCGTATTTCCTTGAGTATGGGCTGGGTGCGCTCAATGGCGCCGCTGCGCGAATAGAGCAGGGGTTCGATGACGTAATGCAGGTAGATATGGCGCACGTCGCTCAGGCGAATCTGGCCGTCAACCGGGGAAAGAACCACGATGTAGTCGGTTCCGTAGATGCGGGCATTCACCAGGCGCGGCGAGAGCAGCGGTTCAAAGACCACCACGAAACGCCGCCCATCGTAGGTGGAGGCCGGCATCTTGAGGTAGAGATTGGTCGACACGATCATCTTGGACAGCGAATCGTGAAGCTGCTCGGCCTCATGGTCGTAGATGAGGTGCACCTCGAGCCAGATTGCGTGCAGGTCAACCGCGGCGACAAAGTCCTTGAGCAGCGGCACAACTTCAGCCACTTGCGTGGAATCGGGAGGCATTTCGGGCAGATCGACCGAAGTCTCGATCTCCGGCGGCGGGGTCAGATACAAGGCCAGCGAGATGTACTGCGAAATGTCCCGCTCAGTTCCCGTCATGCGGTGTTGGGCGATATAGAGGCAAGCCCTGTCGCGGGTCTGGCGGGCGCGCTCGCTCCTGGCCAGCGCCGCGTTGACTTCTTCGCGCACCCGCTTGCGCACCGGCGAGCTCTCTTCCAGGCCATCGTCATAGCCGCATGCATTGAGGGTCGCGGCCATGTCAAAGACCGGCTCCAAACTGACGAGAGAGATGGTCGGTCCGGCTGGGTCAACGAGGGACGGCGCTTTTTCCTCAAGGAAACCCTGCGAGGAGGACCCTTGCTGCGGTTTGCGCGAGCCGCTGTCGGGGGACTGGGCACGGGCCACGGCGGGCGCCAAAGCAACCGGAATGCACAATAAGGCGAAGAAAATAAGAACGGAAATGCGGATCGAACGGAACGTCATGGATTATCCCTGCCTGTGCAAGTCTAGTTAGACGCATCGGCAGGGTCAAACGGGAGGGCCGGGGGATCTGCGCGATCTGGTTCTTTGGCGGGTGGGGCGGGATACCAAAAACGCATGTGAGATGTACAAGCGGCGGCTTGCGTTATAGTGACCCACCCATCGTCGTACTTCCATCACCGGTCCCCAACTGCGAGGGACCGGTGGCACCCTCATTGTGGTCTGGAAAGATCGCCGGGACCGGGGCCAGCCTGCCACCCGGGCTACCAGTCGTGATGTGACGACAGCCGGGATGCAAAGAGACCACTCCCCTCCTTTTCTCCAGGATTCTGGAAATAAGCTGTTTTGTTTCAACGAGATATGGTTAGGTTTACGTTCCAAGTACATGATTCTGCTGGAGTTCGCCGCAGATTATTGCTGGATAAGGAGTTACATGCGTTTTGGCGGGTATTTCTGGAACTTCCTTTCCGAGAAGGACACTATGGGATCATTGTGCGCCAAAAGGGTGAAATTCTACGCAAATGGGCAGGGAAAATTCTAGAGGGTAGGGGCTGGGGTTAGGGACCAGGGACCAGGGACTGGGGACTAGGGACTGGGGGCGGGCATTCTTGGTATCCCGAGCTGGTTTGGGTTTGTGGTCTCCCAGGTCTCAAAATCGAGACCCGGGGCACCCATCTCTTGTGGGGAAGCTAACACCCCGGAGACCCGGGCCACCTGGCGGGTGGCCCAACCATCCGGTCCTTACACCCTGTCCTTCACCACCAGTGCGGGTGCCCCATCCTTCGCGTATTTTGCGAAGGGTGGGCTGCACAAAGGCCCACTCATCAGCATTCGGTTCGCTTCCCGTCTCCGCGCTGTCCATTCCGACTCGATCTCGACCGTCCCGATCTTCCCAGTCGCGATATGCAGGAAACTCGACCACGGCCATTCTTCCGGTTTCTCAACCAACCCGCGCCGGACCGGGTTACTGTGCATGTACTGGAGTTTCTCTACCCGCTTCAACTCATTGTGCACATTGAAGTCATAGTAGCGCCGCTGCCAGAACTGGTCCTCCGCTTTCACTTTCAACTTTCGTGAGGTTCCCTGTTTCAACACCTGCAAGGCCACGGAGAGCGGGGAGATCAAGGGCTCCCCGACCAGTAGATGTATGTGTTCCGGCATCAACACGTATCCGGCAACTACGAACCGGTAGCGGCGGCGGACGGACTCAAGTTCGTGCTCGAAAACCTCGTAACCGGTCCCTTCGCCCAGCAGGGGCTGCCTTCGATAGCAACTGAAGGTGAGGAAATGAAAGCCACCGGTCTTTTGGTAGCGGATTAGGTCCTTGGGCATGGCGTAAGAATTCTATACCGGATGAGCGAAAGGGGATGTTTGTGGTCTCCCACCCTTTCCGCAAAAAGCCGCGGAAAGGATGGGGCACCCGCCGCCTGTGGTTCGGTCAGCGTTTGCAAAGCTATGGGTGGGCCATCCGGCCATTCGCGGGTGGATTGGAAGGGGGAGGATGGATGTTTGTGGTCTCCCACCCTTTCCGCAAAAAGCCGCGGAAAGGATGGGGCACCCGGCTCTGTGGGTCGGTTAGCTTGGGCAAAGCGAAGGGTGGGCCATCCGGCCATTCGTGGGTGGATTGGAAGGGGGAGGATGGAGTTCGTGGTCTCCCCTTCTTTCCGCAAAGACCGCGGAAAGAATGGGCACCCGCCGCCTGATGTCGTACTGTCATCCCTGGTCCCCAACCGCGAGGGACCGGGGGCACCCTCACCTCGGCCAGCCTCCGGCAAAAATTAAAAGGCCCAGCGCCGGGATTGCCGGGACTGGGCCTGAGGTATTTCTGCTGCCTGTTGCCTTTCCTACCCCCGCACGGAAACACCGGAGAAGGAGAGGACCGCCAATCCGCGGACCGGCTGGCCGAAGCGGCGTGCCGGCTCAAAGACGCTCCAAAGCAGCATGTTCTCAACCTGCATGCGGGTGGCCTCGTCTGTGGGACCACTGACGATGCGATAGTCGTAGACCAGGCCCGCGCCGTTGACATAGGCCTCAACCACTACCGAGCCGGAGATGGCTCCTAGTTGGCTGCTGCCTGCGCCGGGCGACAGATAAAGAAGATGCGGACCGGTCGCCATTCCCAGCGGCTCATCCGGATTGGCCCGCGCCGACTCAGGCTGGGCAAACATGGTGACCAGCACAATGACCGTTCCCATCAGCAGCACCGCGCTGGCCAGGCCTGCCGATGCCTGCAGCAGGAAGGGGCCTACCGTGTTCTTCCAGGCCATGGTGAGCCCGTGGAATGCGCCCTGGCGCTTGCGCGCCCGCTCCTGGCTTACCGCTACCTTAATCCGCAACAACAGGTCTTCCGGTTCCGCGACCGGGCCCAATGCAGCCAGCGACGACTGCATCTGCCGCAACGAGGCCCATTCGGCGGCACACTCCCGGCAGTTGTCCAGGTGAGCGGCAATACTCTGCATCTCATGTCCGGTCAGCCGGCCGTCCAAATACTCCGAAAATCTTGCCTGCATGGTGCTGCAGCCGTTCATTGTGCCTCCTCTCCCAGGGGCAACTCGAATCCAGTACGCGCGGCAGAGGGCGTTTGTTCCGGGGCGGTAAGGATCGCTTTTAAGGCGGCGCGTCCACGCACCAGCCGCGACTTGACCGTACCCAGGTTCACGCCCTGCATCTCCGCTACTTCCTCATAAACAAAGCCTTCAATATCGCGCAAGATCAGGGTTGTCCGGAACGGTTCCGGCACCTGATTCAGCGCTGCTTCAACACGGGCCCGGTTTTCTTCATGCACGGCCATCTCGTAGGGAGATTCGGCGGGATCAACCAGGACATCTACCAGGCGCATGGGCTGGCCAGATTCCGTATCCGCCATTTCCTGTTCAATGGCTACTTCCTGCTGCTTGTGCCGCATCCACCAGCGACGCCGGTTTGAGGCCTCATGCAGGGCGATTCGATAAATCCAGGTTCGCAGCGACGACTCGCCGTGAAAACTGCCAACGCCCCTGAAGACCTTGACGAAGACTTCCTGGGCCATGTCGGCGGCATCGGCGCGGTCTTGCACAGTACGCGCCAGCAGGGAGTAAATCGGTTGGTGGTAGCGCGCTATCAGCCACGCGAACGCCTCTTCGGAACCGGCTCGAAGTTCATCGACGAGAGCCGCCTCTTCAGATTGGAGCGTCAGCGCACTGGCAAGATTGCCCATGGTGAGGTCCGCCTGCATTCAGAGTCCTCCCACGTTAACGCAGATTGCACACGGTTGGCACGTCCAAAATTGCACACACCGAACGGTTAAGTGCCTGCTGCGCCCACTCGCCCCAGCGGTTATACGGCCGCCAGGAATCCAATTCTCGAACGGAGTGCGCGGGATGCGAAACAGCGGCCACTTGCCGAATGTCCCGCGCGCTCTATTGTCTTAGACACCGGAGACCCCCTAAAGTGTTCCCGGTCACGGGTGAGTTGAAAGCAAGGCCAGGAGTACCGGGATGCGGTTCAAGGGATAAAAACGACCCTGCGGCCCTTTTCAACGCGGTTCCAGGCGGTTTCAACCTGGGCAAGCGGGACGGGTTCGACATCGATATTGAGCCCGGCGGCCGCGGCCAGGGAAAACAGCGCCGGGAGGGCCGCAAAGATCACGTCAAGACGGGCCGAGCCGAATCCGCTGCCCAACAGGGTCAGATCGACGCTGCGCAGAACTCCCCCGGGAAGGCTGATGGTTCTTCCGGCGCTCTCGCCGACCTCAACAAGGCGAGTGGGGCGGGTGGCTCCAGGCCGGAACCCGCGGGCCAGGGCCTCCAGCAACAACTCCGTGGGCCGGCCCCAAAGGTAGTCGATCACCACGTCAATGCCATTCGCGGCCTCGGCGGCAAAGGCATCCCGGACTGCATCTTCCGATTGGCCCAGAGCAATGACGGCATCCACCTGCGCTGCAGAGATGGCCTCGACGTTGCGGCCAACGCCTATGACGCGTTTGGCGCCCAGATGGCGCGCCACCTGGATGGCCAATTGGCCGGCCACGCCGGTGGCTCCCATGATCAGGACGGTTTCCCCTTGCTTGAGCTTTGCGCGCTCGGTCATTGAAATCCACGCCGACATTCCGGGGTTGGCGATTGCCGCTGCATGCGCATCGTCGATGCCGTCGGGCAGGGGAACGGTCATGGAAGGGCGAACGACCGTGTGTTCAGCCATGGAGCCGAACGGGGAACGGGAAAATGCAAAATAAACGCGGCTGCCGTCCTCGAGCGTTCCGACGCCGTCCACGCCGGGAATGACGGGGACCACGCCGTCGCTCGAATAGTGGCTTCCGCTGGCCCGGGACTTGACGATGGGATGGAGTCCGGCGGCTCGAACCCGGATCGGGATCTCATTTTCTTCGGGAGATGGGTCTGTAAACGGTTGATATTTTGGCGGTTGACCTAAGACGTTGACGACGGCGGCATTCAAGGGGAAGGCCCTCCTTAACTAAGTTAAATTCAACTTAACATTGTTAAATAAAAAATGCTAGACTTTTTTATGCCTCTCGATCAGCAGCTCATCCTTAATCATGCGTTCGCCATTCTCAACGAGGTTGGCCTGGAGAGATTGACCCTGAGACGCCTGGCTTCGCGTCTCGGGGTGCAGGCCCCGGCCATTTACTGGCATTTCAAAAACAAGCAGGAACTGCTGGATTACATGGCCACGCAGGTTTTTCGCGAGGCGCTTCAGGAAGCTCCTCCCTTCGACGCGCAACAGACGTGGCAGGATTGGGCTCGGGAGTATTGCCTTGGCTTGCGGGCCACGCTTCTTCGCTACCGGGAGGGCGCAAAGATGTTCAGCGGCACGTACCTGATGGACAATGCTCTCTACGCGGGAATGGATGCGAGTTTGCGGAAGCTGGCCAGCGCCGGGTTCGGCATCCGGCAGTCGGTGGTCGGGCTCAGCACTCTTTATTGCTTTACGGTGGGTTTTGTCATCGAGGAACAGGCCGCTATGCTGGCGCCGGGCGAGCGGAATCCGCAGTACGATCTGGCCCAGCGGCAGGCTCGAATCGACAAGGAAGAATATCCTCTGGCCTACGCGGCCGGGGAGGTCTTCTTTACCGGACACGATGCCCGATTTTTGGAAGGCGTGAACCTGACGATTGCAGGAATCGCCGCATCCGAGCCGTTGGCAGGCGGGGGTTTGACGAAATAAGCCCTAGCGGAGACAATAGGGAAGTTACATCCCTGTAGCACGTGGGCCTGTGGCGCAGCTGGGAGCGCGCTTCCATGGCATGGAAGAGGTCGTCGGTTCGATCCCGACCAGGTCCACCATAAAATCAACAACTTACAGCAACTCCTTCCTCCGGTTTGGTAGCATTTGGTAGCAAATTACCAAAACCTATTTCCAAGACCGGTGCAAACACCGTTCGTTTTCCTTCTCTCTCCCGGCTTGCAACAGGGACTTCTACGACTACGACTTCGGCAGGAACCGATAATCCGCCTCTCGCGGTGATCGGCGCACGAGTTTTGCGCTTCGCCACCGAGGATTCTGCTCCGTCACCGGCCAAAGACTTGACCTTCGTCTTCAACTCGCGATGGATCGAATTGACCGTCGCCTGCACGCTCGCGGGAATTTCCTGCATGTAGACATCGGCCGTGGTCGCTGTGCGGGAATGCCGAAGCACGCCTTGCACATCCTTTACTGTGCCCTTCTTCTGGGCCAGAGTCGCAATCGTTCTCCGTATCACCTGGAAAGTCAGTTTCGGCAGCCCCAGGTCCTTGGCCAACTTGTGCAGAACCCGCTTGCGATAGTTGTCCGTGTCAAGAAAGCCTCCGTCTTGGTTCGGGAAGATGAAAGCTTCCGGTGACGAATCCGGCGACTGCTGTCTCCACGCGGCGAGTCCAGCAGCCAGATCCTTTGGCAGATGGACCGTAGCGAGGCTTCGCTTGGTTTTGCCCCAGGGACGGATTTTCCCCTTATAGACAGTTTCCGTGACCTTCATGGAAGAAGCCTCCTGGTTGAAGCATTTCCACTTGAGTCCGAACAGTTCGCTGGGACGGAGTGCGTTTGTCATGTCAAGTTCGAGTAGAAGACGGTCCCGCATATTCAACTCCGACAGTGCCTTCCTCAACTGATTCCATGTCAAGGTCGTCTTATCGGTTTCTCGCAGTTGAGTGGGAACCCTCACCTTACGCCCAGGGTCTTTCGCAAGAAAGTCCTGATCTGCTGCCTCGGCAAAGATGTCCCGCATATAGGCCCGCATCTGAAGCACTCTGTCCTTGGATCGGGTTTTCGCCAGCTTGTTGAGGTGTATCTGCAATGTGAATTTGTCGAAGTTCTCCAGCGGGACATCCTCAAATTCTTCGATGAGATCCTGCTGGATCAGCAACTTCTTCACCTTCGCAGTTTCTTCTTTCCACTGCGCTTCCTTCAGCGGAAAGAAGCGGTTGCGAACGAACCACCCGAAGGTAACGGAACCGTCACTCATGGTTCTGTTCCCGGAGGATTGTCCGGTCAGTTTGGTAATTTCCCGCTCCAGTGCTTCCCGCGCCTCAAACTTTGTGAGTTGCGCTTTGGGGCCGAGAACGACTGGAACAATGCTGGTCTTGGGTTGGCTGCTCGTGGGATCAAGCACAGTCCGGCGAAAGTACCCGTACCACTTCTTCCCGCGAGCCACTACCCATCCCTTCTGGTGCGACTTGCCCATCGATTCCTCAATTTCTGTGGGGGAACGAGCAGGCTGCC
>CAIWFH010000141.1 GCA_903911925.1 uncultured Acidobacteriaceae bacterium
AAAGTGCGACGGATCCCTTCTTCCAAAACTATCGGCTCTGCAACACGCATATCGAGGCCCTCTCATCATAAGATGACTCTCGATACATAAGTGAATCTATTTATGACGGACTACACTAGCCTACTCGAGCAAAAACAACGACAAGCGTCATACCCACGAACTGAGCCTAAAGTTCAAAAAGATGGCGGAGCTCGCCAATATTCCAGCGGCGCATGTGACGCGCAATCAGATCCAGGATTTTCTTGATGAGCGGTCCGATGAATGCGAATGGTCCGGCTCGACCTACAACCGGGCGGTGGCTGCGTTTTCGCTGATCTTCCGAGTCGCTATCGAAAACGAGAAGTTGCCCTTCAATCCAGTCCATGGCATTCGCCGCAAGCAAGAGAACAATGCCAGAGTCAGGTTTCTATCGCAGGATGAGGAGACGGCGCTCACTTCCGCTATTGGTTCCCGCAACCCTGAGTATCTGCCGGTTTATTTGCTGGCAATGCATAGTGGAATGCGCCTGAGCGAGCAACTCCGTGCCCAAGTTGGTGACTACACATCCACCACTGGCATGCTGATGGTTCGGCAGAAGAAGGTACGAGGGCGCCAGCGACCCGCTACGTTCCGCTAACCCCAATTGCTGCTGAAGCCTACAACCAGTTGGCGGGGAGGCAGAAAGACTGGCGAACCTCTCTGCACCAACACTGAAGGCGAGGTATTATATGAGGCAAGGTATTGGTTTGAGCCGGCAGTAGACAAGGCTGGAATTGTAGATCTGACGAGGCATTGTCTGAGGCATACGGCTGCATCCAGATGGGTTATGAATGGTGTCCCGATCGCGGTTGTATCGCGCTACCTTGGACACTCCTCGATCAATCAAACCATGGTGTACAGTCACCTCCAACCCGACTACACTGAAAGGGCGATTGCGGCCATGATGAGCTACTACCCGAAACAGAAAACTGACACCAGCGAACTGACACCAGCAGTTCTAGGTGAAGTGGATAGTTAGGTAAGTTGTTTGTTTTCAATAAGCGAGAGTGGCGGAATTTGGCAGACGCACCAGACTTAGGATCTGGCGGAGCAATCCATGGGGGTTCGAGTCCCCCCTTTCGCACCAAACCTTGAAAACACGAGATTCCGGCTTGCAGTCCCCAGCAGGTGCCTCCCCGGCCCGGCCGGAGTAATCTGGTAAAACCATGAGTCCTACCGAGAAACAGCCCCAAATGAACCTTGTACAGACCCCGGACTTTCGCGAGTCCTATGCCAACAGCGTGCAGGTGCGCGTCAGCGTGTGGGATTTTCAGCTGGTTTTTGGCCTGGCGACAGCCGAGTCGCCTGAGCAGGTCACCATTCGCAACCAGAATGCGGTCTTCCTGAGCCCGCAGCAGGCCAAGGCCCTATGGAATGTGCTGGGGCAGAACATCGCCCAGTATGAGCAGGCCTTCGGCACACTCAACCTGGAACCGCAAAGCCACAACTTTCCGCAGGGACCCATCAACTAATTCCCCTGAATTGATCCGAGGAGAATGCGCGTGCGCCTGAAGCACCTGATGCAGCCGCGGCTGGATGCGCCGTTTCCCCTTTGGATGATCTTTCCCGTGATCTTTGCGGCGCTGTATGCCAGCCACTTTACGCTGCTGCGCGTTCCTTATTATTGGGACGAAGCCGGTTACTACATTCCCGCGGCATGGGACTTTTTCCGCACCGGTTCGCTGATCCCGTTGACCACGCTGACCAACGCCCATCCGCCGCTGCCCAGCATTTACCTGGCGCTGTGGTGGAAGGTCTCAGGCTTCTACCCTGAGGTGACGCGCGAAGCGGTGCTGATGGTGGCTTCGCTCGGCCTGCTGGCAGTATGGCGGCTTGCGATGCGCCTGGTGGGCGTGGCTTCGGCCGCCTTCTGGACCGTGGCGCTCACCGCAATCTACCCCATTTGGTTTGCCCAAAGCACGCTGGCCCATGCCGACATTTTTGCCGCCGCCTGTACGCTTTGGGGACTGGTGTATGCGCTGCCCGGCAGGGAGCGGGAGTGGTTCCCGAAAATCTGGGCCGCCGCGCTGTGGTTTTCTGCCGCGGCCTTGTGCAAGGAAACATCCATCGCCATTCCGCTGGCACTGGCCGCGTTTGCCCTGGTTGAAGGCTCGCTGGCTCACCTGCGGGCGCGCCGGCTTAGGCTGTGGCGCGAAGCGATGTGGCTGGCCAGCTGTGTGATTCCGCTGGCCGCGTGGTACGCGTGGCACTACTTCAAGACCGGCTTCCTTTTCGGCAATCCCGAGTTTCTGCGCTACAACGCGCAGGCCAACCTTGACCCGTTGAGGTTTCTGACTGCGTTTGGCCACCGCATTTTGCACCTTACCGCGCACATGAACCTCTTTGTGCCGGTGATGATGACCGTGGCCGCCCTGCTGTTTGATCCGCGTAAAGATGCGGAGGGCCACGACCGCGCCGCCATCGCGCTCCCGGCCCTGCGGCGCATCTTTCTTCTGCTTCTGGTGAACTGCCTCGTCTACAGCGTTCTGGGTGGCGCGCTGTTGACCCGCTACCTGCTTCCCATGTATCCGCTGGTGCTGCTGATCGCGGTAACCACGTTTTATCGGCGGGTGCCTTTCTGGCCTGCCCTGGCGGGGTTTTCGGCCGGCGCGTTTATGCTGGGACTGTTCATCAATCCCCCCTACGGTTTTGCCCCTGAAGACAACCTGGCTTACGCGCACGTGGCCCGGCTGCACGAGGCTGGAATCGCGCAACTCAACCACCGCTACCCGGGGTCAACCGTGCTTTCCGCCTGGCCGATGACCGACGAGTTGACCCGCCCGGAGCTTGGCTACCTCAAAACTCCCTACGAGGTCTACCGGCTCGAAGACTTTACCGGCGCGCAGATTGCCCGCGCCGCCACCGAACCCGGAATGTACTCCACGGCGCTGGTCTTCTCTACAAAGTACGATCCGCCTTCGCCGCTGTTCACCCTGGGCTCAAAAAGCAAGGCCATGGACGAGCGCTATTTCGGTCTGCACCACGACCTGGCCCCTGAGACCATCGCCATCGAACTCCACGGAACCCTGGTGTGGAAGAAGGAAGACCAGGGGATGTGGATTGCGCTGATCCGGTTCAACAGGCAATATGAGGCGCGCCTGGAGCGGCCCCGGGAAACGATGATGGCGTCGGTGAGCAGGTAGAAATCTGTTCGAGCAAGTCCGCACGCAGATGCCCATTTTGTAGACGAATATTGAAGAGGAGGTCCCCATGCCCGATTCAACTACCAGTTATCTCTACGAAACCCGCCTCAACATTCTTCATCAACCGCTTGAAATCATCGACGAGAAAGCCATCGCTGATGCCTGCGAATTCAAGTGGTTCAACCAGACTCTCTGCAAGGTCAACGAGTCGGTGGTGCGGATGGCCGTCATCGAAGGCGAATACCACTGGCATAAGCACGATGAGGACGACGAGTTCTTCTACGTTGTCGAGGGCCAGTTGCTGATTGACCTGGAAGGGCGCACCGTCGAGCTTTCTCCGCGGCAGGGCTTCGTGGTTCCCAGGGGAGTGCTGCACCGGACCCGCGCAACGCATAGGACTGTGATGCTGATGGTGGAGAACGCCGGGATCATTCCTACGGGGAACTAGCTTGCCGGCCCGCCCCGCTCTTCGGCCCACCTACCAAGCCCCTGGCGGATGCCCGACGGGAGTACCGCCTATAATCAGCCTGTCGTGTATATCTCGTATTCATCCCGTTTACGCCGCGTTGGGCAGCTGACTGCCAGTGCCGGGCTGGCCTTTGCGCTGGCTCTCTCTGCCTCAACCTCTGCACGCGCCCAGGCTCCCGCAGTGCCTCTACCGGCAGCGGGCGGTCGCATTCTGCTGGTGCTGCCTTTTGACAACCGCACCGGCCAGCCGAGCCTGGAGTGGATTCGCGAGGCCGCGGCGGAGATTTTGAGCCGCCGGTTCAGTTCAGCCGGGTTTGCGCCCATGAGCCGCGCGGACCGCCGCTATGCGCTTGACCACCTCGGCCTGCCGCAGGGCTTTCATCCCTCGCGGGCCAGTTCGCTCAAATTGGCCGAGACCGTGGACGCAGACTCGATCATCGTCGGCAGCTACCTGACCGACGGCACGGGAATCGTGGTCGAGGCCCAGGTGGTGGATGTGCCTCACCTGCGCATGAGCCAGCCGGTAACGGCGCGCGGCGAAATGCGCGACCTGATTGCCGTCTTCGGCACTCTGGCATGGAAGCTCACCCGGGAACTGGACCCCGGCTTCAGCGTGGCCCAGGAAACCTTTGTGGCCGCCGGGGCGGGCCTCAGCCTGGCTGCCTTTGAGCAGTACATCCGGGGAATTACAGAACCGGATCAGGGAGAGCGGCTGCGTCACCTGGACCAGGCGGTTCAACTCAATCAGGATTTCTCGCAGGCCTGGATGGCGCTTGGCCGAGAAGACTTTGACGGCCAGAAATACGAAGATGCGGCAGAGTCGTTTGCCAAGGTGGGCGGCGGCGATCCCGACGCGCTGGTGGCGGGTTTCTACCGCGGGTTGAGCCTGCTTTTCTCCGGCGACTATGCCAGGGCCGAAGAGGCGTTTGGCGGCGTGGTGCGGGTTTTGCCGCTGGCCGAAGTTGTGAACAACCAGGGTGTGGCCCTGAGCCGCATGGGGAAAGACGGAATTCCGTTCTATCGCCAGGCGGTGACCGCCGATCCCAACGCGGCAGACTACCACTTCAACCTCGCAGTGAGCCTGAAGCGCCGCGGCGAATCAGCCGACGCCCTTGCCGAACTGGCCCAATGCCTGCGCCTGCGCCCCAACGATACCGAGGCCCAGGATCTGAACAAGGCTTGGAAAGGGCTGACGCCCCCCCCCGCGCCCGGAGAAGAAGCGGCACCCAAGGCCGACCCGCTTGAGCGCATTGCACGCAGTTTCGATGCCCAGGCTTTTCGCCAGGCGGCGCAGATGATGGACCAGATGGAGGTGTCGCGGCTGGCCGCGCTGGCGCCGCGCGACCGGGCGCAGAAGCTCTGCGGCCAGGCAAAGGACTACCTTGATCGCGGCCTGCTGCTTGAGGCTGAACGGCTCTACCAATCGGCCATAACGGCGGATAGCAGGCTTGCGGAAGCGCACGCCGGGCTTGCCGAAGTGCGCGAGCGCACGGGCGATGCCCAAGGCGCTCGCAAAGAAGCTCAAACGTCGATTGAACTGGTGCCGTCGGCCGCGGCGTACCTGGTGCTGGGCCGGCTCGACCTGGCTGCGGGCCGTGCGGACGAAGCCGGCAGAGATGCCAGCGAAGCACAGAGACTGGAACCGCAGAGCCGCGCTGCGCAAGATCTGCGACACCAGATTGAAGCGAAACAAGGGCAAAAGCAGTAGGGCCAGGTAATGACCCCGGAGGAGCAAGCCATGTTCAAGCGCATGCAGAAGCCAGCCGTTCGGTTTTCAATGGGTCTTGTTTTGGCGGCCGGGCTCGCCTGCTGTGGCTTTGCCGCTCAGCCTCCGGCACAGCAGCCGCTGGTTGAAAAGCTCATCCTCTCTGACACCATCCAGCCCATCACGGCTGGAGCGCTCGACCGGGCCATTGCCCGCGCCAGCCGCGATGGCGCGCAGGCGCTGCTGATTGAACTCGACACCCCCGGCGGACTGCTTGACTCCACGCGCACAATGGCCGGCGCCATCCTCAGTTCACGGGTTCCGGTCATTATCTTTGTCTCGCCTGAGGGCGCCCGCGCCGGTTCCGCCGGCTTCTTCCTGCTTGAGTCGGCAGACATCGCGGCCATGGCTCCGGGCACCAACGCCGGAGCGGCCCACCCGGTTATCGAGTTTGGCGGCCAGCCCGACGCCACCATGAGCCAGAAGATCGAGAATGACGCCGAGGCTTTTCTCCGCTCGTATGTGACGCGCCGCAACCGTAACGCCGAAGCTGCCGAAGCCGCCGTCCACTCATCCCACTCCTACACCGCACAGGAGGCGCTCGATCAGCACCTGATCGACGTAATCGCCTCCAGCGACACCCAACTGCTCTCCGTTATTGACGGCCGCGAAATCACCCGCATGGACGGTGCAAAACTCACGCTGCACCTGGCCGGGGCGCGGATTGAGGTGCTCAAGCCCTCCATGCGCGACGAACTGCTGGGCTGGCTGGTCAATCCCAACATCGCCCTGCTGTTTCTGGTCGGCGGCGCACTGCTTATCTATCTTGAATTCAACACCCCGGGCACCATCGTTCCCGGCGCACTGGGCACGCTGATGGTTCTGCTGGCCATCTTTGCGTTGAATCTTTTGCCCATTCGCTATACCGCCGTACTTCTGCTTCTCGCAGCGCTGGTGTTGCTGGTGCTCGAGGCCAAGTTCGGCGGCCACGGCGCGCTGGCCATCGCCGGCATCGTCTGCCTCACCTTTGGAACCCTCACGCTGGTTGCCGCGCCCATTCCCGAACTGGGCATCAACCCCTTCGTCGCCATTGCAGTCAGCCTGGGGTTTGGGGGCATCACCTTCTTCCTTGTGCGGCTGGCCATTCGAGCGCGCCGCATGAAGTCCCGCCTCGGCGCCGATGCCCTGATCGGCAGCCGCGCCCAGGCCATGGAGCCGCTTTCGCCCGAGGGCCACGTGCTGGTTGAAGGCGAGATCTGGCGCGCCGTCACCTCCGTGCCCGTGCCCGCCGGAACGCAGTTGCGCGTGGTGGGCCATGAGCAGTTTCTCTTGCAGGTCACACCGTCCGAGCCAACCCAAATCCACCAGACGACTGCATAAATGCCGCTGGAGTACAATCCGTCCTGAGTGAGGGAAGTCCAAATGTCAATGTCCGATTTGCCGATTCCGTTTCTGATTCTTGCTGCAATCGTCGTCCTGTACCTGATCAACTCCATCAAGATTCTGCGCGACTACGAGCGGGCGGTCATCTTCCGCCTGGGCCGCGCGCTGCCCACGCCCAAGGGCCCCGGCATCATCCTTGTCTTCCGCCCGCTTGACCAGATGGTGCGCATCTCCCTGCGCCAGGACGTGCTTGAGGTTCCTCCGCAGGACGTGATTACCCGCGACAACGTCACCCTCAAGGTGAATGCCGTGGTCACGCTCTACGTGGTCAATCCCAACGACGCGGCCATCAAGGTGGCCAACTACGTTTACCAGACCTCGCAGTTTGCGCAAACTACGCTCCGCTCGGTGCTGGGCGAGGTGGAGTTGGACGAATTGCTGAGCCATCGCGACAAGCTGAACCTGAGAATCCAGACCATCATCGACCAGCGGACTGAACCGTTTGGGGTGAAGGTCGTATCGGTTGAAGTGAAGCAGGTTGACCTACCGGAGACGATGCTGCGCGCCATGGCCAAGCAGGCCGAGGCAGAGCGCGAACGCCGTTCGAAGATCATTCACGCCGAGGGCGAGTTCAACGCGGCGCAAAAGTTGGTGGATGCGGCCACGCTGATGGCCACGCAGCCCATGACCCTGCAGTTGCGCTACCTGCAAACCCTCACTGAAATCGGCGTTGAGAAGAACACCACCATCGTCTTCCCTCTGCCGATGGAGATGATGACCTTGCTCAACAAGATGGGCACGCTGGGCACATCGCCTGAAGCCAAGCCGTAACCCCTGAGGGCGGTGTATGCGCGGAGTTTTTGACGAGAGAGAGCTTGACCAGGGCAGGCGGCCGCGTGACACCGAACTCACGCTCGGTCCCACCACGCTGCTAGGCATCTTCTTTGGTTTGGTGCTGCTTTGCGGGCTCTTCTTCGGCCTGGGGTACGCCGTGGGCCACAGCGGTTCGTCTGACTCTCCGGCGGCCGCTATGGCCGCGGCGCCTTCGCCAGCCGTCAGTTCGAGGCCCAAACCCTCGGCCACGGTCTCCAATGTTCCTCAACCGCAGCAAGAGCGCACAGCGGTCAACGTGCCTGTGGCCACGAATGGCGCGGCGCCGGCCGCCGTGCAGCCTTCAGTGACCGCGGCCGTCAACTCTTATGATCAGCCGGTGGTCAAGCCCGCTCTGCCGCCGGTGCAGTACCAGCCGGCGGTTCAGACGGCTCCGGCGCCGAGGGTAGAGCCGGCCACGGCACCATCTGGCTCCCTCATGGTTCAGATTGCCGCTGTCTCCCATCCTGAAGATGCCGAGGTGCTGGTGGGCGCCTTGCGCAAGCGCGGCTATGCGGTCAGCATCCACCGCATGCCCACAGACAGCCTCATCCACGTGCAGATTGGCCCCTTCAAAACCCGCGACGAAGCCATGCGCTGGCGGCAAAGGCTGCTGGACGACGGGTACAACGCGATCGTGCAGCAGTAGAGGCGTTCCGGACCTCGGCCTTCAGTTCCTCACTCCGCGCGCAGAATCTCGGTGGGGTTGGTGCGCAGCGCGCGAAGCACTGCGGGCAGTGTGGCAACCAGGGCAGTAATTAGAATCGCGCACGCCGGCAGAGCAAGCATGTCTGCATCGGAGGCCTTCGCCTGGTAGAGAAGCGACTGGACATAACGCGCCGCGCCGAAACCGAGCGCGACGCCCGCAACGGCTCCGACGGCGATCATCAGGAACACATCGAGAGTCACAATGCGCACAATGCCGGCGCGCGTGGAGCCGATGGCCATGCGGATACCGATTTCGCGGCGGCGCTGGAGTACGGAGTAGTTGAGGACGGCGTAGAGCCCGATGCCGGCCAGCAGCAGCGCGACCGCGCCAAAGAAAGTGGCGAGCATGGCGATCAGGCGCTCGCGAATGGTCTGGTCGCGGACCAAATCGAGCTGCGTGGTGATGTTTGAGACGCGAAGTCCGTTGTGGCGCTGCGCGATGAGCTGGCGGAGGGTATTGGCGAGGGCGAGCGGGTTCTCGGCGTTGGTGTGAATGGTGAAGGTGGCCCAGTCGACGGCCTTAGGCGCGGACTTCGAGTCGATTTCCGCGAAGGGGATGTAGAAGACGGCGAGGTTGGGCTCGCGCAGGTCGTGGTCAGGGACATCGGGGGTGACGCCGACGATCCTGTTGAGCGGTTGATTGGCGCCACGTGTAAAGGTGCGGCCGATGGGGTCCTGGCCGGGGAAGAAAGCTTTGGCGAAACTTTCGTTGACGATTGCGGCTCCGGGCGAAGTGTCTTGCGGGCGAAAGTCGTGGCCAGAAACCAGGGGGATTTTCATCGTCGAAAGCCAGCCCGGGGAGACAATCATGAAAAAGGCGGGCGTGCGACTGGGAGGCGCGCCGTTGATGGAGATGTCGCTGTTTATGCGGATGCGCCCGAGAAGGGGCCAGCGCGCGATAGCCACCGAGTTCACCCCGGGGACGGCACGGAGCGCTTCGGCAGTTTGATCCCAGACGACGGGGAGCTGGCCTTTGCCGGCAACGGAGTCAAGCAGGAGCAGGCGGTCGGTGGAGAAACCGAGAGGCCGGTTCTGCAGGCGCTGGAACGATGCGACGAACAGCGATGACAAAAAGAGGACAAGAAAGCAGAAAGCAACTTGAAGAGCGATGGCTCCGCGCATGAGGCGGCGCGGGGAGTTCCGATTTTCACCACCTTTGAGGGCGGCGACGGGCCTGACGGCAGAGGCACGGAGAGCCGGAAGCAAGCCAAGCAATAGAACTACGAAAGTAGTAAGCCCGAAGCCGAAGAGAAGCACGCGACCGTCGGCGGGAAGCGCGAGGCGCGCGGGGTTGTCGGGAGGGTTGATGAGGCTGAGCACAAAGGGCGCCGCCCATGCCGCGAAGAGCGCGCCAAGAACGGAAGCAAAAATGGCGAGCAGCGCGCTCTGGCACAGGATCAGCTGGACGAGGCGGCGCCGTCCGGCGCCGATCGAGATGCGGAGAGCCATCTCCTGCGAGCGGGCGGTGGCCTGGGCGGTCATCATGTTGGCCACGTTGACGCACGCGATCAGCAGGACGAGAGCGGCCAGCAGACCGAGGATGCCGAGTGAGCGGCGATAGTCTTTCTGGAGTTCGGAGATGCCGGCCCCGGCGGGATAGAAGACGAGCTTCTGATCGAGAAAGCGTTCAATGGCCGCCTTGGGCGCGCCGCGGAAGCACGCAGAGCAGTCCAGCAGGAAGGCACGGCTGACGGCAGCCAGATGCTGCCGCAGCGGTTCGAGGGCGGTGGATCGGTTGACTCCAGGCTTCAGCATCAGGAAGATGTGGTGCCAGGAGATGCGGTCAAGGGTCGCAAACCGGTTCATGCTGAGGGGCAGAAAGATATCGGTGACCGTTCCCTTTTCGGTTCCAGTGAAATCGCGGGGGCCTACGCCAATAATTTCAAAAGTCTGGTCGCCGATGTGAAGCGAGCTGCCGAGAACGTGGGGATCGCGGCCGAAGCGGTGATTCCAGCAGTCCCAGGAGAGGACCGCATAGGGACCGGCGCCGACGACGCGGTCATCGGCGGGGGCCAGCAAGCGGCCCAGCGCGGGCTGAAGGCCGAAGAGCGGGAACATGTTTCCGGAGACATAAGCCACGTGGGCCTTCTCCATCTCGTCGTCAGTGGTCCACGTGATGTCCGTGCGGTCGGCGCCGCTGATGGCGATGAGGTCGGCCTGGTCCTTGACGGCATCGCGCATGAGATTGAATTCCGGCGTGGCCCAGTAGTTGGACTCCATGGGCTTGCCGTCGAAGCCGATCATCTTGCTGGAGAGAACGTAGAGCTGGCTGGCGCCGGAGATGGGCAGCGGCCGCCAGAGCAGAGCGTCGATGAGCCGGAAAGCGGCGACACAGGAGCCGATGCCGAGGGCGAGCGAAAGCACAGCGGCCACTGACGTGATCTTGTTGCGGCAGAGTTGCCGCCAGCCAAATTTCGTATCCGCGATCAGCGACTCAAGCCATCCGGCAACACGAATCGTGTGGCTCGCCTCGCGCTGGCGCATTATCGACCCGAAGGTGCGGCGTGCTTCTTCGGGGTCGCGTCCTGAGGCAATAGCCTCTTCAATGTGCGACTGCAACTCTTCTTCGATTTCGCGGTTCAGGCGATCGCCGTGCACGGCATTTGAGATTCGCGACCACAATGACATGTCATGCCTCCCGGAGAACCCGATTGATTGCCAGGCTCACTGACAGCCAGCGCGACTCTTCGGCACCCAGTTGCTTCTTGCCTGCGGCGGTCAGTTCATAGATGCGGGCACGGCGGCCGGTGTCTTTTTTGATCCACTCGGCGCGAATCCAGCCTGCTTCTTCCATCCGGTAGAGCGCGGGGTAGAGCGAACCCTCCTCTGCGCGCAGCACCTCGCCGGATGTATTGGCGATGGCAGCCATGATGGCGTAACCGTGAAGCCGCGGCCGGCGCGAGAGGATTTTGAGCACCAGCAAATCGAGCGAACCCTGAAGTGAATCGGTCTTGGCCATACTTAGATGTCTTTATATAGATGTCTGGGTATAAAGTCAAGACGCGCGCATCTCCTGTAAATGGGACGCTTGCACTCATTGATAGTCGGTTTTGCGCAATAACTCTTCAGGGAAGTCGGGTGATCGAGAGAGTTCTCGCCAAGGCAACGCGAATCGTGAAATTGCTCTAACCCCGCATCCACTCCGGGAGCCCAGAAGCAATCGAATCGCGCACAGCGCTCAGCAACTCCTCGCGCGTAGCAAAGTTGGCGGGGTAAATCGGCGGGTGAAAAACAAGATGCACGGTGCCCGGCTTGATGGCGAAACTGCCCTTGGCCATCAGCGTCTCGGTTCCGGAAATCGAAACCGGAATGCAGGGCGCGCCGGTCTGCATCGCCAGGTAGAACGGCCCTTTTTTGAACGGCAGCAGGCGGCCGTCCTTGGAGCGCGTTCCCTCAACGAAGGTGGTAATGTGCAGCCCTTTCTCAAGCACGCGCCGCGCGGCGGCCACGCTCTGCTGGGCGGCGTCGGCGTTTCCGCTGCGGTCTACCGGAATAAAATCGCCAAGCTTCATGCAATAGCCGAAGACGGGAATCTTGAAAACGGAGAGTTTTGAGAAGGCGGCCGTGCGTCCCGGAATTCGCGGAATCAGCGCCGGCGGATCGAGGTTCGAAACGTGGTTGGCCATGAAGATGCACGCCACGCCGGCAGGAACGTTTTCACGTCCCTCGACCACCACGCGGATTCCGGCCACGCGAAAGCCGGTGCGCACAATCAAACACGTCGCGGTGTAGAGCGGTCTCACGTTGCCGGTAACGACGGCCAGCGGAATGAAAATCAGCGCTGCCGGAATGCTGATGGCGACGATGACGACGATGACCAGAAGCGATACGATCATTCGGATTACCTGATGACTTTCGACTCGTGTTGGTTTGAACGATGCGCGTCTACAGCGGTTTCACAATTGGTGTATTCCGAAACCACTGCCTTAAAGTGGCATTTTTTTTCAAGAAAATGCCACCTCGCACAATATCCAAAAGGGCACGTGAATTGTGGAACCGCTCTACCTTCGCATCCACTCCGGCAGCCCTGAGGCAATGGCTGCGCGCACAGCCTGCGTCAATTCCTCGCGCGTGGCAAAAGCGGCGGGGTCAATGGCCGGATGAAAAACCACATGCATGATTCCCGGATGCATGCGCAGGCTGCCTTTTCCGAGAATTTTCTCCGAGCCGTAAATCGAGACCGGAATCACCGGTGCGCCGGCAGCCATGGCCAAAAAGAATGGGCCTTTCTTGAAGGGCAGCATGCGCCCGTCGGGCGAGCGCGTTCCTTCAACAAAGACGGTGATGTGAACGCCCTTGGCCAGTACGCGCTGTGCCGCGGCCACGCTCTCCCGCGCTGCTTCGGGACTGCCGCTGCGGTCGACGGCGATAAACTCGCCCTGCCTAAAGCCTGTGCCGAGCACGGGAAGGTTCATCAGGGCGCGCTTCATAAAGGCCGAGGTGCGACCGGGGATCAACGAGATCAGCGCCGGCGGGTCGAGGTTCGAAACGTGATTCGACATGAAGATGCACGCACGATCGCCTGGAATGCGGTCGCGGCCTTCGGTCTCGAAGCGCACCCCGGCCAGCCGGCAACTGCTTGAGAGCATGAAGCGCGTGCCCTTGTAGAGCGGCAGCACATTGCCCGTCAACCAGCACCACGGAATGAAAAGAATCGCCGTGGGAATTCCCGTGAGGACCATGGTGGCCATGAAGATGAGAGATGAAATCATGCCGGTCTTTCCAATGGATCAGGGATGAAGTTGTTTGAGACGAAGGGGAAGTTTCTCATAAATGCCGTCGAAGCCGCCATTGGAGAGAATCGCCACCACGTCGCCCGGCTTGAGCCGCGGCGCAAGCGAGTTGACGATGGCTTCTGCATCAACGCAAAGCTCTGCCGGCGTACCGGCGGCATTGAGCGCGCGCACTACATCTTCAGGATGCAGCCGCTCGAGTTCTGGAATGCGCTGCTGCTGATAAACGCCGGCTAGGATCACTTCGTCGGCCAGGCGAAGGCTCGCCACCAAATCGCCTTCAAGCACCTTGCGGCGAAGAGTGTTCGAGCGCGGCTCCAGCACCGCCCAAAGCCGCGATTGCGGGTAGACCGAGCGCAGCGCCCGCAGCGTTTCGCGGATTGCCGTGGGATGATGCGCGAAGTCTTCAATGATCGTGATGCCGCCGATTTCCGCTCTCACTTCAAGCCGCCGCTTCACGCTCTTGAAGGTTGCCAACGCCGCACAGATCGATTCCTTGCAGATGCCTTGCCCAAACGCCAGCGCAGCGGCAGCTGTGGCATTCAGCGCATTGTGCTCGCCGGCCAGTTGCATCTCCAATGGAGCCCAGAGAGCGCCGGCATGCCACACTTCCCAGCGGGTCAGGCCGTTCTCATGGTGCAGGTTCCTGATCTGCCAGTCGGAACTGCCGGCGAACCCGTAGCGCTCAACGCGGCAAAGCGCATGGGCAATGCACTCGCTCACGTTCTCGCTGCCGTCGTAGGCCACAATCAGGCCTCGCCGCGGAACCAGATTAACCAGCCGCTTGAAAGCGGTCTTCACCGCGTTCAGATCATCGTAGATATCGGCGTGGTCAAACTCGACGTGGGTCAGAATCAGGCCGTCGGGAAAGTAATGCAGAAACTTTGGCCCCTTGTCGAAGAAGGCGGTGTCGTACTCGTCGCCCTCCACGATAAACGTGCGCGTAGGCCGCAACTGGAAACTGGTTCCGAAGTTCTCGGCAACGCCGCCGATGAGAAACGACGGCTCAAGCGTTGGACTCTGCTGCGCGGCAAACTGGTAGATCCACGCCAGCATGCTGGTGGTCGTGGTCTTGCCATGCGTGCCGGCCACCACCAGAGACTCGCGGCCCTTGAGGAATTCATCGCGCAGCAGAGCGGCCATTGAGGTGAACGGAATTCGCTGGTCCAGCACGCGCTCCACTTCAGGATTGCCGCGCGAGAGCGCATTGCCGATGACGACGAGATCCGGCGCTGGCTCAAGATTGGCCTCTGCGTAAGGCTCAAGAATCGGGATGCCCAGCCCGGCCAGCAGATCGCTCATGGGCGGGTAAGCCGCTTTGTCAGAGCCGGTGATGCGGTGGCCCTGCAACTGCAAAAGGCCAGCGAGGGAAGCCATGGCTGTGCCGCAGATGCCGCTGAGATGAATGTGCTGTCCTATCAGCTTCTCCGATCCCCGATCTTTCACGCTTTCACCGCCGGTTCCAAAAGGTTCAGATGGGCCTCATCCCCGGCGCGCAACTCTGCGTCAACACCAAAAGTGAGGGTCACATTGGAGTGAGAGACATGGCCCGAGCGCAGGCCGAAGGCAATGGGCCCGCGAAAATCTTCAAATACGCGCGCAATTACGTCTTCCAGCAATCCGGGCGGCGCGCCGGGTGAGGTGCAATCCAGCATCTCGCCAAAAACGATGCCGCGCACGCCGTCCAGTTTGCCGGCCTGCAGCAGTTGCCAAAGCATGCGGTCAACCTGGTAGGGCTTGGCGCCGGTGTCTTCAAGAAACAGTAGCTTGTCTTCAGTCTGCGGCTCATAGGGCGTTCCTAGGAGCGCAACGATAATGCTGAGACAGCCGCCATAGAGAGTGCCGCGCGCCCGGCCGGGATTGAGCGTGCGCATTCCTTCATCGGCGCCCACGGCGTAGGGCTTTCCCGTTAGGGCCGCTTGCATGCTTGGCAGATGCGCTCCATTGGGGCGCGAGAAATCGGCCGAGAGCATGGGACCATAAAACGAGGGAAGCCCGATCTGGTCAAGCATCCACAGTTGCGGCGCGGTCAAATCGCTATAGCCGATGAGCGGCTTTGCGCTCTCCGCAATCAGGTCAAGGTCAAGCCCGTCGAGCAGGTAGTTTGAGCCGTATCCTCCGCGGGTGCAAAAGATGGCCCGCAGTGCGTCGTCGGCAAAAGCGTGGTGCAGATCGCGCAGCCGCATCTCTGGCGTGCCGGCGAAGTAAAGCGGCCCGCGCGTGAGAATATGTTCCGCCGCCTGCGGTGTGTAGCCGAGTACCCGCAGCGCTTCAAGGCCGCGCTCAACCCGCTCGTTCTGCGGGGTGGAAGCAAGCGAAACGACAGCAACCGAAGCATCGCTGGGAACTGCAGCCGGTTTGAGCAAAGTGGCCATCAAACCCATGCCTCGCCGCGCGAGATGAGAGTGGCCGGTCCTGTGAGTTTAAGTTCCATCCCTGCGCCATCCCATGCAACGGTCTGTGCGCCGCCGGGGGCAACTACAGTGAGCGGCGACTGGCAACCATTCAATGCCAATGCTGCCGTGGCCGTCGCGCTCGATCCAGTGCCGGATGAAGTGGTGGGGCCAACGCCTCGCTCGAAGATGCGAATCTCAATTTCAGTTGGGCTCACGACGCGCAGAAACTCAACATTGGTCTGGTAGGGAAAGTCGGGGAGAAAGCAAATCTGCTGGCCGACGCTCTGCCACGCTTGCCCGTCCACTTTGAACTCGGCGTTGTCCACCACGATGACGAAATGCGGATTGCCGGTGGAGACTTCGACGCCCTGAACCTGCACGCCCGCCGGCATGGTTACGGTCCGCGGCGCAAAGACAGGAACACCCATGCCAGCGGTCACTTCCACCGTATATCCATCTGCGGTATTGATCGCATTCACGTGGCAAATGCGCGCGCCCGCGTCGGTCTCGATGTGCAATTCCGCGCCCGCCTGCAAGCCCCGCGCCTCAGCCATCCATGCCGCTACGCAGCGCGTGCCGTTGCCGCTGATTTCAGCGATGGAGCCATCTGCGTTGTGCAGCCGAATGCGGCCGGATGCGGGGCCCGTCCAGGCAAAGAACTCCACGCCGTCAGCGCCTACGCCGGTATTGCGCGCGCATAGCAGTCGTGCAAGTTCAGCCCAATCGCGTCCCCGAGCCGATTCTTCCGTCACGATCAGAAAGTCGTTGCCGCAGGCGTGGGCTTTGGTAAATGGAATCAAAACTCCTCCAGATTAAGATGCAGCAAGTTAGCGCCGCTTCGCGGCATAGCAAGCCAGCAAGTCAGCGCTGAATTCCCGGCCCTTTTCGGCACGACTAAAGTCGCGGCCTGACACAGAGTGGATTTTTGAAGCAACTCTAGCCCGATGCTATCACCGCTCCCGGCCTGACTATTGCCTGGACGAAGTCGCGGATACGTAAATTGTTCCCGGCTGTTGGTTTGAAGATTCGAAGCGAAACATCTCGGTTAAACCTTCAGGATGTGCCTTGACCGCGCGATCGACATCGTCGCCGTCAAAGGCCAGCACCACGGCCGCATTTGCTGCAGGCGCGGCCAGCGCGGCCTGATAAAACTCCTTGTCGCTCTCGTTGATGGTCTGCCGCAGCGGAATTCCTGTGAACGCAATAATTTCGGGATAGACCGAGGTCACCATCAGCACCATGCCTCCCGGCCGGTCTTTGAGCAGGCCGCGCAATGCAGAGGGAATCTCGAGATCGTATCCGCGCCGCGCCTCAATGTTCTTTGTTCCTTCAACATAAACAAGAGCGCGCTCGCGGCAAATCCTCCAGGTGTTCAAAGCCACAAGCGCAAACAGCGTGGCAGCAAAGAAGTTGACCCAGTTAGGCTTGACTTTGCGCACCGCGCTCATGGCGTACTGCGCTGCGAACCCAAGACCCAAGGCGAATGCAGGCAGCAGTTCCATTCCGTAGCGCGTGTTGTAAAAAGAGTGCGGCCACCACACGGGAAGAAAAATTGGCACCGAACCATAAGCAACGGAGTACGCGTAGAAAGCCGCGGGGAACCACAACAGCAGCGCCCACTTGAAGCCGTTCTTGCGCGCCGCAAACCATGCCAATGCTGTTCCTAGCAGGCTCAGCCCCAGCAGCACATTGCCCCACGCGGCAGCGGCTGCGTCCATCTCGGCAGCCTTCATGTAAAAGAGAAATGCGACCCATGGATTGTGCCACCCCGGATGAGGCGGAAATCCCGGCACCGACGTGCGTATCTCAATCGCCTTGGCTGAATAAGGCCCGCGCACAAAGAAAAGCCAATCGCCAAAGGCCCCGGCATTGTAAGCAAACCACGCCAACGGGGCCGCGACCACCACGGCGGACGCCAGCCAGAAACTGCGCGAGCGCAATGCGCCGCGCCGCGCCAGCGTGACGCCCATTGCGGACCACGCCGCGAAAGCCATCACCCAGCCGTCATAGCGTGTATATACCGATGCGACAAGAGCCGCGGCAATCAGCCACTGCAGGCGGCGCAGTTGCTGCGGGTCCTTGTCGAGGCTGGAGCGCCACTACACCAGCCACACGGCCGTCCAGATCGTCTCGCACACAAACAGCGGCTCGGTCATGGCCGTAGTTTGCAGATAGAGCAGATTGGGATTGAGGGCAAAGAACGCCAGCGCCAGAGCGGCGGAGGGCGGCTGCAGCCAGTTGCGCGCCAGGCGATAGACACCCGCGCACCCGGCCATGTAAGCCAGCGCCGAGGGAATCATGCCCGCAATTCCATTGGCCCACCAACCGTAGACCGCGACAAACGGAATCATCAACAGGTGAGGCAGCGGCAGCCACACCGAACCCAGTTGCAAAAATCCCGGCCGGTGCGAGTCGAAGACGCGGCGCGCAATGTGCAGGTGCGCCACAGCATCGCCATAGTTGAGCATGGCCCCACTGCGCCAACTCCAGTTAATGGCCGCGAACGAGGCAACCGCACAGCAGGCCAGCACGGCCAGCCACTCTTGTTGAGAGATGGCTGGCCGCGAGGATTCTGCGCGCGCGATGTGCCTCTTAGTCAAGGTGTGTGAGCTCACGGAATAATACAAAGCGCTCGTCGATCTCTTTGCGCGAGAGTTCCTGCAGCCGCTCGGTGCCAAAGCGCTCGCAGGCAAACGATCCCATCACGCTGCCGTAGAACATGGCGTGGCGGAAGATGCGTGGCGTGAGAGCGGGCTGCGAGGCCAGGTAGCCGAAGAAGCCTCCGGCAAAGCTGTCGCCCGCGCCCGTCGGGTCAACCACCTCTTCAAGCGGAAGTGCGGGCGCCCGAAATGGGAACTCGGTCTTTTCCTTCTCCGGAGCGAAGCTCTGGCTGCTGAAAAAAGCCGTCGCGCCATATTCGCCGTGCTTCACCACCAGCGCGGTGGGGCCAAGCTGCAGCACGGCACGCGCCGCCTGGACAAGATTGTTGTTGCCGGCCAGCATGCGGGTTTCGGTGTCGTTGATGAGCAGGATGTCAAGGCCTTTCAGCACTTCAAGCAGTGCTGCCTTGTGACCCTTGATCCAGTAGTTCATGGTGTCGCCGGCCACCAGCTTCACATCCGGCATGGCATCGCGCACGCGGCGCTGCAACACCGGATCGATGTTGGCCAGGAACAGGTACTCGGAGTCGCGGTAAGCATCGGGAATCTTCGGCTCAAACGCCGCAAATACGTTCAGTTCGGTGTTGTGGGTCTTGGCTTCGTTCAGGTTTTCAAGATACGAGCCTTCCCAGAAAAAGCTCTTGCCCGCGGTGTGCTCAATGCCGCGCGTGTCGATGTTGCGCGCGTCAAAGACAGCCTGCTGCCTGCGGCCAAAGTCCTCGCCAACAACGGCGATCACGCGTACATCGGTGAAGTAACTCGCCGCCAGCGAAAAATAAGTTGCCGCGCCGCCCAGGCAGCGGTCGCGCTTGCCCGCGGGTGTCTCAATGGAATCGAAGGCAACGCTGCCCACTACGGTAATTGACATGTATCTTCCTCTCAACGTGCTCTGGGATATGCAAGGGCCAAAAACAAATGCGGGTCCTTCGACTCCGCTACGCTCCGCTCAGGATGACAGCTCCGTGGGGATGAAATCATTTTGAGCCAGATTAACCATTTCGAAATTCCGAACGCGACCTACCAGCCCATGTACTTGCCAAACAGCAGCTTGAGTCTTTCTTTCGCAGCCGCTGGAATCGCATCCGGCTGGGTCAGCACGGCAAACTTCGCTGCCGAGGCGCAGGCGCAGTTGCGCTCCGCAGGCAAGGCCGCAACTGCGGCTTTTACCACCAATGCGGCGTTCGCGGCATTCTTGTGGAGTACGGCAACGATCTCTTCAATGGTTACTGCATCGTGGCCTTCGCGCCAGCAGTCGTAGTCGGTGACCATGGCGACGGTGGCGTAGCAAATCTCTGCCTCGCGGGCCAGCTTGGCCTCTTGCAGGTTGGTCATGCCGATTACGTCCGCGCCCCAACTGCGATACAGATTGGACTCCGCGCGGGTTGAGAATTGAGGGCCCTCCATGCAGATGTAAGTCCCGCCCAGCTTGCCCACCACGCCCACCGTGGCGCAGGCCGCTTCGGCGGCTTTGGCCACTGTCGCGCACACCGGGTCGCCAAAGGCCACGTGGCCCACAATGCCGTCGCCAAAGAAGGTAGCGACGCGATTGAAGGTGCGATCAATGAACTGGTCGGGCATCACAAAGTCGGTGGGCTTGTGCTCTTCCTTGAGCGAGCCGACGGCGGAGATGGAGAGGATGCGCTCGACGCCCAGCTTTTTGAAGGCATAAATGTTGGCGCGGAAGTTCAACTCCGAGGGCAGAATGCGATGGCTGCGCCCATGGCGTGCCAGGAATGCCACCTTGCGGCCTTCCAACTCGCCCAGCACGAATGCATCGGAGGGCGCGCCAAACGGCGTTTCTACAACTACTTCATGAACGTTCGTGAAGCCGGGCATCGAGTAAAGCCCGCTGCCGCCGATGATGCCGATCTCTGCTTGAGCCAAAGCCCGCTCCTTGTTCACGGGCCTTTACCAAGCCCGCGCGCCTGCCTTCTGCAAACTATCCAAGTATAAAGGTTAGGCGCGGAGTGGCTTCTCCGGGGGGTGGTTGGAGCCGGCGAGGAATAGTCCCTGGTCCATAACCCCTAACCGCGTAGACTGTTCAGAGCAGCGATGAAAGACGCCATCCCCGTATCGAAGGAAAACTATCTCAAGGCCATACTGGAAGCAGAGGCCGAGGGCCGGCAGGTGATTCCTGCCATGCTGGCGCATTGGCTTGAAGTTTCTGCGCCGGCGGTGACCATGGCGCTGAAGCGGTTGAAACGTGACGGCTACGTGGAGGTGGGCGCGGACGGCATTGTGCGCCTCACCGCGACCGGCCGCGACACCGCGTACCAGACCGCCCTGCGGCATCACCTGATCGAGAGAATGCTGAGCGAGATCTTCGGCATGGAGTGGTACGAAATCCACGAAGAGGCCGAGCGGCTTGAGCATGTGGTTTCGCCGGCCTTCGAGGCCAAACTCAAAGAAAAATTAGGCGAGAGCGGCGCCTGTCCGCACGGCAACCACGTACTGCCAGAGAACCCGGTGCAGCGCAAAAAGCGCGGCGAGGTCCCGCTGTCGGAGGCTGCCGCCGGGGGGCGGTACACGGTGACCAGCCTGCATGAGCGCGATCCGAAGCTGCTGCTCTTTCTTCACGGAGCGGGAATCGGCCCCGGCCAGGACCTGCGCGTAGTCAGCCAGAACTACGACCAAACCGTTTCAATTGAGCTACCTGCAGGTGTTTGCATCCTCGGCCGGCCAGCGGCGGAGGCGATTTGGCTGAGACAGGAAAATTAATAGTAATTAAATATAATGAAAATAGTTAACCATGATTAACAAACTGTGGCATACTTGTTTCAAGTGGTTCCTGCAATCGCTTCCCAATAGCTCATGGCCCTGGAAACCGTTGCCCATGTCGCGCTAGCCGAACCCTCTTTACCGGAGGTGTACTCGAGTGTGCGGGTCTCCCGGTCGCCGCATTTCTGGCGTCGGCTGGCTGGTTTTCTCGGTCCGGGATTTTTGATCTCCGTGGGCTACATGGACCCCGGTAACTGGGCAACCGACATTGCCGGGGGTTCGCGTTTCGGCTATACCCTGCTGTTTGTCATCATGGCCTCAAACCTGATGGCCATCCTGCTGCAAAGCCTCTCGTTAAAACTTGGCGTGGCCACGGAGCGCGACCTGGCGCAGATGTGCCACGAAACCTTCGGTCCCAAGGTTAGCTTCGTCTACTGGTTCTGGGCCGAAGTGGGCATCGCGGCGTGCGACCTGGCAGAAGTCATCGGCTCGGCCATTGCGCTGCAACTGCTCTTTCACATCCCGCTGATTTGGGGCGTGCTGATAACCGGCCTGGACGTGCTGTTGCTGCTGATGCTGCAGCGCTGGGGATTCCGCACCATTGAAGCGCTGGTGATTGCGCTCATCGGCACCATCATCGGCATGTTTGGCGTGCAGATGTTCCTGTCGCGGCCGGAGTACGGACTCGCGCTGCACAGCCTGCTGATCCCCTCGCGCGACATCATAGCGAACCCGTCGATGCTCTATATCGCCGTCGGCATTCTTGGCGCCACGGTGATGCCGCACAATCTCTACCTGCACTCCTCAATTGTGCAGAGCCGGAAATACGAGCGCACGCCGAAAGGCAAGCGCGAAGCCATCTTCATGGCGAACATCGACTCGGTGCTCGCGCTCACTGTGGCCCTCTTCGTCAACGCGGCCATCCTCATCGTTGCGGCGGCGGTCTTCCATCGCAGCGGACACTTTGAGGTAGCTGCAATCGAAGATGCCTATAAGCTGCTCAGTCCGCTGGTGGGCGCGGGCTTTGCCAGCACGCTGTTTGCCGTGGCCCTGCTGGCCAGCGGACAGAACTCCTCCATCACCGGCACACTGGCCGGCCAGGTGGTGATGGAAGGCTTCATCCACTTCAAGCTGGCTCCGTGGCTGCGGCGGATGCTTACGCGCTCATTAGCCATCATCCCCACAATTCTCGTCGTCGCCTTTGCCGGAGAGAAGGGAACCGAGAAGCTGCTGATTTTCAGCCAGGTGATTCTGTCGCTGCAGCTGACCTTTGCCGTGGTGCCCCTGGTTATGTTTACCAGCAGCCGCAAAAAGATGGGCGAGTTTGTGAACAGCTACGGGTTGCAAGCGGTGGCCTGGGTGGTCGCTGTGCTGATCGCCGGACTCAACGGGTGGCTGCTACTGCAAATGGTGATGGGCGTCTGATCCTGTTTCCTCATCGCTGATCCCTCCTCCTGTCGTACCATGAATGCGATGCAAGTTCTTTCCGCAGTTGAGATGCAGGCCTGCGACCGAGCCACTACGGAGCGGTTCGGGATTCCGTCGCTGGAATTGATGCGGAGGGCCGCAGTGGCAGTGGCCGCCTTTGCGCGGCAACAGTTCCCGCGGGCGCGCCGGGTGACTGTGCTTTGCGGGCGCGGCAACAACGGCGGAGACGGCATGATGGCCGCACGGCTGTTGGCGGCAGACGGCCTGGATGTGACGACTCTTTTGTTGGGCGAGCCGGGAAAGCTGACGGGCGATGCACTCGCAGCCTGGGGCGAACTGCTGGCCAGCGCTTCGCCGGGAAAAGTCCACGTGGTGGAGAATGCGGAAGAACTTGGCCGTTTGGACGACGCGCTGGCGGCCGACCTGATTGTGGACGCCGTACTGGGCACGGGCTTCAGGCCGCCGATGAAAGGCCTCGCGCTGGCGGCGCTCGAGTGGGCGAAAGGCAGCAAAGCCCCTGTGCTGGCCGTCGATCTGCCTTCCGGCTGGCCAGCCGACGAGACGGCCGCAAGTGTGAATACGCCTGTGTTCCCGGCCGATGCCGTCATCACCTTCACCGCGCCTAAACCTGCGCATGTGTTTGGCGCGTTTACGCGGCACTGGTGGCAGCCGGTCGTGGTGGCGCCCATCGGCTCGCCCGAACCGGCGATCATCTCGGGATTGAAGATTGACTGGGCGGGCTCGGCTCTGGCTTTTGCGCGGGCTCCGCGGCCGGCTGCCGCGCACAAGGGCAACTTTGGTCACGTGCTGGTGGTGGGCGGAACCATGGGCTCTGCGGGCGGCAAGGCGGGCGCCCCAGCCATGGCGGCTCTTTCCGCACTTCGCTCGGGCGCAGGATTGGTCACCGCGGCCGTGCCTGCTCCGGCTTTGGCGGTGGTATCGGCGATTGCGCCGGAGTTGATGACCTGGCCATTGGTCGCAGGCCCAGGGGGCTTCATCACATCGGAGAATCTTGCCCCGGAGTTCATCGCTGCCCTGATGGAGGGCAAGACGGTGCTGGCCATTGGGCCCGGCCTGGGACAGAACCCGGAGACGGCCAAGTTCGTCGCCGGCCTGCTCTCGGCCACCAAGATTCCGGCGGTGGTTGACGCGGACGCGCTGAATATTCTGGCGGCCAAGCCGGTGCTGCTGGCCAAGCTGGCCAAGGGGCGAACGCTGGTGCTTACGCCGCATCCGGGTGAGATGGCTCGGCTGTTAGGAATTTCGACAGCTCACGTGCAGGCCAGCCGCCTGCAGGAAGCACGGGCATTTGCCAGGCGAGTTGGGGTTACTCTGGTGCTGAAGGGCGCGCGGACCATCATCGCGCACCCCGACGGCCGCGTGGCCGTGAATACCACGGGCAATCCCGGCATGGCGAAGGGCGGCAGCGGCGATGTTCTTACCGGCCTGATTGCAGGACTGTTGGCCCAGCATCCCGCAGAGCCGGCGCTCGCGGTGGAAGCCGCCGTTTATCTGCACGGGCTGGCCGCAGACTTTGCAGTGCGCGCCGGCGATGAGCACACGCTGCTGGCCACCGACGGCATTGCACAGCTTTCCCGGGCTTTTCGCTTTCACACTAGCGGCCAGAACGGATATGTTTGGTTACAGGGAATGTCGGCGTCGCCGGCAACATCCGCAGACTCCCAAGAGGCAGCAAAATGACCAGTGCCGCACCCGTCGAAGAAGACCGGATCCACGAGTTCACTACGCAAAGCGGCGCCGACACCATCGAAGTGGGCCGCAAACTGGCCCGTCTGCTGACTCCGCCGCAGTTGCTGATTCTGCGCGGCGACTTGGGAACCGGCAAAACCACGCTCGTTAAAGGCATTGCACAGGCGCTGGACGCCGCCGAAGCAGACGAAGTGACCAGCCCAACATTTACCCTTTTGCACGAGTACGACGGCACACAGGATGGCAGGCCAGTGAAGCTCTTCCACCTGGACGTGTACCGCCTTGAAGGCGAGCGCCAACTGGAAACGCTGGGACTGGACGAGTTGCTCACCCCCGATGCGCTGGTGCTGGTGGAGTGGGGAGAGAAGTTCAAGAGCATCAAGAAGAAGGCTACCGGCGAGATAGCCATCACTTCAGCGGGCGGAGACGTGCGGAAGATTACGGTGACGCTGAAGGAGTAGCCGGGGAAAGCGAAATGCAGTTCCGCTCCTCCGCTTCGCTCCGCTCAGAATGACGGTCTGAAATCCCACCTTATGAATCGAATTCCATTTGATGAAGTGATGCAGACGCTTGCGGGCGTACTGTGCAAGCTTGGGTTCTCTGCCGAGCGGGCGCAGACCTGCGCGCGGTTGTTTACCGAAACAACCTGCGATGGCGTTTACTCGCACGGCGTCAATCGCTTTGCCCGCTTTGTAGCGATGATCGGCAACGGCTGCATTGACGTGCATGCGGAGCCGCGGCGGCTGGGGGGCTTTGGCGCGCTGGAGCGGTGGGACGGGTTGAAGGGCCCGGGAAACCTGAACGCGCAAACCTCGATGGCGCGCGCCATGGAACTGAGCCGCGAGCATGGGCTTGGCTGCGTTGCCCTGGCCAATACCAACCACTGGATGCGCGGCGGGACCTACGGCTGGCAGGCTGCCGAGGCCGGACTGATTGGCGTTTGCTGGACAAACACCATGCCGAACCTGCCGCCGTGGGGCGGCGTGGAACCGTGTATCGGAAACAATCCGCTGATCATCGCCGTGCCTCGCCCGGGCGGCCATGTCGTGCTTGACATGGCGATGTCGCAATTCTCTTATGGAGCGCTGGAGAGTTACCGGATGCGGGGAGAGTTGCTTCCCGTGGATGGCGGCTTTGACGCGGACGGCAATTTGACGCGCGATCCGGGCGCAATCGAGCAGACGCAGCGGCCGCTGCCGGTTGGGTATTGGAAAGGTTCGGGACTCTCGATGGTGCTGGACATGGTGGCGGCGACGATGTCGCTGGGAAACGCGACGCATCAGCTTGTGGCAGACCCGCTGCTCGAAACTAGAATCTCGCAGATGTTCCTGGCCATGAATCCGGCGGCGCTTGCGGATGGAGCGCAGGCTGCGGCGATTGCCGGCGAGATTGTTGCTTCGGTGCATCGCTGCCGGCCTGAGGAAGCTGGCAGGGAGGTTCGCTACCCGGGAGAGAAGACGCTGCAGATTCGCGCCGAGAATCGCAAACTCGGGCTGCCCATTGATGCGGCAATATGGGCGCAGATACTTGCGATGTGACTGCAATGGTTGACTGTAGGTAGGGTTTCCAAGGTTACACAGTTGGCGGATAGAATAGCTACTCCTGATATGAAGCGGTACTTTGAAAGTTAGAAGCAGTTGGCGCCGAAGCGTAAACGCTATCAATAGATAACTGTTCAATTGTGCTCATCGACATACCGCTCTCGCCGCTGAGATTGCCCCCGCCTGAGCATATCTATACAGCCCCCTGAAGCTTTCCGGTTGATATTTTGACAAGTCACATCGTGTCGACATCTACGCCGCGCCAACTGAACGACGAGTGTTGGACCATCTGGCCACCAAAACCGGAGAAGAGGGTACGAATGCATAAATACAGGGTTGGATTCACATGCGTGCTGGCGGCTTTCCTAACCGTCTTTGTGGCCGGCTGCGGTCAGGAAACGGTAACAATTTCGGGCGTGGTGTCTGTTACGCCACTTCAAGGCGCGACGGACGTGATCATCAATACACCCGTCACGGCGACCTTTAACCTGGCGATGAATCCGGCTACAATTACCGGCTCGCCCTTCACCGTGACGGCTCCGGGCGGGGCTGCCGTAGCAGGGGCCGTTGCCTATTCCGGCATGGTTGCGACGTTTACGCCGAGCGCTGTTCTTGCCTATGGAACCACCTATACCGCCACCATTACCAGGGGAGCAACAAGCCCCGGCGGCACTCCGATGCTTGCAAACTACGTGTGGACATTTACCACGATTGCGGCTCCGGGGCCCGTTTCGCCTGCGCCGATGGTTAGTTCGACGAATCCTTCTACCATGGTTCCCCCAGTCACGAATGTGCCGCTCAATCAGATTGTCAGCGCGGCGTTCAGCGTGCCCATGAACGTTGGCACCATCATCGCGGCCAACTTTGTGTTGACGGATGCGAGCAACAACCAGGTGTCCGGCACGGTTGGATACACGTCGAGCGGAAATTCACTGGTGTTCACGCCGGCAGGAAATCTGGCGCCAAACGCCACGTACACCGGCACCATTCAGGGCGGGAGTTCCGGGGTAATGAGCCAGGCCGGCGTTGCGATGGCGGCCAACTACATGTGGAGCTTTGTGACCGGCACCCAGGCCGCCACAACACAGCCTCTGCTGATGAAGACGGTTCCCGCGGACATGGCTATCAATGTGCCTGTGAACCAGGCAGTCAGCGCAACCTTCTCAGAGGCTATGAATCCGCTGACCCTGAATTCGGCAACCTTCCTGCTGTATCCGGGACCCAACGCGACTGGAACTCCGGTTCAGGCAATGATCACCTACGATCCGGTCGGCTTCATCGCCACGCTCAAGCCCACGGTGCTGCTGGATGCGAACTCAACCTATACCGCAACGGTGACAACCGGAGCGCAGGACGCGGCAGGCAATCCGCTGCTGGTGAACATCGGTCCGCCGCCGAATCCCTGGACCCTTACGACCGGTACGGCAATGATTGCGCCGCCCGTTGTCCTGGGCCCGGTGATCCTGCAATTTGGCGGGCTCGGCGGCGGAGCAGGAATGACCAACCAGGGACTCCATACCGTCATCAACAACGGCGGCATCGCGACGACTGGCGCGTCCACATTGATCACCGGATTCCACGACACCAGTCTTCCCATCGTTGGCGCAGTGTGGCCATGCACGTATACCGAGACGCCGCTCAACATGGGGCAGGTAAACGGACTCATTGACACCGCTCCGCCCTCTCCCACGATTGGCTGCCCGGATGAGGGAACCGCTCACACGATGGCCATTGCTACTGAAGCCGCTCTGGAAGCGCGCATCGCTTACAACACATTGACGTCCCTTCCCTCGGGCGGCGTACTGGCCGCGGAGTTGGGCGGCACAACCATTTACCCGGGCGTCTACAGCAACGCAAGCTCGGTGGCCATCACCATTGGCGATCTCACCCTCGACGGGCAGGGCGATCCTAATGCCACGTGGGTCTTCCAGATCGGTTCGTCGCTCACCGTGGGCGATCCGGTGGGACCTGGAACCCGCAGCGTGATTCTGATCAACGGCGCAAAGGCAGGCAACGTGTTCTGGGCGGTTGGCGGCCTTCCGGGCGCCATCATCAACTACGGCGGCGGCGGCACGATGGTGGGAACCATCATCTCGCAACCGGGAATTACGGTCTCGAGTCCGGGACAGTCCACGTCATCGACTGTAACCACAATCAATGGCAGGGTTATCGCTTTGGGCGCGTCGACCACGCTTGTGAACACGGTCATCAACGTTCCTGCCCAATAGGGCAGTGGCTGGGGCCGCTGTAAGGCGGTCCCGGACCTTCAGCTTATGTGCTGTTTGGCATGCTCGATTGCGTCGAGTTACAGCGGTTCCAGAATTGTTGTACCTCGAAACCGCAACTGCTAAGTCCCATTTTCCCTCAAGAAAATGGCACCTTTTCACCGCTCTCAAAAGGGCGCGTGAATTCTGGAACCGCTCTGGAACGGCGCCGGGTTTCTGGATGATCGCGAAGCGCAGCAAGGGAGAAGACGATGAGATTGAAAGCAAGATCAATTGCCCTGGCGGCACTTGCCATCTTTTTAATGCCGGTGTTTTCGTTCGGGGCAGAAGACCCCGCAAGTCCGCAAGCAGAAGGCAGGAACACCGGGACTCCCAAGGTTGAGCTGTTCCTGGGCTACTCCTACCTGCGCGCAGTACCGACGCTGGCCGCAGGCAATCGGCTGGTGTGGCTCAATGGCGGCAGCACTTCTGTCGCATATAACCTCAACCGCCACCTGGGCGTAGTTGCAGACTTTGGCGCCTATACCAATTCCGAAGTCCGGTTCACGGGCGCCTATGCTGAAACCGTCGGCGTTGATAACTCAAACGTGGCGGTGCTCACTTATCTCGTGGGTCCGCGCTTTTCATTCCGGAGAAGCGAGAGATTCACTCCCTTTGTCCAGGCCCTGTTTGGAGGCGTGCACGCCAATCGCGTGGTGCTGTCAGATTGCGCAACCAACTGCCTGCTTCTGCCCTACGAAACAACATTTGCATTGACCGCGGGCGGGGGGCTCGACTTCAACCTGCGCCGTCATTTCGCCATCCGCATCGTCCAGGCCGAATACCTGATGACCCGGTTCACCGATTCCACATCAGGAAACTCCGGAACGCAGAACTACGTGCGGCTCTCTTCCGGAATTGTCTTCCGCTTTGGCGGAAATCCGAAACCCGCTCCGCCTCTTGCCGCGCTGGGATACTCCTGCTCAGTCAATCCGGTCTCCGCGTTTCCTGGAGATCCGGTTGCAGCCTCAGGCACGGCCGCGAATCTGAACCCTACGAAAACGCCCGTCTATACGTGGCGCGTCGATGGCGGAACGGTAAGCGGAACCTCAAGCAGCGCGAGTATTGACACCACCAGTGTTGCCGCCGGGACATACACGCTCAAGGGACATGTTTCGCAAGGCGACAAGCCGGATGAAAATGCGGGCTGCAGCGCAACCTTTGCGGTCAAGGCGTATGACCCGCCAACGGTGAGTTGCTCGGCGAGTCCGTCTTCGGTAATTTCCGGCGGTCCGGCCACCATTACCGCCACTGGAATGAGTCCGCAAAACAGGCCGCTGACTTACAGCTATAGCTCAACCTCGGGCACGGTGAGCGGAACCGGCGCAACGGCCACGCTTTCTACCGTGGGCGCAACGTTGGGAACGGTTGGCGTTACCTGCACGGCATTGGACGACAAGGGACAAAGCGCTTCGGCTCCAACCTCGGTTACGGTGGCTGCGCCCGTTGTTGCAGCGGCACCGCGGACGAGTGATCTCTGCTCCACCCGCTTTGAGCGGGACCCGAAACGTCCTGCCCGCGTTGACAACGAAGCCAAAGCCTGCCTGGATGAAATCGCACTGAGCTTGAACAGCAATTCGGACGCCCGGCTCGCTGTGGTTGGGAATGCATCGAGCGAAGAAAAGGCCGGCAACAAGATCGCCGCTGAACGCGCCGTGAATACCAAGGCATACCTGGTGACAGAGAAGGGGATTGACCCGTCGCGAATCAGTGTCTACACGCGCTCGCAGGAGGGGAAGGCTGTTTCAAGCACTCTGATTCCAGCGGGCGCAACGCTGGATAGCTCGGGCGACACGCCGGTGGATGAGAGCGCTGTTGGCGCGCATCCGTCCCGGCGCAAGTCGAAATAGGTCTGAACCGGCTGAACGCCTGAACAATGGCTGACTGGGGACTACGCCCAGTCAGCCTCTTTTTTTGAATGGCTGGTTGAAGGTGGTGGTATCCCACCCATTCCGCAAAAGACGCGAAATGGATGGGGCACCCGGCATCGACGAACCCTCAGACTCCCAGAATCATTCCAGCCCTCGGAAAGCTCATTGATTGGAGGTGTGGGTAGGATACGCCCTCGCCGCAATATGGCGTTTCTGTCCAAGTCAGCGAGCGCTACTTTGCCGACAGTTGTGCTGAAGAGACAACGCTCTTGATGTGCGCAAACTCGGGCCGCGTGGATTGCGCGCCGTTGCCGGTCACTTTGAGCAGGGCAGCATAATACTTCTGTGCCTTCTGGTTATCGCCCGCTTCTTCGGCCGCTAGCCCTGCATGGTAGAGGCCATTGAAGCGGTTGGGACTGAGCTTGAGCGCGACCTCGTACTCGGCCAGTGCTTGCTGCGGCCGATGGAACTCCAGCAGCATGTCGGCCAGCATCTCGCGCGCCGGAATATCGACTTCGCCCTGTCCAACTTTGTCCTGCAGGTCGGCTCCGTCGCGCATGTTCTTCAGGGCGTCATCCTCTTTGCCCTCGGCAAAGGCCACCCAGCCCTGCAGTTCTGACCGGTCGATTTTTGCGCCGGTGTCGTCGGTCATGTATGCGTTTTTGCCTTTTCTGAGTTCATCCTCAAGGGCGGTATAGCGGGCGAGATCGGCGCGCGCCTCTTCCGGCTGGCGAAGATGGCCGTGGGCGATGGTGCGCGCCCACACCGCCAGCGTCGCTACTTCGGGCGGCGAACCGGGCGGCGGCTCAAGCACTGCCGCCGATTTCCAATCGCGCATCTCCAGCGCGTAGATGGTCGCGTACTCGCTGCGATAGTAGGGAACCATCGCGTCCATGCGATGACCGGGCATGGGCGGCATCGACTCGATTTCCTTGAGCAGTTGCGCGGTCTGGTCCAGAACCCACTTTGCGCGGTCGTCCTGCCCCGACTGGAGATACGCGTACATAAGAAAGTCGTAGGCGTGGGGCTCGTCCATGATGCCGCTGCCGTATTTTGCCTGCGCGGCTTTCGATGCGGCGACGGACCCGAGATTGGCTTCGATGTCCTCCGGCCACATGCCGAGGCGGGCGTAGATGTGCCCGGGCATGTGATAGGCGTGGGCGCCGGATGCGGCGATTTCGCCGTAGTGGTCTGAGGCAGCAAGCCCTTCAGAGGCCATGGCGGGGTTGTCGCAGGAGTGGATGATGTAGTGGACCAGGCCCGGGTGATCAGGATATTTGGCAAAGAGCGGCGTAAGCACCGTCATTGCCTTGTGTTCCGCGGCCAGGCTGGTGTCGCCCGGAGGAGCCGCCGCCAGCAGCGATAGGGCGTAAAACGCGCCGGCGTCCACATCGTCGGGATACTGCGCGTAGAGCTTGCCCATGGCGTCGGAGTACGCCGTAACGCGCTCAGGAAACTTCTGTTTGCCGGGGTGGTAGAAGTCGCTGAGAGCCGCAATGTAGGCGCGTTCCCGGGCGGTGGTTGCCGCGGTCGGCTTGGCCTTGCGCATCTCGGCCCATCCGTTGGCCTGGGCTTTCTCATTGGGCCGGTTCCAGATTTGATGGAAGTAGCTCATGGCCGCGCCCCAGTGAGCCATGGGGCAGTGAGGATTGGCCTTGGCGATTTCGTCGAATTGCCGCTGCGCCTCCTCGTACCAGAAGTCGTGGAGCAGCGCCACGCCGCGATTAAGCGGCGCCTGCACGCCAGGGGCGCAGGAGACGGGAAAGGAGACCGTGCCAAGGCGCTCGGGAGCGGCGGAGTTGGAAGGCTGGGCCGGTTGGTCCATGTTCATTTGGGCGACGGAAGGCAGGGATGCCACGGCGAGGAGGAATAGGGGAAGTATTCTCATCGCGATTGATTATAGGGCGGGAAATGGTTCTTTGAATATCGGGGAGAGCAAACTTGATTCGATGTTGGGTCGCCCGAGGTCTCAAAAACAAGACCTCGGGCGCCACGCTTGAATACGGCAATCGACCGCCGGTTATTTCGGTTCCTTGCGCCCGCTACTCCTCGTTGATCAGGCCCGGATCGCCGGCCTTCAGCTCGTAAGTTGAATAAACCACAATGCTCATGGGCGGAATATGGTCGGTTAGCATTTTGGTGACTTCGAAGCTCCGCTCCGGATGAATCTCCACGCTCACCTTGTCTTCGGCTGCTTTGCCGAGCGAGTAGCGATGCAGTTGCACCGTCTTGCCCAGCCCGTCGAACGCGATGTTCACCGCGGCAGAGTGTTGGCTCTCGTTGACCACCAGCACCGTCATGCCGCCCTTGGGCGTGCGCACGGCGGCAGCGACAAGCTTGCGGTCCTTCTGAGCAAATGGCGCGTCAACCGTAGTTGCCAGAACACTGGAGTGCTTGGGAAAATACCGCGTCAGCATTGCGTACTGGTAGTAGGCGTTGGGTTGCGGGGTAAACTCCTCAAGCAGCTTGTTTTCGTCGGTGTCCCAGGTGCGCACCAGTTGCCATTGTCCGTCCAGGTCGCCGCGATTGGTAAAGCTCCAGCGGTTGAAGCCGTCCACGCCGGCGTTGATGCCGCGCACCACCAGCGAAGCGTTCTTGAGTCCCGACTGATAGCAGGCCGGAGCCGCATCGTCGTTGCCCCATCCGTAGCCCATGGTTCCCATTTCAGACAGGAACATAGCCTTGTTCCGCGAGTGCGCCAGCTTGGCCCATGCGGTCAATCTACGCTCGACTTCGGCCAGGGAGCTTTCGTCGCCCATGGAGTCAAAAACCGCGTCGTACGAGTGAAAATCGTACGCGCCCACGTAAGGATCCCAAACCGTCTTCGCCGCATCGAACGGCGGCAAATATGGCCAGTCCGGCCCCGAGAGCGGCACCTTGATTCCGCGGCGGTCGAGCTCTTCGCGCGCGGCCTTTAGCCCCGGCGTAATCGGCATGGCTTTCAGGGCGGCATCCTGCCACCACGAGAAATCATTCTGCTCCGGCTCGTTGCAGATAACCACCCACTTGATGCAGGTATAGTTCTTCTTTGTCAGGTGCTCCATCAGTTCGCCCAACCCGTAGGCCCATTCGTTCAGGTCCTTCGGCCCGCTGCGCAAAACTCCAACCGGGTCGTGCGCGTTTGCGTCGAAGGTATTCCACGCCACGTTGGCCCACATCTGGGTCAGGAACACATCAACGCCACGGTGCTGAGCCCAGTCCAATACACGATAAAGCACCCGCATTTCCTGGTTGTCCCAGGAAAATTCGCGCTTGCCCGGCTCATAGACGCGCTGCTCAAGCTCCACGCGGCACCAGTCCATGCCCAGCCAATCGGCATGCTTGAAAAGATCGTCCCAGTGTTTGCCGTCAGCCGCATCGGGGTTGCCGCCCCACTCGCTGCCCGACCAGGAACTGCCGCCGCCCGGCTTTTTGCTGGGCAGCTCGGTGCTGATTACGTGAAAAGACGCGCCGATGCCGCCCTTCATCACGCGTACCGGCTCGCCCGCCGCGATATTGATTTTTATCGGAACCGCCTTGCCTTCGACCGGCGGAGCAGACTTCTGCGTTGCGGCCTGGGCGGGAGCGGCTATTGCTTCAAGCGCGCCTGGAAGTACGGTTGCCGCGCCAATGGCGGCGCTGCCTGCGCTCAAGAATCGTCTCCTGGTAACTTTCATGCCAATCTCCTTGTCCTGTTTTGAGTCGCACGAATTTTAGCATCCGGGCGGGTGAGTCGAGCACAGACAAGGCCACGTGCCCTCTCCCTGTACGATGGATGCGAAGGAGCAACTACATGGAACGGCGAGGTTTCTTGAAAACTGCGGCAGGTTCAGCGGCGGCGGCGCTGGTGTTTGGGCGGCGCGGGGCGCTGGCTCAGCAGGCTGACAGCCACATTGAGATCCTGGTAGGCGAGCCCATCGGCGCCATCGCGCCTGAAGTCTACGGGCACTTTACCGAGCACCTTGGTTCGGTGATTTACGACGGTATCTACGTGGGCGAGGGATCGAAGATTGCGAACCAGCGCGGCCTGCGCTCGGCACTGATTGAAAAGATGCGGGCCATCAAAGCACCGGTGGTGCGCTGGCCCGGCGGCTGCTTTGCCGACAGCTACGACTGGCGCGACGGCATCGGCCCCAAAGACAAGCGCCCGCGCCGCACCAACTTCTGGACCGACTCGTTTTCTGAAGCGCAGCGGAAGCAGAACATTCCGCAGATCTACGATCCCAACGAGTTTGGCACCGACGATTTTGTGCGCTTCTGCAAGCTCT
Source organism: uncultured Acidobacteriaceae bacterium (assembly GCA_903911925.1). Lineage (GTDB taxonomy): Bacteria > Acidobacteriota > Terriglobia > Terriglobales > Acidobacteriaceae > Telmatobacter. The sequence continues at coordinate 33,864 of CAIWFH010000141.1, forward strand.
CGGGCGCCGAGCCTTATATCGCCGGCAACGTGCGCAGCCTGACGCCCATGGATTTCGATCACTGGGTGGAGTATTGCAACTCGCCCAAAGGCACCACGACGCTGGCCGAGACACGTGCCGCGGCGGGCGAGCCGGAGCCCTACAACGTGCGCTATTGGGGCGTGGGCAACGAGAGCTGGGGCTGCGGCGGCAATTTCGATCCGGAAGATTACGCCATCGAGTACAAGCGCTACACCACCTGGGTTCCCAGCTACGGCGTGAACCTGCGCTTTGTGGCTTCGGGGCCGAACAGCGACGAGCAGGCCTGGACGCGCGGCTTCTTCAACAAGCTCTTCCATGGTCAGCCAAGCCGCGACCCGCACGGCGTGTGGGGCCTCAGCGTGCATCACTACGCTACCAACCTCTCGCGCGGCAAGAGCAGCGACTGGGATGCGTCAAAGGGCGATGCGCTCAAGTTCGATCCCATTGACTGGTACGAGTTGTGCAAGGAGTCGGACCGCATTGAGAAGATTATTCTCGACCACTGGACCGCGCTCGGCGAATTCGATCTCGAGCACAAAATCAAACTCGTCGTGGACGAGTACGGGCCCTGGTATCGCCCGGGCACAGAGAATTCACCGGAGCAGTTGCTGGGCCAGCAGATCACCGTGCGCGACGCGGTTGTTACTGGCTTGACGCTCGACACATTCAACCGCCATGCGGAGAAGGTGGGCATGGCCGCCTGCGCGCAACTGGTCAACTGCCTTAATTCGCTGTTCCTCACCCATGGCGACCAGTTTGCCACTACGCCTGTGTTCAACGTCTTCGAACTTTACGCGGCGCACCAGGGCGGGACCGCTGTGCGCAGCGAGTTCTCTGCGCCCGAGGTCCGCTACGACCGCGACGGCAAGCCGGCAACTTTCTGGGGACTGAAAGGTTCGGCCTCGCTGAAGGGCAAAACGCTGACGCTGACCGCGGTGAATCCCGACGTGAGCCAGCCGCGCGAAGCGGAAATCATGCTTCGCGGAGCCAAGGCGGTCAGCGCAAAAGCATGGGTAGTCGGCGACGGCGACATCCATGCGCACAACTCGCTGGGCCAGCCGGAACAGGTAAAGACGCGCGCTGCCGAAGTAAGCGTCCGCGGTGGCTCGTTGAGCTTTACCTTCCCCGCGGCTTCGGTGGTGAAGATCGAGGTGCAGTTGAGCTGAACTGAAATTCTACAGAGGCAACGCGTCTGGCCGGAGCGGATGCTCCGGCCTGTCGCGTTTTTCAGGTTTGCTTGAGGCAGTTAGAAGTCAATCCTCAACCCGAACTGCATGCGGCGGTAAGTGGTCAGCGTGCCGCCATAGGCGCCCAGGGTGCCCTGGGTCAGGTTCGCATTCAGGTTAAGCGGGCTGTCGTCGAAGCGCACGCTGTTGGCGATGTTGTAAACCTCGGCGGCAAACTTCAGCTTCAGTTGTTCGCGCAGGTTCCAGCCTTTGGAAAGCGACGAGTCGATATCGAAGTACCCGTCGCCTCTGAAGACGTTGCGCTGGCCCGCTTCACCCGGATAGGGCAGGCGGATGGGAGAACCGGAGGTTACGCCGTTGTTGATTGCGGTGGCGGAGTCGCCGGCAAACACCTGCGGAATCCCGCTGGCGTCAAGATGCTTTTGTATCTTGACGGTGCCAGTGTTGACTCCCGCGCCTCCAAGCTGCCAGTCGGTTGTGTAGCCGGGCTCAAAAACGCTGAACGGCAAGCCGCTTGCCCAGCGGCTGAGACCGCTCCATTGCCATTCGCCCAAAACTGCATCCACCGCGCGGTTTGCGCCGTGCATCAGGGCATTGCCGCGGCCAAACGGAAGGTCGTAAACCCAGTCCACTGTAATCAGGTGCCGGGTATCGAAGTCGGAGACAGCTTTGTTCAGCTTGGGGTTCCAGCTGTTCTGGATGGCAGAGCCGCCAAACGAGTCGGTCGATTCCCAGTTGGACCGCTCCGCGCCCGATCCCATATCCAGCGACTTCGAGTAGGTGTAGTTGAAGTCGGTGGTCAGGCCGTGGCTGCTGGGGTGGCGCAGCGTCACCTGCAGCGCGTTGTAAGAGCTGGTGCCGATCGAGGACCAGGAGTAGAGCGACGAAAACTGACTCTGCCAGAACTCGGGCGCCGCGTTGCAACTGCCCGGATAGTAGATGGGGCAATTGAAGTCGATGTCGGCCAGCGACTGAGTCTCGCCATACGAGTAGCGGTTAGGCGCCCACTCGTTGTTATAGATGGCCTGCGTTGCGCTTTCGCCCGGACCATCCAGGTTAGCGAAGCCGGGGAATACGTGCTCAAAGTACGGGATTGTGGGCACGTTCGGCACCGTACAGGGAATGTCAGAATACGGATTGCAGCCGCCGTTCTGATCGCTGATCTTGGAGAGTTGAGCTGCGGCGGTAAAGTAGTCTCCGCCGCCCTGGCTGTCAACCAGGTTCACCGGTTCTGCAAGATCCAGTTGCTCCAGCAGGTGTCGTCCCATCCGGCCAACGTAGTTTGCCTCGACGGTAAATCCGCCGCGCAGTTCACGCTGTAATGACAAGTCAAACGAATAGGCATAGGGCGTCTTCAGGTGGTTGTCAATGCCCCAGGTGATGGCAAAGTTGCATCCGGCCACCGTGGATGGCGTAAACGGATAGGTAACCTGGCCCGACGGAGGCGCGCAGCCTGCCAATGGCGGTATGTTTTGCGGGCCTGTAAAACGCGGCGAATCCTGAAAAGACGAGGCTCCGGCCGGGCTGATCACCGAGTTGCTCAGGCCGAACGATCCCTGCTGATCGAACGAGTTTACGATTCCCTGGCCGAAGTGATCGTAGTACATGCCGGCGCCGGCGCGAATGGTGGTGCGCGGGCCTGGCGCGTAGACCACTGAGAAGCGCGGCGCGAAGTTGCCTTTCTGCTTGGCCCAGAAACCGGGCTGCCCATTCGCCTTGCCGCTGGGCTTGAACTCAAGGTTGTCTTCGAAAACCTGGCCCGCCGCGGCCGCAGTGCCGCGTTTCACGAACCACTCATGCGTATCGACGGTTGGGGCAATCTGTTGCCCCTTGGTTTCGTAAGGCGCCTGCAGAAGAGAGTGGCGCACGCCCAGGGTTACGGTCAGGTTTGACCTGATGCGCCAGCCGTCCTGAATAAAATACTCGAACTCGTTGGCGTGGAAATGCCGGTCGATGGTTGCGCCGTCAAGTAGCAGCGTGCCGCTTGTAGGGCTGGTGACCGTGTAGTTGTATTGCTGGGTTGTCTCGGGCACGGTGCCCATCAGTGTTCCGTAGGCTATCTGGTAAGAGTTGCCAAATCCCTCGCCGAGATCCGCGGGCGCGTTGGGTGAGTTGGATAGCCAATATGGGTTCGTGCTGGCCTCGGTGTAAGACTGTGCGTCGCCCGACCGGTTGTTCTGGATGCCGCGCCAGTTGCCGCCAAGGCCGAGGGTGTGCTTTCCCTTGGTCCATGTGAAGTTGTCGGTAATGTTCTGTACCGGCACATCGACAATGGTAGTGTGCGCATGGGAAATGGGCTGATCGAGAAAACGGAAGTTCACCCAGTCGCCGGTGCCGGTGCCGACCCCGCGGGTCGAATATCCCTGGCGAATGAATCCATAGCGCAAATCGTTGACGATGTTGGAAGTGGGCATCCAGGTGTGCCCCGCGGCAATGCCCTTGGTGTTGTCTTCCGACCAGGATTGCGGTCCCTGGCCGGGCAGATTCTCGACGCCGCAAGTATCTGTTGCCACCAGGCCGGGGTTGCAGGCATAGGAACTGAGAGGAAGATTGCCGGTATCTTTTTGCAGGTTCCCGCGCACGAAAATGTGCTGGGTTCCCGTCAAGGCGTAGTCGATCTTGGCAATGCTCGTATTGAGCGTAACGGGCGCCGGCGATGCAAAAATGAACCCGGCATTGTTGATGCCGTCGCCTGCTGTGGCCGCCGTTCCGAAGAAACCCTTGGCGGCAAGGGGAGCGTAGTAGGCCAGCACATTGGGATTGGGGCCGCAAGGCACGTTGGTGTTGCAATCCGAGTCAAGCGCCGTCACCGCCGCCGCGTCCAGAAATTGCGTGGTGCCGTTTGTGTCCTGGTAGCCGAGTTCGCCCTGGTAGAACTGTTGCGTGGGCAGCGTGCGGGTAACAATTTCGTCAATCGCTCTGCGCTGGCCTTCGTAATTGAAAAAGAAGAAAAGCTTGTCTCTTTTGATGGGGCCGCCCGCGGAACCGCCGAACGTGTTCATCACGTACTTTTGCGGAATGTTCGGCTGGCCCAGCGAAAGTTGCTGGTACTTGTTGAACCATTGGTTGGCCACTGTGTTGGTGGGTCGATAGTACTCATACAGCGCGCCGTGGTAGTGGTTGGTGCCGCTCTTGGTCACGATTGAAACCTGCGCTCCGGAACTGCGGCCCGAGTCGGCTGTGCCGTTTGATGTGGTAACCCGGAACTCCTCGGTCGAGTCCAGCGTGGCACGCAGCACGCCGGTAAAAGCTGATCCGGCAATCTGGTCGTTGTCGTCCATGCCGTCAAGCGTTACGTTGCCCTGGTCAGACCGGCCGCCGCTCACTGAGCCGCTGCGGCTGTCGCTGGTGTTGTTCTCTTCCGGGTTGCCGAGGTAGAGCACGCCGGGCTGCATGGTCAGCAGCGACACCGGGTTGCGGCCCTCCATTGGCAGAGATTCAATGGTCGTGCTGCCAACGGAATCGCCCACCGCAGCGTCGGTGGTGTTGAGCGTCTGCGCAGTTGCGCTCACGTCCACCGTCACGGCGCTGGCTTGCACGCTGAGCGCAAAGTCGATGGTCGCCGGCTGATTCACAAGCAGTTCGGCCGTCTTGGTCTGGTTGCCGAAGCCGGTGGCCGACACTTCGATGGAATAGTGCGAAGGGGGAATCTGGGTGAACTGGTAGAAACCGGAGGCGCTGGAAACGGCCTTGAGCGTCTTGCCGTTTGCCTTGTCAACAAGGGTAATTGTGGCGGCTGGAACCAGCGCGCCGCTGGGGTCTTTGACCACGCCCCTGAGCGAGGTGGTCGCGGACTGACTCAACACGAGTGAGGGGAAGGAAAGGATGCAGCAAAGCACCCATCCCAAAAGGGAATGCTTCATGGCTGACCTCCAAAAGTATCTTGCGTATTTGCTGTGCTGGCGTGGCCCGGTGCAGCTTTGTCGTCTGCATTCTTCGTTGAGGCCCACATGTTTCGCGCTTGCTTCGGAACTCTTCCTTAATCGAATATTCGAGCCTTCGCACGAAAACTCGATTCCTCGAATTCACCGCTCTGTATGTGCGCTGCTCGCGTTGTATCCGGTCGCGCACACTCAAGGACGAGGTTACGAAACAGCTTCCAGGAAGGTTCCATTCCGCAGCAGTGATTCAGACCAGCTAAACCGGGAAACCGCCTGCCTGAAGACAATCCCGTGAAGGCGCCATCGGAGAAGATCGCCCGGTGAATTAGCAAAGATCGTGCCAGCTATTCTCTTATGATTCAACAAAAATGTGACCAGCTGCTTCTAGGGAACCCCTGCGCAGGTGTGTGATTTTGCGGCGACAACGCGAGCGCAGTTGATTTGTTGATTGTGAATCGGTTTTCTTTCGGAAAAGACGGGTTGCTGCTTGTCTTTTTGATCCCTTGAGGCCGTTTTCCGGCCT
>CAIWFH010000142.1 GCA_903911925.1 uncultured Acidobacteriaceae bacterium
GAGGCCGGAAAACGGCCTCAAGGGATCAAAAAGACAAGCAGCAACCCGTCTTTTCCGAAAGAAAACCGATTCACAATCAACAAATCAACTGCGCTCGCGTTGTCGCCGCAAAATCACACACCTGCGCAGGGGTTCCCTAGACCGCACTCTATGCAAATGTTACCTGGCCCAGAATCGCCGGCCGCGTTGCTCCTGTGGCGGCGGGCACATTGGCTGGAAGATGATGCCATGTTTGCCATGCAAGCAGCGCAAAAGCCGCTGCCTCCTTGGCTTCGGCAGGCATGCCGAAGTCTTCGCTGACAGCCAACTCGCAGCCTATTGGCTCGAGGCGCCGCGCAAGCATGGCCATCAATGTACGGTTGCGCGCGCCGCCGCCGGAAACAATGTAGTCCACGCCGCTGTTGGCCATTTTGCGTTTCGCAAATCGCTTGTAGCTTTGCGCGATGGTCTCGGCAGTAAGGGCCGTGGCTGTGGCCAATGCATCTTCGAGCTTCTTGCTGTTTCGTTGGCATGCGGCGAGAAACTTCGCTGCGTACTCTCGACCGAACTGCTCGCGGCCCGCGGTGCGCGGCGGCTTGAGTTGGAAATAGGGGTCGCGCAATGCGCGCTCCAATACCAGCTTCAGCACAGTGCCCTGCGCGGCGAAGCCTCCGTCGCGGTCGAAGGGCTTGCCATAAAGCTCTTGCGTCAGCGCATCGATCACCATGTTGCCCGGGCCTGTATCGAACGCGATGGCTGCGTCACTTGTTGCGCCGGCAGGGATCGCGGTGAGGTTGGCGATGCCGCCGATATTCTGAAGGACCCGTCCGCGTTTCGGATGCGCGAACATCACGTAGTCGAGCAGCGGAACCAGCGGCGCTCCCTGGCCCCCAGCTACCATGTCGGCAGGGCGAAAGTTCGAGACCACCGGGATGCCGAGAGTGCCGGCGATCACCTGGGCCTCACCCGCCTGCCATGTGCAGGCAAAGCTGCGGCCCGCATACGTCGCAGCCCGCGGCTGGTGATAGAGCGTCTGCCCGTGACAGCCGATCAGGTCGATGATTAAAGGATGGCACTCGAGGGTCGCAGACACAGCTTCGGCGTGAGCGATGCCCAGCCGCCAGTTGAGCCGCGCCAGCTCTGCCGTCGAAATGGCAGAAGCATTCATGGCAGAAAGCACCGCACGTCGCAATGGCGCCGGGAATCGGAACCCTTCGTGCGCCAGCAGCGTGAGTTTCGGCTTCAGCTTGCCCGGCGTAATTTGGACTAAGGCAACGTCGATGCCGTCGGCCGAGGTGCCGCTCATGATGCCTGCGACGATCATGCTTTTGGTGGTCATGCGCGTTGCTCCTCTGTTTGCGGCTGGTACTTCTTAATTGTCTCGCTGAAACGCAGGACGCGCGAGCGCAAGGCTTCGAATTGCTTTGCGGTAAGCGCCTTCGGAATTCCCGGTGAAAACAACTTTGCCCGCTGCTTCGACGCAGCCTGAGCGCGCGCAACGAGTAGAGTGCGAAAGGCAGCAGACCGCTCGCCTTCTGAAATCAGTGCTTCATAGGCGCGCAATATCAATTCAGGGCTGTGACAGATTTCCATCAAATCCATGCCGCCGCGAACAGCCGCAATGACAGCCTCTTCGATCGACATGAACTTGAGAATGCCGCCCATCTCGAGATCGTCTGAGAAGATGACTCCTTTGTACCCGATGCGTTTGCGCAGCACCGTCGTAATCCAAAATGCCGATACGCTGGCAGGACGTTCTTTGCCGGGAGTGCCGGGATAAGCCGCGTGATTCACCATAATCATCGGCAACTGGTTGCGTAATTCGCGATAGGGAGCGAGGTCTTCCCGGTTGATGTCGGGCAAGGTGCGGTGGATGGCAGGCGTCTCAAGATGCGAGTCTCGCGTGCCGCCGCCGAGGCCGGGAAAATGCTTGCCGCATCCTGCAATGCCGTGAGCAGCCAGTCCGGCAAGGAAACCGCGCGCATACTTGACTACGCCCGCGGAGGTTCGCGCGGCGGCGCGCGTGCCCATCACTTCGGCTGAGGCAGGGAGCGCCAGGTCGAGGACGGGGGCCAGCGTGGTGTTGAAACCAAACGCCTTCACGGCCCGCGCCACAAGCTCTCCGTGCTCACGCGCAAATTCGCGCTCAGGTTTTCGTTGCGCAGCCGTCGCTACCGCTTGTGCTGAAGGCATGGGCGCCAGCGCGTCGCGCAGGCGGTCAACCGTGCCGCCTTCGACATCTACGTAGCGCAGACTGTTGGCGGCGCACTGTGCCGTGGCCTCCGCAAGCAGAGCACGCGTTTGGAGCGCATCCGCTATGTTGCGGCGGAAGAGAATAATGCCGGCAGGGCGCACCAGTTTGAGCCACGCGCGTTCAAGCGAGGTCAACTCGATGCCTCCGAGGCCCACAACAAGCAAGCTTCCCGCGGCTTGGCGCAAACTTGCGGTCACGATTTCTCCTTCAACTCGTTCTGCAATTCCTCGAGAAGGTTCAGCGCTTGCAGCGGGGTCAGTGAGTTCACGTCGGTGGATTCGATGCGGTCCACAATGCGCTGCGAGAGTGGAGTGAAGATGGTCAACTGCAGCGGCTCGGGCGTGGTTTGAACCTGGACGCTTTGGCGCTCCTGCTTCTCGTGCTGGCGCAAAATGTGCTTGGCACGCTCGATCACCACAGCCGGCAAGCCGGCCAGCCGCGCTACTTCAATGCCGTAGCTCTTGCTGGCCGCGCCCGGCTCGATGTTGTGCAGAAAGACAATGCCGCCTGCCGCCTCTTTGACGCCGACGCGCAGGTTGCGGACGCGCGGCAGTTTTTCGGCAAGCATGGTCAGCTCGTGATAGTGGGTTGCGAATAGAGTGCGGGCACAGGTCTCGGCGTGCAGAAACTCGACGGTCGCCCAGGCCAGTGAGAGGCCATCGAATGTGGCCGTGCCGCGGCCCATCTCGTCGAGAAGAATCAGCGAACGGTTGGTGGCCGTGTTCAGGATAGTGGCCGTCTCGGTCATCTCCACCATGAAGGTAGATCGCCCACGGGCCACGTTGTCGCTGGCGCCGATGCGTGTGTAGATGCGGTCCACAAGGCCGTAGCGCAAACTCTGCGCCGGCACAAAGCTGCCCATCTGCGCCAGCAGAATCAGCATCGCCGCCTGCCGCAGATAAGTGCTTTTGCCGCCCATGTTGGGTCCGGTAATCAGCAGCAGGCTCGGCCCTTCACCGGCAGAACTCAGATACAGATCGTTGGCGATGAAGCGGCCCTCGCGCGTCTCCTCCATCCACTGCTCGATGACGGGATGGCGCGCGGCCACGGCTTCAATCACCGGCGTATCGTCGATCACCGGACGCACATAACGCCGTAGCGCGGCCAGGTGAGCGAAGTTCGCAAGGAGGTCGGTCTCGGCCACGGCTGACGAGGTTTTTCGTATGCGGCCAGCCGCCTCAAGCACCGCTTGCCGCAACTCAACGAACAACCGCTTCTCGATTTCGATGGACCGGTCGTGAGCGGTGAGTATTTTTACTTCGTATTCCTTCAATTCGGGCGTGGTGAAGCGCTCGGCATTGACCAGAGTCTGCTTGCGCTCATAGTCGGCGGGGGCCATGGCCAGGTTGGATTTTGTAATCTCGATGTAATATCCAAAGACCGAGTTGTAGCGCACCTTCAGTGAGCCGATTCCGGTCCTCTGCCGCTCGCGCTCCTCGATGGCCGCAATGCTCTGCTTGCCGGTGGTTGAGATGGCACGCAACTCGTCGAGTTCCGCGTCAACACCGGCGGCAATGGCGCCGCCATCAGCTAGCGTCAGCGGGGGTTCGGCAACTAATGTCGTCGCAATCCGCGCGGTGATATCGACCAGGGTATCGAGCCTCGCGGCCAGATCGTGCCACCGTGCGGCTTGCATGGCATCGAGCGCCAACTTCAATCCCGGCAGCCTGGCCAGGCTTGCTGCCAAGCCTCGCAAATCGCGCGGTCCGGCTGAATCCAAAGAAAGCCGCGCCAGCAATCGCTCCAGGTCAAGCAAGCCGGAGAAGGCGCGACGCATTTCTTCGCGCTTCACCAGATCGCCGTGCGCCTCGGCAACCGCTTCATAGCGCGCTTCAATTTCTGCGGCATTTAACAGCGGGCGCAGAATGGTGGCCCGCAGGAGGCGCTTGCCCATCGGCGTCTGGCATGCGTCGAGGGTATGAAAGAGCGTCGCCCGGCTGTCCTGGCCTACAAATAACGGCTCAACCAGTTCCAGGTTACGCACTGTCACCTGGTCGAGTTCGAGCGCGGTGGAGTGCTCCTGGAAGCGGAGGCTGTCAATATGCAGCGCGTCGTTCTTCTGCGTAGTCCGCACGTAATGCAGCACCACTCCGGCAGCGATGGCCGCGGCGGGGTGCTGGCTGAGGCCGAAGCCCTCAAGCGAGCGGACATTCAGCTGGCGCTCGACTAGCGGAACGGCAAAGTCCCGGGTCCAGACCCAGTCCTCAACCTGCGTGCGCGCGGGGATGCGCTCAAGCTGCGGCGGCAACTCCGTGCTGGCGGCAAACAGCACTTCGCTGGGTTGGGCCATCAGAATTTCGTCCATCGCCTGTTGCCGCGCGGTCGTTCCGGTGAATTCGGCAGTGCGGAACTCGCCAGTTGACACGTCGAGCAGGGCGACAGCGCACACCGGCTCTTTCGCCGGGCCGATCTCAAAGTACGCGGCAAGGAAATTGTTCTGCTCCTGGCCGAGCGCGTTATCGAGGGCCGTTCCCGGGGTCAGGACGCGGGTCACTTCGCGGCGGACGATCTTCTTGGCGAGCTTGGGGTCTTCCATCTGGTCGCAGATGGCGATGCGGTAGCCCTTGCGCAGTAGGCGCGTCAGGTAGGCGTCAACCGCGTGGTAGGGAACGCCGCACATAGGCTGGTTGCGTTCCCGGTCGCGCGCGGTGAGGGTGAGTTGCAGTTCCCGGCTAACGATCACCGCGTCGTCGTAAAAGAGTTCGTAGAAGTCGCCCATGCGGAAGAACAGCAGCGCGTCGGGGTTCTCGCGCTTGGCCGCCGTCCACTGGCGCATGAAGGGGGTGAGTTCCTGGGGAGCCTTGTCCGAAGGGGGAAGCGCCGGGGCTGGATTTTCTTTGGTCACGCTGGCTTTAAGAGTATCGCGGCGGCTCGGGGCAGGGGTAGCGGGGCTTCGACCGGGTGCTTCCGTTTCGGGACTTCCATCCCACATCAGGAATCCCGTGCCGGTTGCTGGCGCAGCGGCCAAGTGTCCCATAGCGAGTCATGGGAGGCTGTCGATGGGGAAGAGAGTAGGAGCACGCCGCGGCGAACAGCCGCCGGCTTGCCTGTGGAAATTCGTAGTCGGAGGGTGGCTGTGAAGTCAAAGGTAGTAAGAATCTCGATGGCAGTTGCTGCAATTCTCGTCTTGTTGGCCGGATTTGCGGTGTGCCTGGCGCAGGCGCAGGTGAGCACGTATGTCAGCGCAAGCCCGGACCAGATTCGGGGTCCCATTGTCGATGCAGAGACGATTACGCTCTACGGCAACGTGCATCCGCTGGCGCGCGCCGAGTTCGATAAGGGCGCGGTGGACCCGGGGACGCGGCTGGGGCGCATGGTGCTGCTGCTGCAGCCCTCGCCGGACCGCGAAGCGGCGGCGGCCAATCTTGCCGGGGCGCAGCAGAATCCAGCCTCTGCTTACTACCACAAGTGGATTTCGAGAGGCGACTATGCGAGCCGCTTCGGCGCCTCAGCCGGAGACGTGGCCAAGGTGCAGGGTTGGCTCCGGTCGCAGGGGTTCAAGGTGGAGAACGTCTTGCCTGGGCAGCGCCTGATCTATTTCTCAGGCACGGCGGGCCAGGTTTCCGCGGCCTTCCATACCGAGATGCACAGCTATCTGGTGAACGGCGAGCGTCACTTTGCCAACGTGCAGGACCCGCAGATTCCTCGGGCTCTTGCTCCGGCGGTGCGAGGGCTTGTTTCGCTGCACGACTTTCCCTACCGCTCGATGCTGCATGCGCAGCGGCTGTCGGGCAAGCCGCTGAATACGGGCACGGGGACTACCGGTTCGCGTGTCATGTATCCGGCGGATTTTGGAGTAATTTACGATCTCACCGCAGTTTGGACCGCGAATACGCCCAACATTGGCGCGGGCGTCACGATTGGCGTCGTGGGCCGCAGCAACATCGTGCCCGGAGACGTTACCCAGTTCCGCTCCACGGCTCATCTTCCGGCTTACTCGGCCGGCGTCATGTCCAACCTGGTCGATCTTGGCGCTAATCTCACCGTGGATCCGGGTTTGGTCATCGGCGATCAGGACGAAGCGACGCTGGATGTGGAGTGGTCGGGCGCGGTTGCGCCGGGGGCGCAGATTATCCTGGCGCCTGCTGTTACTTCAGGGCCGACCGACGGCGCTTTCATTTCGGCTGCCTACCTGGTGAATACCATTCACGTTTTGCCGCAGATTGTGAGCGTCAGCTTCGGAGCCTGCGAACAAGCCATGGGATCTTCGGAACTGGCCGGCTGGAACACGCTCTGGCAGGAAGCCGCGCTTCAAGGCCAGACCGTGGTCGTTTCCTCTGGCGACAGCGGGGCGGCGGGCTGCGACCTTGGATCGGCGACTGCGGGAACCGAAGCGGGCGTGAACGGCATTTGCAGTTCGCCTTACGCCACCTGCGTGGGCGGCACCCAGTTCAACGATACGGCTTCGCCGTCCACCTATTGGAATGGCACCGACAACCCGGCCGGCGCATCGGCCAAGAGCTACATCCCCGAGTTGGTGTGGAACGAAAGCGCGGCCAACGGCGGGGCAGGTCTTTGGGCCTCAGGCGGTGGTATCAGCTTGTTCTATCCTCAGCCTGCCTGGCAGGGCGTGGCCTCGGCCACCAATGGCCAGCGCGGCGTGCCCGACCTGGCACTGACCGCTGCCGCGCACGACGGCTACCTGGGATATGAGACGGTCAGCAGCGTTCCCGGCTGGTATACCATGAGCGGAACCTCGGCGGCTGCGCCGTCGTTTGCCGGCATCATGGCCCTGGTTTCGAAATCGAATTCCGCCACCAGCCAGGGCAACGTGAACCCGGTTCTCTATGGACTGGTGGGATCTTCGGCCACCAAGGTGGCTTTCAATACCAACGCGACGCTCGCCGGCGACAACAGCGTTCCGGGTGTGCCGGGATATGCAGCCACAGCGGGTACCTCCTATAACCTGGCTACCGGACTGGGTTCGGTGGATGGCGCCAAGCTGATCACCCAATGGAACAAGAGCACCGGTCTGGCTGGCTTTGCCCTGGTTCCGCAAACGAATTCAATGACCATCGCTGCCGACGCCAACCAGACGCTGGGCATCGTCGTAACTTCAGTCGATGCGGCAACCCCCAGCGTCGCCATGTCTTACCTGGGCCCGTCAGGGGTGACAGTGGCCTTCAGTTCCGCTACGGTGACGGTTCCGGCGGGCTCAAACAGGACCACCACAGCGACGGTTACCGTGGGCGCCAACGTGCAGCCCGGGAACTACATTCTGTCGTTTACCGGCACGGCGGGGACCAACACGCAAACGGTGTTGGTTGCGCTCACTGTTTCTGCCACGCCGGAGTTGAGCCTCCACGCGCAGCAGACTTTCATGCAGATCACGCAGGGCGGTTTGGCTATACCGCTCACATTCAACGTGACAACTGGCGGCAGTTTCACTGGCAATGTGACCCTGGCAGTGACCGGGTTGCCCACCAACGTGACCAAGGGCTGGAACCCCGGCGCTACGGTGACCCCGGTGAGCAACGTCGCGACACCGATCCTCAGCCTCCAGGCCAGTTCCTCCGCCACGCCGGCAACATCAACCTTCACGGTAACCGCAACCGGCAACGGCCTCACGGCCACCGACGCCATCACCCTGCAGGTGATGCAAGCCAAAACCGTGCAGGTGACTCCAGCCTCGTCCACCATTTCAATGCCGGCCACCGGAACTGTCACGGATGCCATCACGGTGAGCACCTTCGGCGGCGTCAGCGGCTCCACTGCGCTTACCATCAGCGCGCCGCCTACCGGCGTCAGCTGCAGCTTCGGTCCCTCTACCCTCAATACTCCGGGCAGCGGCGTCTCGACGCTTACCTGCACCGGCAGTCCGTCGGTTACCGCAACCACCTTCTCGCCCACCATCACGGCCACGACCACGGCGCAGGGCGGTCCTTATGTCGGCACCGCAGCCATCAAGGTGAACATCAGCGCATCGAAGCCGACCATCACCTTCCTATCGTCCGCGCCCAAGGTGAGCCTGACCCAAGGCGGTACCACGAATACCGTGGTCAGCTTCAAGGTCGGCGGCACCTTCAGCGACACAGTCAACCTGGCTGCCGTGACTCTTACCGGTCTTGGGCTTCCGAGCGGCACAACCGCAGCCTGGCAGGCAGCGGCAGGCAGCAGTTCAAGCTCGGTGGTTACGGTCAACAGCGGCGCAGCGACGGTGTCACTGGTCAACGGCATCGGCGCGGCGACGCTCAGGCTGTCGACTCCTGTAGCCGTCGCCAACGCAACCCTCCCCGCTTCGGCGGTCAACCTTTCGATCAAAGCCTCAGGAACTACGCTGACCACTACCACGGCCTCTGAAACCATGGCGCTCACAATGTTGTATTCGCCAGAGATCCTGGTAACCCCGAGCGCGACGTCGCTAACCATGACCTCCACCGGAACTGCGACCGAGACATTCACCATCACTCCCAAGGGAGGCTATTCGCCGACCGGTGTCACGGTAACCCTGCCGGGCAATTATCCCGCCAACATGACCGAGGCGTACACGGGCCATTTCGCGGGCAACGGCGGAACCATCGCAACCAGCACCACCAACGCCGTCACCGCGACGGTGACCATTACCGGCAGCAACAACGCAATTGCCAGCGCCTCGCGGAACCTGGCTTTCGTCTTCGCAGCCACTGACGGCACCACCACGTCATCGGTCACAGTTACCGTGCCGCTCACAGTCACCCTGGCTGCGCCGACACTGGCCGTGACCTCGGGGACGGTGTTCAGCACGGGCTCTCCGATGACCATTCAGCAGGGGACCTCCGGCTCCGACGTAATTACGGTAACCGCCGCCGGCTCCTTCGCGACCAGCAGCACCACCACGCTCACGTTGACCGGCCTTCCCGCGGGCGTTACCTCCAACTGGACCTCAAACGCCGTCACGCTGACGCCTTCTTCTTCAGGGCAGGGCGTGCCGGATACAGCTACTTCGACACTGACGCTGACGGTAGCGCCCGGCGCCGTGGTGCCCTCAGGCAATACGACGATCACGATTACGCCCAAGGACAACGCGACCTCCGCGGTAGCTTGCACATGCACAGCGCTGACGATTCCGTTGAAGCTGACGTATGCACAGGGACTACTGGTGCAGCCGCAGGCGGCCGCTGTCTCAATGGCCTCAGCCGGCACTTCAACTGCCGAGGTCGTGAAGTTGACGGCCGAGGGCACGCCGAGCGCACTGGTTCCGGCTTCCACGCCCACTCTCACCTTCAGCGGCCTGCCCAGCGGCGTTACAGCCACGGCGGGAGCAATGGCTGGATCGGGTCCGTGGACTTCAACGATTACGCTAACCGGCAGCAACACGGCCGTCGCCACCACGCAACCCGCGGTTGTGACTGTCACAGCCACGGCGGTTGACGCCAGCGGAAACTTCTACGTCAACACCGGGACCTTTACGCTGTCGCTCTCGCTAAGCACGCCTACGCTTTCGATTACCGCGAACAATTACTCGCCAGCGGTGGTGCAGGGCGCAACCGCAACCGACGTCTTCACCATCACCACCGGCGGCTCGTTCAACGCGCCGGTAGCCCTGAGCGTTGCCGGATTGCCCACGGGCGTCACGGCAAGCTGGAGCGCCAATCCGGCCATTCCCACATACAGTTCGGGAACCGGAACAGTGACTTCGACGCTGACATTGACGGCCAGCCAGACGGCTCCGGTAACCGCTTCGCCGGTTTCGATCACCATAACCGCTGCGGGTGACTCGATTACCGCAACGCCAACGACCAAGGTAAACCTGACCGTGAGCTACGCGCCCGCTTTGCAAGTGTCGCTTTCAAAGGCGAGCGTAACCGTTGACTCGGCGACCACCGGACAATCCGGCACAGCCGGTTACCAGGTGCTCACGGTAACCGTGAAGGGCGTGGGCGGAGTTGCCACTGCGGGTTCAAATCTCTCCATCTCGGGATTGCCGGCGGGAATGTCGCCCGTCCTCAGCCCCAGCCCGGTCACCAGTGCGGGCACTTCAATTTTGACTTTGAAGGGCTCCAACACGGTTGCGCCGGGACCGTACACTGTCACAATCTCGGCAAACCAGACCACTGGAACGAACGGAACCGGAAGCGCGACATTTGCGTTGCAGGTAACGCAGACGACGCCGGCTCTGGTCATCTCGCCCACCACGGCAAACATGACACTGGCAGTTTCAGGCAGCGCAACCCAGGCCTACACCCTCACCGGTTCAGGTTCTTACACCGGCGGCGTTACTATGGCCGTTCTCTCCGGATTGCCTGCTCACGTAACGGCAAGCTGGAGCAATCCGAACCCGGCCACCATGACGTATAACGCCAACTCAGTGACCAGCACGGGCAGCAGTACGCTGACTCTCTCGGCAGACGCAAGCGCTGTGGTCAACGCGAACCCGGTAGCAGTCACAATTACGGCCACCGGCGACGGCATCGTGATGACGTCAATCGTCCGCCTTACCATTGTCGTGGCGGCAGGTATAACGGCCTCGCCCAATGTTGGCACGGAGTCCTTGGCCGTGCCGTCGAATGGCACGCCCAACACAGTGACCGACCTCATTACCTTCAATGCCACTGGGAGCATGCCGGCCAACGCGGTCATCAACGTAAGCGCCGCGGTTGGGGGCTCGCCGGCCGGCGTTACGGCAAGCATGTGCAACGCTACGGTAACCTTCATCGGCGGTACCGGAACCTGCCTGTTGACCTTGTCAGTGGATCAAACCGCGTCTGCCGGGGGTCCGTACACGGTTACCGTCACCGGCACCGGCAGCAGCGGCCACCCGATCGGCACGACCACGGTGAGCCTTACGGTTAACGCAGTCTCGGCTACGCTGACCATCACGCCCACAACAACAGCGCAAACCATCTACCCGCCTTACGCAAACTTTGTGCCCGCTACCGATTCACCCAAGGCGGTCACCAACCTCATGACGGTGGTTGCGGGAGGCGCCTTCGTCGGCAATGCCACTCTCACCGCAACCGGGATGCCTACCGGCGTTACAGCAACCTGGTCCGATTCGGGCACCAACACAACAACCATCACCGGAGGCTCGGGGACCAACACTCTGACGCTGACGGCGGACTCGACGGCGAGCTACTCCGGTACCCACGACATCACCGTCACGGCCACTGGAGACACTCTCACGGCGACCACTGTCATCCACCTTACTCAGTCCGGATACACCGCAGCGGCCAACCTGGGGGTCGGGCCCC
This sequence comes from uncultured Acidobacteriaceae bacterium, assembly GCA_903911925.1. Classification (GTDB taxonomy): domain Bacteria; phylum Acidobacteriota; class Terriglobia; order Terriglobales; family Acidobacteriaceae; genus Telmatobacter. The sequence goes on from CAIWFH010000142.1 coordinate 11,404, forward strand.
AAAGCGGATGGGGTTGGGGAGCAAATTTAGGCAATACAGACGGTCAGAGCTCTCTCCAGGTCGATTGCGGTACTCTCGCATCCTCAACCGCGGTCAGCTTTGCATTCCCGGTGTTGCCGAATGGAGTCACAGGACAGGCAACGTCTGGAACCTGCGCTCAACTAATGTACGGGGTGAGCCTTACTGCAGATCCAAGTACCACTCTCGCCACAACAACCGCAACCATCGAGATCACGGTCGGAACCCACGTGATCGATATCAACGTACCGCTTACCGTCTCGGATAACCAGTAGCAGAGGTTCCTGGGCCGCCGAAGGACGGCATTTCGGCCACGGCCCTCATCAAAACCTCGCCGCTTGTTTGCGAAAAAACCAACCGCCCCCGGCACCAAAGCCCGGGGGCGGTTCTTTCTGGTTCGTCAACGGCATCAACGGCCCATGACGATTGCAGTCTCGATGAATTGCCGCCCTAGAAGATTGAGCTGCGCTATTCGCAGTCATCCCCATTCTTGACTGAAGTAAGCACCTGGGCGACGGCCGTCAGAGTCCGGCTGTAGCAGTTGCCGCGCGTGGGTTTCCATTGATATGTCTGCCATGTCTTGCCGCCTGTCTTCCCAAGAAAATTGAAGTTGGCGTCATAGTTGAGCGTATCCGTGGCGTACACCTCGTTTTTCAGCATGGTTGAAGATGTTCCCAGGCCGCTCGCGCTCAGTGTTTCGTTTTCCAGATCCTTCTGGTCCGAGGTGGTGGTCTGCGAATAGGTCCCATCCGCATTTTGCACAAACGAATAGTCGATGGTCAGCGGATACCTGAAGTGCTGAGCGTCACTATTCTCTATCCATCCGTCCCGCGTAACCGTCTGCGAGTCGACGGTCGTCAGTTGCTGCGCGTTTTGAATATCCGCCGTCGGGCCCACGTCGAAGGTCTGGTTGCTTGAGAAGTCCACGGCCTGGTTCACTGTGGTTTCCACGCGTCCGTGCGAAGTGTTCACGTAGCCGCGAATGGCAAACGCCCGATTGGATGTGACCAGAATATTTCCGGTGTAGACGGTTCCGGTTGAATCGACCGCGATGTTCTCAGTGACCACCGGCGTTGGTGCGGCACTCAAATTGTTGCTGAGCAAGGCGCCTTTTACCGTGCTGGCGCCGTGGTCGGTAAAGACCAGCAGATTTGCCGTTGCCAGGAAGTAGCTGTTCGCGTTGTAAACGCTCACGCCGACCGTGTGAGAATTTCCGTCGCCCAGCAATCCGGCAAATGGCGTAAGGTTCACGCGATAGGGTGTGAAGTCCAGCGTCTGCACGCCGGGTATGGGCTCCCACAGATACGGATCGATGCCGCCTGTATAGATCCGCGGATAAACAGGCGCCACGCCGGCCGGCATGCCGTCGATGGTGACCTCGGTTTCACGAAATGCCGCGTTGCCGCAGCTCTCAAGGTTCGATGTCTGATCATTCGGAACGCAGAAGTACCAGAACTCGTCGTTCGACTGGCTCTGCGCGATTACGTCGAGGTAAACGCTCTCGACATTGGTGGGTAGACTCAGCGCCTGCGTAATCTGGTCGGTGGTAATGTTCAACGTGCCCGCATCGCCGCCCGATCCTTCAACTGGCACTACGATATCCGGCGTTCTGGGCGCGGGGTTGCGCATCGATGCCGGGTAAAACTCAAGCGCCGCGTTGGCATAGATGATCCCGTTGTAGGTGACGCCGTTGTACACGCCCACGAAATTTCCAATGTTCGCTTCGCCTGTTTGGGTCGCCAAGAAAATTGCCGACAGGTCGGTGACATCGCGCTCTACGTGCCATGACGGGCTGAGCGCCGCACGAGGCTCGGCGGTGGTGCCGTAGTAGATGTTTGCGCGGCCCAGGTAGAAGGCCGCCGTTCGGTCGTACTGGCGTCCGGCGGTCACTGTAAAGTCGGCGGTGAAGACCACCTTCGACCACGGCCCCGGGCAGCCGGTTGGCGGAGCATAGGTGAACGCCTTGGTGTTGAAGTCCGCGAATTCCAGGTTCTGAAAAAGCTGCACGACGCAAGGAGTGGTGTGCGGCCGCGCAACCGGGGGCGCGGCGGTAATGGGATTGGACGAGCCAATCTGCGGCGTGCCGGGCACCAGGACAACCTGGGCCTGGGCCGCAAATGCCAAAGCAAACATCAAACCGGCGGCAGCGGACACGCTGCGCCTGGTTGCGCGGGTAGCAGGGGATGACACTCCTGACCAGTACATGCAGTTCTCCTTTTGGGCTTTCTGGTTCACCAGAATGCAGTTGCCTTCAAGAAGGTTGCCAAACCTTTGCGCTATTTTCTTTTCGACTCAAGCAAATATTCATTTCATCGCTGTCCCTTCGCTTTTATGTGTGCGTCGTGGCCAGTTGGCGATTTTTATTGACTATTTGATTGGTTTCCCGCTAATGTTCTGCTCATCCGGACTCCTGAGTCGAGGCAAGATTCGATTCGTTCGCGATGCACGCAACGCCAATTTCGAAACAGGCAAGCCAGCGCAAGTTCAATTCACCGTATCGCGATACGCAGCGATTTCGTGTGGCGGCACCTGCCTGTTCAACGTCGATCCCAACCCCGTCGGCTGTGAACGACAGACGGATCGAACGGCACGAACAGCGGGAGGCCGCATTGAAAACAAAACTTCCTCGGCTTGCATTTGCATGCGCCTTGATGGTGATGGCGTGCGTTTCGATATCGCTCTGTCAAACTGTGACCGGTTCGATCACCGGCGAAGTGACTGACCCAAGCGGAGCGGTAATTGCTGGCGCTACTGTGACTGCGCATAGTCTCGACACCGGCGTTGACACGTCAACCACCACCAACGCCGTCGGCTTTTACCGTGTCGAATTTCTGCCGATCGGCAACTACCAGGTGAGCGCGCAGGCCAACGGATTCAACACCGCGAACCTGCCGCCGTTTGTCCTTGAGGTTTTGCAGACCGCGAGTTTCGCCATCAAGCTGACGGTGGGAAGTTCCGCGACAACGGTGAGCGTCTCGGCCGCCGCGCCGATTCTCAACACCAGCAATCCCACGCTGGACAGTACGTTCACGGCCAACACCATTGAGAACTTCCCGCTGAATGGACTTGATTTTTCAGCCTTGACGCTCTATGTGCCGGGATCTGTGAACACCACCGGAACCTCCGGAATGACGAGCTTTGAACGCAGTACTTCATGGACAGATTTGCCCAACATCAACGGTAACCGCGCACAGGCCAATAACTACACACTCGACGGCATCGACATGAACGAGAACTACAACAACCTGATCTCGTATACTCCGGCGCCCGAGGCGCTGCAGGAGATCCAGGTTCTTACCGCGAATTCGCCGGCAGACTACGGGAACGTGAATGGCGCCGGCGTGGTGAGCGTGCTGAAGAGCGGAACGAACCACTTTCACGGCTCAGCGTACGGCTACGTGCAGGATTACCGGTTCAACGCGAACTCCTATCAGAATGGCCACACCAACCCGGCAACTCCCATCCAGCCGTTTTCCTTTTCTCAATTCGGTGGCACCGTCGGCGGCCCCATTAAGCGCAACCGGCTGTTCTTTTTCGTTGATTATTTGGGATCGCGCTGGCATCAGGGCGGGCAAGGCACTGCGAGCGTAATGACCGACGCGATGCAGCACGGCGATTTCTCGGTTCTGCTGAATCCGAGCGTGGTAGGGGCAGGCAACACCATCCAACTCTACGATCCTGAAAACGGATTCGCACCGTACAACAACAACCAGGGCATTCCGATTGTGAATCCGGTGGCCCAGTTCCTTTTTTCTCATCCGGAATACTATCCGGATTGCGGCGGAGCCAATCCCACGACTCCCGCCGGAGGCAAATGCCTGACACCCGATGACGGCATTGCGCACAACAATTACCTGGCCCCGCAACGGAGTTACAAGGCAAACGATCAAGGCGACGTGAAAATCGAATACGATCCCCGCGCGTCGGACAAGATCACCGGGTTCTATTCGAATTCCCGTGCCTATGATGGCTCGACCGCCGTCTTGGCCATCACGTTTCCGGGGCTCAATCTCTTTCCCACGTGGATCGTCGGCAGCAACTGGGTGCATACTTTCTCGCCGGCACTTATCAATTCGGCGCGTGTAGGCTTTACGCGTACCAAGTGGAGTGAGGGCACCCCGCAAGATCCGACCGGATTCTTCGGAACATCGGGCAATTCTTTGGTTGGCATTACGTTTCCCAGCCAGGCCTATAACGGCTTTACGAACCAGGGACTGAACGGTGGTCTCAGCAACGTCGGCACGTCGGCCTACAACGGCAACAACCTTATTGACAACACCTACAGCTACATCGACAACCTGACGTGGCAGCGCGGATTGCATTTTCTCAGCATTGGCGTGCAAGCCATCCGCTACCAGAACAACTATCCCACCGGGAACAATAACGGTTATCTGGGCACGTTGAACTATTCAGGCGCATTTACCGCCAATCCTGGCGCGCCCGATGCCGGCGGCTTTGGCCCCGCTGATTTTGTTCTGGATCGCGTGCAGTCTGCCGGCGTTACCCTCAGCAGCATCAATGTAGGTCAGCGGCAATGGCGCATCGCGGGTTTTGCCAATGACGATTACAAGGTGACTCCCAAACTGAACTTCAATCTCGGCCTCCGCTACGAATACGATGAGCCCTGGGTCGAACAAAACGACAAGACTGGAACTGTCGATCTGACTACGGGCCAGGTACTTTATGCGGGACACATTCCCACCGGCGCTCCGGCAGGTTCAGGCCTGTGCAGCAACCTCGCCTGTTACCAGCCGAACTTCAGGCAGTTCATGCCCCACGTAGGATTTGCCTATCAGGTGAAGGATCGCTTCGTTGTCCGCGGCGGCTACGGAGCCACCAGCTTTTATGAAGGCAATTCTTTCAATCAGCGGCTGACGTCGATCACCCCGTTCATCCAGGCAGTGAACGTGTCGGTGAATGCTCCCACACCCGGCAGCGTAACCACGCCCCGCACCGCGGAGGAAGGCTTCACTGGCGGCACCACCCAATACGGCGGCACTTTCAATGTCTATCCGCAGAATATTCAGCCCGCCTATGTGCAGAACTGGAACCTGACGTTGGAGTACGCGCTCACCCGCACGGCCTCGCTGCAGGCCGGCTACGTGGGCGAGAAGGGCGACCACATTGAAGACTACGGCAACGTGAACCAATACACCATCAATGGCGACCCGACTTCGGCTCCGTTCTACAACAACCAATACCTCGGCGTGAACGGAATCGATGCCGCGCTGGGCGTCGGCCCCAACTCGCTGCTGATTACCGAGTCGCGCGCCATGATGAACTACAACGCATTGCAGGCTGTGCTGCGTCAGCGCCTCAACCACGGGCTTGAATTCACAGTGAACTACACCTACGGCAGAGCCATGACCAACAGTTTTGGCAACTACGGATTAAATGTCAGCGGTTACAGCGGCGCATTCCAGAATTACTACAACAGCCACGGCGACTACGGCTCGGCGGGCTACGACGTGAAGCATAACTTATCCGGCACGGGGGTCTTTGCTTTGCCCTTTGGCCGCGGCAAGGAATATCTTTCGAAGATCAGCCGCATCGCCGATGAAGCGGTCGGCGGTTGGAAGATTTCAACTGCGGTGATTGCCTATTCAGGCTTTCCTGAAGCGATCACCGGCCCCGGCAACAACTCAAACAGCTACGGCAACTCGCGTGTCAACCAATACAGAAAGTTGAAAGTGTCCGGGCGCTCAGCCGACAATTGGTTCGGCACAGATCCATCGGCCACTCCCTGCACGGATGCCGATCCGACGCAGCCTGACCACGATAACGGTTCTTGTGCCTTCGGCGTGCCCGCCACAAACGGGACCGGTGGCACCTTCTTTGGCACTTCGAGCAATGGCTCCGTGCGCGGTCCGGGGTACTTGAACGTCGATATGTCGGCCTTCAAGGACTTCCACATCACCGAATCGCAGTCCATCGGGTTCCGTTTCGACGCCTTCAACGCATTCAACATCGTGAGTTTAGGAAACCCCGACACGGGAATTACCGACTCGAACTTCGGCAACGTTTCTCTTCAAAACCCCCGGTCGGTTGAAAGGCACCTGCAGTTCTCGGCCAAGTATACGTTTTAGCCGGCAGCCTAGCAGGGCTAGGGCTCCTGGGTCTTTTTCGCCTGGTTTGCGGCGCGACTAAAATCGTGCCCTTCTAAAACAGGGAATTATTCAGACGGGGCCCAGTATTACAGTTGTATTTTCTTTTCTGCTGGGGAAGCAGGATAACGGCCCGGGCCTAAAGGCCTTGAGAAATCGCTGAATTTCAGGGGGCTCAAGCCCCCTGCTCCCTCCGAAGCGACCGATCTGCAACTGTAGTATTAGAGGACAGGAACGAAGCCATCATGGACCTTGAAGTCTGCATCGATTCGGTGGAGTCGGCAATTGTTGCCGAGCGGGGAGGAGCCAGCCGGATCGAACTCTGTTCTGACCTGCTGGAAGGGGGCATCACGCCGGGCGCAGGATTGATTGCATCGGTTCGGCGTCATATTGCAATCGATCTGTTTGTGATGATTCGCCCGCGAGGCGGCGACTTTTGCTATACCGAGGCGGAGTTCGAAGTGATGCAGGAAGAAATCAGGCAAGCGCGCAGGTTGGGCGCAGACGGCGTGGTTCTGGGAGTGCTGGACGAAGAGGGCTGCGTCGATGGGGGTCGCACCCGGCAGCTGGTTGACCTAGCCGGCACGCTGCCGGTCACATTTCACCGGGCAATCGATATGACGCCGGATATCCTGGCGGCCCTCGAAGCCGTGATTGCCACCGGCGCGCGTCGCGTCCTGACATCCGGCGGCGAACCGAACGCAGTGCGCGGCAAGGCTGCTATCGCACACATGGTTGAGGCCGCCAAAGGAAGAATCTTGATCATGCCCGGCGGCGGCGTGTCGGCCGAAACCATCGCCGGCATTGCTGAGGCGACGGGTGCGAGCGAATTCCATTCGAGCGCCAGGACAGAGATCAGCAGCCCGATGCGGTTTCGCAAGCAGGGCATGGCAATGGGCGACATTCAGGATCGCGAGTACGAGCGGTTCACGGCGTCAGAAGAGAATGTGCGCACACTGGTGAGCGCACTTGAAAGATTGACTGTGGAGCGAGCTGCCGGCGGAATTGTCAGGAACTTGTAATCTCATTTTCGATGTCGACCAAAACAGATCAGCGGGCTAAACGAATCTTGCAGGTGCTTTTGCGCCACGGCAACAGTTCCGTCGATGAGTTGGCGGAGACGCTTGGCGCCTCGGCGGCCAGCGTTCGCCGCGACCTGACCCGGTTGGAGCAGCGCGACCTGGTGCGCCGTACGCACGGCGGAGCCAAGCTGGCCGGGCAGTTGCAATACGCACCGTTTCGCTTCGACTCGACCTTTCAGGAGCGGGAAGGACGCTTTGCCGAAGAAAAGCGTCGCATCGGACTGGCCGCTGCCGAACTGATTCAGGAGCGGGAAACCGTGGGCTTTACGGCGGGGACCACAACCACCCAGGTGGCGCGATGCATCCGCCACCGCAGCGGCATTCAGATTGTGACCAACGCCGTGAACATCGGGATGGAGCTGAACGTTCAGGCCGGTTTGACCGTTACCCTTACCGGGGGAACGATGCGTTGGGCGGGCGCCTTCTCGCTGACTGGACCGACGGCCATGGAGACTTTGAGCCGGGTGTTTCTCGATACGGCCTTCATCGGGGCATGCGGGGTGGATGTGCGGTGCGGCGCCACGACCATTGAGCCCGACGAAGCCGCCGTGTTTCGCGCCATGGCCAGGCAGGCCAAGCGGGTGGTGGTGGTGGCGGATTCGAGCAAGATGGCCATGGTCAGTCCCGCGCTGATATGCCCAGTAACCGAGATCGACGTCCTGGTTACCGATTCCGGCATCACAGCAGAGGCACTTGAGGGTTTCAAAGCCCACGGCATTGAAGTGATTGCCGTATGAGTGGAAGATTGCCCACGGCAACTCTGGCGCCCGCCATGCTCCCCAAATATAATGGTCCGAACCGTCATCATCCTTCCAAGTTCGAGGCCAGCGATGTCCCATGTGACCCTGAAGAACAGCTACAAGACGCTGTCTGAGCGGCTCAACCTTTTTCCGCAAGGCGCGCCGCCTTCCGAGCTTCTTTTTCAAATATTGGAGGTTTTGTTTACCAAGGATGAAGCGGCGCTGGTTGCGCTGCTTCCCATCAAGCCGTTCAATGTGGCTGCCGCGGCAAAGGTGTGGAAAAAGCCTGCTGCCGAATCCCGCAAAATCCTTGAGACGCTCGCATCCAGGGGAATGCTTCTGGACATGGAGATGCACGGCGAGCAGATTTTTGTATTGCCGCCGCCCATGGCAGGTTTCTTTGAGTTCTCAATGATGCGCCTGGGCAACGGCTACGATCAGAAGCTTCTGGCCGAGCTCTACTACCAATATCTCAACGTGGAAGAGGACTTTGTGAAGAACCTCTTCGCGGGCGGCGAGACGCAGCTAGGACGCGTTTTTGTGAACGAGAAATCTCTTGCCGCAGACAACACCGTAACCGTGATGGATTACGAGCGGGCGAGCGAAGTGATCCAGACGGCCGAGCACATGGGAATCGGGGCCTGTTACTGCCGCCACAAGATGGAGCACCTCGGCAAGTCCTGCAACGCGCCCATGGACATCTGTATGACTTTCAGCGGCACGGCCCAGTCGCTCATCAAGCATGGTATTGCGCGCAGGGTTGATGCAAAAGAAGGCATGGATCTGCTCGACAAGGCCATCGAGCACAATCTGGTCCAGTTTGGAGAAAACGTGCAATCCAAAGTGGCTTTCATCTGCAACTGCTGCGGATGCTGCTGCGAGGCCATGCTGGCCGCCAAGCGTTTTGCTGTCCTCAACCCCATTGCCACCACCAACTATCTGGCGGAATTGCATGCGGAATCCTGCAACGGCTGCGGCAGGTGCGTTGAGGCCTGCCCGGTAGAAGCCATGGCGCTGGTTTCGGCAGGCGATCCGCACAAGCCGAAGCACAAGAAGGCGCGCCTCGACGAGGACTTGTGCCTGGGTTGCGGAGTCTGCGTCCGCGCCTGCCCCAACGGCGGCATCTCGCTCAAAGCGCGCAAGCAGCGTGTGATTACCCCCGTGACCACGGCACATCGCTCCGTCATCATGGCCATTGAGCGCGGCCAACTGCAAAACCTCATCTTCGACAACCAGGCGCATTGGAATCACCGCGCCATGGCCGCCATCCTGGGAGTGATTCTCAAGCTGCCGCCAATCAAGCAGGTGATGGCGAGCGAGCAAATGAAGTCCCGCTACCTTGCGCGGCTCATGCAACCCAGGGATTTCGTTCATTTGGTGCATTGAGCAGAAGGAAGGTAACCATGAGCGACGGCAAAGAAGAGCGCGAGGAGCGCGAGAAGCGGCGCGAGCAGGAAGAGCGGGAAAATCGCGAAGACCGGCTAAACCGCGACCGCGAAGATGAGTGGAAGCCGGAGCGAAAGGAATCCTGAACTCGAGGGGCCACTCACCGCACGCGGTACTTTGTTAAGATTGCCTCGATGACACTACGCGGACAATCGATTATTAATGGCGAATCGCGGCAGGGAAGTGGAGCCGGGTTTTCGGGTTTCAACCCTGCCAGTGCGGCGGCGCTCGAACCGATCTATCGTTCTGCTTCGGCAGAAAATGTGGATTTGGCCGCCAATCTTGCCGAAGACGCATTCGCGACATACAACAAAATGTCCGGCGAGAAGAAGGGGCATTTTCTTCGCCACATCGCTGCCGGTCTCGAAGCGGTTGGAACTGAGCTCGTTGACCGGGCACACATAGAAACGGCGCTGCCTGAAAAGCGCCTGCAAGGCGAGTTGGCGCGTACCGCCAATCAGTTGCGGCTGTTTGCTGGCGTGGTCGAAGAAGGCTCCTGGTGCATGGCGCGCATCGATCCCGCCGAGCCCGACCGCAAGCCGCTTCCACGCGCCGATATCCGCTCCATGCTGCGCCCAATCGGCCCAGTCGTCGTGTTCGGCGCCAGCAATTTTCCACTCGCATTTTCCGTGGCCGGCGGAGACACCGCATCGGCGCTCGCGGCAGGTAATCCGGTTATTGTGAAGGCGCACTCCGCGCATCCGGGCACGAGCGAATTGGCTGGGCAGGTAATCTGCCAAAGCGTGAAAGAATGCGGACTGCCTGCGGGCACGTTTGCCTTGATCTTCGGCTCGGGCGCGCAGGTGGGCTCGGCGCTGGTGCAGCATCCGGCGGTGAAGGCGGTTGGCTTCACCGGATCGCTCGCCGCCGGGAAAGCTTTGATGCAGCTTGCCGCCGAGCGTCCGGAGCCCATCCCCTGCTTCATGGAGATGAGCAGCACCAACCCGCTATTTATTCTCCCCGAGGCTCTAGCCACGCGCGGTGCTGAAATTGCGACCGGGCTCTTCGGATCGTTCACCATGGGCGTGGGCCAGTTCTGCACCAAGCCTGGATTGGTTTTCCTGCCGGGCGGTGAAGACGCCGACTCGCTGGTGAACAAACTCGTGGCTCAAGTGAGTCAAGCCGCGCAATCTCCCATGCTGACCGCGGGAATCTACAGGAACTACAAATCCGGAGTCGCTGATTTAGAAGGCCAGCACGGGGTTGAGTTGCTCGCCCGGCCTTCGGCAGAGGCGGGTAGTGCTATCCATGCTTCTCCGGCACTCTTCGAAGTGAAGGGGAGCGACTTGCTTCGCAAACCAGAGCTGGCGAAAGAAGTCTTCGGCCCCAGCACGCTTGTTGTTCGTTATGCCGACCGGCAAGAACTGATCCAACTGGCCTATGCGCTCGAAGGCCAGCTTACTGCTACGCTGCATGCAACGGATGCCGACATTGCCGCCTTTGCCGATCTGGTTGCAATCCTGGAACGCAAGGCAGGAAGGCTGATTGTCAATGGCTATCCCACTGGCGTCGAGGTCTGTCATGCCATGGTGCACGGCGGCCCTTATCCCGCCACCACCGACAGCCGCCATACTTCGGTTGGCACCCAGGCCATTTATCGCTTCGCCCGTCCTGTTTGTTACCAGGACTTTCCGCAGGCCGCATTGCCCGATGAATTGAAGGATGGGAATCCGCTCAGCATCATGCGCCTGGTCAACGGTTCGTTCACGCGCGAAGCGGTTTCATGAGCGGCTTTTCCGGCTTCGCCGTCCGCAGGAAGAAGATGATCGCGCCGGCCACCGTGAGCGACATGGACATGAAGAGAAATCCGGCGCGTGAATTGCCGGTGAGCGCCTGAAGCATGCCCACTAACCACGTGCCAACGAAGCCACCCAAGGCGCCGCAACTATTGATCAGCGCGAAGACTTGGCCGGAGACATTGCTGGGCAGAATCTCCGGCACAATTGAGAAGAAGGGGCCGTAGGGTGCATACATCGCGCCGCCCGCAACGATCAAGAAGGCGTACGCCAACCAGAAGCTGTGGCCTGCGGTGGCATACGAAGTGAACAGTGCAATTCCTGAAGCCACCAGGAACGGGCCAACGTAGCGTTTGCGGTTGAGGGCGCGGTCAGAGAAGTGCGCCACGCAAAGCATCAGAATAACCGCCAGCAGAAACGGAACGGCGCTGAGCAGGCCCACCGCGCCGATGCCGCGCGACGATCCGGCGCGAATCATCGTCGGCAGCCAGATCACGAATCCGTAAACCCCGACGCTCCAGAAGAAAAACTGCACGCAGAGCAGGACAACTCCCGGCGCACGGAGAGCGGCCGAAAGATCTGCCCGCGCGGGAATTGTCGTCTGCTCCAGTTCGAGTTCGCGGGTAAGCTGGTCGCAGCAATCCTTGCTCAGCCAGGGAGCCTGCGAAGGCCGGTCGCGCGCCACCAGCACCCACGCAACTGCCCACAGGACGGCCGGGAGGCCTTCAAGGATGAACATCATCTGCCAGCCGACGGCTTTGATGAGGAAGCCGGTGACCGCTGACATCCACAACACGGTAACCGGGTTCCCGAGAATCAGAATCGCATTGGCCCGCGACCGCTCGGCGCGCGTAAACCAGTGGGTCAGCAGGATCAGCATCCCCGGAAAGACCGCGCTCTGAGCCACGCCCAGCAGCATCCGGCAAAGCGCCAGCAGCCAGAAGACGCGGATGACCCCGGTCAAGGCCGCCAGCGAGCCAAATCCGATCAGCGAATAAAACACCAGCCACGTTGCGCTCTTGCGCCGCGCATAGTTTGCGGCGGGTATCTGGAACAGGAAGTAGCCCAGGAAGAAGAGAGACCCCAGAAACGCGGACCGCGCGTTGCTAATATTGAGCGTCGGCGCGAGGCCTGCCGCCGCGCCGAATCCGTAGTTGGCGCGGTCAAGATAGGCAAGGCTGTAGGTAATAAAGACCGCCGGCATGAGGTAGGTCCAGCGTCGGCGCAAGCCGCGCCGGCGCGCTGCCGCGCCCTGCTGCTCTACATCTTTGGCCTGTTCATTCCGCACACAAGCGTTATAGCATCTCTACGAGCAGGCGCTCTTTGCTGCGCAGGTCTCGTATCGCAGAAAGGACCTTTCCATCCCTAACATTTCTCTGGCATCTGTATTGGAAACTGCGGACCCGGATCTGCTTGAGGTTGCCACGCATGCGCGCGGTCCCGAGGGGGCTTTGCCGCTCTCGGCCGAGATGCTGCTCACGGAACCGTCGGGAAATTTGTTCGGCCTAACGCAAAATGCCGGCATGGGCTGGGATACTGCCCGACTTCTCGACCCCGAGTTTATCATTCTCAGCACGCACGGCGGACTTCGCGCGGAAAACGGCGAAGCGATTGCGCTCGGGTTCCACACCGGCCACTGGGAAGTGGGCCTGCTGGTGGCCGAGGCCGCGCGCGAGTTGAAGGCCCAGCACGCTGTCCCCTTTGCCGGAGCCTGCACCGACCCATGCGACGGCCGCACGCAGGGAACCGCCGGCATGCTCGACTCGTTGCCTTTTCGGAACGACGCCGCCATCGTTCTTCGCCGCCTGATGCGCTCACTGCCCACCGGCAAGGGAGTCATCGGCATTGCCACCTGCGACAAGGGGCTGCCCGCCATGATGATGGCGCTGGCATCTTCGGGAAAGAATCCGGCAGTCCTGGTGCCCGGAGGCGTCACGCTCTTGCCTGAGGCGGGCGAGGACGCCGGCAAAGTCCAGACCATTGGCGCACGTTTTTCTCAAAACCAGATCACGCTGGAGTATGCCGCCGAAGTGGGCTGCCGGGCTTGCGCCTCTCCCGGCGGCGGCTGCCAGTTCCTGGGCACGGCGGCTACTTCACAAGTGGTTGCAGAGGCCCTGGGACTCGCGCTACCGCACACCGCTCTTGCACCCTCGGGGCAGCCCGTGTGGCTTGATGCCGCGCGCCGCTCGGCACGCGCCGTCCTGCGCATGTACCAGATGCACATGGGGGCACAGGATGTGCTCACCACGGCGGCCATCCGCAACGCCATGGTTGTCCACGCGGCGTTCGGCGGGTCAACAAATCTCCTGCTTCACATTCCCGCCATCGCACACGCGGCCCGGTTGCAGCGGCCGACGGTTGCAGACTGGACCGAAGTCAACCGCCAGGTACCGCGCCTGGTGGATGCGCTGCCCAATGGGCCTGGCAGTTTTGCAACCGTGCAGGTGTTTCTTGCCGGTGGCGTGCCTGAAGTGATGCTGCATTTGCGCGCAGCCGGCCTGCTCGACACCAGCGCCAGGACCGTCTCCGGCGAATCCATTGATGCCAGTCTGGATTGGTGGCAGCAGAGCGAGAGGCGCCAGAAGCTGCGCCGCGGTTTGCAGGACAAAGACGGCATCGACGCTGACGATGTGATCATGTCGCCCACGCGCGCGCGAGCAAGAGGGCTGACTTCGACTATTTGTTTTCCCGTGGGCAACATCGCGCCGGAAGGTTCGGTTATTAAGGCCACGGCGATCGATTCCTCGCTTGTGGATGAGAGCAACGTGTACCGGCATATCGGTCCGGCGCGGGTCTTCATCTCGGAAGAGTCGGCTATCAAGGCCATCAAAATCGGAGAGGTTGCACAGGGCGATGTGGTTGTTCTGGTCTGCGGCGGACCTGCGGGGGCGGGCATGCAGGAGATTTATCAGATCACAGCGGCGCTGAAGCAGCTGCCTCACTGCAAGCACGTGGCGGTTTTGACCGATGCGCGCTTTAGCGGCGTGTCAACGGGGGCCTGCATCGGCCACATTTCACCCGAGGCGCTGGCTGGCGGTCCCATCGGAAAAATTCTTGAGGGCGACCAGATCGAAATCGTCATTGACCGCGGAACGCTCAGCGGCTCAGTGAATCTTGTCGGCGACACGAATGCCGTCTTCGGCACGGAGCAGGGAGTCGGCTGCTTGGCGGAGCGCAAACCGCGACCGGACCTTCGCCCGCATCCCCAGTTGCCTGAAGACACGCGCCTATGGGCTGCGCTGGTGCAGGCTAGCGGGGGAGTCTGGGGCGGCTGTGTTTACGACGCAGATAAAATCATCTCGCTTTTGGAGCGGAAACGATGAAGCTCTACCGTACCAGCTATGGGCCCTACGCCGAACACGAAGGCAACTTCTATCGCATCTCATTGTTCTCTTGGGATGCGCTGGTTACCCACCAGGACCTGCATGGGTATCTTCTTTTCGAGGTCAAGAAGCGCGAGAGGGCGGTCGATATTTCTTCGGCGAAGATCCTGGCGCCCATCGCAAGCCAGGAAGTGTGGGCAGCTGGTGTCACCTACTATCGCAGTCGCAGCGCGCGCATGGAAGAATCCAAGTCGGTCGGCGGCGGCGATTTTTACGATCGCGTTTATTCGGCTGAACGGCCTGAGTTGTTTTTTAAAGCCACGGCCAGCCGCGTTGTTGGAACCGGAGAGAACGTCCGTATCCGGCGCGACTCCAAGTGGAATGTCCCTGAGCCGGAATTGACTCTGCTCATCAACAATCGCGGCCAGATTATCGGCCATACCGTTGGAAACGACATGAGCTCGCGCGACATCGAGGGTGAGAATCCGCTGTATCTGCCGCAAGCCAAGGTTTACCAGGGCAGTTGCGCGTTGGGGCCGGGCGTTTTGATCAGCCCCGAGCCGCTGCCTTCCTCCACACCCATCCGCATTGAGATTGTGCGCAACAGCGCAATTGCATTCTCAGGCGCAACAACTCTCGCGGAACTGAAGCGCGCCCCAACCAGCCTTGTCGAATACCTGTTCCGCGACAACACGTTTCCGTTCGGGACTTTCCTGATGACTGGGACCGGAGTTGTTCCGCCGGATACCTTTACGCTTGCCGGCGGTGACCGGATTCGCATTACGATCGACCCGATCGGCACGCTCGAAAACGCTGTGGCATAAAAAAGGCTGCGCGTCGGTCTGCGCAGCCTTAGAGCGGTTCCAGAATCATCTGTGAGTTCTATACTTTGCGGAACTCGATTCTGCCCTTGGCGATGGGAAGCCCAATTACTTCAATGCGCTTCAGGTCGCGGGTGCCGATCCCCAATTGCTCAGCCAGCTTGAGGGTGCTGTCGCATGTCTCGAACGGCGCCGAGCCCTTGTCGGCCATGGGATCGAAGCCCATCAGCGCAGTGCAGACGGAGTCGGTAGTAACCGGATTCATGCCGGCAATCAACACACCAGCGTGAACCGCACGCATGTTCTTGACCCAGGGGCCTTCGCCGCCGGCCACAGTGTCAATGCCGTCGATAATGCTGAGGTGAATGGGGCGAGCTGCGACCAGATCCGCAGTGACTCGCGGGACGCGGTAGCCCGGATCGCGGGACGAATCCGGGTGAAGCTCAGGAAGCGCGCTCTTCGAGGGCTGGCGTTCGCCAATGTGCAGCATCGAACGGCCGCCACCCGGCTCCGCGCTGGGCTCGTCAATTCCGGCTTTTTGTCCGTAAATTGTCGTCGGCGTAATGCCAAACAGGTTCTTGATTGCGCCCGTCATTCCGGCGGTGCTGTGCTCTTTCAGCTTGGCCAGGGAGACAAACACGTCGCAATCCTGATAGGAGCTGTTCATGTCGTACGCCTTGAATGCCAATCCGCCGCCCGGCACAAAGTAGCGCACGTACTTCTTGGAGGGGCCGGCGAAATTCGTATTCTCAAACTCCAGTCGGTTTGAGGACCGCATGAGATCGGGAATCGACCAGCCGGCTTCGGTGAGGAAAGCTTCCAGTGTCGGCAGCTTGGATCCGGTAGGGCTCTCCAGGATACGTATGCGCTTCGCTCCTGCTTTGTCGAGCAGGTGAGCGGTTGCACTCACCATGTCGGGATGCACCCAGTAGGTCTGTCCCTGCGTCATGCCCTTGTAGCGATCCGAAGTGCCGCCGGTTACGTTCACCTTTATGGCCACGGTCTTGCCGTAAACCAGCTTTTTGAGGCCGCCGATCTGGTCAAACATCTTGTCGAGAGAGGCCACCATTTCAGGGCCGTATGCGTCGCACTTTGCCACTGCCACCGGCGCCGTGGGAGCGGCGGGCGAGGCCATGAGGCGGGCTGAAGGGAGGTACAATCCCAGAGCCGCGGCGCTCACGCCCTGGAGAAATTCTCTACGGTTGACGTCCCTCTTCATGCTGCCTCCTGCCCTTTTTTTGGGGCCTATCCTTGGCCCCGATGGTAAGCCAATGCTGTGTTCGCTGGCAAGCAAGAAAGGCACCAATTTCGATTCTTCTCCGCCCCGGTCTTCATCGGTCGGCCCCAGTCCTGCGGAAGTTTGCTGTGCGGCAAATGCTTGCGCCGATGGCGGTGCCTGCCGGCGGTATACTTGCTCGTCTTCGGAAAGCAATTTACAAGTCCCATAGAATGCGGCTTTCTCAGCCGCAGGTCTCGCAAACTTCGAGGGTAAGCAGAAGAGGATGAGTGGATGACTATTCAGCGCCGCGATTTGTTGAAAACCATTGCCGGGTCGGGAATGTTGGCCCTTGCGCCCCGCTATGTCGAAGCAGACGAGCAGGTTGCCCGCGCCACACGTGGAACGCCCGCGCCGCGGATCAAGGACATCAGCGTGATTGAGTGCCAGCCCGCCGGCGTTCGCCTGACGGTGGTCAAAATCACCACCGATCAGCCGGGCCTCTACGGTTATGGTTGTGCAACATTCACCCAGCGGGCCGACCTGGTGAAGCCCGCGGTGGAGAAGTATCTCAAGCCGTTCCTGTTGGGCAAGACCACCGACCGGATTGAAGACATCTGGCAGTCCTGCTACGACAGTTCCTACTGGAAAAACGGCCCGGTTTTGAACAACGCTCTAAGCGGCATTGATCAGGCCCTGTGGGATATCAAGGGGCGCCAGGCCGGCATGCCCGTGTATCAACTGACCGGGGGGAAATGCCGCGAGGCTGTCGATTGCTACACCCACGCCGCTGGCGCGGAATTTGAAGACGTCGTCGAGAACGCACGGAAATTCATGGCGCAGGGATTCCGCAAGGTGCGCGTGCAGGTTGAGTTGCCTGGAATGGCAGGCTATGGCGCGGCGCATGGCGGGGGCACCCGCATGAAGGCGCTGCACGATCGGCCGCTGTTTGAGCCCGCCTACCAGATGCGCCGCGCGCTCCAGCTGCTTGAGGTCTGCCGCCGCGAACTGGGCGAGGAGGTCGAATTGCTCCACGACATGCACGAGCGCCTTACGCCCAACCAGGCAGTGCAGTTTTGCAAGGAGGCCGAGCAATACCGGATGTTCTTTCTTGAAGATCCGCTGTCGCCTGAGGATCTTGGTTACTTCCGCCAGATTCGCCAGAATTGCGCAACCCCGATCGCCATGGGCGAGCTGTTCAACAGTCCGCATGAGTGGCAGCCGCTTATCCAGGAACAATTGATTGACTACATCCGTGTTCACGTCTCGCAGGTAGGCGGATTCAGTCCGGCGCGCAAGATTGCCATCCTCGCCGAGCAGTATGGTGTGAAGACCGCATGGCACGGCCCGGGCGACGTTTCGCCCATCGGCCACGCGGCCAACGCGACACTTGATTTAGTAAGTTACAACTTCGGCATCCAGGAATATTCGGCTTTCAATGAGCAGACGAAAGCCATCTTCCAGGGCTGCCCCGAGATGAAAGACGGCTACCTGTGGGTCAGCGAGAAGCCGGGGTGGGGCATCGAGATCGACGAGAAGGAGGCGGCCAAGGCCCCGTTTGTCGCTAGCCCATTGAATGGCGGCTGGGGTGAACTGAGGACGCGCGACGGCACGGTGATCAAGCAGTAGGCGCAGGCGATATACTGGCTCGTCGCGTGAAGGGCAACATATTGATGCCGCAAAGGAGTCGCGCTGTGGCAAGCTCCACACCGGAAGTTGAAAACCGAAATCGTTCGTCGTTTGCTCCCGACCGTCGCGAGTTCGTGAAGCTTGTATTCGGAGGCGCTCTTGGCGCATCCGCGTTTCTATCTTCCGAGACACCGGCATCGGCCTCCGTCCACAAGAACGCTCCGGGGATCAAGCTTTGCGGGCAAGGGTCCGCCAAGCCGGCCGATGAAGAGCTTCTCTTCTGGAAACAGATCGGCGCAGAGTATGTCAGCGTGGGGTCAACACCGGATTTGTGCACCGCGGAGGGCTTCATCGAAATCAAGAAGCGCTACGCGGACGCAGGCGTCACCGTGTGGAACATCGGCAATTACAGCGTCCACAACATGCCTGAGGTGACACTGAATCTTCCTGGC
Source organism: uncultured Acidobacteriaceae bacterium (assembly GCA_903911925.1). Taxonomy (GTDB): domain Bacteria; phylum Acidobacteriota; class Terriglobia; order Terriglobales; family Acidobacteriaceae; genus Telmatobacter. The sequence continues at coordinate 29,971 of CAIWFH010000142.1, forward strand.
CGCGACCAGAAGATTGAAGAGTACAAGCAATATCTCCGCAACCTCGGCAAGGCGGGAATTTATTACACCACCTACGCACACATGGGCAACGGCATCTGGTCAAGCGGCACGGCCGTGGTGCGCGGCTCCAAGGCCCGCGAATTCGATATGGCCAGCCCAAACAAGATGGGCTACTGGATTGATGAACGGTTCCATGAGCCGCTCTCCCACGGCCGCAAGTTTTCGAAGGAAGAAATCTGGGACAACTACACGTATTTCATCAAGCAGGTGGCGCCCGTCGCGGAAGAGAACAATGTGCGCATCGGCATTCATCCCGACGACCCGCCGGTGCCTGAGTTGGCCGGAGTTCCGCGCTGCATCTTTTCCAATTTTGAAGGCTACAAGCGGGCCATGGAGATTGCCAACAGCCCCAACGTGGGTATCTGCCTCTGTTGCGGAACCTGGCTTGAAGGTGGCCGGGAACTCACGCATAAAGACCCGGCAGAAATGATCCGCTATTTCGGCGCGGAGAAAATATGGAAGATCCACTTCCGCAACGTCAGCGCGCCGCTGCCGCACTTCATTGAGACTTTCATGGACAACGGATACTACGACATGTCAAAAATCATGGATGCGCTGGTCGAAGTGAAATACGACGGCATCGTGATTCTCGACCACACGCCGGAGGTCGTCGGCGGCCATTACGCCGAGCAGGCCTACGGATTTGCGTACATGAAAGCGCTGAAGAACCGCGCGGAAGCAAAAGCCCGGGGTTGACCAGGTGTGGAAACTCTTTACGTCAACCAATCTGTCATCCTGAGCGACCCGGAGCGCAGCGATGGGAGTCGAAGGACCTGTATTGTTGCGATGAACGTGGTCCGTTAACGTTCTGATGATCTTGCGCTGCTGGTTGCGCGCAAATATGGAGATTGACATGAAAAGCGCAATTGCATTCACCCTTTTTACCTGTGCCCTCTTTACCGTGCTTCCCGCTCGTGCCCAGGTCAAAATGACCCGCGACCAGATGCTCTTCTATACCTCCGACTGGAAGGGCGACCGCTTTCCGGATGGCCGGCCCAGGGTATCAGACGACCTGCTCAAACGTGTTGTCGATATCTCCATCGAGGACATTTGGGACTTCCTGCGCGAAAAGGGCTACCGCAATCAATTCGAGTCTGGGTGGCAGGCGCTGCATATTGAGAAGCCCTTTGCCGGTCGCGCGCTCACTGCGCAATACATGCCCACGCGTCCCGACATGGTCAAGGCCATTCAGGCCGAGGGCAAAGCCGAGGGCCGAGTGGGCGGAAACAATATGTGGCCTATTAATGAGTGCCAAATTGGCGATGTCTACGTTGCGGACGGTTTCGGCAAGATTATTGAAGGCACGCTGATCGGCTCGAACCTTGGCAATGCCGTGGCCGCGCATACGCACACGGGCTTCGTTTTTGACGCCGGCATCCGCGACCAGGAAGAGAATCGCGAGATTCCCAACTTCAACGGCTTCTATCGGGGATACGATCCGTCGGCCTGGGCCGATATGGGACTGACCGCCATCAATGCTCCCATTCGAATTGGGCGCGCCGTCGTGTTGCCCGGTGACCTGGTTCTGGCCAAGCCGGAAGGAATTCTTTTTATTCCGGCAATTCAGGCGGAAGAGGCAATCAGCACCGCCGAATTCACGGGTCTCAAGGACGACTTCAACTTCGAGTTAAACCGCGAGGGAAAGAACGGCGCGGAGTTCGAGGGTGGTTGGACGATTGCCAAGTATGACGGCTTCGCAAAGTGGATTGGGGCGCATCCAGACAAGCTGAGAATGTCTCGCGCCAAATTCGACGAGATGCTGGCCAAGGCAAAGGAGCACGCGGATCATTGAGTTCGTCCTGCCTTGACGCGCGGCAAGTTAGGGAAGACATTTCCCCAGCCGCAAATCACTTGCCCTGAGCCACGAAATAGGAAAGTCCGCGATGAATCCCGATCTGTCACGAAGACCCGGCAACGGCCTGCCCATCCGCTATTTGCTTGTCGCGTGGATTATGGTGCTCAGCGCCGTGGCCTTTATGGATCGCACCAACATTGCGATCGCCGGAATCCACATCCGGGAAGAATTCGAGATCGACAATGTCCACCTGGGATGGATTTCGAGCGCGTTTCTGATCGGCTACGCCTGCTTCCAAATTCCTGGCGGAATGCTGGCGCGGCGGTTCGGTCCACGGCGGCTGTTGGCTATCAGTGTGATGTGGTGGGGACTTTTTATCGCCCTCACCTCAGTGGCCCCTCCCGGTGTGCATGGCGCTCTTATCCTGCTTATCGTGATCAGGTTCTCGCTGGGGGCCGGGGAAGCCATCATGTTTCCGGCAGCCAACCAGTTCGTGGAGCGGTGGTTTCCCATCGCGGATCGTGGGAAGGCCAACGGGATTATTTTTGCCGGCGTCGGGCTGGGCGCTGGGCTGACACCGCCCTTGCTGACGGCCATTATCCTTGCTTTCGGCTGGCGCGCCTCATTCCGGTTTTGTTCGGTGATGGGCATCCTTGCCGGGGTTGTCTGGTACCTGGCCGCGCGCAACAAGCCGGAGGAGCACCCACTGGTACGCGCCGGGGAACTTGAGCACATCGTCAGCGGGCGCGGCGATCTGAAGAACAGAGTGGCTGCGGCGAGCGGCGCAGCGAAGACCAAGCCTCCCGCTCCGTGGCGCAGGATTATCCAAAGCAAGGAAGTTCTCGCGGTCAGTTTCAGTTACTTTACGTATGGTTATGTGGCCTGGATTTTCTTCAGCTGGTTCTATATTTACCTGGCGCAGGTTCGCGGGCTCAATCTGAAGGCCAGTGCGGTGTATTCGATGCTTCCGTTTATCGCCATGACGGTTGGCTCGCTTTCTGGCGGGGTCGCCAGCGACTGGCTTGCACGGCACGTGAGTGCGCGTGCGGGGCGGTGCTTTCTGCCGGCGTTGGCCCTCGGATTTACCGCGGTGCTTTTGCTCGTGGGATCGCGTGCGCACAACACCGTGGCTGCAATTCTTGTGCTGGCATGCGGAGCAGGCGCGTTGTACGTGTCGCAGAGCTGCTTCTGGTCGGTAACCGCCGATTACGCGGGTGAGCACACCGGGGTGGTTTCAGGCGCCATGAACATGGGCGGCCAAATCGGCGGCGCGGTGACCGCCTCGCTTACGCCGCTGCTGGCATCGCACTTCGGGTGGGAGGCTTCGTTCCTGGCCGCCGCAGTGCTGGCCACTCTCGGCGCGCTGGCATGGCTTGTCGTCAATCCAGACGCAAGGCTGGCGGTTGTTGGGGATACTCAGCCATTTAGAGTCCCCGATAGGGGATCGGTAAACCCCTCGCCTTCAGGCGACGGACGGTACTAGTCTTGAGGGATGGAAGACTACAAGCGTGGCAGCCACACGGTGTGGGATTGCAAGTATCACCTCGTGTGGACAACGAAGTAC
>CAIWFH010000143.1 GCA_903911925.1 uncultured Acidobacteriaceae bacterium
CCACCTCCACACGGCTGCGACGATGGCGACGACGAACTGGAGGGACTGGTGGATATTCACTCATGCCTTCAGTGAATCATCTTCCAAATCCTACGAAAAGAATGGACTTGCCCGGACGCATACGGATGCCCTGCTTTACATGCGCGCCCCCGAGGCTGCTCCGGATGTTCGCCTGGTCACAATCGACGAGCGAGAATACCAAAACGACAAGACTTTTAACGCACGCAGCCCCCTGGATATAGGCAGCCTTCAGAATTTACTGGCTGCAATAGCCCGGGCCCGTCCTTCGGTCATCATCGTAGACATCGATACCGGCGATGAGTCATTCAAGAATCTGCCTTCCAAAACCCTCAACGTTCCGATTATCTGGAACACCGATGCCATCGCTCGCGGCGTTGACAGCTCCGATAGCGACCCGGATCTGGCCGACGCCTTCTTCACAGTCAGGCCTCCGCTTGGCGGCCAGCCGTTGGACCCTGACTCGAAAGTGAACCTTTCGGCATTTGTTTTGGCCTTCACTTATCCCGATGACCACGGCTACCTTTGCGACTATCAACGGACCTATGCCGGCGAAATGCTGCATAAGAACAATTCCAAGAGACCTCTGGGGCCGGTCCACTCGCCTGCTTACGAAACTGCCCGTATTCTCTCCCCGGACCGGGAGGTGGACCATCTTTCGCGCTCTGAGAATAGGCGCATCTTCGCGCGCAATTACACAATTCCGACCAGCAATGTGCGAGACATCCTCAATTCGGCAGAAGCTGGCGAAGCGTGGGACAGCCTGGCCTTCTTCAAGAACAAAGTGGTTGTGTTGGGCGGAACTTATCGCGCTGCACGCGACGAGAATCGCACGACCAAGAGGAACCTGTACGGCTGCGAAGTCGTCGCCATGGAGGTTCAGGACGAGCTGAGGGGCACATCGATCGGCGTCAGCTATCGCAACCACATGGCATTGATTATGCTCCTGGGAGGCGCGCTGTACATGGTGTACCCATGGCTGAGAGACAGGGAAGAGGGCCGCCAGGAGCTGAAATCACAGGTTTCCATGCTGCACTGGCGAGCAATTGTGAGATCCCGTTTCGTGGTCTTCACGCTGTTGGCTGCGGCGATAACGCCGACGGTCAACTGGGTGTTGCATGGCTCATTCTCTCAAGCATTCCCGCTCTTTCTTGCTGTAATGATCGTTCTCTGCATCGAGTTCTATAGCTTGATCGAGATGCTAACCCCGGCTCTCGATGCGGCTGAGTCGCTGGAAAAACGATATCGAGAGCATCTTTCGCGCAAGAACCAGGAGGCCTCTGCCAATCGTCCGGCCGCCGAGTTGTAATGTCCGGGCCCCCTGCGCCGCGGAGGCCAGCTCAGACAAATAGTTTGGATACTGGACAAGACTTATCAGTGGCCAGACGGAAGTCGAGTGGAGCGGCTAACTGGAAAAGAGGGCAGCTCGAGACTCCGGACCGCCGGGAATCAGCCGGATGCAAACGGGTGTATGCTGTGGGGCATGCTGCATCAATCTTCACCAAAAGCCAGGCTCGCGTTCAGGGTTGGCGTTGTTGGGCACAGGCCGAATCGGCTGCAAAACGCCGATCTCGACAAACTCGGGGAACTGATTCACCAGGTTCTGGAAGCGGTAAGGGACGAAGTCACAAGCTTCGCGGCCAGTGCTTCCAGCAAGAAGCTGTATTCGGACGAGGAACCTATCCTACGGGCGGTTACGCCGCTTGCGGAAGGGACCGACCGAATTTTTGCGGACCAGGCGCTCGACCTCAAATACGAGTTATGCTGCCCAATGCCATTTCATCAAGAGGAATTCGAAGAGGACTTCAAGGCGCCCCATGCGCTTGAAGAGAATTCACTCGACCGTTTCAGGGGCCTGTTCTCAACAGCAAAGGCTACGCGCGGCCTCACTGTCTTTCAACTCGATGGAGAGAGGAGCAACGAAGCAGATGCCTATGGGGCAGCCGGACGAATTGTCCTGAACCAGTCCGATCTCCTGGTAGTGGTGTGGGATGGCGGCAAGCCCGCGGGCGGCGGGGGGACGATTGAGACTCTCCATGAAGCGATTGGGTACGGTGTGCCTGTGGTTTGGGTCAGCGCGCTCAAACCGCACTCCTGGCAGGTTCTCCGGTCAGAGGAAGAGATCAGATGCCCGAAGGGCGTGCGTCCCTGTTTTCCGGAGCCGTCGACAATGTCCATCTCGGACGCGGTTAGACCGATCGTGAACAAAGAGATCGCGCTGCCTGGAGTTCCGGAGCCTGAAACACCTTCAAGCAGACCAGACGCAGCCACAAGTGCGGAGAAGTATTTTGGAGAGCACAGGCCTCGCCTGCATTTGGCTGTTCTGTGGAAGCTCTTTCGCGACCTGGTGGGCTCGGCGAAACTGGCGCGGCCGAACCTGTTCCTGAAGGACTACGAAGCGGAACTTGCGGATAAATGGCCAACCGGCACAGGCACGCCCACTTCAAAGTGGGTGAACGAGAGGCTGCTTCCACACTATGCATGGTCTGACAAGCTTGCCGACCGTTACGCGGACGCATATCGAAGCACCTACATATTCATCTATCTCGCGGCGGCTTTCGCGGTGTTTCTTGCGCTGCTGCCCATGGCGGCGGGGTGGCAGGAGGGCAAGCACATTGGGCAGGCGTTTTGCGTGGTGGGCGAGTTCGCTATTCTGCTGTCAATCATCGGCCTTCTGACCTGGGAGAAGACCCGGTGCTGGCATAGGCGCTGGCTGGCGTACCGCCTTCTGGCCGAACTCATCCGCCAGTTGAAGTGCCTGCTGCCGCTGGGGGGCGGGCCTCCGCTTCCGCGCATTCCCGAGCATCTGGCTCTCTTCGGAGATCCGGGGCAAACCTGGATGTATTGGCAGTTGCGCGCCATCGCACGCGCTACCGGCATTCCAGACGCTTCGGTGACACCGGCATACCTTGACGATTGCGTCGAATACATTGACAGGCTTGTTCGCGGGAGCGACAGCCAAATCAAGTTTCACATCGACAATCAGGAGCGCACGGAACACCTGAATCACAGGCTGCACGTAGCGGCTCTATGGATGTTCGGCTTGACGCTCGCGTGTATCGCTATCCATCTGCTTCCGCATCTATTGTCGCGGTTCGGCTTTGCGGTCGCCGGCCACGAGGAACTGGACAGGTGGCTTACGCTCGCTTGTGCTACTTTGCCTGCGTTTGGCGCGGCGATGGGTGGAATCAGCAACCAGGGAGAATTTGCGCGGATCGCGAAACGATCGCGGTCAATGGCAAACTTGCTCGGGCGTTTTGCAGAAAGGATTGACTCGCTTCACGCGCAGAGAGCGACAGGGAAGGACGTTCTCCACCTCAAGCAGGTTGCCGACCTGGCGGGCGGAGTTACGCAGTTGATGGTGGACGAAGTGGTGGAGTGGCGGGTGATTTTTATCGACCGGCCGGCCACGGCGGCATAGCGGTAAATTCCAGTTTCGCAGGGATCACTCACTGGGTGAGTCGCGCGGAAACCGGGGGAACGCCTCGGCCACCGGTCTGGAACGGCTGTTGCAGCAGGTGGCCAAGATCATGCGGCGCGTGGCGCGTGGCTGAGAAGCGATCCGTTGCTTGTCGGCGGGTTAGGTAACCTCAAAGAGACCTAAAGTAATCTTTAGAATAGGTACTTCAATTAATTATCGCGATTTGTGATCCCAAATCAAAATAGGTCCATTTCTAATTGGACAATGTGAGACTATAAAGCAACCAATCCTCTGGAACTTGTGGCTTCCCCGCTTCAAGAAAGAAAAGTGAGCGACCCATGTCCCTGCACTCAGCTTCGCTGCCTGCGGCCAGTCCTTCGACACTGCCCGCACGTCTTGTCACAGTTCTAGCCTATGCAACGGTTGCCAAGAGTCATGGAATCGCAGGAAACGGAGCGCGCGGATTCGTTCGCCGGGGCCTTGGCGCGTTGCGCTGTCACACGGCCTGGGGCACGGTTCTGGTTGCGCTCCTGTGCCTTGCGTCCGGGGTTGCTTCTGCAACAAGCACCAGTACTGCAGTGAATTTTGGCTCCGTCAATGTGGGCACGACCACTGCTGCCACAACTGATCTTGCCCGCGCAAAACGTATCCCTTAGCGAGCTGCTCTAATGCGAAGGGGTAGCGAAGATGAGGAATGGGAAGCGGGGCAGGTACACGCTGGAGTTCAAGCAGGAAGCGGTTCGACTTGTGGAGTCGGGCCAG
>CAIWFH010000144.1 GCA_903911925.1 uncultured Acidobacteriaceae bacterium
GTACTTCGTTGTCCACACGAGGTGATACTTGCAATCCCACACCGTGTGGCTGCCACGCTTGTAGTCTTCCATCCCTCAAGACTAGTACCGTCCGTCGCCTGAAGGCGAGGGGTTTACCGATCCCCTATCGGGGACTCTAAACCTTGATGAATATCCCCCGGCGGTACATCCAATACGCGATGAGCCACATCGCCAGCAGTACCGAGCAGGACTGGGCTACCGGCGCGAAAACTCCAAAAAATGCGTACCCGCCGCTGAAGACCCGGATGACGCTGTCAATTCTTCCTCTCAACAGGTCGTTGAGGCAGTAGACAAACAGCGAGTTCATTCCCACCACCATCAACGGGAAGGCGGGACGCCGGACTCCGAGGACATCGACCAGCAGGTAGAAAACCAAGAGCCCCAGGATCGACCAACCGGTTGTGTAAAGCGTGAAAGTGGACGTCCATAGCCACTTGTTGATGGGGACCAGCGGAGAGAATGCCAGCCCCAGGGCAAAGGCGGCCACCATGCCGAGAGCCAGAATCTTCATTTGCTGCGCGCGCGGCCTGCCGCCGATCAGCACAGTCCCAGCCCATACGCCAAAGAGGACGGATGGGATTTCGCAGACCAGGTTCAAGGTGACGCAACTCCACGGAAGGTTCCAGTTGGCCAGCATCAGCCAGCCATCCAGGCGCGCGCCAGCGTTGGTGACCTGGGCAAAGGCTCCGCCGGGCCCGGGAAACAGCAGGTAGATTGCGGAGTGCGCCACCAGCAGCCCGGCCGCTACGGCCGCCTGTATCCGCCAGTTCAGACGCATGAGGAAGTAGCAGACGAGATACGTGATGGCCACCACGGTAAGCACGTTGTGAATGGACAAGTGCGGCCGGCTCTCGTCGATGGACACGATGATCTCGCTGATCAAAACCAGCCGCAAGCAGCGTATAAGCACGTGCCGCGTGGTATCGCGCTGGGTGAATCCCTGTTTTGCGCGGCGCGCAAAGGCATAGGGCATGGCCACTCCCACCATGAAGAGGAAGGCCGGCATGATGAGGTCGTAAAAGACCGCTCCGCCCCAGGGCATATGGTCGAATTGCCCGGCGATGAAGCCATAAATTCCGTGGTTGGGAAGCTGTGCGAAACCGAAACCGTCTGAGACCAGCAGGATCATGATCAGCCCGCGGTAGGCATCGAGGGGCAGGAAGCGCGCTTTCGCTTCAGCATTAGCTGACGCCTTTGCGGGTGGCAGCTGCTGAATCTCATCCTGCTCCAGAAGTGCCGGGGGCGTTGCCATCGCTGCTCTCCTTCTCGACGCGGCTATTGCGCTGCACTTTTAAAGGTCTTCTTGTTGGAAGGAAAATTGTATAGCAATGCGTGTGACCCGGGCGTGACGGAGGATTTCCGGTTGTGATTTCCCATATCCCAAAATCGGGACTTGCGGCGCCCGGCGGAGTATGATTCAAGGCCAAGGAGTAAAGCTCGTGGATGTCCGCGTTTCCGAGCACAAACCGGAATTGGTCGACCTCTGCCGCTGCTTCCATGTCCAGCGGCTGGAGCTTTTCGGCTCGGCGGTCAGCGGCTCATTCGATCCAGAGCGCAGCGACCTCGATTTCCTCGTAGAGTTTGATCCGCTCTCGCACAGTGAGTATGCATCGGCATTCTTCGCGCTCAAAGAGGCCTTGGAGCAACTCTTCGGCCGTCCCGTTGACCTGGTTGTCCCCTCAGCCATCCGGAATCCATACTTCCGCCAAAGCGTTGAGAAGAACAAGGCCCTCCTGTATGCGGCTTGAGGCTCGGAAGTATCTTTACGACATACAGGAGGCGGCAAACCTCGCAGCACAATTTACCGCCGGCAGGGACTTCGCTGAGTATCAGACGAATACCATGCTGCGCCTTGCGGTTGAGCGCGCGTTTTCCATCATGGGTGAGGCTCTGGCGCAGCTTGCCCATTTCGATTCCGACCTTGCGGAAAAAATCACCGATTATCGCGCCATTATTGGCTTCCGCAACATCCTCATTCACGCCTACGCGCAAATTGACGATCGCATTGTCTGGGGCATCGTGGAGGGTAAGCTCCCTGCCTTGATCCGCGAAGTGGCGGAACTGATGAGTGAGTAGCGAGTGCGTCTATTACCCGGAGCTTAGGATTTTTCGAGACGATTCGTACAGTCAAAGCTGGGACGGCTTTCCGCGATGGGATGGCGGAAGGACGGGACGCCAACTTTTGCGCCAAATCCCGAACTAAGGCTTCTTGCTTGCTACCGAATCTCGAATGCGGGTGTCTGCCGGCGATTTCGGAATCGAACTCACATCAGTGCGAGAACGAGAATCAGAAGGGATACGCCACTTGTCAAAATCTAGCTCAATATAGGGTCCCTGCCCCGCGCGTGGCTCGCTCACGTCAAGGACTGCCCTGACACGTAGAAACCAGCTATCTCCAACATGGTTGATTGGAACACTGAACACGAGGTCACCACCTGGAGGAATGCGCGTCATGGAATAGAGATCCACTCCATCCATATAACCACGCGGTGGCACTTTCTTCATGGGCACTTCGGGCGTCTGATCGGTCGTCGTCTTCGGCATCACCGCCGCATCCTGGGTGGGCAGACCTGCGTCATCCAATATCGAATTCAACAAGATTGGCTCGGTCTCAATGGGAGCGGTAGCTGTGACGCCCGAGAGAGGCTCCATTACAATTATCTGGTCCAAAACTCCGGCCCCAAAGGTGGGGACAACAAGCGGGACCCGGCAATTGTTCACAATCTTGATCCAAATCCCGACGTTTGGCTCCGACTCTGTCAAAGGCTTACGCGGTCCGAGATGGTCGAATTTAAGGTAGGCAAAAGGCTTCGACCGATCTAAGGCAAAATCATAATCAATCTTCTGCGCTGCGCCACTTCCAGTCAAAACCAGGAGCAGAACGACCAGTCGGTTCATCGAGATTGTCCTCACATTTGCGTGCAAATAGCATAGAACAGCTGAGCGGAGCGCGGGTTCGCCGCAGCGGATATGCTCGGGAGGACAGAGTTGCGGGTGACGGACCGTTGTTCGCTCGATCAGTGGCGGGCCACGAGAATCATAAGGGCGAAGATGAGGATCGGCACCAGCGCCAGGCCCGCGTAGAGCATGAGCTTGCGGGCGTTGGGGAAGCCTTTGACCCGCAGCGGGCGGCGGCCTGCTTCTTCCACGCCCACCTGGTCGGGATGCTCCAGGTCCCAGGCCATCTCACTGGCGGTTGCGTAGCGGTTGCGCGGCTCGCGCTCCAGGGCGCGGAAGAGAATCTCCTGCAATTCCGGCGAGATCGCGGGGTTCAGCTTGCGGGCGGGCTTCACGTCGTTGAGCACACGCTCGTTCATTACCGCAAAGGGATTGGGGCCGCTGAAGGGCACCTGCCCGGTGAGCATTTCGTAGAGCATGATGCCCAGGGCGTAGATGTCGCTGCGCTGGTCGCCGCGCTGGCCCTTCACCTGCTCCGGCGAAATATAATCCGGCGTGCCCAGCGTGGGGGACAGGTTGGCGAAGGTCAGCCGCCGCGCGTCTTCTTTCATGGCCACGCCAAAGTCGATCAGCTTGATGCTGTCGTCGGCCATCACCATAATGTTTTCAGGCTTCAGGTCGCGGTGAACCACACCGTGCTTGTGCATATAGTCCAGCGCATCGCAGATGCCGAGCGCGATTTTGACCGCTCTCTGGACAGGCAGCCTGCATGCACGGTCTTTGCATCCCTGATTCAGGATCGACCGCAGAAGGGTTCCATCGACCCACTCGATGACCATGTATGTGCGGCTGCGCTGCTCGCCGTCGAAGGTCTTTACGATGCCGGGGTGGTCGAGTTCCTGGCCGATCTCCTGCTCGCGCTTGAACCGCTCGATCAGGACCGGGTCGGCCTCCATGGCCTCAAGCGGCACCTTGATGGCTACCTGCTTGCCGTCGTTCAGGTCGGTGGCCCGCATCAAAATCGACATGCCGCTGTGGGCAACGATGGCCTCGATGCGGTAGTGGTCGAGCAGGTTTCCAGGTTCAAGTGGGTGCATGAGGGCGTACGGCATAACAATCCTGATTGTTTCATGGGTTGGCATAAGAAAAGCGTCAAGAAAGGCGAAAGAGAAGATATCGGTGCGCGCACGTAGCTGGCTCAGGCTGAGAAACATCCCGAGCCAACTCTGGGCCAGACGGATATAGTGGATGGGACCACTTATGACTCTGAATCTCAAACTGCTGGCTGCCGCGTTCTTGCTGGCGGGGGCGATCGGCCCGGCACAGGCGCCGGGACAGGCCCTGCTGGGGTCCATGCGCCACCCGAAACCGGCAGCGGCGCAGGAGACAGGCTTTCTCAATCGGCGGCTTGAACTGCACGGCGCCACCTACCGCTTCCAGGTCTATCTGCCTGAGGAGTGGCGGCGGGACGACCGCAAGCAATGGCCGGTGATCCTGTTTCTGCATGGGCGCGGCGAGCGCGGGTCGGAAGGCATGTGGCAGACGCAAATCGGGCTGCCCCAGGCCGTGCGCGATCATCCGGAACGGTGGCCGTTCGTCATCGTCATGCCGCAATGCCCGCTGGCCAGTTTCTGGACCGACCCCGAAATGCTGGCCATGGCCGTGGCAGCGCTGGACCAGGAGACGGCAGAGTTTCACGGCGACCCCGAGCGGACCTACCTGACCGGCCTCTCGCTGGGCGGATATGGCGCATGGGAGCTGGCACGGCTCCATCCCCAGCGGTGGGCGGCTGTGGCTGTGGCGGCGGGCGGCATCTTCTGGAGCTACGCGCCGGAACGCTGGCAGCAGTCGGCCACTCTGCCTGCCGACTACGCGCAAGCCCTGGTCCGGACCCCGGTGTGGATCTTCCACGGCGCTGACGACGACATGGTGATTTTGCGCCAGAGCGAGTTGCTCTTTGACGCGTTCAAGCAGGCAGGCGGGCGCGTGCGGCTGTGGGTTTACCAGGGCCTTCGGCACGACTGCTGGACCCGCGCCTACGGCGAGCCGGAGTTGCCGCGTTGGCTGCTCGGGCATCGCGTCGATCCCAACGCTGCAAAAGGACCGCTGCCGCCGGCATTCGCCGAGCGCTTCCTGATTTCTCTGCATCCGCAGGCCATCAAGCTGGCGCCGGCACTGCTTGACAGCATGGTGGGGGAATACCGCGACGTGAAGGGCAATCTGGCGGCAAACCTGTTTCGCCAGGGCGAGCAACTGTACCAGAAGAACCCCTACGGCCAGATCTCTGAATTGGCCGCCGAGTCGGCAGGAGTATTCTTTTATCCCAATGGCGGCAGCATCACCCGCCTCACCGTGGAGCACGATGCCCAGGGCCACGTGACGGCCCTTGTCTTCCACGACGACCGGCACGAAGAGCGCTGGGAAAAGCGGAGTTCAACCTCCAGCCGCTAGTGGTCCATTCTCCGAAGTTCATACCTGAGTTGCCGCTGTCATTCTTAACACCATCACTCGCCGAGGCGACATGCGCCCACAGATGAACTGAGGTGAATTCCACAAAGGCTGGGTGCCCCATCCATTCGCCGTCTTTCTGGCGAATGGGTGGGATACCACACACTCAAATGACCCTGTTCATCAGGATCACCATCACTCACAGAGACAAGATACGCCCGAAGATGAACGCCGCAAGCGCCTCCCGGAGGGAGGCAGGGATAATAGCCCAGGGCAAGCGAAGCGCAGCCCTGGGAAAGATAAGGAAACAACCTCGCGTCCCGTAGGGACGCTGCGAAATACGCCGCTTTCAACCGCGTTCATTGGGAGATAGGGGCCCCGGAACGTATTTGAGGTCGGGGATGGTAAGCGAAGAATCTGCGTTCGCCTCCCCCGGCCGCTAGGCCAAATGGAACGCCAACCCTTCGTCTTCCGTAGTAATCTCAGACCGTAATTCGAGGAGGTTGCGATGTTTTGCAGCGGATGTGGTTGTGCGTTAGCGCCCGGGCAGGGCTTCTGCCCGCAATGTGGAAGGCCGGCCACGGCGCCGGTTCCTGCCGTCCCCGGCATGGCGTTTCAACTGGAGAGCTACGCCGGCAAGGTGAGGGCCCTCAGCATTGTCTGGCTTATCTATGCCGCATTGGCCCTGGTCACCGGTATCGCCGGGCTGGCCTTTGCCCATGCGTTTTTCGGTGGCCACCTTGGCCCCTGGATGCACGGTCCATGGTCGCGCGGCGGTTTGCCGCCGGAGTGGTTTGGGCCGGCAGTCATGCCTCTCTTGTGGACGGTCCTGCTCTGCCGGGCTGCCATGGCGCTGGCCGCGGGCGTTGGCCTGATGGAACACGCGCCTTGGGGCCGGGTGGTGGCCATCGTGGCAGCTTTCCTCAGCATCCTCAAGTTTCCCTTCGGCACCGCGCTAGGCATCTGGACCCTGGTGGTGCTGCTTGGCTACCGGAACTCCACGCTCTACGAGCAGTTGTAGCCAGGGTTTCGGCTACAATTTGAGGATGAGTTTCCCTGAGACGAGAATGCGGCGCCTTCGCCGCAGCGAAGCAATGCGAGCGCTGGTGCGCGAAACATCAGTCGAACCCGGCGACCTGATTTATCCGCTCTTTATCTGTCCCGGCGAGGGCGTCCGGCGCGCCATCGGCTCCATGCCCGGCGTCTTCAACCTTTCAGTGGATGAAGCTGTGCGCGAGGCGGAAGAAGCCGCGCAACTCGGTCTCGGCGGACTGCTGCTCTTCGGCCTTCCCGAGGCCAAAGACGAGCAAGGCACCGGCGCATGGGATGAAAGCGGAATCGTGCAGCAAGCCCTGCGCGCGCTCAAGAACTCCGCCGCCAGCAAAAAGCTGGTGCTGATTGCCGACGTTTGCCTTTGCGAGTACACCAGTCACGGCCACTGCGGCAAAGTGATCGAAACCGCCGACGGCTGGACGGTGGACAACGACCCTTCGCTTGCTTTGCTGGCCCGCACCGCCGCCAGCCTGGCCAAGGCCGGCGCCGATGTGGTGGCGCCCAGCGATATGATGGACGGCCGCGTAGCTGCCATCCGGCTGGCGCTTGATAAAGACGGCCTGAACGATACGCCGATTCTCAGTTACGCCTCGAAATTCGCCTCGGCCTTCTACGGTCCCTTCCGCGAGGCGGCCGACTCCGCTCCTCAATTTGGCGACCGCAAAACCTACCAGATGGATGGCGCCAACCTGCGCGAAGCCATGCGCGAAATCGACCTCGATCTCGAAGAAGGCGCGGACATGATTCTGATGAAGCCGGCCATGCCTTACCTCGACGTGATTCTGGCAGCGCGCGAGCGCGTGGATGTGCCCATCGGCGCTTACCAGGTTTCCGGCGAGTACTCCATGCTGCAGGCAGCATTTGAGAAGGGCTGGCTTGACCGCGACCGCGCCACGCTGGAGTCGCTGACGAGCATTCGCCGCGCAGGCGCCGACTTCATCGTGACCTACTTCGCGAAGGACGCCGCAAAGTTGCTGGGGTAGCCCGGATTCTCATGGGTCGCTGAAATCTGTAGCGCTGGCCTCCCGGCCGGCGGTAGCGCGGATGTCCTCGTCCGCGCCCGGAAGTCAGCTTCTCCTACAAGTTGCTGGGTGCCCCCGGTCTCGATCTTGAGACCGGGGATGCCACGACTCTCACCGCGCCTCTACCCCTTGATAAACGCCAGCAGGTCCGCGTTCACCTGATCCTTGTGCGTCGAGCACATGCCGTGGGGCGCGCCCGGATAGACCTTAAGCGTCGATCCCTTCACCAGCGCGGCGGCCATCAGCGCCGAGTCGTTGATGGGCACAATCTGGTCGTCGTCGCCGTGCAAAATCAGCGTGGGAATATCGAACTTCTTCAGGTCGGCGGTAAAGTCCGTCTCTGAGAAGGCCTTGATGCAGTCATAGACCGCGTTCAGGCCGGCCAGCATTCCCTGCATCCAGAAGGAATCTTTCAGCCCCTGCGACACCTTGTCGCCAGACCGATTCGCCCCGTAGAACGGCACAGTCAGGTCCTTGAAAAACTGCGAACGGTCAGCCTTGACCCCGGCGCGGATGTCGTCGAAGACCTTCATCGGCAGCCCGCCCGGATTTGCTTCAGTCTTGAGCATGGTGGGCGTTACCGCGCCGATGAGCACAGTCTTGGCCACGCGGCCGGTTCCGTGGCGGCCGATATAGCGCGCCACCTCGCCGCCGCCCGTGGAGTGGCCCACGTGGACAGCGCTTTTCAAGTCGAGCAATTCAGTCAGCGCGGCCAGGTCGTCGGCGTAGGTATCCATGTCGTTGCCGCTCCAGGGCTGGCTTGACCGCCCGTGGCCGCGGCGGTCGTGGGCAATGGCGCGATAGCCGTGAGCGGCCAGAAAGATCATCTGGGCTTCCCAGGCGTCGGCATCCAGCGGCCAGCCGTGACTGAAGACCACGGGCTGGCCTGCGCCCCAGTCCTTGTAGTAGATTTCGGTTCCGTCCTTGGTCGTGAACGCGGGCATGAAAAACCTCCATGGTGCGGGTTGGGGAAGTGCGGAGTTGGGTAAATTCGGGCATCTTGAAACGGGCGGAGCGCTCGCCTTGAACGCCGGGAACCATGCCCGTTTCTCCGGAGAATCTATCAAATTGCCCGGAGGCGTGTGTGAGCCGCACTGCACACTATCCGCGGCCCGCGCCTCTGCCTCTACTTTGTAATTTCTTTTATAGGCTGACCAAGGTTCCAGGTATCCCAGCTCCCAAAATTGGGACCTGGGATACCTGGCTCCGAGCGCTAGAACGTGAAGTGCACCGCCAACTGCGCACTGCGTGGACCGCCGCCACCCAGATACGGGTTGCCGCTGCCCACATCCGGCGTGGCCGTAGTCTGAACGAACGGCGATCCGTTTGTGGCCATGAAGTCGATGCCGAATCCCGGCAACAACGGGTTTGAGAAGTTGGGGTGATTGAGGGCGTTGAACAGGTCCGCGCGAAGTTCCATCGTCAGCTTTTCGGTCAGATGCGAGGTCTTGGTCAGGGACAAGTCAAAGTTGGTGTAATTTGGCGCATTGAAGGCATTGCGGCCTTCGTTGCCCGGATGTTGCCCGCCGGTGCAGTTTCCTTCGCTGTCCAGGTCACAGGGCGGCGCGAAAGCGGCCACGTTCAGCAGGTTGATGCCGCTTGCGCCGGCATGCGGATTGCTGACGATATCCGGCCGTCCAAACCATTCTCCGCTGCCGTTGTAGTCATTTTCATAGAGATAGCTGACGGTGTAGGGCTGGCCGGTAGCAAAGTTGAACATGCCGTCGAGGGCCCAGCCATTGACCAGCGCCTTCGCTTTTTGGAACGTGGGCAGGTTGTAGGTCCAATACCACTGCATGCGTTGGCGAACGTCGAAGTTGGAACTGGCGCGCTCCGCGTGCGGATTGAAGCTGTCGTCGGGCTGCGCCGCGTTGGGCACAAAGTCCAGGCCGTCGCTTGCCGTGTCAATGGAGTGCGCCCATGTGAAATTGAGCGTGGATGTGAAGCCGTGCCAGTTCTGGATCTTCAAGCTTGCCTGCAGGGAGTTGTAGTTGGAAAGCGCGCTGGTCTCGATCTGGTTGATGTAGACATAGTCCGGGAAGCACTGCTCGGTGTAGGCGATCGACTGCCCGTTGCCGCAGTCGACCACTCTGCCCGCGACGTTGTTGAACTGGTTCAAGTCGCGGAAATGGAAGAGATGCCGTCCCTGCGATCCCACGTACCCTACCTGGACAGCGACCTTCTTTGCCACCTGCGATTCAATGTTGAGATTGTAGGCAGCGTACCTTGGCGTCACCAGTTTCTGGTCAACGGTAAAAACGCTGCTCGCCGAATAGTTGGTTGCGTCGCCGAAAATCGGGGAGCCCGAGGAAATGATCGAGATCGGATTGCCCAGCGCGTCCTGCCCGGTAGCCACCGGCGACGCGAATTCGATGCCGTTGAATGCCGGCCCGGCCTCGGCGGGGTTGGTGTTCCATGGCTGATTGCCAACGAAAAAGTCCTGCGATGGGCCATCGTAGAAGATGCCGCCGCCGGTTCTTATCACCAGTTTGCCGTTGCCCAGCAAGTCGTCGGCCATGCTGACGCGCGGAGCAAAATTCTTCATATCCTTGGGGTACAGCGAGCTGGGACCTCCGCTTGCTCCCACCGTTTCCATGGAGCCGGTCTTCACGTCGAAGAGGCTGAAGGCGTTGTTTTCGGCGCCGATGACGCCGTAGTAATCCCAGCGCACGCCATAGTTCAGCGTGATCTTGGGGTTCAGCCGCCACGAATCGAGGAAGTAGGCGCCGCCGCCGTTCTGGAATGAATAGCGCGTGCTGTATCCCTCGGCCGAGCTGCCGCCGTCGATGTAGCCGGAAAGGAAATCCTCAAGCGCGGTGTACGGCTGCTGAGTCACCTGGTCGGTGTGGCCGCTGAAGCTGATTTTGCCGCGATGTCCTGAATTGATGAAACTGTTGATGAACGTGCGCCGCCACTCAACGCCGGCCTTGAAACTATGCCGGCCGTGGGTCAATGAGAGATTTGAGAAAAGCTGGTAGTTGGTGTCGACACGTCCGCGCGCGTCGCTGGCCGTGGCCCCGATGGGGCTCAAGCCGCTAACAGCGATGGTCGGCAATCCCAGGTCATGCGTGTCCTGCGCATTGAAGTCCAGCGGCAGAGTGTTCAGGCCGAACGCGGTGTTGGGATTCAAGCCTGTGTCCTGGGGAACGAACTGCTGCAGGAAGCGGTTGTAACCGCCGCGAACTTCGAAAATCAGGTTCGGTTTCGGTAGCGAAGTATACGAGAGCGAAATGATGTTCACGTGCGTAGGCGTCGAGGTGTTGTATCCCGGCGCGCTCGAGCCCGTGTAGAGCATGCCCAGCGGGAAGCTCTGCGTGCCGTGGCTATAGAAGTAGCGCCCGGTCACCAAGTCGCCGGGGCTGAACAGGTGCAGGTGCTGATCGAGCTTGGCGATTACGTTGTCGCTGTTATTGATGAACGGCGTGGTAAAGGTCTCGTTGCCGTCGCCGGAAGCCGGCAAAGCACCCCAGGGATTGCTGCTCAGCAGGTTCTGAATCACCTGGTTGATCGGTCCGATATTGGTTGTAAAGTCGCTGATCGCTGCCTGCGTGGGCACCGTGCCCAACTGCGGCAATCCGCCGTTTTCTCTCTGCCCCTCGTAGGCCAGAAACCAGAGCGAATTGTCTTTAATCAGCGGGCCGCCCACCGAACCGCCAAACTGGTGGTTGGTGAATGCATTCTTGGGCTGTATCAGCCCCGTGTTGGCGTCGAGGCCGTTGAAGTAGTTGCGCGCAGCCAGGTCCCCGTTGCGGAAATACTCAAACGCGCTGCCGTGAATCTGGTTGGTGCCGCTCTTGGTGACGATGTTGACGGTGGCGCCGGAACTGCGGCCGAAGTCAGCCTCCGGGCTGCCGGTAACCGGAATCTCAGCCAGCGCGTCAATGGGAAGAATTGTCGAGGGGCTGCCCCAGACGCCGGCCTGGTTCACCGACGGCAAGTTGCGATAGCCGTCGTTCATGTCGGTGCCGTCAAGAAGATAATTATTGGAGCGGCCGCGATTGCCGTTCAAACTGAACAGCCCATACGAGCCGGCCGACTCGGTCGATCCCACCGGGTCGCTGGTCGCGCCCGGAACGAGTTCCAGCAGCTTGGTGTAATCGCGCCCGTTGATGGGCAGTTGGGCGGCTTCGTTGGTTCCAATGGTGCCGCCTGTGGTGTTCGATGTGGTTTCGACCAGCGGCACGTCGGCGGTGACTTCAACGGTCTCCTGGACCGCGCCGGCAGCGAGCTTTATGTCCGCGCGGGTCGGCGATCCCACGTTTACTGGAATGCTGGTTGAAGTGGTGGTGCGATAGCCCTGCATTTCAACAGTCACGTTGTAGGTGCCGAGCGGCAACTCAGACGCAATATACACGCCCTGGTCGTTGGTCTTCATCATGCGGGACAAACCCGTCCCGGGGCTGAATACTTTTACAAGCGCGCCGGGCACGGCCGCTCCCGAACCGTCGGTGACGGTTCCCTGAATGCTTCCCCTGAAGGTCTGCGCGCTGGCCATACAAGTGAAGATGAATACAAGAATCACAGATGCTATGACGCTCGAGCGGCTTCTCATTGGGCCGTGCTCCTTAAATTCTTTTTTTTGCGGTAATCGGTTGAAAGGGAATGCAGAAATTGAAGGAATGATAGCACAAAGTTGAGGATTCCCTGCTAAGGAAGGTGTAAGGATTTCGCCCCGCAGAATGACGCAGACGCTGCTGCCTGCGCCATGTTGCACTACCTCCATTCCGCTAAGCGTTCTTGATTAAGTAGTTTGGAGAACCAGGAGAAATGGACCGCGCCGGGTCAATTTCCGTCCCAGAAAATCTGGCGTATATTCCCCGCTTGCGCCCCTTGCCTCACAAATTACTTTGCGATGTCGTCCGCATGTGGTTTCCTGAGAGCACTCATCTATGTTGAAGCGAATCGAAGCCTACTTTGAATTTTCGCGCCTCGGCACCAACTGGCGCACTGAGATCCTGGCCGGCGTCACCACGTTTTTGACCATGGCCTACATCGTGCTGGTCAATCCGGCCATCCTGGCAGAAGCCGGGATGCCGCTGGCCGCCGTCACCGCCGCCACCTGCCTGTCAGCCGCCTTTGCCTCCATCCTGATGGGCGTATATGCGCGCTACCCCATTGCGCTGGCCCCGGGCATGGGCCTGAATGCCTACTTTACCTACTCGGTCTGCATAAAAATGCATGTGCCCTGGCAGACTGCGCTGGGCGCGGTTTTTCTTTCTGGCGTCATCTTTTTGGCACTCACCGCGGGCGGCATCCGGCAGTTGATTCTCAAGGCCATTCCGCACGAGTTGTACGCCGCAGTGGCCGGGGGCATCGGCCTCTTTATCGCGTTCATCGGCTTTCAGCACGCGGGGTTGGTAGTAGCCGACAAAGCAACCATCGTTGGCCTGGGCAACCTGCGCAACCCGGTAACCGGCCTCGCCGTCTTCGGTTTGATCTTGATGGTGGTTCTGGAAGCAAGAAAAGTGCGCGGCTCCATTCTCATCGGCGTGCTCTCAACCACCGCCCTGGCCTGGGCCTTTGGCCTGGTCCACTGGACGCCGTCGCCCGGCGGGTTCTCAAGCCTGGCCGGCACCGCTTTCAAGCTCGACATCCGCGGCGCTCTGAACAAGAGCCTGCTTGAAATTGTCTTCGTCTTCTTCTTTGTCGAACTCTTTGACAACCTTGGCACGCTGGTGGCTGTCACCAAGCGGGCCGGGCTCATCGAGGCCGACCACACCATTCCTCGTCTCAGCCGGATTCTCTTTGCCGATGCAACGGCCACCATCTTTGGTTCGCTGACCGGAACCTCGACCGTAACCAGCTACGTGGAGTCCTCGGCCGGCGTGGCTGCCGGCGGACGATCAGGCGTCACAGCCATCGTCACCGGGTTGCTGTTTCTGGGCGCCATCGGCGCAGCTCCATTTGTAGGCATCGTGCCCGCGGCGGCTACCGCCCCCGCGCTTATCCTGGTCGGTTCCATGATGCTGGCTACGGTAAAAGAGATCGACTGGCTCGATCCGCTGGTGGGCGTCCCCGCATTTCTCACCTTGGTCATGATTCCGTTTACATACTCCATCGCCAACGGGCTTGGCTTCGGCATGATCTCGTGGGCGGCAATCCACCTGGCCACCGGCAGATTCCGCCGCCAGGATTGGCTGCTCTACCTGCTTGCGGCCATTTTCCTGTTCCGGTTCGTCTACCTCACTGTCGGCTAAACGCTGCGCCTTTTGTTGCCCAACACGAAAGGACCATCATGCGCTGGTACCACTATCTCGCTTATTTCTTCGGCGGAGCATTCCTGGCCAACAGCCTGCCTCACCTGGGCAACGGAATCTCCGGCCATGCCTTTCAGAGTCCATTCGCTTCGCCGCCGGGCATCGGCTTGTCGTCCTCGACGGTGAATGTCCTGTGGGGCCTGTTCAATCTGGCAGTGGCCTACCTGCTGGTTTGCCGCGTCGGCAACTTCAACCTGCGCAAGACGCAGCACGTTCTGTTGCTGGGTGCGGGCTTCTTGCTGATAGCTCTTCTGTCGGCCCGCGCATTCGGGCGTTTTCACGGCGGCCTGTAGCCCGGCGTTGCCGTTAATGGTTGGCAATTCGAATCCCACCTGCCCCGCTTCGCTTATCTGAAAGTGACCTGGATGCGCACCAGCTGCCGTTTTTTAGGCTAGACTTGTCGTGGTCCGGGAGGCGCTCCATGCTCTGCCGCAGAAGCCTTGTTGTTTCCCTGTTGCTCGCCTGCAGCCTGTTTGCAAGCGGGAAGGACAAGAAGAAGAGCCCGCTGCCAGTCTACGTTCTTGAAGCAAAAACGGTGCTGGTCGTTGTCGATCCTGAAGCCGGGGCGACAATTGATGCTCCCATGGCAAACAGAACAGCTCAAGAAGACGTTGAGCGGGCCATCATGAACTGGGGCCGCTTCAAGCTGGCGGTGGACGCCTCGGATGCCGACCTGATCATCGTGGTGCGGAAGGGCAGCGGCCGAATTGTGCAACCCACGGTCGGCGGCGTCCCCATCAACAACCGTCCAGTAATCATGGAACCCACCAACTCGGGTGGAAGGGTGGGCGGCCACAGCGGAAATCCACAGACTCCTGGCGATCCCACCGGCTCGGATCCTCAGTTCGGAGGCCCGCACCAGCAGATAGAGGTCGGGCAGTCGCATGACATGTTTGTCGTCTACCGCGGCAAAATCGACAATCCGCTCGACTATCCGGCGACCTGGCGCTACTCCGCTGAGAATGCCCTGCAATCGCCGGGTGTCCCGGCAGTGGATGTGTTCCGCAAACTGATTGCCGAAACCGGGAAACAGCTTGCCGCCGGCACGCCCTGAACCCAGTTGCGCGCCACACAACGCTGTGAGCCGGTTCTGCGGTCGATTTGCGTTCAAGCCGCCGGCAAAGGTGTGAACCGGTCTCCGATTCTGAAAGACGCCGCCTCTCAGATGGCAGGGTTGAACCCCCTGTGCCGCGATAGCCCAAAAGTCGTAAACTCTTCCTATCGAACCCCTGTAGTATGGTGGGAGGCTTGGGCCGCTGGCCCAGGCGCCTATGCCGGAGAAGCGAATGAAGACGACCTGGAATCGGTGGATGGGCGGAACTAGGCAATTGACGCTGCCCCGGCTGGCCATGGCGGCAGCGGCTTCACTGGCGGTGGCGCTGGCACTCTCAGCCTGCGAAAACGTGGCCGGCTTCACCCAGCCCAGCCTGGTGCGCTTTATTGACGCGTCTTATATCGCGCCGGCCGTCAACGTGCTGGTTGGCGGCGTGGAACTCGCGGCGAATTACGGCGAGGGCAGCGTTTCAAACTACGGCACTGTTCCGGCTTCAAAGAATGCCGTGATCAAGGTAACCGCGGCCACCGGCGGCGCTACGCTGGTTACCTCCAACGCCACGCTCGTGGGCGGGCATCAGCACTCGGTTTTTCTAACCGATAACGGCGCAGCCCCCACCAGCTATACGGTCACGGTGCTTGAGGACCAGATGATAGCCGCGGCGGGCGGCCACTCAGCCTTCCGCTTTATGAACCAGGCGCCCAAAGTTGGCCCGGTAGACCTCTACATCGTCCCGGCCGGGGCAACCCTGGCCGACGCAATTCTGCAGGCAACGATTCAGGTGGGCCAGACCTTTGGTTATTACAACTTCACATCGCAAACGGTGACGATTGTGATTACGCCAACCGGCGTGGTCACTCCCAAGTTCGTCTCCGCTTCTCTGGCGCTGAAGGGCGGCGAGGTAGAGACCGTGATCATCATCGACAGCCAACTGGTCAGCAATCCGCCAGTGAATGTGGTCATCGTAAAAGACGTACCCGCGACGTAGGGTCACCCCTCCGTCACTGCTCCAGCCTTTGCGGGGCGCGTATACTTTCCGGCAAGGCACCTGATGGATCTCCAGACGATTCTCTTACCGAACTCCCTGCAGGGTGCGGCGGTTCTCACCGTCGTGCTGGCATTCGCCGGCTACCTGGTCACCTTTCTCAGTTCGCGCATGCTGGCCCGGCGCACAGACATGCTCAAGCTGGTCAACATGCGGCTCAACGAGTTTTACGGGCCGCTGTTTGTCGCCTCCCAGGCGGGAAACATCGCCTACCGGTCCCTGCTCAACAAGCAGGGCAAGACGCAGAGCGAACCCATTCTCGACTCGGAGATGAAGGAGTGGGTGCTGTGGATGACCACCATCTTCATGCCCCTCAATGACATTCGCGAGAAGATCATTATTGAGAAGGCGTACCTGATTGTGGAAGAACGGATGCCGCAGTGCCTGCTCGATTTTGTCACGCATGTGGTGGGATACAAGGCGGTGCTGAGCAAATGGGCTGAAGGCGACTACTCAGAGCGGCGGTCCACCATCGGCTGGCCGCCGGAATTCGATACCTATGTGACGCATTCCTACTACGCCCTGAAAGCGGAACAGACAAAGCTGCTTCACGGCTCGCTGTGGGGGGCTTATAACCGGGTGGCCAAGCGCCGCAGGAAGCGGTAATTGGCCCGCCGTCTGGCGCTGGCTCTTGAATTGAGTCGAAGTATGTGGCAAAGTTCGGGTATGGACAAGGGAACCGTCATTGAGACATTGCGCCGGTACGAGCCGGAGTTGAGAGACTCTGGCATCGTACATCTGCGGCTCTTTGGGTCGGTGGCGCGGGGTGAGAATACGGCTTTCTCCGACATCGATCTGATGGCCGACTTCGATCCAGCGCGGCGTCGCACCCTGGTGAGTATGGCGCGCCTTGAGAACCGGCTGAGCGATTTGTTAGGCGCAAGGGTCGACCTTTCATCCGCAAATGCAATGAAGGGACCGGTGCGGGCGCGCGCCCAACACGAGGCTGTGCATGCCTTTTGAGGACATCCGCTCGAATCTCGCTGACATCTTGGTCAGCATTCAGTCAATTGAACCTTTTGTAAGCGAGATGGATTTGGATGCTTACAAGAACGATGAGCGAACTCAAGCTGCGGTTGAACGAAAGATGCTGATTATCAGCGAGGCCGCTATTCGACTGAAGGACGCTGCGGAGACACTCTGCCCGGATGTCCCATGGCGCGAAATTCGCGAAATCGGCAACTGGCTGCGCCATCAATGCGACAGTGTGGAAGTTGAAACCATCTGGAATACCATTCAAGATGATTTGCCGCCGCTAAGAGTGGCAGTCGAGAAAGCTTTGGCGACAAATTGATGCGTATAACCCGGGTGCCCCACCCTTGCAGCATTTTTTCTGCCGCAAAGATGGGAAACCACAAACATTCAATCCACGACCCGAGAACTGATCACTAACCACTGTCTTTAGTACCTGTAACTCTCCGCCTTGTAAGGCCCCTCGACCGGAACGCCGAGATAGTCGGCCTGCCTCGCAGAAAGCGTGGTGAGTTTCACGCCGATCTTCTCAAGGTGCAACCGGGCCACTTCTTCGTCCAGCTTCTTGGGCAGCACATACACGCCAACCTTGTAGCTGTCCTTCTTCTCCCACAGGTCAAGCTGGGCAAGAGTCTGATTGGCAAAGCTGTTGCTCATCACAAAGCTCGGGTGCCCGGTGGCGCAGCCCAGGTTCACGAGCCGTCCTTCGGCGAGGATGAAGATGCCGTGTCCGTCGGGGAACGTGTAGAAGTCCACCTGCGGCTTGATGTTCAGCTTGGTAACGCCCTTCTCGGCGTTCAAGCGGTCCATCTGGATTTCGTTGTCAAAGTGCCCGATGTTGCAGACAATCGCCTGATCCTTCATCAGCTTCATCTGGTCCAGGGTGATAATGTCCACGTTGCCGGTGCAGGTGACGTAGATGTCGCCGCGGCCCAGCGTGGCCTCAACCGTGGTCACTTCAAAGCCTTCCATCGCGGCCTGCAGCGCGTTGATGGGATCCACTTCCGTCACGATAACCCGGGCGCCCATGCCACGCAGCGAGTGCGCGCAGCCCTTGCCCACATCGCCATAACCGCAAACCACGGCCACTTTGCCCGCAACCATCACATCGGTGGCGCGCTTGATGCCGTCGGCCAGCGACTCGCGGCAGCCGTAGAGGTTGTCAAACTTCGACTTGGTCACGGAATCGTTCACGTTGATGGCCGGAACCAGCAGCTTGCCCTGCTCCATCATTTTGTAGAGCCGGTGCACGCCGGTTGTGGTCTCTTCGCTGACGCCGCGCCAGTCCTTGACCACCTTGTGCCAGTGCTTAGGGTCTTCGGCATGAACCTTCTTCAGCAGATCCTTGATCACCTGCTCTTCGTGGCTTTCGGAGGGGCTGTCAACCCACTTGTCGCCGTCTTCAAGCTCGTAGCCCTTGTGGATGAGCAGGGTCACGTCACCGCCGTCGTCCACCACCAGCTCGGGCCCTTTGCCGCCCTTGTGGTTCAACGCCTGGTAGGTGCACCACCAGTATTCTTCAAGGCTCTCGCCCTTCCACGCGAAGACCGGAACGCCGGTGGCGGCGATGGCCGCGGCGGCGTGATCCTGCGTGGAGAAGATGTTGCAGCTTGCCCAGCGAACTTCAGCGCCCAGGCTGGTCAGCGTCTCAATCAGCACCGCCGTCTGAATGGTCATGTGCAGCGAGCCGGTGATGCGCACGCCCGCCAGGGGCTTTTTCACGGCATGCTTGTTGCGGATGGCCATCAGGCCCGGCATCTCGTGCTCGGCAATGTTGATTTCTTTGCGGCCCCAGTCGGCCAGGCTCATATCGGCTACCTTGTAGCCCAATTCCACGGTTTCCAGTGTTGAAGTCGCCATCTAAAGTCTCCTTATATCGTCACATCGTGATATGTTGATATGTATCAGAGATCGCCTATGCCGTCAATTATAAAAACGCTCCGCGCCGCAGCCGACCCCACCCGGCTCCGCATCCTCTTGCTGCTAAAAGGCGAGGAATTGTCCGTCGCCGAGTTGCAGGAGATCCTCGCCATGGGCCAAAGCACCATCTCCACACACCTTTCGCAGCTCAAGCAGGCAGGCCTGGTAGAAGACCGCCGCACCGGCAAAAGCAGCTTCTACCGGCGCCCTGCGGCCACCTCCGGTGGGGGTGGAGTTTTGGACGGGCTGCTTGCCGAGGCTGGCGGAGATGTTCCCGAAGCCGCCGCCGACCAGGCAGCCATGCGCCGCGTGGTCAAGAAGCGCCAGGACAAGATGCGCAGTTTCTTCGATAGCGTGGCAGGCCGCCTGGGCAAAGACTACGTTCCCGGCCAGAGTTGGAAAGGCGTGGCCGAGGCGCTTCTCCGCCTCATGCCGCCCATGGTCATTGCCGACCTGGGCGCCGGCGAGGGCACTTTTGCCATGTTGCTGGCCCAGCGTGCTGCCAAAGTCATCGCCGTGGATACTTCCGCGAAGATGATCGAGGTGGGCCGCGAACAGGCGCTGCGCCATGGCGTCACCAATGTGGAGTTCCGCCTCGGCGACATGGAAGAAATCCCCATCGAAGACGCCCAGGTCGATCTCGTCTTCTTCTCCCAGTCCCTCCACCACGCCCTGCATCCCGATCGAGCCATCGCCGACGCCGCAAGAATTCTCCGTCCCGGCGGCCGCATCGTCGTCCTCGATCTGGTAAAGCACCGCTTCGAAGAGGCCCGCGAACTCTACGCCGACGAGTGGCTCGGTTTCAGCGAGGCCGAGTTGGAAACAATGCTGGAAAAATCCGGCTTCCGCAATGTCCAGACCTCAGTGGTCCACAAAGAGCCGGAGACCCCCCAGTTCCAGACCCTGCTGGCCGTAGCCAACAAACCAAACTAGCGGGGCGGCGCGAATCAGCTCGAAACTCGCCCACTGAAAATGGGTGCCCCCGGTCTCGATTTTGGGACCGGGAATACCGAAAACCTCGCCCTCCAGCGTGAACAGCCGGGTGCCCCATCCATTCCGCGCTTTCTGCGGAATGGGTGGGATACCACAAATGCCGACTCGCCCCTAACCAATCAGCCCCCGACCCCCTCCGCTTCCAGCAACGCTTTCTTGCGCTCCACGCCCCATCGATACCCCGTCAGCGAGCCACTGACCCCCACCACGCGATGGCAAGGCACGACAACCGCGACGCGATTGGTAGCGCAGGCGCGGGCCACGGCGCGGGTGGAATTGGGCATGCCCATATCGCGCGCCAGTTGGCTATACGTGCGTGTCTCGCCGCGGGGAATCTGCCGCAGCGCCTGCCACACGCGGAGTTGAAAGACCGTTCCCCGCAAATCCAGGGAATTCGCCTTGTCTCGACCGAGGTCCGCCCCCTCGCGCACGCTCTCCAATGCCGAGTCCACCAGACGCGACAGCGATGGGTCGCGGCGCAGTGAGGCTTCCGGGAACTCCTGCCGCAGGCTGGCTTCGGCTTCGGCAGGGGTGCTGCCCAGCGCCAGCCAGCACAGGCCGCGTTCCGTCGCTCCCACAACCATCCAGCCGAAGGGCGTGCGCGCTGTTGTCCAGCTGATCTTCTCGCCTTTGCCTCCATGCGCGAAGCGTGCGGGTGTCATGCCCAATTGCGCGCCCTCGTATGCGCGGCTCGACGAGCCGTAGCCCGCGGCGTAAATCGCATCTGTCACGGTGTCTCCTTGTTTCAGCGCAGAGCGCAGCGATCCGGCGCGTAGCGCGCGTTGGTATTGCAGCGGGCTCACGCCCAACCCCTGCTTGAAGAGGCGCTGCACGGTAAAGGGGCTGAGATTGACAAGCCGCCCCAGTTCGGCCAGTGGCACAGGGCGATCGAGGTTGGCCTCAATGTGCGCACGAATCTCGTCCAAAGGTCTGCCCCACGCAGTGGTCGGACGGCAGCGCTTGCAAGGCCGGAACCCGGCGGCCTGCGCCTCATCTGCTGTTTTGAAGAAACGCACGTTGGCCCTGAGCGGACGGCGGCTCTTGCAATCCGGGCGGCAAAAAACTCCGGTCGTGGCCACCGCATAAAAGAAACCTGCAGCCGGATCGCGGCTTAGGAGCTGTTTCCATGCTGATTCTGGATCGATGGCTCCAGCCGGTGCGGGTTGATGTCTGTTGTTCACGAGAACTATAGTCGCCGATGTACGGCCCGCCGCGCTATCCGGTTCTTGCGGGTAATTCGGAATTCCTGGAGTTGCCGGATTCATTCGCCCTTTCGGCTTTTGATTGACGCCAGCGCCGCCTCGGCGCGCACCAAATCCTCTTCCGTATCAACCCCAATCGTGTCGCGCGGCGCGTCGGCAACGTAGAGCGCCATCCCATTCTCCAGCAACCGCAACTGCTCCAGTTTCTCCAGCCGTTCAAGCGGAGAAGGCGGCAACGCCGCAAACCGCTCCAGCGCGGCCTTGCGATAAGCGTAGATCCCCAGGTGCTTGCGGTAGCCGGTGAACCCCGCCCGATCCCGATCAAACGGAATCGTTGCCCGCGAAAAGTAAAGCGCGCGTCCGTCCAGCGCCGTGACCACCTTCACGGCATTCGGGTTGTCGAACTCGTGCGGCGGGCAGCGGACGGCCAGCGTTGCCACCTCCACCTCGGGCCGCTCAAAAAGGTCCAGCATCGGCGGGAAAAAGTCCGCGGTCAGCGTCGGCTCGTCGCCCTGGATATTCACATAAATATCGGCGTCAATCTGGCGAGCCACTTCCCTCACCCGGTCTGACCCGCTGGGGCACGCCGGCGACGTCATGGCGACCGGGATACCGCGCTCCCGGCAAACCGCGGCCACTTCGTCTGAATCGGTAGCCACCACCACGGGGTCCATCAGTCCGCTGGCCTGCGCGGCGCGCCACACCCACTCCACCATGGGGCGCCCCGCAATGGGCCGCAAAACCTTGCGGTTGAGCCGCGTGGACCCGAGCCGGGCCGGAATCACGGCGGCAATACGGAACTTGCTCATGCAGCCGAGTTTACAGGAATAGGCGCTGAATTCACCTCTCCGCGCGTCCTCTGCCCTGCAAACCCGCCCGCGCAAGTTTGACCTGCAATCCGGCCACCCGTATCATCATTCATGGGACTCGAGTGAGAACTATGTCTACCCAATCCCAACGGGCCGCAACGGTCCGGGCTTAAAAGAACCCCTTTTTGGCGGGGTAGCTCAGATGGTTAGAGCGACGGATTCATAACCCGTAGGTCGGCAGTTCGATCCTGCCTCCCGCCACCAGCATTGCATGCAGCTGACTGCTCGCCGAAGGGCACAGCCCTTCAGCTTGAGCTTTCCGCCGCCGCCCTATGCAGTAATCTCGTCCATCCGCACCGGGCGGTGTTCACGGCTCGATTTGCCCGCGGCAAGCGCCATCACCACCGGCACCCGGCTGTCTTCTCCCGTAACCGCCACCGGCTTGTCTTCCAGCACCGACTCCGTAAAAGCCTGCACCTCGGCGGCAAAGCTGTCAGGGTAGCGCTGCATAAAGAAGAGGTACGGCGCATCGGTGTAGACCATCTTTTCGCCGCTCACGATGACCTGATTGGGATAGCGGTTCTCCGTGGCAATCTTCCCCTTGCTGCCCAGCACTTCAACGCGCTGATCGTAGCCAAAGGTCGACTTGCGGCTGTTGTCAATCGTCCCGATGGCCCCCGAGCGGAAGCGCAGCATCACCAGCGCGGTGTCAAAATCGTCCTCGGTCGCAAAGCCCGGATCCACCAGCACGGCGCCCTGCGCGTAGACCTCTTCCACCTCATCGCCCAGCAAAAAGCGCGCCATGTCGAAGTCGTGCACCATCATGTCCAGAAATATCCCGCCGGACGGCCGCAGATAGGTGAGCGGCGGCGGAAACGGATCGCGGCTCACAATGTGGAAGATGTTCGGCGTGCCGATTTCGCCCGAGGCCACCGCCTGCCGCACGCGCAGAAAGTTTGAGTCGAAGCGGCGATTGAAGCCGACCTGCAGCTTGACGCCGGCCTTGGCCACCGCTGCCAGTGCGCGGTCAATCTCCGCCAGGCTCAGCGAAATCGGTTTCTCGCAGAAGATATGCTTGCCGGCGGCGGCGGCGGCCACAATCAGGTCGGCGTGCGTGTCGGTCGGGGAGCAGATCGCCACAGCGTCGATATCCGGGTCGGCAATGATCTCCATGCCCGTGGTCAGGACCCTGAGCACGCCGAAGCGCTCAGCCAGGGCCTGCGCGCGCTGCTGGTTCAGGTCGGCCACCGCGGCCAGTGTGGCCTGCGGCACGTGATAGGCAAGCGTTGCAGCGTGAACCGGCCCAATGCGGCCGGCGCCAATAAGTCCGAAGCGAAGAGTCTTTGACATAGGAGTCCTATGGTCTCTGGTTGAGGCAATTCTGACCATGATAGTACGGCGGGGCCAAGGGATGGTGGTTCACCGTTCGGACGCTGGACCTGTCCGCGCGGACCCCGGAGCCTGGGGCAGGCGAGATGCAGGTCCCTCATCCGGAAGTTTGAACCAAATGCGCAGCATGATCCTCGATGGCGGCGTGGGCCAATGTTCTTTAACGATGCTGTTCGAACAACCTTTGACGACCAGTAGGTGACGCAGCCGGGACTCGCTTCTCCATGTTTCGGGCAATTTCGAATGCCCTGGCTATGATGGGCGAATGCATGGCTCTGCCATGCGATGCCAGACGGCGTAGGATGACAGAGACATTACGATACCGGAAGCTTGCCTTCTCTTTGCGAACAAATTCTGTGTGAGTGCGGGCGCACCGGCAGCCGGCGGTCGCGACGCGGCGGCTGAAGTGCTTTCAGCTTGCGAGAGCTATGTCGGAGAGCCCTCTTATGTATCCTGGTCTCAGTCGCAACTTTTTATTTCGATTCATCGCGTTGGCAGCATTTCCGGCTTTGGCCATCCTGTGCCCCGGACAAACCGCCACTCCTCTTCAAAGCGATTTCTTCTCAACAGCGGCAGAAGAAGCCTACTCGACCTATCAGCTGCCCGGTGACGGCGACCTATGGCCATCCTGTTGGTCCGACGACGGAAACCTCTATGCAGCCAACGGCGATGGAGTCGCATTCACCGGCGGATCGAACAGATTCGACATGGCTGTGAGCATGATCGCTGGAATGCCGCCCAATTTAGCTGGAACCACCGTGGCTACAAGCGTTGGCACCAATTGGAGCGGCCAGGGCTACAACCGAAAGCCCACTGGAATGCTGTGCATGAACGGAAGGCTCTATCTGGCCTTCCAGAATTTGAATTCTTCGAATTTTGATGACGCACCAGCCGCTTCCATTGCCGCCTCTGCCGACCATGGCGCCACCTGGACGTGGGATTCTTCGGCGCCGATGTTCGGGACACCGGGAAATCCTCATAGTCTCGCGGCCTATTTATTCACGACGATCTTTTTTTGGTTCTTGGCAAGAAAGTGGAAAAGTGTGCGTTTTACGCGGCTTTCTGAAAAGCGACGAAGTTGGTTCTCGTGGCGGCCAGCCGCTGTACTTTCAACAGCAGGTAGTTGAGGTTTCGGTATCCGCGTCCACGTCTGA
>CAIWFH010000145.1 GCA_903911925.1 uncultured Acidobacteriaceae bacterium
CGGCGAATAAGTCGTTTCAAAGCAGCTTGCCCCGAATTCGCGCGCGTCGCGCACGCCCTTCCACGGTCCCGCGGCAACCGGAGCCGTCCAGCGCTTGTCGCCGACTGGCGGTTCAGCGTAGGGAATGCCCTTGAAGGAACGTACGCCATGCGCATCCACCTGACCGGCCAGCGTGCCTTGTGGCGCTGTAATCGTGACTCGTTTTTGCGCCGCCAGCACCGCGGCTGCCAAACCGAACAATACTGCGGTGGCTAGCGAAATCCTTGCCAATGCTGTCGGCATTGTTCCCTCCGCGGCAGCCTGAAGTGTGCACTACCCCTGCTACTTGCATTGCGCCTGCTGGGCGGGGAGTTTGGGCGAATACAAGCCAACATTCCAATTCCAGGCGATCTCCCCGCTCGCCCGGCGCCGGCATACAGTTTCTTCCTGAAACTCGTACATCCCCGGCAAGAGATGATCCGACGGCTGAGGAGTTTCCTTGAATACCATGTAGGAGCCGGTCGGCCCGAACACCGGCCAATCGGGCTGATCTGCGGCCTTTGGCCAGCCGGTGCGCGCAAAGGAACTCCAGTAGCCAACCATCGCGTCTGAGAGTCTCGTCTGCTCCGCCGTTTCGGGGATCTTGGGCCAATGTGGCGGCGTCTTATCGTATGTACCGAAGACAAAGGGCAATTCGCTGGCGTGGAAGCCGTGCAGGCCTGCTGAGTCGGCGGCCGGGTACCCGTGATCGAAAAGGTAGAGGAATGACGGCTGCTTCAGTACGGTTTGTTTTCTAACCAGTCGCTGCGCCGTCCACCCGTACAGGGCGTCTCGCGTTGTGGCAAATATGCTCTCCTGCATATCGGCGCTGGGATAGAGCCGCAGAAATTCATCGGCAAGATCACCATACCGGTCGCGAATGGTGGCTTCGTACGCGGCTGCATTCGCGGGAACATGAGGGGCGAGAACGGTTAACGAGCGGATCTCGCCGCTGTTGAAGCCGGCGAGTATCGGCACAGGCGCTTGTTCGCCTTTGTCGAAAACATCAATCAGTTGGCGCAGCATGATGTGTCCGTCGATGGTGCCCCATGGCGCATACCCGGACATCGGCGCGGTGAGAGTCAGCTTCTCCGCGTCCATCGCTCGCAGGGCTTCGATATTCTCAGCGTGCAGAGCCGCGGCGAGCTTCACACCGCTTTCCTCGGCGGAGGGTGAGCCGAAACTCTGTTGCTTCAGCTCAGGTGTGGAGATCATGTAAGCGCTTTCTGCAATGGCCTTCGAGAACAGACCTCGCGCGGTGGGCGATGCCATCAGGTACATGACGCTCAGTGCGCCCGAGGATTCGCCGGCGATGGTCACGTTGGAGGGATCGCCGCCGAATGCGCTAATGTTGCGCCGAACCCATTGGAGAGCCTCGATCTGATCCAGCAAGCCATAATTGCCGGAAATGCCGAGCGGCGACTCTTTGCTGAGCTCGGGATGTGCGAGCCAACCCAGGACACCCAGCCGATAGTTGATGGAGACGACGAGAATGCCCTGCTCGGCAAGCCGCGTGCCGTCGTACAACGCGTCCCTGTTCGACCCTGTTGTGAGAGCGCCACCGTGTATCCAGAAAAAGACCGGCGCTTTACTTGCTTTGGCGGGAGCCCAGATATTCAGGGTGAGGCAGTCCTCGCTCATAGGCACTGGAGCCCAGGC
>CAIWFH010000146.1 GCA_903911925.1 uncultured Acidobacteriaceae bacterium
CCTTCACAACCGATCGAGGCCAAAGAAAAGTTGCGGAACTGGAGTTAGAAGCTGCCAGCTGGAAGCTAACTTCTTTGCCCTGACGATTCTGCGGCGAACTCTTTTTAAATCACCAACTTGGACCGCAAACCACGCCACATCTCACTGAAAACAAGGAATTTCTTCCCAGAATCTAGGGGGAGGGGGGAGGGTCTTAAGTGTATCCCGTCTGTCGTCACATCATGCCCAACGGCAACTGCTGCCACTCGCCTGCACTGCGCGGCACGCCCTTTTGTTACTTCCACACCCGGCTCCATCGCCTGGCCGCCGAGCAGAAAAAGGGCGACAACAAGCCGCTCTCGTTCCCTGTCTTGGAAGATCGAAGCGCCCTCCAGATCGCGGTGGGCCAGGTCCTCAACTCCCTCGCCACTTGCAAGCTCGACGCAAAGTGCGCAGGCATCTTGCTTTACGGACTTCAGATCGCAACCCAGAATGTCGAACACAATCCGAACATCCTTACCACCGGTGCTGTCCAATCCATGACCCTGACCGAAGACGGTGAAGAACTCGCTCCCGAACGCATCGTCTGCCGGCCGGGACGCGACTGTCCCACCTGCGACCGCAAAGACCATTGCGAAAACTACCAGCCCGCCGAGGAATAGTCCCGAGTCCCTGGTCCCGAGTCCCTTGGCCCTTGGCCCCTGGTCCCTGGCCCCTAGTCCCGGGCCCCCTCTTCGCCCAATCTTCGCTCTTGCGGTATAATTCCGCATGGACTTTCAACTCGTCACCAGCTACAAACCCAGGGGAGACCAGCCGCGGGCGATCGAGGAACTCGTCCAGGGCCTGGCTGCGGGCGAGAAGCACCAGGTGCTGCTCGGCGTCACCGGCTCCGGCAAAACCTTCACCATGGCCAAGGTCATCGAGCGGTCCAACCGGCCCGCGCTCATCCTGGCCCATAACAAGACCCTGGCAGCCCAGCTTTACCACGAGTTCAAGCAGTTCTTCCCCGGCAACGCGGTAGAGTACTTCGTCAGCTACTACGACTACTACCAGCCCGAGGCCTACATCCCCGCCGGCGACCTTTATATAGAAAAAGAAGCCACCATTAACGAGGAGCTCGACAAACTGCGCCTCTCGGCGACCCGCTCGCTCTTCGAGCGCCGCGACTCCATCATCGTCAGCTCGGTCAGCTGCATTTACGGACTCGGTTCGCCTGAGGCGTATTACGGCATGCTGCTGCTCCTGGAAAAGGGTCAGCACATCAGCCGCAAAGACATTACCCGCCGTCTCGTTGAAATCCTCTACGAACGCAACGACGCCGACTTCCGGCGTGGCACCTTCCGCGTGCGCGGCGACGTCATCGAGGTCTTCCCCACCTACGACGAAACCGCTTACCGCATCGAGATGTTCGGTGACGAGATTGAATCCCTCTCCCAAATCGACCCGCTCTTCGGCACCGTGAAGCAGAAGTACTCGCGCCTGCCCATCTACCCCAAAAGCCACTACGTGATGCAGCCCGAGCGCAAGGCCGAAGCCATCGAGACAATCCTCGCCGAGCTCAACGAACGCGTTGCCCAGTTGGAGTCCGAAGGCCGCATGGTCGAGGCGCAGCGCGTCCACCAGCGAACCCGCTTCGACCTGGAGATGATCAAGTCGATGGGCTACTGCCACGGCATCGAGAACTACTCGCGGCACTTCAGCGGCCGCCTGCCCGGCGAGGCGCCTCCGACCCTGCTCGACTACTTTCCCCGCGACTTCCTGCTCTTCGTAGACGAGAGCCACGCGACCATTCCGCAGGTCCACGGCATGTGGTTCGGCGACCGCAGCCGCAAGGCGAATCTCGTCGACTACGGCTTCCGCCTGCCCTCGGCCATGGACAACCGCCCGCTGAAGTTCGAGGAGTTCGAGAACCGCATCCACCAGACCATCTATGTCTCCGCCACGCCGGGACCGTATGAACTGACGCGCTCGGCCGGTGTCGTCGTCGAGCAAGTCATTCGTCCCACCGGCCTTGTCGATCCCGAAGTCGAGATTCGCCCCGTCAAGGGCCAGATTGATGATCTGCTTGCCGAGATTCGCGACCGCGCCAAGCGCAACGAGCGTGTCCTTGTCACCACCCTCACCAAGCGCATGTCAGAGGATCTGGCCGGCTACTACACCGAGGTCGGCGTGCGCTGCCGCTACATGCACTCTGAGATCGAAACCCTGGAGCGCGTCAAGTTGCTGGCCGGCCTGCGCCGCGGCGAGTACGACGCCCTGATCGGCATCAACCTGCTGCGCGAAGGCCTTGATCTGCCTGAAGTATCTCTCGTGGCCATTCTGGATGCCGACAAGGAAGGCTTCCTGCGCTCAGCCGGGTCGCTCATCCAGACAATGGGCCGCGCGGCGCGTCACCTCGAGGGCAAGGCGATTCTCTACGCCGA
This sequence comes from uncultured Acidobacteriaceae bacterium, assembly GCA_903911925.1. GTDB lineage: Bacteria > Acidobacteriota > Terriglobia > Terriglobales > Acidobacteriaceae > Telmatobacter. The sequence goes on from CAIWFH010000146.1 coordinate 2,403, forward strand.
CCGCATCACCGACTCCATGCGCCGGGCGATGGATGAGACCGACCGCCGGCGTACCGTGCAGCGGGCCTACAACGAGGAGCACGGGATTACTCCGCAATCCATCATTAACAAGATGGACATGGGCCTGGCCGAGATCATGAAAGCCGAGTACGGCGAGGTGGCCGAGGAAGAGGCAGCCGCGATGCCCGCCTTCGCCTCTCAAGGAGAGCTCGACGCCTATATCGCCAAACTGGAAACCGAGATGCGCGATGCGGCCAAGAAATTCGAGTTCGAAAAAGCCGCCAAATTACGTGACTCCATCAAGGAACTTCGGGAGAAGGAGATTCTGTTCGGCTAGTGGCTCCCCTGCCAGGCTTGATAGACGCAAGCAACCGATAGAGGCGCCGCCCCATCTTACCTGCGTAGTCCCTGCGGTCAAGCCTCGGTCGCGGGAATCGGGGTTTAATGCCGACAATTTTATTAGTGGACTGCGATCCTCTCCAGGCGCTCCTCCGTAAATCCATCCTGGAACAAAAATTTCCCGACGTTCGCCGCGTAAGCGACGCCGCTGAAGCTCTATGTCTTATTGAACAGCCTAACTTCGCCTCAAATCTCGCGCTCATTGTCACCGGCCGCCAGAGGCCGGGAATAAGCGGTCCCGACTTCGTCGCTGAAATTGTTCGGCGCTTGCCGGAGTTGCCGGTGCTGGTTCTTGGCAGCGGTGCTGAAACTGCAAGCGACTACCCACATTATGCTGGTATTTGCTTCCGATCCAGATCGATTGCCAGCGAAGAACTGCTGGCGCTGACCGGCATGATGATCGCCCGAGGCCACTTGGACGCCGCCTGAACGTGGCCTGCGATGTCTGCACAAACCAACTACAAGCACCTGTGTGTTTCATCCACCCTCTTAGTGTGATTCAAATCACACGCCTGAAGCCCTCTCCAGATAGAGAATTGGCCTGTCGGTAGGCCGACGGACTCCCCGTCCGCGTGCGAAAATCATCGTGGAGTCCCCGAATCAATGTGGAGCGGTTTCCCCCGAGTTTGTGCGGTGCATCTTGTGCTGTGCAAGGAGAGTTGGAGCGGCTTCGATCAACGCAAATTGGAGAACCGCAAGTGGCAACCTTTGGAAGTCTGTCTCTACTCATCGCCCTGGCATTAGCCGCTTACAACCTGCTCGCCGGGGCTGTAGCCTTGCGCCTGCTGGCTACCGGACAACCAGCCCGCATCCAGCCTGAACGGCTGGCTGATACCGCGAGGCGGGCCGGAATTGCGGGCTTTGTAGCCGTCACCGCGGCCGCTTTCGCGTTGGTCTGGTCGGTTTTCGCCAACGATTTTTCCATCACCTACATCATGGAGCACTCGAACCGCGACCTGCCCGGCGCTTACAAATTTTCCGCGCTGTGGAGCGGGCAGGAAGGCTCCCTTCTGCTGTGGGCGTGGCTGCTGGCGGTGTATGGCTTTGTGCTTCGCCTCACGCACAAGACGGATGTTCGCCTGTACGCCTATGCCGGAACCATCCTGGCAGCCGTGCAGGTCTTCTTCCTGGCGATTTTGAACTTTGCCGCACCACCGTTCTCGCTGATGAAGGGCACCATTCCCGAGGACGGCAACGGGCTCAATCCGCTGCTGCAATATCCGGAGATGGTGATTCATCCTCCGCTGCTTTACCTGGGCTACGTGGGGTTCACCATTCCCTTCGCTTTTGCGCTGGGCGCCCTGATGATGCGCTATCCCGGCGAGAAGTGGATCAAGATTACCCGCGTCTGGACCTTGGTTACCTGGCTATTCCTCACCTGCGGCATCTTCCTGGGCATGCACTGGGCGTACGCCGTGCTTGGTTGGGGTGGCTACTGGGGTTGGGACCCGGTCGAAAACGCGAGTTTCATGCCCTGGCTTACCGGCACCGCGTTTCTGCACTCGGTAATGATGCAGGAAAAGAAAGGGATGATGAAGAGCTGGAATGTCTGGCTCATCTTCTCCACCTTCCTGCTCACGCTGCTGGGCACGTTGCTTACCCGCGCCGGACTCGTCAGTTCGGTTCACGCATTCGCCCAGTCATCCATAGGCAACTGGTTTGTGGCCTTCATGGTCATCGTGCTGGTGGTTTGCATTTTCACCTACGTCTTGCAGCGGCGCCACCTGAAGAGCGAACATCACCTGGAATCGCTCGTGAGCCGCGAGTCGAGCTTCCTGTTTAACAATCTCGTTTTGCTGACTGCCTGCTTCGTAATCCTCTGGGGAACACTCTTCCCCATCCTGAGCGAATACGCACAAGGCAGCAAGGTGACCGTGGGCGCGCCGTTCTATAATCGGGTGGCCGTGCCAATCGGCTTGTTCCTGCTCCTTTTGACGGGCGTTGGGCCGCTGCTGCCCTGGCGGGCCACGTCGATCAAGAGCATTCGCCGCAACTTCATTTTGCCAATCGTCGCGCTGTGGGCTACGGTCATTGTTTGCCTGGCTGTGGGAGTGCGCCCCTGGAAAGACGGCTCGTTCGACAGCGGAAACTTCTACGCGCTGGTGGCCTTTGCCATGTCGGCCAGCGTATTTGCCGCCATCGTCATGGAGTTCCTGCGCGGCGGCGCCGTCATCGCTAAACAGACCGGGCGGAACCTGCTGGTTGCCACATGGATGCTGACGCGCCGCAACACGCGCCGCTACGGCGGCTACATCATCCACATTGGCGTGGTGATTGTGGTGGTTGGGTTGGCCGGAGCGGCCTTCAACCGCAACGTCGAGAAAGAAATGGCGCTGGGTGACAAACTTGAGATCGGCCCTTACACGCTGGAATCCATCGGCGGAACCCAGGACACCAATCCCAATTACGACTCCTGGTACGCGGTGCTGGATGTTTCGCGTGGCGGCAAGAAACAATTCCAAATGACGCCGGAAAAACGCGTCTACCATGCCAGCGGGCAACCGCAGACCATGGTTGCCATTCACTCGACCCCCAGCTGGGATTTGTACGTAGTGTATGAAGGCGCCAACCCCGACACCGGGCAGCCCATCATCAAGGCCTTCCTCAATCCCCTGGTGGGATGGATTTGGGCCGGCGTGGCGTTGATGTTCTTTGGCACCATAGTGGCGCTGGTTCCGAGCCAAAAACCCGCTGCACAAAAAGGAGGCCAATAATGGGTGCTCCCGCACGCATGAACCTTTGGACAAAAGCGGTGGAAGTCATGGTGCTGGCCGTGGCCGTGTGCTTCTCCCTTGGAGCCACGGACGCCAGTTCGCGATTCAACGATCTGGGTCACCGCCTGATGTGCACCTGCAGTTGCGCGCAACTGCTGGGCGAGTGCAACCACGTAGGCTGCCAGGAGTCTGGCCGCGAGCGCAATGAACTCACCGCGGCCATTGCCGCCGGACAAAGCGACGAGCAGATTCTTGCCGCCTTTGCCACCAAGTACGGAGCAACCGTGCTGGCAGCTCCCACTGCCCACGGCTTTGACCTCGTGGCGTGGGTTGCGCCGTTCGCTGTGTTTGCCGCGGCTTTGCTGGGCACCATTCTGCTGGTACGGCGATGGTCGGTGGGCAAGACGCAGGTGGCCGCCGCAACCGACAACGATCCGGCCGCTCTTGCATTGCGCGAGAAGATTCGCAGGGAAACAGACACCAACAACGATGGAGGGTTTTAGGCCATGACTGAATCCCTGGGATTGATAATGGGCGCAATTCTGGCGCTGGTGCTGATCGTCTACACCTTCTGGCCTGAGAATATTTTCGCCAGCCAGCGGGAGAAGACACACTTGGACTACCTGTTGGAGCGCAAGGACCAGCTTTACGAAAACCTGCGCGATTTGAGCTTTGAGTACCGTGCCGGGAAGTATCCTGAAGAGGACTTTGTTGTGCAGCGGACCCAACTTGAAAACGAGACAGCGCAGTTGATGGCGGAGATAGAGCGGTTGCAGCAGGCCTGAACACCGCAAATGCTGTCACTTTGGGCACGTTTACTCGCGGATGCGAGATACGCCCAGGGTTTACCAGCGTTGGCCCGCCCAAAATGCCGGGTGCCCTATCCATTCGCCGTCTTTCTGGCGAATGGGTGGGATACCACAACACTCAAATAGCTCCGTTCTTCAGAAGCGACAAAAGCGAAGGGAGTCGAAGGTCCTGTGTTTGCTCCTCTTCCTATCTCATGACCAATGCAACCCACGCCCCACTCATAGGATTGCCAAACGATATGAAACTGACACAGTTTGTTTTTCGCACTTTTGCCTTGAGCCTGCTTTTCGCGGGCGCGCTGGCCGTGGCCGCTCCTATTACCGGCACGGTGACCAACAAGACCACGGGCAAGCCTGCAGTGGGCGATCCCGTGGTGCTGGTGGACGTGCAGGCCGGCATGGGCGAGGTGGCAACCACCACCACCGACGCCCGTGGGCACTATGCTCTGAAGACCCCCGGCAACAGCAACTACCTGGTACGCGTGACCCACCAGGGAAGCACCTATTTTATCGGCGCGCCACAAGGCGGCGGCTCGGGCGACCTCACGGTCTATGACGTGGCCTCGAAGGTGCAGGGTGTTTCGATTGAGGCCGACGTGCTGGAGATGGAGAGCGACAACGGCCAGCTCCGCGTCATCGAGCGGTACTTTGTGCACAACACAAGTTCGCCGCCGCTGACGCAGTGGAGCCAGCGCTCGTTTGAGATCGTGATGCCGCCGGATGCGGTGCTCGCGGGAGCGGAGGCGCAGCGGCCCAGCGGCCTGCCAACCAGCATCAAGCTTGACCCGAATGGCGCCAAGGGGCACTATTCGTTCAATTTCCCCATCCAGCCTGACCAGGGAGACAAGAACACTCTTTTCCAACTCAGCTATTCGGTCCCGTACAGCAACGGCAAGTTCAACTTCAAAGCCCAGATGTCGTTGCCAACGGAGAACCTGGCTGTCCTGCTGCCCATGAGCATGGTTTTCGCCGGCGGCGCTGGAGCGGAGTTCCGGTCGGTCAAGGAAGACCCCGGCATCCAGACCTTTATCGCCAAAAACGTGACTCCGGGAAAGGTAGTGGAATACGCCATCTCGGGCACCGGCCAAATTCCGCGCGAACAGCAGGGAGCTCCGGCAGGACAACAGGCGGATACCGGCATGGGATCGCAGGACGGCGGCAGCCCCGAGGCCGGAGCTACCGGTAAGCCAGGCGGCGGCATAGGCAACCCCATCAACACCCCAGACCCGTTAACCAAGTACAAATGGTGGATTCTCAGTGCGCTGGCGCTGTTGCTGGCCGCAGGCGCGGCCCTGCTCCTGCGCAAACCGGCTGAGATGCCTGCCGGCACTGTGGTGGCCCAACCAACTCCAGCAACCGCGCCGGGGATTGCCGCTCCATCCATCAGGCAAGGTTCGCTGCTGGATGCACTGAAGGAAGAGATGTTTGCCCTGGAGAGTGAAAAACTCTCGGGAACCATCAGTCCGGCCGAATACGCCGAAGTCAAGGTGGCTCTGGAGACCGTGCTCAGGCGAGCGTTGAAAAGGAAATAGCAAGTGAGCGGGTCAGCAGGTTAGCGAGTCGGAAAACCGAAAATCGCGCTGACCCGCTGACCTGCTGCTGGTTCCTATTCCCGATTCCCTGCCCCGTTGTATTCTTGCCACATGAAAACTCTGCTTCGTTCGCTTCTTTACCTGGCGCTGATGGTGTGGCTGGGCTCTGAAGTCTTCTTTCCCATCGTTGCCGCCGTAGCCTTCAGCACGTTGCGCCCCGATACGCACACCGCCGGGATGATCGTACGGCAGTTGCTGACGATTCTCCACGGCATGGGGCTTGTGTCGGGCATGGTGGCCATGGCGCTGCTGGCTTTGGCGCCCGCATGGGGCATCTACAAGCCGCGTACGGTGCTGGCGCCCATGGGCCTGGTGCTGGTGATGATTGCTTTCACCGTCTATGCGCAGTTCGGGATTATTCCCGCAATGGAGCGAGACCGCATTGCGGCGGGCGGGGCCATTGACGCAGCCGATGCCGCCAACGTGAGCCGCCTGGATTTCGAGCGTCTCCACAATCGCAGCGAGCACGTGGAGGAAGCCATTCTGCTGCTGGGGCTGGCCACGGTGGCGTTGGTGGCTAAGGCAGAGACAGGACGAGTCTAGCTCGGTGTCACTGCTTTGAGCGGCCTCTTCGTGATAGCCTTTTCGGCCAAAGGAATCTTCCGATGCCAACCGTTCTTGAAGCCAGCCTCGACGCTGCTGCTCCACCGAATTCCCTTGTTGCAATCAAAGAACGCGTAGAGGCCGGTCGCCTGCCGTGGACGGGACCGCTGATTCTCGCGGCATTGCGCCCGACGCTCTTCTTCACCGTGCAGGGGCTGCTTGCACTGTTCTACTTTGCGCTGCATCGCCCGGGACCGTGGCATGAGGCAGGCCGATGGTGGACCGTCTACGGGACAATCGTCGATATCGGCTGCCTGACCGGCCTGCGCATTTTCACGCGAAAGGAAGGCATTCGGATTCGCGATCTGGTGGGGCCTTTCCGCATGCGCCGTGGACATGATGTTTTCCTGGGACTAGGCATTTTTCTCCTCGTCTTTCCCTGCATCATCGGCGGAAGCATGCTGGCACAGAGACTGTTGTATGGTTCCCTCGATCCGGCCACTTCGGTCTATTTGACACAACTGCACAAACTGCCCATTTGGGCATTCGTCTACAGCGTCTTCGTTTGGTGGGTGATCTCTTCGCCAACCGAGGAGATGATCTACCAGGGCTACGCGCTGCCTCGCCTGCGGGCATTGACTGGACGCACGTGGATCGCCGTGATCGTTGTCGGCTTCTGGTTTGCCGCGCAGCATTCCTTGCTGCCATTTGTGCCTGACGGGAAATACCTGCTCTTCCGCTTTCTGCAATTTGTTCCAGGGGTGCTTGTGCTCATGGCGATCTATCTGCGTACGAAGCGGCTGGGACCGCTTATCTTTGCGCATTGGTGCATGGACATTCTGGGCGCCATCATGACCGCGGCGCATTGAGAATCAGTGGTCAGTGGTCAGGGTTCAGTTTCCCGGCCCGGTTGCCCAGAAGCTGCCCTGCGATTCCGCCAAATAAGGTCTCGCTGTTCTTGCTTCTCGGGCCCCGGTCCCTTGTCCCTAGTCTCTGTCTTGTATCATCGAAGAGGCCCTGAAGCGCGCAATGCATCGTGCAGGGGCTGAGGCAGGAAGCTCATGAAAACTGGAATTATCGGCCTGCCACAGGTGGGCAAGACATCTCTGTTCAAGATTCTGACCAAGGCGCGGCTGGAGGAGCGGGGACACTCGCGCCAGGAGCATATTGGCGTGGCCCGCGTGCCCGACGACCGGCTTGACAAGCTCTCAGCTCTCTACTCGCCGAAGAAAACCACCTACGCCTCGGTGGAATACGTAGACGTGGCGGCCATCGGTCAGGAAGCGCTGAAGGAAACCGCATTCCTGGCCAGTTTGCGCCAGGTCGACGCGCTGATCCACGTGCTGCGCGCGTTTGAGGACGACGCGATTCCGCACGTCGGGCCCGTCGATCCCTTGCGCGACATCAAGAACGTCGATTTCGACCTGATGATCAGCGACCTTACCCAGATTGAAAAGCGTCTGGAGCGGCTGGAAAAGGATCTGAAGAAGGGGCGCACCACCGACCTGGAGCACGAACAGGCTCTGCTGTTGCGTTCGAAAGAAGCGCTCGAGAAAGAAGTGCCGCTGCGCGAGTTGGAGATGACCAACGAGGAGAAGAAGCTGATCAAGGGCTTCATGTTCCTTTCGCAAAAGCCGATTCTCTACGTGCTGAACATTGGAGAAAGCACCACCCTGGGCGCCGACCTGGAGGCGGCGGTGAGCCGCTGGAAGCTGGATGAGGTAGCCCACCGGCCCAACGCCGGCGCAACCGCAATCTGCGGCAAGGTTGAAGCTGAGCTGGCAGAGATGGACGACGACGAAGCGGCCGAGTTCCTGGGCAGCTACGGCCTGCATGAAAGCGGACTGGTGCGCCTGATTCGCAAGAGCTATGAGTTGCAGGGGCTGATCAGCTTCTTCACTGCGGGGGAAGACGAATGCCGCGCGTGGACGATTCCCTTTGGCTCCAAGGCTCCGCAGGGCGCGGGGGCGATTCACACCGACCTGGAGCACCATTTCATTCGCGCTGAAACCATCCGCTGGGACGCGCTGCTCGAAGCCGGCTCCGAGGCCGCTGCCCGCAGCAAAGGAACCCTGCGGCTTGAAGGCAAGGAATACGTTGTGCAGGATGGCGATGTGATGCACATCCGGCACAGCGGGTAACGCGGGATGCTCAAGTTATCTCTTTTGCTCGGCGCCATAGCCGCGTTGGCCGATGTGGCCGGCGGCCTTGTGCTAGTGCGGGCCAAAGGCGTGGAGCAATACCTGCGCTACTTTGTCGCTCTCGGCGCGGGCTTTCTCATCGCCACTGCCATTCTGGAGATGATGCCTGAAGGCCTGCGGCTCAGCCCGCGGCTGGGTCCGGTGCTCATCATGGGCGGGTACTGCGTGGTGCATCTGCTTGAGCACACCATTAACGCCCACTTCCACTACGGCGAAGAGACGCACCAAGATGAGTTCATCTCGCGACACACGGGAAATTCCGTGCTGGTTGGGCTCAGCGTTCATGCGCTTTTCGACGGCGTGGCCATCGGCTCGGGGTTTGCGTTGCACGAGTGGCTTGGCTGGCTGATCTTTCTGGCAATCCTGCTCCACAAGGCGCCGGAGGGCTTTACCATGGCCAGCGTAATGCTGGCCAGCGGACGCAGCCGTACAGCCGCACTCTTCTCGGCCGTGGCGCTGGCGGCGGCAACCCTGGCCGGCGTGCTGGTGATCGGGCTTGCGCCAACTCTGGTTCTGTACGGGCTTCCTGTTTCAGCAGGCGTGGCTCTTTATGTGGGCGCAACCGACCTCGTTCCCGAGGTCAACCGCGAACCGGGCATTCGCATGGCGCTGGTGTTTTTCGCCGGCGTGGCGGGGTTCCTGCTGCTGCGGACGATGCTGCCGGCGCTGTAGGGACTTATTGACTGCCCTGGCGATACAGAACTTCAGCCCCGGCCCCAAAATGCGTATTTCGCAGCGTAGAGCCTGGCCAGGAGCAGGGCGTAGTCCCATGCGACCTTGAAGTTCGCCTTGCTTGAACCCCGGCTGCGCAGGCCGAAGGCAAACGGTATCTCCGCGACCGATCCGATTTCGCCGCGCACCAGCACTTCAAGCAGCAGTTTGAAGCCCGTCCTTTGGAAAATGCCCTGGCGCAGGCAACTGCTGCGCACCATGAAATAGCCCGACATCGGATCCTGGGCGTGGGCCTGCCTGGTTTGCAACGGCCATGTGACCCAGACTGCGGCAGCCGAGAGAAATTTGCGAACCGGGCTCCATTCGCCCAGCTGGCCGCCCTCGGTGTAGCGGCTGCCGATGGCCAGATCGCAGCCGTCCTGAACAGCCGCAAGCAACTGCGGCAACAGTTCAGGCGGGTGCTGCAGGTCGCCGTCCATCACTCCCAGAATAGGGGCGTCCGTGCGCTGCCATCCATAGAGAATGGCGCCGGATAGACCTTTCTCGCCCTTGCGAACCAGCAAACGCACGCGCGGATCCTGTGCCGCAACCGCGGAAACGATAGCGTCGGTGCCGTCGCGGCTGTCGTCGTCAACCACAAGAATTTCGTAGGGGACATTGAGCGGATCGAGCACTGCGCGAACGTGGTCAAGCAACCCGTGAATGTTCTCCGCTTCGCGAAGCGTGGGAATGACCAGGGCAAGCTTCTGCCTGGAGCCCTGGCCCGCCTCTTCCGGCTGGGACGAGGCTGCAGGAGTGGAGTCCACAGAAATATCAGCTATGGCAGTCATTGTTGAGGGCATCTCTAATGGGGACGCTACAAATAAGTATATGGGACCTGCACGGCTGCCGCCTGAGCCCAAGGACTTCAGAGCATTGCCCAGGGCTGACGCGGCGTGCTCGGGTCCACTACAATCCATGTTGAAGCTCGAAAAAATCCAGGCAGGCGACCGACGAGGTGCAAGGGCTGAGCGACGTGAAAGACTCCCGTAAACGCAATACCTTGTTGGTCTTGCTATTTTCTTTTCTTTCGTTTTTTGTGATGGGGTACCACCCAGGTTTGGAAGATGACGGAGTATATCTTGCCGCCGTCAAGTACCGGCTGAACCCCGCGCTTTACCCACATAACAGCATCTTTTTTCGCATACAGATGCAGGCCACTTTCTTTGACAACTGGATGGCAGCCTTTGTGCGCCTTACCGGCATCCGGGTCGATTACGCGGAGTTGCTTTGGCAGTTCGCTTCGATTGTGGCGATCCTGGCCTGCTGCCGGGGAATCGCAGCGAAACTCTTCAACGGAGAGCGGGCGCAATGGGCCGGTGTGGCAATGGTCGGCGCCCTGTTCACCCTCCCGGTGGCGGGAACTGCGCTATTCCTCGTCGATCAGCATCTTCATCCCCGCACGCTGGCAACGGCGTTGGTCTTGCTTGCAGTGTGGCTCGTTCTGGCAGGCAGGCGTCTGGCGGCTGTGCCAGTCCTTTTGGTTTCGCTCCTGCTGCATCCCATCATGACTCTGTTTGGCGCTTCTTTTTGCGTCTTCCTTGCGGTTGCCAGTGCGGACCCGATTCACGATTGGCTGCGGACGCGGGGCCGCGCGCGACTCGGCATGGGCACGGCGGCGTTTATTCCGCTGGGGTGGCTTTTCGATCCGCCTTCAGCCATCTGGCACAAGGCTGTGGGTACGCGCGGCTATCTCTTCCTCGACCGATGGGCCTGGTATGAGTGGCTGGGGGCGGTGGCGCCACTGCTGCTGTTTTGGCTGCTGTGGCGCATGGCCGGCAAACGCGGCGAGACCCCGCTTGCCCGGTTTGCCCTTGCCGTCTTCCTCTTCGGATTGTTCCATGAGGTACTTGCCATCGTTGTCTGGGGCATGCCTGCCCTGGTCCGCTTCGCTCCCATGCAGCCCATGCGTTTTCTTCACCTGGTCTACCTCTTCATGGCTCTGATCGGCGGCTGCCTGATCGGCAAGTATCTATTGCGTGCCAGCGTCTGGCGCTGGGCTGCCTTCCTGCTCGTGTTCAACGCCGGCATGTTTGCCGCGCAGCGGTATCAGTTCAGCGGCAGCCAACATCTCGAACTGCCGGGAAGGTCGCCCACGAATCCCTGGCTGCAGGCATTCTCCTGGATTCGCATGAACACGCCCAAGGACGCGTACTTTGCACTGGATCCTTATTACCTGGCGGCGCCGGGCGAGGACTATCACGGCTTCCGCGCGCTGGCGGAACGCAGCCAGTTGGCCGACGCCGTGAAAGACACCGCTGTGGTGGGGCTCTTTCCCGCGCTGGCTCCCGCATGGGACCAGCAGGTAGAGGCACAGAAAGGCTGGCCGCATTTTCAGCTTGCCGACTTCAATCGCCTGAAAGCGGAGTTTGGCGTCAACTGGGTGGTGGTCTCCTATCCCCCGCCGGATGGCCTCACTTGCCGATGGCACAACGCAGGCATTTCTGTATGCCAGGTGCCGTGAAGGAAGGGGTTAGGGGTAAGGGTTAGGAATGAGGCGACAGGTTTGAACCTATGTGGAATCCGAGCCTCGGGATTGCCCAAACCAAGCGATTGATCCCGTCTGTCAGTGCCGCGGCGCCAAGGTGAACCCGGCGAAGGCCCTTACCCCTAATCCCTATCCCCTCATCGCTGTTTTTTGCGTCTTGGGGGCCGTTTCCCGCAAAATGGAAGTACCACCCTTTTCCGGTATGGAGACCGGGCCATGCTCAATCTTACCCAGCGATTGATTCTCGGCTGCGTGCTGCTCGCCGGCCTGACCGTAGGCCTGGTTCTGGCCACCCATAGTGCCCTGGCCGCAGCCGGCCAGTTGACGCTCGCTGCCTTGTTCGTGGGAGCCGCGGTGCTTGTCGAGGTGGCGACCATTGCGATGGTTCTAAGGCCCATCCGCAGGCTTGCCCGCGATGCCCGGTTGATCGCCCAGGGAAACCTGGAACACCGGGTGGAGTGGAGCAGCCGCGACGCCTTTGGACAAATCGCCGCGGAGATGAACCGCATCGTGGTTCGGTTGCGCGAGTTGCGGGACTCGGAAGCGGGTCGCCGCCAGATGGAGTATCAACTCTCCGATGCCGTTCTGCAGTCCATCTTTGAGCCCATCATTGTGACCGACGCCAAAGGCCATCTGCTCAAGGTGAATCAGGCTGCCGTGGAACTGTTGGGAGAAGCCGCCACCGACCGCATGGCGCTGGCCAATACGCCGGGGGGCGACAAGATACTCAGCGCCATCCGCGACGCCGTTTCGATGCAGAAGGCCGTTGCCGCAGAAGACGAAGCGGCCATGCTGCCCTTGCGCATTGGCAAGAAGGAACGCAGTTACCGGCTGCGCACCACGCCCATGCGCGACTCAGAGGGCCGCCTGCTTGGCACGGTGACGACGCTTGAAGATGTAACCAGCCTGCAGGACATTGACCGCTTCAAGACCCAGTTCATCGCCGTAGCCAGCCGTAAACTGCGCGACCCGCTCATGCAACTGCGCCGCGGCCTGTATGCGCTGGGCCAGGGCTTTGGCGGAGAGTTGCGCCCGTTGCAGAGCGAACTGGTGGCCGAGGCCAGCCAGGAATCGGAAAAGCTCGACGACTTGATGGCCGACCTGATTGAAGTGGCGGAGTTGGATACCGGCAAGCGCGAATTCAAGCAGGAGCGGCTGCGCCCGCTGCAGGCACTGGGCGAGGCGCGGGACCGCTACTGCGACGCGGCAGCGCAAAAACACATTCGTGTCGACGTGCAGGCTTACGCCGATCTCTCTGTTGTGCAGGCAGACCGCCGTGCCTTGCGCTCCATCCTGGATAACCTGCTGGCCAATGCCATCCGGTACACCCCCGACGATGGAGAGATCCTGATGGCCGCCGAGGAAATCAAGGACTTTGTCCAGTTCACGGTGCGGGATACCGGCCGGGGCATTGAGGCCGAGCGTTTGAGCACCATCTTCGACCGCTTCAACCCATTCTCAGAGAGCGGCTCTGGCCTTGGCCTGGCACTGGTACGGCGACTGGTGGAGTCCCTGGGCGGGCAAATCGCGGTTGAGAGCAGGCTGGGAAATGGATCCGCGTTCCGCTTCACCTTGCCGGTTGCAGCTGTAGAGCAAGTGCGTCATCCCGTAGAGGCGGGCTAAGCCATGGCAGAGATCGTATTGGAGAAGAAGCCGGAACTGGCCAAGCTGCGAATCTACATCGGGGCGGCGCCGGGTGTGGGCAAAACCTACCACATGCTCAACGACGCCTACATGATGAAACATCAGCAGGGCGTGGATGTGGTCATCGGCCTGGTTGAGCCGCACGGGCGCAAGGATACTGAAGCGCGCATTCGCGACCTGGAGGTTGTGCCTCTGCGCGAAATCCCCTACAAGGGCGTCACGTTGAAAGAGATGGATGTCGACGCCATTTTGGCCCGGCACCCGCATACCGTGGTGGTGGACGAACTGGCCCACACCAATGTTCCCGGCAGCAAGAACAAGAAGCGCTACGAAGACGTGCTTGAGCTGCTCGACGCCGGCATTAACGTGATGACCGCCGTCAACATTCAGCATCTTGAAACGCTGAACGACGCCGTAAACCGCTCGGCCAATACCGTCATCCGCGAAACCGTCCCCGACAACTTCTTCAAGCGCGCCGACGAAGTGCTCAATATCGACATCACGGTCGATGAGTTGCGCACGCGGCTGCGGGCGGGAAAAATCTACGCCGCCGAGAAGGTTGAGCAGTCACTGGCCAACTTCTTCCGCAAGGGCAACCTGAACATGCTGCGCGAACTGGCGCTGCGCACCACGGCCGAGCAGGTAAGCAGCAGAGCCTCGGAATATCGCCGCACCCAGGGCCTTGAGCAGGCGCCGATTCCAGAAAAGGTGATGGTGTGCCTCAGCACCCGGCCTGGCACGGAGCGCCTGCTGCGCATCGGTGCCCGTGTAGCCGGCCGTCTGGCCACCAACTGGTACGCCGTCTACGTGACCCGGCCCGACGACGATAAAGGCCACGGCGATCCGGAAGCATTTCACCGGCTGGAAGAGTACCAGCGCATGGCGCGGGACCTGGGAGCGAAGGTGGTCATGCTCACCGACCGCAACGTCTCCGACGCCCTGATCCGCTTTGCCCAGCAGGAGAACATCTCCCACGTGATCTTCGGCCAGTCGGCCCGCTCGCGCTGGGACATTCTGCTGCGCGGCTCGGTGCTCAACCGCTTCCTCTCCGAAGTTCGAGACGTATCGGTGCAGATTGTGCCGATGGCTAAGCCGTTGCGCAAGGCGTGAGAATCTCAAGTGTCGCGACTACTTGGTCATGCTGATCTCAAAGCCGAGATCTTCCTCCAGGATGTGCACCCGGCTGAAGTTGGCTTGCGCCAGCATCTGCTGGAACTGCTCCCGGGTGTAGGCGCTCTTGATCAGGAAGTATCGAAAAACAAGCTTGGTCATCATCCGGCTGATCCGGGACAGGCCCAATCCATCCACGTAACGGCTGGCATTGGCTGGTGACGCATTTCGGCTGAGATCGATGATCACTGCCTTTCGTCCGGGCTTAAGCACGCGGCACATTTCCTGCAACGCTAGCACCGGCTGGGCAAAGTTCTTGAAGGCCGCGCGGCAAAGCAGGAAATCGAAGCTGTCTTTCGGAAAAGGCAGGCTGGAGGCGGAGCCTTGCTTGAAGTCCACCTTGACGCCTGCTTCGGCGGCCTTTTGCGTTGCAATCTCGACCATGGTGCGGCTGATGTCGAGTCCGGTGATGGTGTGAGAGCCGAGCTTGGCCAACTCGATGCAGAAATAGCCAGGGCCCGGCGCAACTTCGAGCACAGAACTTCCCTGCTGGATTTCGCCCGATACGCGGTGCGCGAGCTCGGTGAATTCCTTCATCATCTCGCCTGTGTTTTTTGCGTACCACTTGGCCTGGCGGCCTTCGATGCCGCGGTCGCGATGGGGCGTAGGCATAGCAATTGTTGTCATTGTGTCCTCCGGTTTGTTGAGGGTGCGCTTTGCGCCATGTGGCACACGGGCTTATTCGCAGAAGACCCTCACCTTGGTGGCGTTGCCGTCTTTGCCGTCAACGTCTACAGTCAGGTCCTCGAGGTGGTCGATCAGTTCCTCAAGGTTCTCCGGTTTGATCTGCGAGAGCGTCAACGGGACACCGTGGCGGTTGAGTGCATCGTCCAATTGCTGATGAGCCTGGGCGGGGATGAGGCTGGCCAGGCGGACCCCAGCCCGCAGCAGTTGCATGGGCACGCGGACGTTCACCGTGGTCAGGCCCTTGTTCCCCGTCATGGATTCGTCGGCCTCAACCAGCACGCGGAGATATTTGGGCTTGCCCTTGGGCTGGATCTCCTGGCCGGCGGAACCGTTGCCGGGCTTTGGCTGGTCTTCAAGCGCGGCGATGAGCCGCTCGGCTTCGTCCGCGGTGATCTTTCCGGCGGCGAGCATTTCAAGAATTTGGCGGCGATTTTCGTTCATGGCATTCCTCACAGGATTCGGGTGATGAGTGAAAGTGCGTGATGCAGAGAGATGAAACTCTCAAGCTTGAGGGAATGGGCGATGTGCAACAGCCCGGACAGCAACTGGTGAAGATGGGGGCCCGCCAAGCACGCAAGGGCGACACAGGCAATGAGCGCCCAAAGGGTCTCTTGCACATGGTCCGAGGCAATCAACAAGCGGTCAGCCTCGGCGGCGGTGACGCGGCCCAAAGCCAGGAGTTGCAGGATGATCCGGCGATGATTGTTCATAGCGACCTCTACAAAATGCGAACCAGGACCTTGTTCCCTTCGGTGCTTACGCGGACATCGGTTCCCGGCAGCGCGCATGAGAGCGCCCAGAAGGAAGCGATGGTGCGCCAGGGGCTGATGCGGCCCGCCAGGCAAACCGCAAGAATTACCAGAAAAATCAGCGGCGACAGCAGGATCGCGGGGATCCAAAGAAGGAAAAGCGGAAGCCACGCCTTGATCGTTCCCCAGTGGGGGATCGCGACGTGAACGATGGCTATGTTCGGAGTCATTTCAGTGCCTCCAATGCGCGGATGGCCTCTGCAGCGTCAATTTCGCCGTTCTTCAGCCGCTCCAGAACCTCCGCACGGGATGGGGACGGGTTGTTGTCCACATATTCCAACTGTCCGGCAATCCGGTTGAGCCTTGCCTTGATTGTGGGGTAGCTGACACCGAAGACCTGCTCCATCTCCTTGATGGAACCGTGCGACCGCAGAAACGCGGTGATGAAGACCTGGTCGTCAAAGGAGAGCCGGGCCAGTTCGGGCAACATGAACTCCCCTTCGATGGCAATTTGCTTTTCGGGCAGGCGGACCCGCTCGACAATCAGCGAACAGCCCTGGGCGATGCGCAGCAAATCTTGCCAGTCAGAAGCGGGTTTTGAGGGTAACGGCATTGCAGGCGAACCTCGTTTCTTGAGTACAGAAACGAGAGTAGTAAAGTTTATTAATATTGTCAATACTGTTTATTGATTTTCTTGATTAATGACTCGAACGCCATTGAGATTACTCGAAAGCAGGAATTTGAGCTCAACCTTTGGACAACCTACCGCATACGCCGGCGCCGTTCAGGCGAATTGAATTCGGGCTGAGAGATTTGGGCGCCTCGTCGAGGGGAAGCCGACGTAAAAAAGGGAGAAGATGCAGGCATCTCCTCCCTTACGTTCAACGAAAATAGCAGGTTATGGAACCGTGAAAGGCCGCAAGCCATCGGTTGGGAACAGCCCGGTCGGCGTGGTGACCGTGGAGGGCTGCGACCGGAAAAGATAACGCACGTAGAAGCCGGCCGAGACGCTGGAGTAGTTGCGGGAGTTATTGGCGCTGAAGAATCCGCCCGCAAACCAGTGGGGGCCGATCTGGTAGGAACCGTTGGCCCGCAAATCGTAGTTGGGACCTACGCTGGTCATGGCCGGTAGTGCCAGATTGCCGGAACTGACTTCAAGCGACTTTTGCCCTGAAAGCGGGAAGAGCGCGGCAAGGTCCTCCTGGAAGGCCTGCACGCCCAGGCTACCCAGGACGTTGTAATGCCAGCGCGTTCCGGAGTGTCCGGCCCAGGTAAACGGCACGTTGGCCAGGAAGTACGCCGAGGGGCTGAAGTAGCCTCCCATGCCGTAGGTGAAGGCCTGCTGGTTGTGGGCATAGTGCATGGCGAAGAAGTTCACGCCGATGGAGAGGTTGCCATGCTCCGGTGACGTGATCAGGCGCCAGTAAGCGCCGCCTGAACCGTCAAAGCGGATGTTGGTCTGCACGTTGTAGCCGGTAAGGTACTGGCCGCCTCCACCCACGTAGAAGCCCGACTCCGCGTCGCCTCGTGAATACTGGCCGTTGAATTGGTTGGCAACCACGCCGCCCCAGATATTTCCAGGGAAGCTCAGACTGGCCGAGCCCGGATCGCGCAACCCGCCGTAGGAGAGTTGAGTGTCTTTTACCGAGTCACGAGCCGCGGAAAAGGTGAAGGGCCCGTTGCCCGGCTTCCACGAGGCCCGCGCAGTGAAGGTAGCCACCAGGAAGCCCGCGGGCGTATATCCGCCTGCGATCGCCAAATGCGGGAAGGTCAACTGCAGTTCGCCGCCGAGCCCGGCTGCGCTCTGTTGCGGAGGCGGGGTGGTGTCGGTGGCCAACAGGGTGCCCAATGGGTTAGGAATCTGGGTTAGCTGGGTCTGGCCCAGAGTGGTGACCTGGATAACACTGTTGCCGTCGGCTTGTCCGGAGTCGAGAAAAACCGGCTTGGCCACCACGGTAAAGCGGGTCTTGAAGCCCAGCGGGAACGAAGCCTCAAACGGCGCCTCGAGCGCGGAGAGATGGTCGTATCCCAGATCGCCCGAGCGATAGTTGATAAGCCCTGAGCCGCCGATCCAGCCGCTGTATCCGCTCTCGATAGAGCGCAACTGCATCTCCGCTTCGTCGCGGGGGCTGGTGGTTCGCTGTTCGCGCTGGATGCGCACCCATGGCCCGCGCAGCGGCGGCAGGTTGCGCTGTTCCAGTTCCTGGTCGCTCAGGCCGGTGCCAGTGGTTGACTGCGTGGCCGCCGGCGCATCGGTTATCTGCGTCTGATCCGGATAAGGCGTGGGGGGGGCATTGGACAAGGTCGGCGCGGTCTGCCTGTCAGCCGCCTTTCTGACCTTCTTGCTGGTCTTGGTTTTGGGCGTCAATTGCGGAGCGGGCTGCTGGGGCTGCTGCGGCTGAGGCGTGGGAGCCAGTTGCGGCGTGGTCTGTTGCCGGGGCGCGGAGTAGGCGCCGGTGGCCGCATCCTGGGCCGAAGGCGTGTACTGGGCTGTCCGGTACTGGGTTGCGCCCTGCGGCGCCGAGTTTTGCGCGACCGAAGCACTGGCCGAGGCAGTGGGCAAAGCGCGAACGGCGGTTGCCGAGCCCTGCGTGAGCTGGCTGTCAGTCTGCTCCGCGAACAGACCCTGCGCGCGAGCGGCAACGGTGTCCATGGGCTGCGAAGTGATTCTCAAGCCGGCGCCGGGATTGGAATCATGCCCAACGATGCCGGTTTGAACTTGCCACGTGTGCGCGCCGGGAAGAGAACCCTGTCCCAGATTCTGTGCGCTTGAAGGCACCGGCTCCGTTGACTGGATGTTCTCTTCAGAGGGCGGCAACTGCACCTGTCCCGAGTAAGTGTTTCCAGTCGAAGAGTTGCTGCTTCTTTGTCCGTTGCCGGCTTGCTTGCCGCCCTTGGATTTACTGTTGGCCGGCTTGATGTTGGCAGCCTGCCTAGCGCTCTGCTCAATGAATGTGGGTTGAGTCGGCGCGCCCGGGTTCCCCGTGCGCGGAATGTAGACCGGCGCGTTATTTGAGGCCGATGCCTGCGTTCCGGGCACTTGCCGGGAGGCCGGACTTGGGCTGGGCAGCGGAAGCAGATTCGTCGAGGGTCCGGGCGTCCACGGGGTCTGCGGCTGGTTCTGCTGCGGGACCGGAAGCGGCTGCGATTGCGTGCCAGGGGAAATCGCGCCATATGGACTGGAGTGATAGGTGGGCAACTGCGACTGCCGCGGCGAAGTGGGTGTGGTCTCCTTCGACGGATCGAGCATCTGCTTCAGATCGCCGGGCTGGAATGCGTGCCGGACCCCGGTCGCCTGTTGGGGATAGACGCCTGCCTTATTCAGATCCTGGGCTGACGTTCCCGGAGGCATGGCAGCCAGAGCGGCACGCCAGAAGTCGCTGGCCCGCTCATCGTTGCCGCGCGCCTGCTCAAAGCGGGCAGCAGTGGCAAGAATTCCAGGGTCGGCGGGGAAACGGTCAAGCGCCTGGCGCAGCCATTTCTCAGCCTGGGCCATGTCTTTAGCAATCAGCGCAGCCCCAACGGCCGCCTGGAAATCGCCGGCGTTCGCGTCCTGCATCGAGATTGACTTGAAGATCGCCAGGGACTCGACACCCTGCCCTGCCTTCACATAACCGCCGGCAAGGGCACGGCGCACATTCAGATTGTCTGGATAGTCCCGTGAAGCGGCCTCCAGGATTTCAACGGCCTTCTGCGTGTTTCCGGCATCCATCTCCGCGCTGGCGCGGCGCAGACTCCAATTTGCCCAGATGGTCTGCACTTCCAGGCGTTGTGGTGCGGTTAGATCCGATCGACGGTCCAGGCCCCTGAGGGCCGGATACAGGTCATGATCGTTGCCGGTGTTCAGCAGCAGCCACGCGCTTTGCACCTCAACGCCTGCAGGTGCAGCGAGCCGGTGCATCATGTAGTAGTTTTGCACCCGGTTCAGATATTCCGTGGCGTGGGGAATGTCGCCGCTGGCCACGTAGAGGCTCGACATGGCCTGCATGAATTCAACATCGCCCTCAAGCTGCTGGCGCAGGTCGGGCGGAATCTGGGCAACTTCCTGAAGGGCCTCTGCCGTCCGGTTGTTTGCCTGCAACGAGAAGATCAGCCCCTTCCACGCATCGCCGGCCGCGGAATGGACAACGGGGGCGGCGGCCTGCGCCGGCTGGGCGTTCTGTGCGATTTGGGCGTTCTGAGCGCTCTGGTCAGAGGCCTGGCTGGGGGCCATCGTCTGCGCAAGGCCGGACTGAGCCGACAAAGGCTGGGTGGCGGCGGGCAGATTCATGCTGCCCTCATAATTCGAGAGCTTTTTCGACTTCTTTGACTTTTTTGAACCTTTGGCCGGCGGCGGCTCGGTAGCCGCAAGCTGCGTTGTGCTTGGCTGAACTGAGAACGGCTGCGAGGCTGAAGGCTGCGCGCTGTAAGCACCGTTGTCCGGTTGGCCTGAATAGCCTGAGTTGGGCGCAGGTGCAATCGCTCCCGGCGACTGCGCTGCGGGCGGGGAGTTAAACCAGAAGCCTTGCGACTGCGACGGCTGATCCTGCTGCGTCGCAAGGTTTTGCTGAATGGGCGCGCTCTGCTGCAGGGCAGGGTCCGACGGTTGCGTTGAATACTGTTGCTGCGCGGGCCGCTGTTGAGAGAGATTGACGGGAGCACCCGGTGTGTAGGGGTCGCCGCCATAGGCAGGCAGCGGCGGCACCTTGGTGGTCTTTGCAAAGGGCTCGTAGTTGGGATCGAGCAGATGCTGCAAGTCCGCCGCGGTCACGGCGCGATGGGCCTTCATGTCCTGATCGGGATAAACCAGCGTGTGGGCCAGCCGGTCGGCCGGCGAAGCCTGGGGCATGGCGGCCAGCGAAGCCCGCCAGTATTCGGCGGCCCGCTGATTGTCACCGCGGGCTTGCTCAAAGCGCGCCGCAAGGGCCAGAATTGCCGGGCTGCGCGGAAAGCGATCGAGCGCCTGGCGCAGCCACGCTTCGGCCTGCACTTTGTCATTGGCTGCCAGGGCCGCGCCGATGGCTCCCTGGTAGTCGCCCACGGTTGCATCCTGCATGGGCACGGTCTTGAAAAGGGCCAGCGACTCCCGGGCTCTGCCCACCTGCACATACCCGCCGGCAACTGCCTTGCGCACGGTCAGGTTGTCAGGGAAGGCCTGCGAGGCGGCATCCAGAATATCCACCGCGCGGGCCAGATCCTTGTTCTCCATGGCCGCGGCGGCGCGGCGCACGCTCCAGTTGGCCCAGATGGTCTGCACCGTTTCACGCTGGACGGCGGTCAAATCCTGCCGTCCGCCAAGCCGCATCAATTCCGGATACAGCGCACGATCATTGCCGGTATTGAACAAGAGCCACGCATTCTGGATTTCAATGGCCGCCGGTGCCATGGTTTTGAGCGTGGCATAGTGGCTGGTGACGCGGTTCATATATTCGATGGCGCGGGCGGTGTCGCCGGCCGATGCATACAGGCTGGCCTCGCTCTGCACAAACTCTATATCCGTCTCAAGCTGCTTGCGCACCTGGGGTGGAATCAGCGCAATCTGCGCCAAGGCTTCGGCGTTGCGATTGGTGCCCTGCAGGGTGGCAATCAGCCCCTTCCACGCGTCAATGCGCTCAGGGTGCGCCTGTAGAACCTGGCGGTAGATTTCGTAGGCTTGGGCGGTCTTGTTCTGCTGCAGGTAGATGGCCGCCATTTGCAGTTGCAGCGGGAGACCGGGCTGTCCGCCCGATGCCATCTGTATCTTTGCCGAGCGCTCCAGCAGTCCCTGGGCGATCTCAAACTGGTTGGCCTGGGCGTAGATCGAACCCAACATCGAGAGAAATCCGGGATCGGCAAGCGCCGACTCGTAGGTGGCCGGAGGCATCTTCTGCACGTCGGCTATCGCTTCATTTTCCTGGCCCAATTCGTGGTGGGCGCTTACCAGGCCCATCCATGCAGGCAGGTTGCCCGCGTCGTCGTTGAGAATCTGCGTGTACAGTTCCGCGGCCTGGTCAAAGCGCTTGGCCTCCATCAGGATGCCTGCGTATTGCAGCCGCGTATCGGTTTTGAGATTGGTTCCGTTGTCGGGGAACGGCAGCGCCAGCGCCTGCGAAAGCGCGCGCTGAGCTTCGACGGGGCGATTCTGGGCGTGGTAGATGGTGGCCAGGGTGCGCAGGTACTCGGGGTCCTTGGCTAGCGAGGCCTTCACCGTTACCGGGAAACGCGCCGAAACAGCCAGGGCTTTCTGGTTCTGTCCGTCGCGCGCATAAGACAGGAAGAGCCCACGCCATGCATCTTCTGAGCGCGGTTGCAGCCTGGTTATCTGCTCATAGATTTCTGAGGCGGCCGCATACTGCTGCGCCTTGATATACAGGCCGGCAAGGCCGTTGAGGGCCTCGGGGCTGCGGGGGCGTATAGCCAGCGCGGCCTTGAACTTGGCCGCGGCAACGTCCATCTGGTTGTCGTCGAAGGCCTGGGTAGCCTCGCCCATGGTGTACCAGAAGCGCGATGTAACCAGCGCATCCTCCACCGCCTTCGCTTTGTAACCGTTCTGCTCGGCCTGGGTCAGGTAGCTGATGGCGCCGCCAAAGTTGCTCTGCTGCATGCGCAGAAATCCCATGCCTGCTGCTACGCGGCCATTATTGGGATCCTGTTGCAGTATCTCGGTGAACTGGGTCTGAGCCTCGTCGAGCTTGTGCGCGTTCAGCGCGGCAAAAGCGGCTCTCTCGGCCGGCGTCCGGGCAATGCCCGAGTTCATCTGAGCCAGCTTCGATTCGTTCTCCTTGAGGCGCCCGGTGAGTTCCGTGTCTTGCGGATGGTCCTTCAGATACTGGCGCAGTTCCTCTGCCGAACTGGGGTTGGAAGAGTCCCACACCAGGGCCTGGCGCAATGCCGTCTGGGCAATCGAGTCCTTGGGGAATCCCCTCAGGATGCGTATGCCTTCAGCGCGGGTCTTGCCGTCATAAGTAAGCATGCGGCCCAGTTCCACCGCAAAGCGCGTGTCGCCCGGGTTGCGTTGCGCCAGCGCGCGCATGGCGGCTACTGCTGTTTCCTTGCCCAGAGGAGTGCCATAGAGGGTTTGGTAGTAGGCCGGGGCAATGTCGCCGTCCGGCGGATGATCGCCGTACAGTTCGCGATAGATGTTCATCGCCAATTCTGACTTTCCCTGGCGGGCCAGTTCGCCCGCTTCGCGCAGGCGGTCGCTCTGCACGCGCGTGCTGGTCATCGCGGCGATTCGACCGATGCTGGGGTCATTCGGACTGACCGCGCGCAGGCGATCGAGAGCTTGATCTGACTGCGCTTTGTTGCCGATAAGCTTGTAGTCCTTGGCCAATCCTGCTAGGGCGTCTGTGTTCCTGGGGTCCGAAAGCAGAATCTGCTGCCAGAGTTGGATGGCCATATCCGGACGGCCGCGCGACTCGAGGGCGCGAGCTTTGTCAACGAGAATCAGGCGTGTCTGGTCAGGCGTGCCGACGGCAGGCTTTTTTTGAGCGAACCCCATCTGGAACAGCAGAACCAGACAGACCGCAACGAACCATCTGCGCTTCCAAGCCCTGCAGACAACTCTCATGAGCGTGTCCATTCCACTTTCAGCTCTCCACCCGGCCCAAACCTAAATCTACCATCCAGATAGCCGGTGGCGAACAAGGCGAGATTCTGATCGTAATATGTCAGGTCCTTCCCATACAAACCCGTGGTTGCATCTCTCAATTTGCCAAGACGAACGGTCTGCCGCGCACTGGGCTGCTCCATGTCCGGGAAGGCCCTGAGATACGGCAAAACCGCCGCAGAAAACCCTACAGGTCCATCTTGCGCCAATGGAATCCCCTGGTCACTTACCTTTTCCGGGGGGGCATCATGATTGCCAAGGTAGGCGCCCATGCCCGGTATTGCATCCAGCAGGCCGGCCCGCTTCTTCCCTCCCCCATCAAGCATGCCCACCCACAGGTAAACCCGGATGGCGTCATAGCTCCCTACCGGCGCATCGGCATCCTTGCCCGGATGCTGCGGAGCGGGGTAAAAACCGTCGCCGGGAACGTAGTCCACCCAGTCCATCACAAAGCCATGACGTGCGCTCTGCTGCAGCAGCCGCGGAATGCCCAGCGCAATATGCTGCCACGGGCCGGCCGGATCTACTACCGCGAGCCGCTCAAGGATGAACAAGGGCATGTAGCTCGGGTTCAGCGTCCAGTTCTTATCGTGAACAAATCCTACCGGTCCAGGCATCAGCATGGGGCCGAATCCGGGCAGGTCGGCCACCTCGGTTTTTGCTATCTGCGCCAGCATCGCGCGGCCCAGGTTGGTATAGAGGGGATGTTTCCACAGCCGGCCGGCCTCAAGCAGGGTGTAGGCAAGCCAAAGATCGGCATCGGAAGCCGGGTTTGGGTCCAGCGTCTTCCACTCGCCTTCCTTGGTCTTTCCCCAAAGCCACGCCGGAAGATGAGTTTGCAGGTCGCCCCCGGCCAGGTTGGCCTGGGTCCACGTCAGCACGCGGTCAAAACACGCGCGATCATTGTCCGTGAGAGCGAAGAACAGGGCATACGCCTGCCCCTCCGACGTTGTGCGGGCCTCTCCCTGGGGATCGATCACTCGTCCCTGGGAGTCAATAAAGCGCGCGGAATAGGCATCCCATAGCGTCCAGGGACCCTGTTTGCAACCGCCGGTAGCGCAGAGCATCAAGAGAGACGCAGTCAGCAACAGGCGCTTCCGTAGCCGAGGTATGGGAAGACCCATCGCTACAATTCTCCGAATTCACAGGCATCGTAGTGCCCGGGTGTTGGTTATCAAGCGATGCAAACCACCGCTAGTCCTCAATCATCTTCAGTCGCGCCCTGGCTCTGCCGCGCAGCCATTGCCTCGTCCAGATGGCCAGCAGGAACGCCAGAAGAATCACCACAACCGCTGCCAGCCAGGGCACTTCCATAAACCACAGCGTAAGCCGCGTCCACCACGGCAGCACGCCCACATGATAGACCTCTGAGCCGATTCTGAACGAATGGAACTGCGTTCCATGCAACACAGATACGGAGCCGGATATGTCGCTGGCCTGCTGGACATTCAAGAGCGACGACATGAAAGGCTCAAACGTGGATGCGTCTCTCAGGTGGATGGCCACAATGGAGCGGCTCCCGCCTGGATCGAAAGGCGACTCAATGCCTTCAATCACTGAATCCGGCACGCCGCCGGCGGTCAGGTCTCCGGATTCGGTGTGTTCGTCCGAGCGCAGCTTCCACCACGCGTGATGCAAGGGAGCAAAGAACCCCTGCGTGTCGTGAATCTGGATCTGGCCGCTGCGCAGAGCGACCGGCAGGCTATTGGCCAGTTTGTCGAATCCCGGCTGATCGTCGGCCATCCCCAGGATGAGAAAGTCATTCTTGGCGCCTTGCTGCAAAGCGTCCGCGCCAGCTACCATAACTCTCAGTACAGGGAAACCGGTCTGACGACCGAAATGGCCCATTAGAGTGACGAAAATCTCGATTTCCTGTTCAGTGGGCGTGGCCGGCAACACCACAGTGGTCTCACTTAAGTCGGCGAGCCGGGTGAACGGGAACCCGGCGTTGGCAAACGTCTCCAGATTGGGCAATGGAGCATAGTGCGGGTAGCCGCGCAGATCGAGATACGTGTCGCGCAGGATGGCGCCCTGCATATTAATGGGCGTGGTGTCCTGACAGCCGCCCTTCTTGAGCAGTTGGAATGTGAAATCGAACGAGAGAGAGTTCGAGAACGGACGCAGATTGACCACCGGAACAGGAACGTCGGTTTCGATCTTCTTCGATGCTTCCTGGCCTGGAATCAGCGGGACCGAGCCCAGGAAGGCATTGTTGATGCGCACCTGCATGCTCGAAATGGGGCCGATGGGGATCGAATTGTAGCGGTACGAGAGGCGCAGCTTGGCGTTCGGCCGCTCCGAGTAAAAGATGTCCGGAGCGATGCGGAAATAGACGTTCAAAGGCGCAGAACCGTCTCCCTGCAACTGGTCCGCAGACGCGTAATCCCAAAGGGCGATGGTCTGGTCAGTGCGCGCCCAGCGCGGCGCCCCGTCCGGTTGCTGCTTGCCGGGCAGGTTGAGCGAATCAATGGAGGCTTGCGATCCCTGCAGCAGATCGGTTTTCATGGCCACTGCCTGGGCCGCCCGCAACATCTGGTCAGAGTCGCCGCCGGTCACCACCAGAATCTTGCTGTACGGGTCGGTTGGATTGGTGCGCATGGCCACGGTTGCCGAAGCCGCCGAGAGCATGTTCAGGCTGGCCGGAAGGTTGCCCGGAGTGGCTGAAACCACAATCGCATTGCCCGCGGGAATCGATCCGATGCGGACCGGGAATCGAACCGGGCGATTCTCTGAAATCATGCCGAAATAGCTGGTGACGATGCCCGCCGCCTGGATTTCCTTGAACGAGGGCGCGGTGGGAAACACGACCGGAATGCTCAGCGGTTGAATGACCGCCGGGTCAAGGAAGGGCATCGGCAATTGCTTCAGGTCGTCGGCCAGGGGCAGCAAATCGCCCTGGATGTCGAGGAATGTGGTGCGGTGGACGCGGGCCCAAAGGGTAGTATTCGCCGGGTCTTCGCAAACCATGGTGTAGTGACCGATGAACTGGATGGTGAGGGTGTTGTTATGCACCAGCAATTCAGCCGGGATGGTGAACTCGCCGTCTTCGTCCTTGCTGCTTGAACCGCCTACCTGGCCCGCCGTGGGCTGAATGGTGGCAAACAGCGTTCCATTCAGAATCAGCTTCAAATGGCTCAGTTGGGGTAAAAGGCTGGGAGAAAAGGCGTAGTAAATGTGAACTTTTGCCGCTCTGGCTACATGGGTCTGGGGCAAAGTGAAGTAGATGCTGTGGCTGGAGTCGATGCCGTGCAACTCAATCTGCGGCGATCCGGCGTCGTTGAGGGTGAACGTATCGCGGAACTGGCCGGGAGGGACGGGCGGATTCTTGTCCGTGACCCCTTTGTCCAGGGCTCCGGCAAAACCCGGAAGCTGTGCGTGAACCGGCCGGGGTGCGCCCATCAGCATGGCGCCAAGGAAGAAAATCACCGCTGAGTTCGCCACTGAAAGTACCTTGCGCTTCTTCGTTGGTCCATCCTTGCCGGTAAACAGGCTTTGGAATGTGGATGCCAGTCCATGCATCGAAATCTGGAAGATGCGGCCCAGGCTGCGCATCACATTGTCGCTCTCGCGGGACTCGCCCCAGCCAAGCCATGAATCTGCTCGTGAATATAGAACCATGGTCAACACTTCCTGTTCGGCAATGTTCAGGTCTTCAAAACGTACACGCAACAGGGTTCCCTCTCCTGAAACCACGGTCGCAGGCAGATCGGTGACTGCGGAGGGTAGGGGGAAGACCAGTTGCACCTTTGACACAGAAGAAGCATCAACCGCCTCGGTAAGCCGAATGCATGTGCCGCCGGAGGACATATCGGTGGTTTCACCGGAGACCAGGCGCCCGTCTGGCAGTTTGACCATGACCGGGGTGACAATACTGATGCGAACGGTGGTTCGCAATTGCCTCATTTCGCGCGCCACGGCGGTTGTGACACCGAGGATGACGACGTTGAAGCAGCACCAGATCACGTTCATGATGACCGTGCCCGGGCGATCGCGATCCCACAGGAAGTAGCGTGGAATGGCCACCACCAGCCCTGCCAGGTTGAACAGCAGCATGATGAGAAACGGCTGCGCGATCTTGGTGTCGAAGAATGTGCGCTTCACCACGCCGCCCTTGGCGGTCACGTTAAATTTGCCCAGTTTGGGGTTGATCATCGCCATCATGGTGGGCAGCAGGATGTAGGGCGACAGGACGGTCTCGTAGATTTCGTTCCACCACGAGTGGCGATGCTCGCCCTGGATGCGCGAGTTGGTTACGTTCGAGAGCACCAGGTGAGGCAAGGCGTAAGCCAGAATGGCCGCCCAGTATCCCGGCACGTTGGTGTGGCTCAAAAGCAGGTAGATCAGAGGCGCGGTAAGGAAGATTAGCCGCGGCACCGCATACATGAAGTGGCACATGGCGTTGAAGTAGCAGAGTCTCTGCGGCCACTTCAGGCCGGGCGCAAACAAAGGATTGTCGGTACGCAGAATCTGGACCATGCCCCTGGCCCAGCGGATGCGCTGGCCCACATGAGCCGAGAGCCTTTCCGTTGCCAGGCCGGCCGCCTGGGGAATATTGATGTACGCCGTTCCCCAGCCGTTCATCTGCATGCGCAGCGAGGTGTGCGCGTCCTCAGTCACGGTCTCCACGGCGATGCCGCCGATTTCGTCCAGTGCGGTGCG
The DNA here is from genome assembly GCA_903911925.1 of uncultured Acidobacteriaceae bacterium. Classification (GTDB taxonomy): domain Bacteria; phylum Acidobacteriota; class Terriglobia; order Terriglobales; family Acidobacteriaceae; genus Telmatobacter. Next base: position 30,336 of record CAIWFH010000146.1, read on the forward strand.
TCGCAGCACGGCGCACGAGCCGCAAAAGAAGCTCGCGTTCCAGAAGTCATTGCCGTCCTGGACGATTCCGTAAAACAGTTCGCCCTCGTTCGGAATAATCCGGAACTGCCCCAGGTTTCTTTCAAAGGGGTCGGGCGAATAGAAATGGTGGGGCGTTTGCAGCATGGCAAGCTTCTTGTCGCGAAGGAACCAGCCCATGGTCATCTGCAGAAAGCTGCGGGTAGGCACGTGGTCGCAATCGAAGATTGCCACGTAGGGCGAAGTCATGCTCTTCAGGGCGGTATTGATGTTGCCGGCCTTGGCATGCTTGTTGTCGGGCCGGATCTTGTATCCGAGACCGGCCTCGAAAGCAAACTGCTCAAACTCTTTGCGGCGGCCGTCGTCAAGAATGTAGACGTGCATCTTTTCGGCCGGCCAGTCCATATTCAGCGCGCCCAGCGCGGTATAGCGGACCACGTCCAGCGGTTCGTTATAGCTGGGGATCAGAACGTCAACGTGCGGCCATTCGTCGGAGTTGTCGGGCAGGGCCACGGGGGCCCGGCGCAGCGGCCAGATGGTCTGGAAATATCCCAGGAAAAGAATGAAGAACGCGTAGACCTCGGCCAGGATGAGGCTCATGATGAAGAACGCATCCAGCGCTCCCCAATGATTAGCCGGATCCTCGAAGAACCGCACCGTCTGCATGATGCGCCAAAAGCCATAGCGGAAGGTGCAGAAACAGGACATCATCATCAGTGTGAGCGTGATGAGATAGGAGTCCGTGCTGCGCGCCAGCGCCATTGACATCAGAAGCGTGAGCAGCCCCCAGGACCGCCTGTTGCGGCCAGGTCAGGGGCAGAACCGCCAGAAAATAGAAGACCACGCCCGCGGCAAGCAGGAAGACCAGGCGGATGAGCCTGGTGAAGAAGTTCTCTCCGGCCCCAATGTCTTGCCAAAGGCCCGTCGCGCTCATCGTTCACTCCAGCGCACTCCGCGAAATCCAGTGGTCGCGGGTGCGGCAAGGCTCTTGACCCATCCGGCCAGGCTGCCAAAATCTTCAGCCACGGCGGAGTTGGGCGCATAGTCCATCACCGTCATGCCCTCGGCCAGCGCCTCGCTCACCGCAGGCGCCCTGCGAAGTGCAAACGGCAGCAGTCGGTCGCCCACCTGTTCGCGAAGCACTTCGCGAACATCCAGGTGCAGCGGGAGAGACGGATCAAACTGATTGAGCACGTAATAAGGCAGCACCGGTTTTCCGGCGGCCGCCGAGTTGTGCTGGAAGAAGGCATCGATGGAACTGACGCTGACCATCGAACTCATATCCGGAACCACGGGCACCAGCACCGTGGGCGCCATCCGCATCACGCGCCGGGTGGTGGCGCCGGAGGCGGTGGCAAGATCCACAATCACCCGATTCACGCCGCGCGAATTACGCGCGATCTCGGTGGAAAGAGTTTCCTGGGCTGCATTTTCCGGGCCCAGCGAGTCAGGATCGATAGTGACCATCTGGATGGGAGCATCGCCGCTGGCGCTGGGCGGGCTGAATGTCCGCAAAACGCCGGGACGCTGGTCGCGAGCGCCGAAGAAGAACGGCAGTACGCCATAGGCCGCTGTATCCACCAGCAATACCCGCTCGCCGCGGGCTGAAAGTGCGCGGCCAAGCGTGGCCACCATGCTGGTTTTTCCCACGCCGCCGGCAAGCGAAAAAACCGCAATAACCGGGGCCCGGGAGGATGCCTGGGCAGGCGCTGGAGCAGCTTCGGCGGGTGTGCTGTTTCCTTCAAATACGCCCTTGAGGGCAAACCAGCGCGAGGTCAAACGATCGCGCGATCCTTGCAGTGTGTCTTCAGGAGCCTGGGGAACCGGCTGAGGAGCCACGTCGGGACGGTCGGAGGCCAGCCACGCAGGGCGGCCGCTGTTTTCTCTTGGTTCCGGGGGGGCCCACTGGTTGCGTTGCTGCAGGTAGTGCTCTTCGCGCACCGGGGCAAATTGCGGTTGTGCCGGCGCCGGGCGGTAAGCCTGGGGTGGAGCGAAAGCCGCAAAGTCTGACTGGGGAACTGCAGCCGGATACTGCGGCTCCGGTGCCGCGTACTGGGGCGCCGGGGCAGAGTATTGCTGCGCCGGTGCCGGGTACTGAGGGGTAGCCACTGGATACTGCTGCGCGACGACCGGATACTGTGGCACAGGCGCTGGACGCTGCGGAGCCTGATAGCTCTGGGGCGGATAGTATGGCGCTGCCGGCGCCGGGGTAAAGTTCTGGGCAGGGGGAGCGGCATAGCGATCAGGCTGCTGTTGCTGCTGCCAGGCGGCGCGCTGCTGCGCGGCGGCCTGCGCTGCCTGTGCAGCTTGTGCGGCCTGCGCCGCTTGTGCTGCTTGCGCGGCCTGCGTTGCCTGTTGTGCTGCAGACTCGGCGTGGCGGGCTGCCTCGGCGGCGCGCAGAGAGTCAGACGCGCGCAACGCTTCAGCCGCTTTCTGCACTTCAGCCTCGTCGCGGGCGCGGCGGCGTTCCTCTTCAATGGCTTCTTCTACGCGGAGCCTTGCTTTCTCCCGAGTTTGTGCTCGCGAGGCCGAGAAGTCCCGGTATTTTGCGCCATGAAGGTTCGCCCAGGAGTAGAGTGTCGCCACATCCTCCGGCGTCTCATTCTGATCGACCAGCGCTTTGCGATCCGTCATATTCCACCCATGCACCCTTGCGGTTCAGGCTCGATCCCTTCAATTCCGCTGCCATCGTCCAGTTCATCGAATGCGGTCAATCGGGTCTCGATCCCCCTCACCGAGGGTATCGTTATCACGAATCCTAGTCGCAACGCTGTTGTCGGAACAATAACACTTGCACGGTTACCGCCCTACCACTTTCCTGCCATGCCAAGGGTCCGAATCGCCCTGTTTTGTTCTCAATACAGGACTTAGGAGCCGATCCTCTCCGCATATGCCGGTGTTTCCTTGACGATACTATTCCTTGCGCTGTTTAGCCACCGGAAAACAGCCTATTTGGACTCGCAGGTACCTAATTGTGACGCTCCTCGTGAGACTCTGGCGGCCGCGTCAATCCACCGGTTCCGACCGGCGCTCCGGAAGGCGTGAAACGGGGCCGGGAATGTCGTCCGGAAATGCCAGAGCGGCTCCACTTCGCCAGCACTGACCTGCAGTTTGCCGCCCCGGGCATCGCTCCCAACTGCACTGTCTCTGCTCAGGAAAAGTGCTTCGGCATGTGCCTTTTGCGGGCCGTGCCTGCCCGATTTCCCCGATTCGCATAATGAGGCCGGTCTCGCTGGCGCGAACGTTGCCCCGGGTCAATGACCGGAGACTCAATGCAACCTATGATTTTCCAATATGTTACGCATCGAAAGTCTCGATACTTTGGAGGCGGGTACTGACCTTGGATGGAGTTGCCTTCAAGTTGAAGACACAGCGGTTAAGTCCCATCGAAAGTGGGAACCTCAAGGGACCAACAGCACCACTCAGCGTCCAAGAACATGTGACCTACATCACAATCGACAGGTTATGATGCTCTCAGGAGTACTGGATGACTGATTCTCTTTTCCCTCAACGCACGAATGGGTTCGGATTTCGGAGCATAAATGGCAGCTTTAGGTAGTCTTTCCCTTCTTATCGCCCTTGCGCTTGCGGTGTATAACTTGCTGGCTGGGGCGGTTGCTTTGCGGATGCTGGCCGTCGGTGGCAGGGCCCCCATCTCGCCCGAGCGGCTCGCAGACACGGCCCGGCGCGCGGGAATCGCAGGCTTCGTCGCCGTAACCGCAGCGGCCTTTGCCCTCATCTGGTCGGTCTTCACCAACGACTTCTCCATCGCCTACATCACAGAACACTCCAACCGCGCCCTCCCCGGCATGTACAAGTTCTCGGCCATGTGGAGCGGCCAGGAAGGTTCACTGTTGCTGTGGGCATGGCTGCTGGCCACCTACGGCTTTGTTTTGCGGCTCACCCACAAAACCGACGTCAGACTCTATGCGTACGCCGGCACCATCTTATCGGCAGTGCAGGTTTTCTTTCTCGCCATCCTCAACTTTGCCGCGCCGCCGTTTGCGCTGATGAAGGGCGAGATTCCCGCGGACGGCAACGGCTTGAACCCGCTGCTTCAATATCCAGAGATGGTGATTCACCCGCCCATGCTCTACCTGGGCTATGTGGGCTTCTGCGTGCCCTTCTGCTTTGCTCTGGGCGCGCTGATGATGCGCTATCCGGGCGAAAAATGGATCAGGATCACCCGCGTCTGGACCATGGTCACCTGGATGTTTCTCACCTGCGGCATCTTCCTGGGCATGCACTGGGCTTATGCCGTGCTGGGATGGGGCGGCTATTGGGGCTGGGACCCGGTGGAGAACGCCAGTTTCATGCCCTGGCTTACCGGCACTGCCTTTCTGCACTCGGTAATGATGCAAGAGAAGAAAGGCATGATGAAGACCTGGAATGTGTGGCTCATCTTCGCCACGTTCCTGCTGACCATGCTGGGCACGCTGCTGACCCGCGCCGGGCTGGTCAGTTCGGTGCATGCTTTCGCGCAGTCCTCCATCGGCACATGGTTTGTCACCTTCATGCTGATCACGCTGGCGGTATGCATCTTCACTTATGTGCTGCAACACAGCCACCTGAAAAGCGAACACCGGCTTGAGTCGCTGGTGTGCCGCGAGTCCAGTTTCCTTTTCAACAATCTCGTCCTCCTCGTTGCCTGCTTTGTCATCCTCTGGGGAACGCTGTTTCCAATCCTCAGTGAATACGTAGTCGGCAACAAGGTGACGGTCGGTGCGCCCTGGTACAACACGGTAGCCATCCCGATAGGCCTGTTCCTGCTGTTCTTGACCGGTGTGGGACCGCTGCTGCCCTGGCGGGCCACTTCGTTCCGGACCATTCGACGCAACTTTGTTCTGCCAGTCCTGGTTCTTTGGGCCACGGTCATTGTTTGCCTTGCCGTGGGCGTTTCTCCGTGGAAACACGGCGAATTCAGCGCCGGCAACTTCTACGCGCTGGTGGCCTTCTCCTTGTCCGCAGCGGTGACGACCGCGATCCTCTCTGAATTCTTCGGCGGAGCGAGGGTTATCTCCAAACAGACGGGCCGCAACCTCCTTTCCGCCACTTACCTGCTCACCCGCCGCAACACTCGCCGCTACGGCGGCTACGTGATCCACATCGGCGTGGTGGTCATTGTGATCGGCCTCTCGGGTGCCGCCTTCAACCGCAACCAGGAACAGGAAATGGGCCTGCACGACAAACTGGTCCTCGCCCCTTACACGCTGGAGTGCATCGGGTTTACCCAGGATACGAATCCGAATTATGACTCTGAGTACGCGGTAATGGATGTATACAAGGGCGGCAATAAAGTTTTCCAGATGACGCCGGAGAAGCGGGTCTACCATGCCAGCGGGCAGCCGCAGACCATGGTGGCCATTCACTCCGTTCCCGGCTGGGATTTGTACGTGGTCTACGAAGGAACAAATCCGTCAACCAATCAGCCCATCATCAAGGCGTACCTGAACCCGCTGGTGGGATGGATCTGGTTCGGCGTGGCAATCATCGTCTTTGGAACAGCGGTGGCGCTGGTTCCCAGCCTGAACCCGGCAACCGCCTCCCTGCGAGTGCCCGCACGGACCGCGCCCGCTGAGCCGGCGCTGGGAGGTGGCATTTGATCGCCCGTACTTCGGCGCCTTCTTCTCTGTGGTTCAAAGCATTGCAGGCGGCATTTCTTGCAATCGCAGTCTCGTTCTCAATCGGCGCCACCGATGCCGGTTCGCGCTACACCAACCTGAACCACCGTCTGATGTGCACCTGCGGCTGTTCGGAGTTGCTGGGCGAATGCAACCACGTGGGCTGCCAATCGTCCGGACAGGAACTGGCCGAACTCAGCACCGGCATCTCCAACGGAAAAAGCGACCAGCAGATCTTTGATTCGTTTGCCGCCAAGTACGGAGCCACCGTGCTGGCCGCGCCCACTACGCACGGTTTTGACCTGGTGGCCTGGATTGCTCCCTTCGCCGTCTTCCTTGCCGCGCTGCTGGGCACCATCCTGCTGGTAAAGCGCTGGTCCGCAGGAAAGCTTGAAGTAGCGCCCGCCGGCCCGGTCAGCGAGGCCGTGCGCGAACAGATCCGCCGCGAAACTGACGGCGATGGAGGTTATTGATCTATGACTGAGACGCAAGGCCTGATAGTCGGCCTCATCCTCATGTTTGCCTTGTTCGTTTACACGTTCTGGCCTGAGAATGCTTTTGCCAGCCAGCGCGAAAAGTCGCGCCTGGATTACCTGCTTGAACGCAAGGACCAGCTCTACGAGAATCTTCGCGACCTGAACTTCGAATTCCGCGCCGGCAAATACCCCGACGAGGATTACCAAGTGCAGCGCGCGGTGCTGGAAAACGAAGCCATGATCCTGATGGAAGAGATCACAACCTTGCAGCAGATCCGGAATTGAATCAAGCAACCCCTGCCCAATTCGCCGTTTTGAACGGGCACGGCTCTACAACTTGCGAAGAAACTCATCCGGAGTTGCACGAAGTGTCAGGGCACGACTTCAGTCGTGCCGCAAGTGCCCAAATAACATCGCGGGCTTTAGCCCCTGCGGAAAAGTCGCGCGCGATTCGAACTTCACTAACGCCCCAGGGCTCACTACGCAAGGCTGCACGGTCTCGTAACTGAAGAACGCGAAGACCGGAGCTTTTGCTCTCAATCAACCCATGCAGTACCCACAAAATAGGATGCTTTGATGATGATGAAGTGGCCGACGTATCTTCTTCGCTCTGCTTTTTTGAGCCTGTTCGTTTCCGGCATGGTGGCTCACTCCGCGACCATCACCGGAACAGTCACCAACAAGACCAACAACAAGCCATCGGTGGGCGATAAGGTGGTTCTGGTAGACGTGCAGGCCGGCATGGCCGACGCCGCCACCACCACAACCGACGCCAAAGGACACTATTCGCTTCAGTCGCCCGGTGGAGGCGCCTATCTGGTCCGGGTCAATCACCAGGGCGGCACCTATTTCATCGGCGCGCCGCAGGGAGGCGGATCGGGCGATGTCTCGGTCTACGATGTTGCCGCAAAACTGGACAACGTGGGGATCGATGCGGACATGATTCTCTCAGAGGGCGCCGGGGGCACGCTGCGGGTGCAGGAGCGCTACCTGGTGCGCAACCGGAGCCTGCCGCCCAGGGCGCTGTTCAGCAGCAACACGTTTGAGTTTGTGCTTCCGCCGGATGCGATTCTCGATGGCGCGTCGGCAACGCGGCCCGGTGGAATGGCCACCAACACGCGGCCGGTTCCGCTGTCGGCCAAGGGACATTACACCATCAACATTCCCATTCAGCCCGACCAGGGCGAGAAGGAAACGCTCTTTGAGCTGCAATACCACGTGTCGTACAGCGGGAAATACACCTTCAATCCGCAGCCGCAGATGCCCACCGACAATTTGGTCGTTTATCTGCCCAAGGGCATGACCTTCTCCGCCGGCAAGGGGCCATCCTTTAGCCCCGCGCAGGAGGACCCCAGAGTGCAGACATTTGTGGCCAAGGGCCTGCAGCCTGGCCAGGCAGTGTCGTTTGCCATTGGAGGCGAAGGCCAGATGCCGCGCGAGGCGCAGGGAGCCGGTCAGCAGCCGGGCGCAGGGATGGGCGGAGATGGCGGCACCGGCGATACTGCCAAGGGCCCGGGCGGTGGCCTCGGCGCCCCCATCGACACCCCCGATCCGCTCAGCAAGTACAAGTGGTGGATACTGGCGGCCCTGGCGCTCCTGCTTGCGGCAGCCTCAGCCTTCCTGTTGCGCCGGCAAAGCGCGTTAACCGCGGGTGCGCCGTTGCATGGGGTCGATACACCGGCCTACGAGCCCAGAACGATTCCTCCCCCAGATCGCGGAACAACGCCTGTCGCCAATTACTCTGCGCCGCCGGTCTATTCCGCCCAGCCCGTCGGCAACCAAACGTTGATGAACATTCTCAGGGATGAATTGTTCGCGATTGAAAGCGAGAAGATCAACGGCACCATCTCCCCGGCTGAGTACGCCGAAGTAAAAACGGGCCTGGAGGCGGTTCTGAAGAGGGCGCTGAAAAAGAAATAGCAAATCGCTTTGCAGTGCGATTCCGTCCAGTCTGTCTCAATAGAGAAGCAGGCTGGGCGGAATTATCTTCTGAAGCAAATCCAGGCCGAATGACCGTTCTGCCGCTGGGTGCGGTTTGCAGTGCAGCCTTGACTGCGCGGGCGCGGCGTAGGATCGGGTAACATGCAGCCGGTCCATCACAACGTACCGGGTGCGCAGGCCGCCGATGCTTTGCGGCAGCTGGGCAGGCAAGTTTCTGCGATCCACGAAAATCACAAGAGCAGCATCGCGCGGGTTGTCCAGGCTCTGACCCACGCCAATGCCAAAGAAGCCGGGATTCTGTTTCATCAGCGTCGATGCGTTTTGCTGCTTCACGACAGCCGCTGCATTGAAGACGCCGGCAGACAGAGTTTGCAGGGCAGCTGTGTTGGCCAGGGGCGCGGCCCCGAGTGCCACAGCCTGGCTGCTCGTGGCAACAACCACAGTGCGCACGCCGCCCACGGTCGCCAGAACATTTGCGGTCTCATTCTCGTCCACGTAAACAATCACCGCTGCCTCGCCTGGATGATCGCTGCTCTTGCCCGCAGCCACGCCTAAAATACCGGGCGAGGCTTTTAGCAGCGCGCGAGCCGGTTCAACCGCCTGCTGGGCGCGCACAATCTCCGCATCGGCAAGCGAGCGGCCCTGCGCGGCCGCTACCGTGCCGTCGCCATAATTCAGGCAGCTCACTTGGTGATCTTGCGTTCCTACAAATGTATAAGTAACGCCGCTGCCAACCTGCGAATCCAATTCGTTCAGCACTTCGGTTGCCGGGCTTGCAATCGCTTGGCTCACTCCCGCGGTGTCGATTCCGCCGGCGAAGTAAAGCCCCACCGGTTCGGCATTGCCGCTGTCCAACAGCAGCGCGCCCGAGTCGCCTGCATCGCTGAAACCATCGCCGCTGATTGCAATTTGATTTGTAAAAGTCTTGCTCAGATACGGTACAGTCTCAGCGCAATCCTGGTAGTAGTCCACATTCACGTCAAAATCCAGCGCTGAGATGCTGGCGCAGGTCTCGCCCGTCGTTCGTCCGCTCTTGGCTACCTTGAGTTGCAACGCCGCGGATTCGCCCCGGCCGCCGGTGGAAGAGATGCCGGGCGGCGCGGCGGCAAGCGTGCCGTCAGGCTGCCGGGCACCCATCTCCAGAATGCTACCCGACTGATCCACCGCGTCCGATGCGACCTGCGCGATTGCCGCATCAACGTTGGTCGAGCTTGATTTCAGCGCCGGCCAGCCGCTCAATGTGGCCACGGGCGCCGGTCCCGAGCCTTCCTGGCTAGGTTTGCAGTTGTTGTCGATCAGACCCGGCTGAATAATCGCATCGCCCACGCCTGCATGATCGCTGCGGGCCAGCACGTGATTGTTGCTGAGCAGGTATTTCTTGTTGTCGGAGCCTTTCAGCAGCGACCCAAGCGTTCCGCTGCAACAGTCCACAATCTGATTCCTCGCCAGATCGTAGTCATTGTTGTTGCCGCCTGAACTGCCCAGTTGCACTGAACCGGCTTGTTGCGCCTGGTGCGTCGCCGGATTGCTCGAGACGCCCGCGGTATTCAAAAGAATCCGCATGGATGTTTTTGAAGATGTGCTGCCCGCTCTTGCAACAACATAAGTCGCGCTGGTGGCCGAAATCACAGCGGGGGCTGCATAGTTCACCGTGCAAGCGGTGAAGGCCTGGCTGTTGCGCCTGCAACTGGTTTCGCCCAGCGTTCCAAGACCCGCGCCCGTTCCAGCAGGTGAACCAGCCACCTCGAAACGAATGTTCGTATCGCCGCCGGCTTCAGACACGAATCCCGTAATGCTCACGCTTCCGTTCGCACCAAGCGCCACATTCTCAGGCGTCAAGGGCTGAAGAAATCCAGGTGTGACCTTGAGGATTGAAGTGGCGCGAATGCTGGAGTCGGAGTCCAACGTTGCGGTAACTTCAACCTGCACGCTGTCTTCGGTGAGGAAACTGGGCGGTGTATATTGGCCGGTTTCTGAAATGGCTCCGGGGCCGCTGGTGGCGTCGCCGCCGGCCACCGACCAGTTCACCGGGGCCGCGCCTCCACCCGAGAGCGTCGCACTGAACTGCTCCACAGCACTGCCTTTTGCATCGACGGAATTGCAGCCAGTGCAGTTGGTGTCGATCACGGCATCCATTGCGCGTAAATCGCCCGAAGCAGATCCGAGCGTGACTGAAAATGTGGAGTTGGAGGAACTGCCGACGCCGATCCTATGCCCGCAGCCGGAGAGGACTCCAAAAGCCGGGACCAGCAAAATTGCGCAAACGCGAAGCAGCACATTGCGCTGGTGCTCAGTTCGAGCGCGGGGGAGATATCTTTCAGTCCCGATTTGCATGGCTTGCAGCAAGTCTTTTCCGTGCTTTCAACTCTGGGTTGTGAACCGAATGGCCGAAGTCTCCGGGAAGCCCGTGGACTGGTCGCGTCAGGCCTTTTGCGGACCATTTTGCCTGGGGAAAGGCAGCTTTTGCAGGGGGGATACAGGCCAGCCCTGTTTTGAGTCTGGCCTGCAAAAAATCCCCTCGCAGTTCCAGATGCTTGCACAAGCTCGGGTTGAAAGTATTTGCATTCGAGCAAAGAGGGCGCTTCTATTTTTTGTGGCGCTAAATCGCACGTCAGGCGACACTTGGAGCGGCGAGAGCCGGGCAGAGCTTTTCATCATCGCCTGCGATTTATACGGCGCGGATTGACCTTCCGCAATGACTAAGCAAAATACTGAACGTAGATTCTCTCAATAAGGGTTTACGCGCCATTGCGTACGAGGCGACATGATACGACTACGACTCTTGCTCTGTGTGATTCTCGCTGGGACCATTGTGGCCCCGCTGTGTGCCGAAAGTCCCGAGTCCGCATTCAAGGCCGGTGAACGAGCGGAAAGACAGAACGATCTCGATTCCGCGTTCCAGGCATACAAGAGAGCGTATCTGGCCAAGCCAAACGATCCAAAGTACACAGCGGCTTACCTCAAAACGCGCCTATTCGCCGCGACGACGCACATCCGGACCGGCCAGTCGCTGGACGATGAGGGCAAGTTGCAGGAAGCAATGGCGGAATTCCGTCTTGCCGCGCAGATCGACCCCACCAATTTCGAGGCTCTGGGGCAGGTTCGGCGCGTTGCAGATCAGATTCAAAAGCAAATCAGGGAGAAGGAGATTGCGGCCCTGCCAAAACCGACGCCCTCCGCGTTGGAAGCCGACGCCAAAAGCGCGGCCGGCCCGGTTGCGCTGGACCTGAAGTCCGATGTACCCGTCTCGATTCACATGACGGCGAACGCCGACGTGATTTACAAGTCCATCGCCAAACTCGCCGGGTTCAATGTCCTGTTCGATCCGGACTACAAGCCGCAAAAAGTTACCTTTGAATTGAAGGATGTCAGCCTGCGCGATGCCCTCAGCATGATCGCCATGCAGTCCAAAACATTCTGGCGCCCGCTTTCTTCCAACACCATCATGGTCTCTTCCGACAGCGGCGCGAGGCGCAAGGACCTGGAACAGAGCGTCATGAAGACGTTCTACCTGAAGAACGCGGCCACCCCTGCCGACTTGCAGCAAGCTGCGGGAACTCTCAAGGGCATTCTCGATATCAGCCATATCCAGGTCACTCCTGAACTGCGCTCGCTCACTTTGCGCGGCACTCCTGACCAGATGGTGATGGCGCAAAAACTGCTGGGCGACATCGACAAGCCGAAGTCCGAAGTGATGATCGACGTCGTGGTCATGGAAGTGAGCCGCGGCAGGCTGCAGACTCTCGGCACGGTTCCTCCCACTACTGTCAGCGTTGCGCTGGCGCCGGGCGGGGCGACTGCCGGGGGAACATCGGGTTCGTCAGGTTCCGGACTCAATTTGAATTCGTTCGCTGGCATTACAGCCGGCGACATCTCCGTTTCCGTCCCTGGGGCCAGTTTCACGGCACTCGCGTCCGACAGCAACTCAAAGGTCCTGCAACGGCCTCAGATTCGCGCCATGGATAGCGAGAAGGCCTCGCTCAAGATCGGCGATCGCATTCCGATTGCCACCGGGTCGTATCAGAGCGGCATCACTTCAGGCGTCAACACGCAGTTTCAGTACATTGACGTCGGCGTAAACATCGACATTACGCCTTACGTCCATGGAAACAACGAAGTCACCCTCAAGATGTCTCTTGAAGTCTCGTCCGTTACAGGCGAACAGACCGTTGACGGCGTCACCGAACCGACCATCGGACAGCGGCGCATCGAGCATGAGGCGCGGCTGGCCGACGGCGAGGTCAACCTGATCGGCGGAATCCTCGAAGATACTGAGAGCAAGTCGTTGAGCGGTTATCCGTTGCTGATGAAGATCCCCATCTTGAAGTATCTGTTCGGCCAGGAAGCCAGGAACCGCGCACAGTCCGAGATTGTCTTCGCGATCATCCCTCACATTCTTCGCTCGACTGAGGTAACCGACGAAAACCTGAAAATGGTCGATCTCGGCTCGGCAAGTTCAATCACCTACCGCAAAGCAGAGTTGAAGGCCGAACCAGCGCCGACGGCGCCAAACGCCCCTGCGCAACCCTCCGCAGAGAAGCCCGGCGTCACGCCTGCTGCCCCGGTCACCAAATCATCTGTCAAGTCGGTAACCACGCCACAGGCGTTTTCGCCGGCAATCAAATCCCTGGGGAGTTCCCCGTTCTTGTCGACGGCCACCGCGGCCCTCAATTCCGCTGTTGCCGCAGCGTGTTTGCCATGGCCGGCTCCCAGCGCCAGTTCTCATCCCACTCCGCCAATAACGCCGCGCCCGCCGATCATCGCAGCTGCCCAACCGGCGATGGCCTCCGGCAGTTCAGGAGTGGAGCAGGTGATGGCACCGCCGCAGATTAATGACTCGGTTCAGTCGCTGACGGGTTCCCCCTTCCTTTCGCCCGCCGCAGCCCCGCTCAAATCTCTTGGGGCCGCCGCCGTGCAGCCAACATCCGGAACCAGGTCGCAGGTCAAGCAGGCATTGACGATGCCCCCCGTTTCCGTCGCCGTCTACGAGTCCCCGACCAAGCCTGCGTTTGAGGCACTTGCAAATCCCGGCAACTGATGCGCGCAAAGGGCATGGGAAGCGATAGCGTGGAAAAGAAAATCAACTCAGTTTCCAGCGGCTCAGGTACTGTAGAGACAACTCCCGCAGCACGCTCTTGCAGGTTATCCACTCAAGGCTTCCTCCCCGGCATTGATCCGCAGGAGAGCCAGAACAACGGCATCCAGAGGTCCTGCTGCGTGATCCTTACCAACTCATTTCCCCATCTCAAAAGGTATTGAGGACTCCGGCGCCTTTTCCGCTTTAGCCCCGATTCCCTTATCTTCTGCAACCCATCTGTACCCTGTGACTTGGGTTCGCACCGCTTAAAGCTCGCCTTGCGTACACCGGACACAAATAGCAACCCACTCCATCATGAATTCGAAACCAGCCGAATAGCACGGTAAGGCGGACCCAGCGTGCCCATGCCGTGAAGCCTTCCGATTAAGCCTGCCCGAATTAGAGCAAAGCCAGTGACACGACCGCCTGAAAGGCATTGGGCCAGCTTTGGATTCCTTCTCCCAATGACGAAGACCCGCGGCCGGAGCCGCGAGTCTGAGAGTTGCGCCGACCTGGCGATGCTACGGTTGCGGCTTTGCGGGCGCTGTCTGACTCTCAATCATCTGCCGCCGCTGCTCAAACAGCTGCTGCATGCTGGTGATTTTCTCTTCGGTGACTTTGTCCGGGGATTGGTTTTGAGAGGCGCTCGCAGGCGCTTCTGAAGCAGTCTGGGCTGGCGATTGGGCCGCATCCCCGGCCGGCGAGTTCTGAACGGAAGCCGCGGCGGGAGTTGCATTCGCCGCCGGACTGTCAATTGGGGCCGCCGGTGTCTCTTCCTGAGCCGGCGTATCCGACGTGCCGTCAGCCGATGAAGCATCGTCGCTGCCGTTGTTGCCGTTATAAACCGCCCTGCCGTTCTTCTGCGTCAGTGCCCAGGCGCGACGCGCAGGTGTGATCATAGCGCTCTTGTCGGCAAGAGTAGCCCCTGCCTTGTCCTTGTCCGAAGTGCGCGGGATAAGGAGCACAGCCGCAACCTTTTCCGGATCCGCGACGGAGGACTCGATCACATAGTTGAAGTCGGTGCCATTCAAAAGCGCGGTAAGCACCTGGCGCGCCGGTCCCGGTCCCAACACATCGAACGAGCGGCTTGCGCCAGCCCCTTCCGGAATATCGATCTGCACGCCGGTGCAGGCACGGATTGCAGTAAGAACGCTGCTCAAAGTGGAGTTATCCGCGGCGACCGTGAGTTGGTCGCCTTTGCATGTGACTTTGGGCGGATTGGGCGGTGCCTGGGCCATGACTTTGGGCAGTTCCGCTCCGGCCCCGCCCGGCGCAGAAACTGCCGGCTGCTGGCAGACGCAATAGGAAGCCGTGAGCGCCGCCAACAGGCCCGTATGCAGCAGCCGCACCGCGTTGTTGTTCGCCATTGTTCACCTCTTCTTCTGCATCGTGCTTGAAGCCTGGTTGTGCGCATTTGCGCTTGCTTATCAGTCGCCGGCTATTGGAAGGTTCAACTCAATCAGGTAATCGGAATCGGTGCCGGGGCGCATCTTTGCCAAAGTGTCGGGGTTCTGAATCCCGTTGCTTCTCCATAGTTCATAGATTGCCGGATAGACAAGCAACTCCAAAATGAAGGATGTGAAGATGCCGCCGACCATCGGCGCGGCAATGCGCTTCATTACGTCGGAGCCGGTGCCGATGGACCACATCACCGGAAGCAAGCCGATGCACGTTGTTGCAAAGGTCATGAATTTTGGGCGCAACCTTTTAGCCGCGCCGTAAACAATTGCCTGGCGCAGGTCGTCCACGTCTCTGAGGCGGCCCTTCTCTTTGGCTTCCTCGTACGAAAGGTCAAGGTATAGAAGCATGAACACGCCGGTCTCGGCATCAATACTCAGCAGAGCGATAAGTCCAACCCAGACGGCAACGCTCATGTTGTAGTGCAGAAAGTAGAGCGACCAGACGGCGCCAATTGCCGAGAACGGAACCGCCAGTAGAACGATCATCGTCTTGGTGAAAGAGCGCGTGTTGATATACAGCAGGAACATGACCAGGGCGATGGTGGCCGGCACAACAACCTGAAGGCGTCGATTGGCCCTTTCGATTGCCTCGCTCTGCCCACCCCAGGAGACCGCATAGCCTGGCGGCAGACTCACTTTATCGTGCAACAGCCGGCCGGCTTCAGCCACATAGCTGCCCACGTCGCGATTGGCCAGGTCAACAAACACATAGCCCGTAAGCATACCGTCTTCGTCGCGGATCATCGCCGGCCCGCCTATCGCATTAATGGTGGCCAGTTCGCTGATCGGCACTTGGCTGTCACCGCGGGCGGGGACCAGGATGTGGCCCATCTCATCCGGAGTGCTGCGGAAGTCGCGCATGTAACGTACGTTGACCGGATACCGCGCCGACCCATCGTAGACAGTGGTGACGTTGTCGCCGCCGATTGCGCTGTCGAGCACTTCCTGGGCCTTTTCCATACTGACGCCATAGCGAGCAAGTTCTTCACGGCGCCAGGCTACGTCGAGATAGTAGCCTTCATTAGTCCGCTCGGCAAAAACGCCGCGCGTGCCGCGCACCGATGGCAAAAGAGATTGAATCTGTTTCCCTATCTCTTCGATTTTTGCCGGATCGTCGCCCGATACCTTTAGTCCAACGGGGGTCCTGATGCCGCTGGTCAGCATGTCGATGCGGCCCCTGATGGGCATTGTCCACGCGTTGCTGACGCCGGGAACCTTGATGGCCGCATCCATCTGCGCGATGAGCTCCTCAGACGAAATGGTGTCGGGAGTGATATGGCGAAGAATCTGCCGCGCCCAGTGCGGGGCCCAGGATGAGTACCAGGTTTCAACAGATCGCCATTGGTCCCGAGGCTTCAGCGTTATGACGGTTTCAAGCATCGACAGGGGCGCAGGGTCGGTGGCCGACTCCGCGCGGCCCGCCTTGCCCAGCACCTGGTCAACTTCAGGGAATTGCTTGACGATCAAGTCGGTTGCCTGCAACACGCGGTGCGCCTGGGCAATGGATATCCCGGGCATGGACGTCGGCATGTACAGGATTGCCCCTTCATCCATCGGGGGCATGAATTCCGAACCAAGTGAAATGAAGACCGGAATCGTCACAACAATCAGAAGCGCGGCTGCAGTAAAGACAATTCGTTTGTGGCGAAGAGTCCACGAAACAGCTGGCTCGTAGATTCGCATGAGGAAGCCGCTTATCGGGTTCCTCTCTTCGGGACTGATTTGTCCTATGAGAAGAGAATTGGTGATGCGGCACAACCAAGCAGGCTGGAAGTCGAATCGCTTGACCCGGGTAAGCAGCAGGCGAAGCGCCGGGTCAAGAGTAATAGCCAGCACTGCTGCTACCACCATCGCCAGAGTCTTGGTGTAAGCCAACGGGCGGAACATGCGGCCTTCCTGCCCCTCAAGGGTCAGCACAGGAAGGAACGAGATTGCAATCACCAGCAAGGCAAAGAAGGTGGGGCCAGCAACCTCCTTGACGGCGGCAAGGACGACATCGCGATGCTGCCCCTGGCTTCCATCCTTCTGCCAGCGCTCGAGCTTCTTGTGCGTCTGTTCAACAACTACGATGGAAGCGTCGATCAGTTCACCGAATGCGATGGCCACGCCCGCCAAAGACATGACGTTGACGCTGATACCCATGAGCCGCAGCGGGATAAATGAAATGAGCACCGCCGCCGGCATTGTGACGAGCGGAATAGCGGCACTGGGAAAATGCCACAGGAATACGATGATAATCAGTACCACCGTAACCACTACTTCAAGAATCGTCTCCTGGGTGCTGTCAATGGTGCGATGGATCAGCTGCGAGCGGTCGTAAATGGGAACGATCTTCACTCCGGGCGGGAGGTTCTGCTCGATATCTTTCAAGCGCGCCTTCACCCGGTCAATGACCTGCAGCGCATTTTCTCCGCTGCGCATGATCACGATGCCGGAGACAACTTCTCCGGAGCCATTGAGGTCTGCGATTCCGCGGCGCAGGTCGGGTCCTACAACAACTTCGCCAAGGTCCCTGACGACAATGGGCGCGCCATCCTGCGGGGTGGCGACAACGATGTTCTCAAAATCCTCGATGGAGGTCGCGTATCCTCTGCCGCGCACCATGTACTCGGTTCCGCCGAAGTCAAGCAGGCGGCCGCTGGTCTCGCTGTTGCCCCCGCGCACTGCTTCGACAACCTGCGCAATTTTGAGCCCGTACCCCTTCAGTTTGTTGGGATCTAGATTTACCTGATACTGGCGAGAGAATCCGCCAATAGGCGCCACATCCGCAACCCCGGGAACCGACCTGAGCCGATACCGCAAATTCCAATCTTCGTAAGCCCTGAGATCGGAGAGGCTGTGCTGTCCGGTGCTATCGACCAACGCATACTGAAAGATCCAACCAAGACTGGTTGCATCCGGCCCCAGCTCAGTGTGCGCGCCTTCAGGCAGCTTGCCCAGCACGCCGGAAAGATACTCAAGCGTGCGCGAGCGCGCCCAATAGAGGTCGGTGTTGTCGTCGAAGATTACATAAACATAGGAGTAGCCAAAGTCAGAAACTCCGCGCACTGCCTTGACGTGCGGGGCGCCCAGCATGGCCGTCACAATCGGATAAGTGACCTGGGTCTCGACCAGCCCGGGACTGCGGTCCCAGCGAGAAAGGATAATGACCTGGGTATCGCCAAGCTCGGGAATCGCGTCAAGGCGGGTGTGCGCAATCGACCACCAGCCGAAGGCGCTAGCCAGCACGACCACCAGAATAACCGCGAACTTATGACGAATTGACCAGTCTATAATCCGATCGATCACTGTTGAAGCCTCCCCTTCGCTCGGCTAACGCGCCTGCCACTGGCGACACGAGCATTGCTGCTGTCCATGTTGAGACGCTCAACAGACTCGACTCCTGCGACTCGGTCGTGCCGTACCGGCATCCAGCCTTTTGTTTCAGACCGTCAGTTGGCGCGGCTATCCCTTGGTGAAGCGGCGTGAGGCATGGCGTCCGCAGGGCTGCCCGATTTGGAGGCCACTTGCAGCCGGCTCTCGGAGTCCACCAAAAAAGTGCCGGATGAGACAACTGTGTCGCCTTCCCGCAGGCCTTTCAGTATCTGCACCCGCTCATCAATCCTCCACCCGGTTTGAACTTCGCGCGATTCGAAATGGCCCGGTGAGGTCTGGACGAATACGCGCTTCGACATTCCGGAATCGAGAATCGCGTCGGCCGGAACGGTGAGCCCCGGCGGAAGCGACACGGGCATTTCAACATTGACAAACATGTTCGGACGCAGCTTGAACCCAGGGTTTTCAGCCTCAAGGCGCGGCCGCAAAGTGCGTGTTGCAGCATCTACCTCGGGCAGCACGTTGCTCACCACCGCTTTCATGCTCATGTCCGCGTCCGGCAAAGTGATGCGCGCCGAAGCGCCAGGCCGGAAGGCCTGCACATCCTTACCAAACACCTCTGCCTGAATCCACACATGGCTGAGGTCGGCGATGCTGTAAAGAGGCGTTTGCCTTTCGAATCTCATGCCGGCGGAAATGTTCCTTGAAAGGATGAATCCATCCGTCGGAGAAACGACATACACATCCTCCGGAATGGCGCGATTGCGAGTAATCTCGGCGATCTGCATATCGCTCATGCCCAGATTGCGAAGCCTGTCTGCCCGGGCCTGAACACTGGCCGCGCCCTGGGTTGCCGATGCCGCCGCGTTATCCCGCGGTGTTGTTGTCGCCCCCGGCCCATGCTCGTTGGCGGCCAGAAAGCCGCCGGCCACGGAAAGGAACTCCGGAGAATAGACGGTTGCCAGGCGCTGGTCCTTTGTGACATGGTTGCCCACGGCATCGTTCTGGGTGTCCTTGACGAAACCATCGGTTCCGAAGTCGATCTGGAACACCCGGGTTTCGTCGGGTACAACTCTGCCGAAGACCCTGATGGTTCCCTGCCCCGTATCCTTCTCAACCTTGGCCAGCTTTATGCCGTAAAGTTGCTGAGCCGCTGCATCAATCTGCACTTCGCCGGGCATTCCAGCGCCATCGGTTGGCAGGGATTTTGCGGCGTCCTGGGCATAAACCGGAACAAGGTCCATGCCGCAATCCGGCGCCGTACCGGGCTTGTCAGAGTGATAGGCCGGATGCATCGGATCCTGGTAGTACAGAATCCGGTTCGCGGCGACCGCCGGATTTTCTTTGTGGCGGAGATGGCCCAGGGTTAGTCCTGCGGCCATCACCGCGACGAGAGGAAGAAGATAGAGAGTCTTTCGCACCACCAGGCACCTCCCTACGGATGCGAGTAACTTGCAGGAGTTACGGTTTTGACACCAGCCGCGGCAGCTTCAAGTTGACCCTTGGTAAACAAAGAGTCATTGAGCGGCGGATTCACTTCGACCTTTTCGAGGACGATCTTCTCGATCACCGTGCCCGTGGTCTTTGAGCCGGGAGTGTTCAAAACCTTCGTCTCAAGCAGGTAAGGAACCTTGAGAGCACCCAGGGAACGGAAATCCCGGTAGTAAATCTCCACAGGATGGTACTTGCCATCAAGCCGTCTGGGAGCGCCCGTGGTTTTGACTTCAAGGAACGACTGCGCGTCGATCCAAAGATCAACCACCTGCGAGTTCTTCAGCGTGAGCCTGAGCTTGTAGGCATCGCGATCATCGACTTTCTCAACGCCATCGAACTCAATCTTTGTGCCCTTGGCCGCGTAGTCCATGAGCGGGCCGTCAAGTTCCGACTGAAGTGGGACGGCCTTCATCTCTTCCGGAGTGTAGGGCTCGACATCCTTGCGATTCAGGAAAGGCCGCAGCTTATAGCCATTCGTCCCATCGAAGACCTGGACCGCGGTTTGCCCGTTGAATTGGATCTCGATTCTCTGCTTCATGGGGCGCTTGAGTTCCATGGTGAAGGGCAATTTGGTTTGCTCTGCCGGCCGCGGCGGAGGCATAGTGGCCTTGGTCCCTCGGCGTACCTGGGTGGGAATGACCGGACCGTTGTTTCCACCGGCCTCCATATTGCCGTTCATGACCATGGTGTGCACCGCGCGCCAGGCCTGGAGTCCCCCCCGGGCGGCGACATTTCTGTCAGCGATCTCCGCGGCAGAAAGTTTGGCCTGAGGTTGGGGAGCGTCTGTTGCCAAGGCAACAGAACTTGCGACAACAAGAACCGTGAATAAAGCCAGCGTCTTAGAAAACATCGTTCTCTCCTTGAACTTGCGATTTCCTGCTGTTGTACATGTCAAATGTGGCCGCTGTACGGGAAGGGTGAGGCAACCTGCACGGGAGCCACGCCCGACTCGAGCTTCTTTGGCTAGAGGACAAATAGCCCATCCGCGTGAAATTTCCCGATGACGACTTTCACCCTGTCGCCGGGCTTCACTAACTTGCCCCTGTTAGAGAACACCATCCAATACGATCTGCCTGCTTCGGGGGTGCTGCTCTGGCGCAACTGGCCGGCGTTCTCCATGGTCGGCACCTCAAGGCTCACTCCCGCCCGCTCGTCAATCAGAGCCGGGGGCACTTTCTTGTCGTTCAGTTGAGCCGCCTTCACAGGGTCCAGGATGCGGTAGCCAAACCGGATCAATTGACCGGACTCAACGGATTTGACCTCAAGCGCATCGACGCCCCAGATGGACTCGTATCGATTTGCGGCGTGGGTAGTAAGAGAAGTGAGGTGGTAGGGAGAGACTGAGTGGCGCACCGGCTTGGGAGAAGTGTTAGTCGGGGCTTGTGGGTTGCTGGCCGAAGTCTGGGGAAACCCGGCTATGGCAATTACTCCGCTGAGGAATAAAGCGCTGGTTACGATAACGGTGAAACGTAGTGCTGACTTGCTAAGGATCACGGGTGCATCCTCCGTTCTTCGTTCTTTACGCGTGCGTTACAGTACTGAAACCGTGCACCTTGCATTGGCAGCCAGCATTCGCGTATGGGGATTTGCCGCAAGTTGTGCCGCTGGCTTGGATTGCGAAGTCTGCGGGGTTTCTCCTGCCGGGTGCAGCTTGCGCAATACCCGTCAGAGGTACGGTAGCAGTCTTGGTGTGGATGATTACTTGCGCTGGGTCAAGTGGGCCTGCCTGATTCCGCACGTTCCCTTCTTCCCGTGCCATCCTCCTCTATGCCTCCATCGCATTATCGCTCGAACGGCGAATACCCTCCGGCGCAATTCCGCAATAATAAGGGCGACCAAATGCAAGGGAATCATCACTTCTCTGTAAGTCGGAGTCTTTGCTGATGAGCAAGCCGTCGAGCAATTGATCAAAAACAAGTGCTCGATTCCTTCCTAGCCGCTCGGGGATGGGAGCAGGGCGCCAACCAGTCGAATTCATCAAAGCAATTTTTCACAATATCGAAGAAGATAGATTTTTTGGCCCTTGATGTTGCGCTCTTTGCGCATCAGCAAACAGAGATTTCCCTCCCGCTGTAAGGTTGACCCAATATCGCTCCGGGCGAATTCTGGAGAGTTCTCTGCGAGCCGGTTTCTGAACTAGAACCAGCAGGCCTGCCTGAATTGCAGGAAAAGGGAGCGGTGAAACATCGCATGTGTATTTGTTGATCGTCCGACAGGGCGAGCAAACCTGAAATCCGATCACGCCATTCCAACTGCTGAGGGTGATCGCGAGTTTTCTGGATCGTCGGCATTTTCTGCGGGGATTGCATTTCAGTCGGCGTCCAGCTTTGCCGAGGTTTTTCTTGTAACAACAATAGAAACGCAACGAGCTTCGCAGGTACTTCAGATGGGTCCGATGGAGGACATTTCCCGCCTTAGCAGGAGCCAACTGAACGCAAGCGCGCCTTTGGGAGGAGAGCGTTCACGGCGCGGTTAGTGCAGCAAAACCGGTTGTCATGGGGGAGGTTCATGACGACAGCACGTTTACAGCCCGTACGTCATGCCCTTGCAGGGGCATCTACCACAGAATCCCACATCGCCGAGCGCGTGGTACTGATGTGCGCTTCAGCGCTTTTCACCGGACTGTCTCAGCAGGAATGCGTTGAGATCGCTTCGTGCGCAAAGGCAAGGACCTTTGCCCGCGACGAACTCTTGTTCATGCAGGGCCAGCCGGTTCGCAATCTCGTACTCCTTCAGACAGGCAGGGTAAAGCTCACCCAGCTGAGCCCCAACGGCAATGAAGTCATTCTCTGGATGAATGGGTCTGGCGATGCGGTCGGAACACCGGCCGACACAACAGCATGCAGCCATACTTGTTCAGCCCGCGCAATGGAACAGTGTCGCGCCTTGACTTGGGAATACGCGAGGCTCCAAAATCTCCTGGTTGAGTATCCGCAAATCCGCAACAATATCAACCAGATACTCTCAAGCCGGCTGAACGAACTGGAAGAGCGCTTTCGCGAAGTGGCAACCGAAAAGGTTGCGAAGCGATTGGCCCTGGCCCTGTTGAGGCTGCTCAAGCAAGTTGGCAAGCAGTCCCCGGGGGGAGTGGAGATTTCCCTTTCCCGCGAAGAACTGGCGCAAATGACAGGAACAACCTTGTTTACCATTAGCCGCATCCTTTCTAAGTGGGGTGAGCAGGGCTTTGTACTGCCTCGCAGAGAAGCGGTTCTGGTAAAAGATGCGCAGCGGCTTGGAGAGGTGGGGTCCGAGGAGTACTAGAGTACCGTCTCAATGTTGCTCTTGCAGTGATTCGCTGGATGGAGATTTATCGACAGCAAGTTGAGGACGCCGCCCCTTTTTGCGTCCTGAGTGTCGCACAACATGCGGGTGCGGGCGATTTTCGAAATTTCGCCCGCAACCACAACCGCCATTGAGTCACAACCTGAAAGGCAAGGTCTTCCCCATGAAAGCAAAGGTCAATGCGGCCTGCATTGCAGTCGGGAATGGAGGCAGAAACGTCTTGAATTGGTTTGCCAAGCAGGAAGGTTTGGCAAAATACCATGACTATCTGGAATTGATCGCCGTCGATACGGATGCGAGAAAACTCGATCTTGCCGAAGGGGACGACGTGGGGGTTCAGTGCATCCCGCTGGTTGACGAAGAGCACGAGGCCTTCGGAACCGGGGGCGATATCGGCAAGGGCTACGCGGCCGCGGAAGCCAAAAAAGAAGTTTTTGACGCAATTGCGCAGAGACTGGCGGCGACCAGGGGCGTGCTGTTTCTTGTCGGCTGCCTTGGCGGCGGAAGTACGGGCGCCATGCCGGCAATTGCGAAGATATTCAAAGCCCACGATGTTCCGATCCTGGCGTTGGTGGCAATTCCCTCCCCAGACGAAGGCCATCTGCGTTTGCAGAGCGCATATAAGGTCCTGGATAAGCTCACTGAAGCCGGAGCGTGGACCATCGTCACCTACAACGAGCGGGACGATCAATCCGGAACCATGAGGCAAGTCTTCGACCGGATCAACGGCAACTCACTGGGCCCGATCCTGATGGTTCTCAAGCACATCTTCCAAAAAACCGGCAGCGTGGTAAATCTGGATCTGAACGACATGCTGGCGATCATGTACAAGTACCTTTACATCGGGTACGTCTTCGACCAGACCCCAGCAAATTCGAAGAGCAAGAAGATGCCGCTGAGCGTAGGCAAGATTGTCAGCGAACTCACCTCGCATCCATTGCAGGACGGTTCGGACATCATCGGCAATTCGCGTCAGGTGCTCCTCTGGTTTGAAGGAGACTGGTCTGCCCAGTTAATCAATTCGGTCACCCGGGAAATCGGCAAGAAGATGGCTGGCATGCAGATTGGCATCAAGCGCGGAATCAATGAAGACATTGACCCGGCGACCGCGCAAAACATGCAGAAGTGGATTGCGATGGTTGCGGCCACCGACACGAATCCCGCCCTTCTGTCGCGGCAGCAGGACTTCTTCTTCAGCGATCAGGTGGCCCCGGCGCATTTCAACATCACTTCAATCAACGGGGAAGCATTGGTGGAATACGAGACGCTGGTGACCAACAGTTCCTGGAAATACTCCACGTTGCTGCGAACGGTTCGCATCCCACGCGGACTGCGCGACAAGATTGAGGCGGCGCAAAAGAACGCCAATTTGAGTTCGGAAGAGATTCAGACGCTGAAGATTGAAGCTCAGCCGTTCATCAACCAGGACCAGAACCTATCGGGCTGCGTTCTGTTTTTTTCGCAGAAGCCGGTAGCCAATACAGGCCGCAACTTGCTGGGCGCGCTCCGGGCCTAGTAGTCACCCGGCAGTGTTACGCAAGCTAAACCCTCTCAAACATACTGCTTGCGGCATGCCTCATATCGGGCCTGCCGCCAGCAGTTCGGGTAGAAAGTCATGCCGCACCCGGCACAGGGAGATAGCCGCGCCTGCTTCACCTGCCAGGCTCTGGTTGAAATGATTCCCTTCCCTAATCGCTGAAACTGCTTTTTTGGGAATGATGTCCAAAAAATTTCCGTTTTCAGGCAACCCAAGTGAGCTGTTTGATGCAACTCAAAGAAGCCCAGGGCGCATCGTATTGCTTTAGTTCGGCTCAAGGGAGGGAATTTCCCACCGCTCTTGAGATTTTCGGATGCCGGCGCAGCTCGATTAGAGACCAGGCGCAGAAAATTTGGCGTTGCAGGAACGGTTGTCATTGGGGGAGGTCCATGGCGACAGCAAGAGTGTCCCCAGTACGTCATGCCCTTGCAGGGGCATCTACCACAGAGACCAACATAGCTGAGCGCGTCGTATTGATGTGCGCTTCGGCTCTTTTCACCGGACTTTCCCGGCAAGATTGTTTAGAGATTGCCTCGTGTGCCAAGGCCAGAACCTTTGCGCGCGACGAGCTCTTATTCATGCAGGGGCAACCGGTCCGCAACCTCGTGCTAATCCAGTCGGGAAGAGTGAAACTTACTCAGCTCAGCCCGAACGGAAATGAAGTCATTCTTTGGATGAACGGATCGGGAGATGCCGTCGGTGTCCCAACCAACACATCTGCCCTCAGCCACACTTGTTCAGCGCGCGCCATGGAGCATTGCAGGGCGTTGACGTGGGAGTATTCCAGACTCCAGCAACTGCTGGTTCAGTATCCGCAAATCCGAAACAACATTAACCAAATTCTTTCCGGTCGTCTTAACGAGCTGGAAGAACGATTCCGCGAGATTGCGACAGAAAAAGTCGCCAAGCGATTGGCTTTGGCTTTGCTGAGACTGGTCAAGCAGGTGGGCAAGGAATCTCACGGTGGAGTGGAAGTTTCACTCTCCCGGGAGGAATTGGCCCAGATGACGGGCACCACCCTCTTTACCATTAGCCGCATCCTCTCTAAATGGGGCGAACAGGGCTTTGTGCTGCCCCGCAGAGAGGCAGTTCTGGTGCGAGACCAACAGAGGCTGGTTGAAGTGGGGGCCGAAGAGTACTAGACCATAGCGTAGATGGTGCAGGCTGTCAGGTAGGCTAATCAGCTCCATGGCAGCCTTCGCTTTTTTTGCGCCAAACAATCTGCTCTGCCAATGAGAATGTTTGCTCGGACCCGCAGAGCTTTAAAATCCCTTCCCTACTCCCTACGCACATAGAGGGATTCCAATCCCCGCAAAGAGACCGCCCTGCGGATTTTCCAATCCATCAGAAGTGAAACCTGTAGCGCAGTTCAGCCGAAATCTGCCGCGGATCGTTGTAGTGAAAGCCTCCGATGGTCAGCGAGCTGTCGGTCAGTACGCGATGATTGGTGGCGTTAACCACGTTGACTGCGAGTTTCCAATTTTCGCCGAGCGAGGTTCCCGCAGCCACATCGAACGTTGTGTGCGCCGGCAGATAGATTCCCTGGTAAGGGCTGAGCAGATTGCCCATGGCGTCAGTCAGTCCTGCAGTGCCGTTCGAAAAGCCCGAGCCGTAGTAAACGTTCGATGAGAACCAGCTGTGCCTGGGCAGAGTGGCCGTAAAACCGGTGTTGAGGGTATGCCGCTGGTCGTGATCGACCGGCGTGTAGTCAAAGCTGGAATCGCAGTTCGCGGTGCAGATGAGCCCACCGTTAATAGCCCCGCGCTGTTCTGCAATCTGGTTTGAGTAGGCAAGGTGGAACTGGCCGCGCCTCCACAACAGGGGGCTGCGCAGTGTGGTCTCCCAGGCGCGCACCAGTGCTCCATCCACCGTTATCGGGATGAACACATTCGACTCGCCGATGTTGGAGTGATCGAGAAAGTTGTTGACCCGCGTCTTGAAGTTGTCTACTTCCAGCGCCCAGCCTCGCCAGGGAATCTGTACGCTGAACTCGTGCTCCTCGTCGCGTTCGCCATTAAGTGCCGTGAAGCCGGTATTGCTCGCGTTGGCATACGCGAGCAGCGGGCCCACAATGCTCACCAGCGGAGGCGCCTGGTAATAGCGGCCATAGAATCCGCGCAAAACCCAACGCAGACGGGGAACGGTGATAGTCGCTCCCAGGCGCGGATCGGCATAGGTCTCACTCACCCCGCCATGAAACGAAGATATGCGCACGCCTGCCAGCAAGGTCAGCCAATCCGTAACCCGCAGACTGTCAGACAAAGAGCCTTCGACAATGCCGCCGGCGAGGTTGTTCGTTTCCCGGATCGGCGCATCCCCAGACCCATCGTTAAAGTCCACGCCGAACAGCGACGATGCATGTTCGTAGAAGGAGTAGAAACTGGCCGCAAGGCTGTTCCGCTTGATCTCCCCGCGCAGATTGGCCTGAAACCCGGCGTAGTTTGCGGTGCTGTGCCAGGTGGTGGCTGTGGGCGTATCCGACGATTTCGCGTCGTAATTGGCTACATTCCAGTGGTAAAACGGTGCTGTCTCAAACATTGCCTTGGGCGACAAGGTATGCACCCAATCAGCAATGACGAAGGCGTCACGCTCCGTTTGGCCGTCGCGGAATCCGCTGGAATTGTAGATCTGGTTGAGCCAGCTGTTTTGGTCGGGGTCGTTCGGAACCTGGAAGAAATCCTGGCGGAGCTGGCCGTTGAAGCGCAGTTGGTTAGCGGGATTCGGATTGACAAGCAATGAAGCAAATGCGCTTTGAGAATTCGATGCGTCATGGGCCACTGTGGACGTGGGAGTTTCGAGGCCGTAGTCGGAGCGCGCCGCCGCCACGCTTGCGTACCATGCGCTCCTGAGCGAATGGTCCCCGGCCGATAGGCTGGTTTCGCCCGTGAAGAAGTTGCCGCTGGTAACGATCAACTCGGCCTGGCGGTCGCGCTCAAATCCATTACGTGGCGCGACGTTAAATACCCCGTAGGTGCGGTCACCGAGGTCGGCCGAGTAGCTGCCGCGCTGAACCTCTATCTGATCCATGTCGCCGGGCGAGATCTGCGGACCCACGTTCGCGGCAATATTGGTATTCGGAATGTTGATGCCGTCGATAAGCCAACTGGTCTGGTGGCCGCCGCGCATGTGCAGCATGTCGTGGCACATGTAGGCGCCGGGCACGTAATCGATGATGGCCGCAAACGAGGTGGCGCGGCTCGCGCCGGGCGTCTGTTCGATCATCTCCCGGCTTACAAGAGTGGTCGGCGTTACTGAGTCGGACTGCGCCGTCGAGCCCTCGACGACCACGGTCTGCGACGCAGAAGTCACGGGCAGCATGACATGCAGAATCGGATCGGTGCCAGAAGCGATCGTGAGCGTCTGGGTCACGGTGCTGAAACCAGGAGAGTCAAATTTGATTCGGTAGACGCCGATGGGAGCAGGGGGAAGCGCAAATTGACCGTCTGGGCCCGTCACCGTCTGCAGGCTGAACTCCGAATCCGAAGCTTCGAGCTTGACCTCCACCCCGGCAATGGGCCGGTGTTGCGAATCGTGAACCACTCCATGAACAGTGGCCAAAACAGTGGCCAGGGCCGGCAAAGAGCCGGCGAGCAGAAGAGCGACGACAAAGCGAGACAAGATACGCAAGGGACTAACCTCCGGGAGAGATCACGCAGCACCACATACAGCGATGCGAACCCATAGGGCTCGGCGTGTGCAGTGATGTGCGCTGAGGGGACTTGTTGAGGGCCAGCCACAATTGAACAATGCGGTTCTTCCTGTAACCGGAAGAACCTTGTGGTCAGCTCGCCGAGCAGAAAGCCATTGGCCTGCAATTCAGGGAAGCGGCCAGGCTTTCAACAGGAATCTCAACCAACCTGGAAAATGGGAGGTCCGCGATTCGCGTGGGCACTCAGGAGTGGTGTCCCAGCAGCAACGTGATTTGTGAAGAAGAGGAGAGCAGCTACAACCGGATCATGCAGCCATGCGGATAAGACGGCAAGGGCATGGAGTTGGCCAACTGATGCCGGCACGTCCGAGGGATATCCAGGGCAATGGGCTGGAGCTTTAAAGACTGGGGTTGAAATGGATTCTGGCTGCCCCGAGACTGAATCCATCGCACAGTGGTGCGCGCCGTGGCGGCGGCAGCATGCGGGCAGGCGCGTTTCTGCGTTGGCCGGGAGCAGCGAAATCAGCGGCCCAAGCCAGAAAAGCAGAATTAGTAGAACGCCAAGAGGGCGCCGCATCCGGACTCCTGCCATGCGCGAAGCAAGACGTCTGCCAACCGAACAAGCAGCGCGCTTGTCTGGCATGATCGAGCTGTTGCTCTTTAATTATCAGATATCAACTGGACGTTCTTTGTCCAGAAACAATATTCCCCCGTGACAGGTGCCGCAAGAGCAGTGTGGAAGGAGCGCCCGGATCATCGGACTTCCTGCAATTCGCGATGTTCTTCAGTGCTGACGGCGCCAAATGCGATGCCCGCGGCCTTGAGGAAGTCGGAAGGCGGAGTTCCTCCGGCAAATATCCATACGCAATCGTTGGGCAACTCGCGAATTTCTCCGTTCACCTCAATGGATACGCTGCCAGCGCGGAACTCCGTCGGCATGGAGTTGAAGAGCACTTCGAGTTTCCCTGAATGCATGTGTTCTTCAATGCGCTTTGCGTTGCGATCCTTGAGGCGGCTGAACTCTGGTTTACGGTAAGAGAGCGTGACCTTGTTGCCCGCCTGGTGCGCCAGGCCCATGGCGGCTTCGACCGCGCTGTCTCCACCGCCCACAATGAGAATGTTCCTGTGAGTGTAATGGTCCGCTTCGATGAGCCGGTAGAGCACGTGCGGCAGTTCTTCGCCTTTGACGCCGAGTTTGCGCGGAGTGCCCGCGCGTCCCAGCGCCAGCACCACGCAACGGGAATTGTACTCAGCGGCCGATGTTCGAATATGAAACAGGCCATCTGCTTCCTTGCTGACAGACGCGACGCTCTCGCCAGTGTGGATGTTGAGGTCGGTTCGCTGCATTACCTTCTCCCAGAAGGCGAGCAACTCCTCCTTTGAGAGCGCCGTCTTATGAAACTTTCCATGCAGTGGAAACTCCACCGGGCTGGTCATGACAAGCTTCTCGCGCGGGTATTTGAAAACCGTACCGCCCACCGATTCCCGCTCCAGGGTGAGGGCTCTGAGCCCATGCTCGGCGGCGCGCAGCGAGGCGCTTATGCCGGCCGGCCCTGCGCCAACGATCACCACATCAAACACATTTTCCCCGGCCCTCGATGCGGACAGGTCGCCGGTGCGCTGGGCGATCACGTCCATGCAATCTCGCCCCTGGTTCACCGCATTCTTGATGAGAGCCAGCCCGCCAAGTTCGCCGGCAATAAAAAGATTCTCGACGCTTGTTTCCTGCTCATCGCTGATCACCGGGCTGTCTGCGCCAGAGCTGGCCTTGGCCATCACCATGGTGATTGCGCCCACCGGGCACTCTTCGGCGCAAAGTCCGTGGCCAATGCATTTATGCCCATTGATGATGGTGGCTTTGCCGCCCACCAGGGCCAGCACGTCCCCTTCAGGGCAAACCGTGACACAGGCTCCGCAGCCAATGCAGTAGTCCGCGGAAATCAGCGGATGCTGAGCCTTGGGGCCGTCTGAGAACAGCGCCCCGCGATCCGCACTTGCGCGGGCCTGGGCCTCGCTCTTTTTATGAGCGATCCAGTAACGCACAAAGAAAAATCCCAGGACCGCACCGGCAATCAGCCATGTCAGAAGAGTATCCATGATCTATTTGAGCACCAGGCCGACGAACCCAAAACCCATTGCCACGGCGATGTGAAATATGGCAAGAACTGCAAAAGCGTAACTGAAAGGGCGATGGATCACATGCCAGAGATGAAAGACCTTTTGCGATTGATCGAGGAACACAACCCGCTTTGAGAGTGAAGCTTTCTGCCGCACCAGGCGGACAACTTCTTCGACCTCTGAATTCCCGCTTGAAAACAATCCCCCTGCCGTGCGAAGCCTGGCGCCAAAACCGGCTGTGGCGCGCCGCAGGCCTGCCACTTGAAACGGGAGGCGCACATCGAGCGCGATCATCTCGCCGATTGCCAGCAAGGGCCCGATCTGCCGGATGTGCTCTCGGGACGGTACATGCAGAACCCGGTTCAACTGCTCGGTAGAATAGATGGATTGCCCATATAAGGCCTCGGTAAGTTCGCTTTCGCTGAGTTGCAAATCGTTGAGCGACAGTTCAGCCGCGCTGAGCGAGCGCGGAATCTGCGCATACAGATAGCGGCCGATGACGCCGCTGAGCGCCACCAGCACCATAATCCAGAATGCAAATCCGGCGATGCCTTGAAACTTGAATGAAGCATGAAACGCAATGATGAAGGGCGCCGTCACTCCAGCGATAACATGGAAGTCCATCCAGTGTTTGGCGGTGCCCATGCGGCCAAGCCATGGGATCACCTTGCGCAGGGCATACAAAAAGATGATGAAAAACAACACCGTGCCAAAAACCCCAAGGTTGATCCCGATCGTGCCGCTTGGCTTCAGCAACTCGTATTTATCCGAGTAGGGGCGCTGGTCAAGGGGGAGCAGGTAATAGTTCGCTCCGTAGATGGCAATCGATCCCAGCAGCAACACAGACGCCGCGGAGGCTATCATGACCCGGACGCGGTGGCCTAACTCCTTCTTCTTATCCTTGCGCACCGCCGCCAGGCTCTTGCGCGATGTAGCTGAGGCAGGCATTGGGCCTTGAAGCAATGACATAGTTATGGCTTCTCCTTCGGATCGGCGGTAACCACGGCAGCGGTAGTGTCATTGCCGGCGGGGACGTTTTGCGCATGCACTTTCACGTTGGGATCCTGCTCGGCATCGGTCGAGAAGCTCTTGTAGTCGCCAAAAACGTGCGTGTTACGCCAGTGCTGCAATGGTGTTGTAACGTCGACAACCGCCATCGCAGGCAGGGTCATGCTTGCTGCGTTATTTCCGAGATGGGCCGGCTTGTAGTCAACCAGGATGTGCATGGAACGAAGCCCCACGTCGCTCATGTCATGAAGCAGGCTGGCGTCCACTTTCACCACTTCTCCAGATTGCCTGTCGATCCATGCCGTGCCCTCCAGTTCGAGCGGGTATTCACGGCCTCGTAGCGCGAGTGCTGCCGGAGTGCGGCGCCCTGCAATGTGGGCAAAATGGACGGGCGTCGCCGCCTTGCCGTCGACCATTTCGTCGGAAGCAATGGTGAAGTTGAAGCTGTCGCGGTAATAGGGATGAAACACAAGCAGCACGGTGGCCGCACCGTTGGTAACCAGCATCGGCAGCGGCTTGCGCTTAGAAGCAGAGGACTCAATGCGCGACTCATTCAGTTGGAAATCGTCCCCGTTTCCGTCCATCATGATGAGGTAGTCGTACTTGGCGCGTTCTGAAGCTTCCACGTGGCCGTTGCCGGCCAGTTTCTCCTGGGTAACTGACTCGGTGCAGTGCAGGTCGGCAAGTTTGGAAAGGTAGGATGTCACCTGTCGCTGGGCCAGATCGATGGGGCCCGAGGATGGCGTTGACTGGCCCGCGGCCATGGCCACCGGCAATGCGAGTAAACAAACTGAGATAAGGCGGAACGACCCGTTATTGATTGGCATGTACTAGTGCCCTCCTCTTCGCTGAAGCTCGGTTGTCGAACCGGTAGCCGAGGGTTGTCGTCCATTGGTTGTAATTCTCCGTGCCGCCCCGTTGCGTCGTAAACATGGTTTGCATGAAGTACCGGGACCCAAGATTGGTATCGAACATGGCGTTTACAAAACGCGAGTTGCTGGTTGCCGCCAGCGACGAGGTGTAGTCGTAGTTCCCAAACTGAAAATTGACCCGGAGCCGCTCGCCAAGGTCTCTCGTCAGGGAGTAAGAGCGGTAGGACCCGGATGCGAAGGCGCTATCGAACTTCGAGTAGCGCACGTCGGCCATCAGTCCGGTCCTCCAAATGTTAGACATCGTGGCTCCGAAAAGGGTATTCAAAGAAGCTTTCGGATCGCTCGAATCGCTGCTATTTCCCAGACTGAAGTAACCCGTGATATGCATCGGGAACTGGATGCGCGCTCCCCCGTTGAGTCCCTGAAAAAGGTACTTATCCAGCAGGCCGGTTCCGACCAGGATCGGATCGTAAGTGGGCACGTCGCGGAAGTAAGTATCTGTAAGGTCGAGGGTGATGCGCGGGTGCACCTGTACGCGGAGCGAAACCAGGCTCTGTCCTAGGCCAACTCCCACCGCTGGCGTGTTGGGATTTGCAGTGGGCTTGTCAAGCTGCAACGACTCGTAGAGGGAGAAGTACCGCTTGAATGAGAAGTTGTTCTCGGTAAAGACAAACGGCCGCTGAACCGCCCAACCAAGCATGTTTATCCCAACACCCCCGGTTGTGGAGTAGCGAAAGTTCTCGAAGTTTCCGCCATGCAAATTGAAGAACACGCCGCCGATCTTCCCATTCGGGTTGTAACTCCAGGAGGTCGGATCGGGAGTGGAACCGGCAAAGACACCGGTCACCGTGTTAGCTGTGAGTTGCATCCCTGCATAGCCGCCGTCAATCGTCTCTAGGCTTGAAGCCCAGGGAAGAAACAGGCGTCCCACGCCTGCAGTTATCCGCGAGGCTGGATTAATGTAAGTAGCGCTCATCAAATAGGTTCGATTGTAGGCATCCTGGAGTGTCTGCTCGGTCGAAGAAGAGGACTGCAAATTGCCGCGCCAATAGCCGTTCAGATTCCAGTGGGTCCCGGCGATGCGGGTAAAGTCGCCGCGGAAAATCAGGCCATATTCGGTTGAAGAGGATGCGCCCTGTCCAAGTTCGTCAATTCGGCTATAGTCGAATCCAATTCTGCCGCGCGCCTGGTTCACTTCGGGCAAGGGCGGACGTGGGAGCGCATTGCGAACCTCCTCGTCAAGCGGGTCGCCCTCGCTGAAGGTCACCACCATGGGATACTTGCGGGTATTGCCAATGGTGTTCTTCTCCACGATCTTCGCGACTTCCGCATCCGGCAACGAGAGCACCTCGCCCTGAGCAAGTTCCCGCGTGCTGGCCACCACCTCGCAGACTGCTGAGGTTGAAGCCACCGAAACAACTGTCAGCTTGGCCACGACTCCAGGCTCGATCGGCGCGTTGGACTCGTCCTTGTCAGGCTTGGTCGGATTCTGTTTGAGAACCAGTTTCGTGCCTTCCGTGAGCCCGGCGTTTCGGCCTCCATCGATGTAAACATTCGATCCGTTTACATACCGCACATGGAACTCGGTCCGCGTCGGCGCCGTGGCGGAAGGTGTCGTCACAGTCTGCGCAGGCTCGGAAGGAGCGACAGGCGTGGGCGCCAGCGCAGGTTGTTGCGCGGCACAGACCGTAGAAATCAGAACCGCCGTCGTCAATAATCTAAGCCGCACAGGGAGTTCGCCTCCAAGCCAGGCCGCGCTTCGGTTTGTCCGAGCAACTCGCATTTAATCTCCGCTGCCGTTCTTATGGCACGCATAGCAGTTCACGCTGTTGTATACATATCCGTTCGTCTTCGGGTGATTGAAGTTCGCTGCGTTGCCGCTTCCATGGCAGGTGGCGGTGCAACTGAACACCGAGTAATCCGCAGAGTTGGCGTGGCATGTGGTGCAAACACTGTTCGCGTTTCCGTGGTTAGTCGGGAAGAAAGTGTGGTAGCTGCTGGGCAACGTCGCCGGTGTCCATGCAGTGGTCGTATGGCAGGTGGTGCATGTGGTGGGCCATCCGGCCGAGGTGTGGTTGGGATTCGTGGTGCTTGTGAAGTCCGTCTGATGGCAGGAGTAGCAGGCGGTCGGCGTCCCCGCGAAGACGTTGTTGACGTGGCATGAGGTGCAGGGCACGCTAGTATGCGCGCCGGTGAGCGGGAACGGAGTGCTGTTGTGGTTGAACGTCGCGCCCGTCCAATTCGTCGTGGTGTGGCAGGTGTCGCAGGTAGTGGGGAAGCCCGCCGCTGCGTGGGCGGGGTTGTTGGTGCCGTTCCAGTCCGCCTGGTGGCAGCCATAGCAGGCTGTCGGCAGTGACCCGCTGTAAGTGCTGCTGCTGGTGTGGCACTGCACGCACTGCAGGGTGGAGTGGAAGCCGGTCAACGGGAACGACGTCGTGGCGTGATTGAAAGTGGATGTCGTCCAGTTGGTGGTCGAGTGGCAGATGGTGCAATCGGTCGGGAAGCCCGCCGATTTGTGAGCAGGATTTGTTGTTCCCGTATAGTCCGCCTGGTGGCAGCCGTAGCACGCGGTGGGCAGCGTTGTGTAGTTGTTGTTGGTATGGCACGCAGCACAGGCCACGGTGGTGTGCGCGCCGGTAAGCGGGAAAGCCGTGGTGTTGTGATTGAATGTCGCGCTGGTCCAATTCGTAGTGCTATGGCAAGTAGCGCAGGTGGTCGGGAATCCGGCAGATACGTGCGGCGGATTTGTAGTCCCGGTAAAATCAGCCTGGTGGCAGCCGTAGCAGGCAGTGGGCAGCGTTGTGTAGTTGTTGTTGGTATGGCACGCGGCGCATGTAACGGTGGTATGGGCGCCGGTCAGCGGGAACGCCGTGTTGTTGTGATTGAAGGTGGACGATGTCCAGTTGGTGGTTGAGTGGCACACGATGCAATCGGTCGGGAAGCCTGAGGCCACGTGAGCGGGATTCGTGGTTCCGGTGAAGTCCGCCTGGTGGCAGCCATAGCAAGCGGTGGGCAGCGTTGTGTAGTTGTTGTTTACATGGCATGCAGCACAGGCCACGGTGGTGTGGGCGCCGGTCAGCGGGAACGACGTGGTGTTGTGATTAAAGGTGGCGCTCGTCCAATTCGTGGTGCTGTGGCATGTGGCGCACGTGGTTGGGAAACCGGATGCTGCATGCGGAGGACTGTTGGTCCCTGTGAAATCGGCCTGGTGGCAGCCATAGCAGGCAGTGGGCAACGTTGTGTAGTTGTTGTTGGTATGGCACGTGGCGCAAGCCACGGTGGTGTGGGCGCCGGTCAGCGGGAAGGCGGTGTTGTTGTGATTGAAAGTTGACGATGTCCAGCTGCTGGTGCTGTGGCACACGGTGCAATCGGTGGGGAAGCCCGAGGTCACGTGATTGGGGTTTTTGGTTCCGGTAAAGTCCGCCTGGTGGCAGCCGTAGCAGGCAGTGGGCAGCGTTGTGTAGTTGTTGTTGGTATGGCACGCGGCACAGGTCACCGTTGTGTGAGCCCCGGTCAGCGGGAACGCGGTGTTGTTGTGATTGAAAGTCGCCGCTGTCCACGAGGTCGTGTTATGGCAAGTTTCGCACGTAGTCGGGAAGCCCGATGATACGTGGGGCGGGCTCTTGGCGCCCGTAAAATCCGTTTGGTGGCAGCCATAGCATGCGGTGGGCAGCGTTGTGTAATTGTTCTTCGTATGGCACGTGGCACAGGCCACGGTGGCGTGCGCGCCGGTCAATGGGAACGATGTGGTGTTGTGATTGAAAGTGGCGCTTGTCCAATTCGTGGTGCTGTGGCAAGTGGCGCACGTGGTGGGGAATCCGGATGCTGCATGCGGAGGACTATTGGTCCCGTTCCAATCCGTCGTGTGGCAGGAATAGCAGTCAGTGGGCAATGTTGTGTAGTTGTTATTGGTGTGGCATGAAGCGCATGGAACCGTGCTGTGCGCACCGGTCAGCGGGAAAGCCGTGGTGTTGTGATTGAAAGCGGCGCCAGTCCAGTTCGTCGTGCTGTGGCATGTAGCGCAGGTCGTGGGAAAGCCCGCCGTGGCGTGGGGAGGACTGGTAGTTCCATTCCAATCTTTGGTATGGCAGGAATAGCAGTCAGTGGGCAGTGTCGTGTAGTTGTTATTCACATGGCATGAGGCGCACGAAACACTAGTATGCGCGCCCGTCAGCGGGAACGATGTGGTGTTGTGATTGAAAGTAGACGTAGTCCAACCGGTTGTAGTGTGGCATACGCTGCAGTCGGTAGGGAACCCGGCAGAAACGTGATTGGGCGAAGTGGTCCCCGTGAAATCTGCCTGGTGGCAGGCGTAGCACGCGGTGGGCGTCGATGTGTAGTTGTTGTTCGTATGGCATTGGGCGCAGGTCACAGTGGCATGCATGCCCGTCAACGGATAGTGCGCGTAAAGCGTGTGGTCGAATTTGGCGTTATTCCAGTCCGTTGTGTTGTGGCAAACAGCGCAATCATGCGGCAGGCCAAGGGCCGCGTGAGGCGGATTGGTGGTGTTATTGAAATCCACCGAATGCGTGTGGCACGAATAGCAGTCTGCCGGCGTTCCCGCAAAAACATTATTGGTATGGCAGTCGGTGCACGCCAGGGTAGCGTGCGTCCCGGTGAGCGCATAGCCCGTGTATTTCAGATGGTCGAACTTGGCGCCGAACCAGCTGTCCATAGAGTGGCAACTCTCGCAGGTGGTCGGGAACCCGGCTGTGACATGGTTGATGACCGGGGTCCGGAAGTCCTGCTGATGGCAGGAGTAGCAAGCTGTTGACAACCCCTGGAATTGGCCAACCGCGGCGCTCTTGTGGCATTGGTCGCACTCCACCAGGGCATGCGCCCCCACCAACGGAAAGCGATTCTGGTGATTCTTGATCGCATCCATTGAAACATGCCAGCCGGCCACGGTGTGGCAGCTTTCGCAGTTCGCGCCAAACTGTCGGCGGTGAATGTCCGCGTGGCAGTCAGCGCAGTGGGTGCTGACATTTTTGAAGACCATGCTGGTGTGGCAGGCTGTGCAAGCCACCTTCTGGTGCATCCCGCGCAGGGGATAGGCCGTCTGATCGTGGTTGAACTCGGGGTTGGCGCGGATAGGCTTCCAACTCGTATAGGTATGGCAATTGGCGCAGGGCGTTGACGTCGGGCCATGGGGATTGGTCACCTTGGCCTGCGGCCCGCCCACGGTCGGCCGGTTGCCGTCCTTTGGCGTTTGCGCTTTATCTGCCGGCTGTTGTAATGCCATGCCCATCAGCAGCGGAAGAAGTGCAATGCCGATTGAAAGAAGCCTGCGTCTCCGGTCCATCCTCATCTCCGTGAGTTCGTTTGTCACCAACATGGCGGCGTCGAGTCCGCCATCGAATGCGCATTACTTCAAGCCAAACCTGGAACGTTCAGCCGCCGTACAGTGGCAAATTGGACCCCAACCACGGAACTGCGTTTCCCGCTGAAAGCGGGCTCACGGTTCCCCGGTACGCACCGGAGTCTCAGGGCATTTCTATTTCTCTTGCTTGTCTTGCTGGGTCTTGCGAATCGAGCGAACCGGTACTCCCGTTTGTCGATGCCTTCCAGCTTCCTGCCCGGAATCAATTCAGGGCAGATGGATAGAAAACATCTACGCTGGGTCTAACCTCGCTTTGCCGGCAGCATTGGGTGCAGCTTTCTTTGCAACTCTCTGTGCAATTTGCTGGCCAATAGCACTATCGAACGGCCCCTCTAGTCTTCGTCAGATCTTCAGAACTTGCTTTGTTCAAAGGCAACAACTGTCTAAAACACTGAAAATCAAGATCTTGATGCAACCGAATCGCGAAGTGATTTGAATCACATGAACGAATCCGAACCCAGCTTATAATGACGCCGGCAGCGGCGCATCAAAAAGTCTTTACAGCGCCTTACAAACTTTACCGTGTAAAAAATACGCAAGTGGGTCAGTTTTCACATGAAGGTCTAGTCATCTGTTTTCTTTTCCTTCCCCTTATCTATTGGGATATTGCTCCCGTGGCAAGCTTCGCACTTCGTCGGGCACGGTTTGTAAAACAGCACCAGTTTCTCGCCAACCGTTCTTTTGAGCGTATGGCAAGCGCCGCAGGCGACGTCCTGGTGGCCTCCCTTTAGAGAAAATGCCGTCTTCTCATGGTCGAAGAGCGATGGCTTCCACTTGTTGTTGTTATGGCATGAGGCACAGTCGTTGGCGCGGGTCCCAAACTGGTCGGCATGCGGGTTTTCGTGGCACTCGGAGCAAGTCTTCGGAGCGCTTCTGAACTGCACGTGGAGCATGGTCAGTTCCATGTTCGGCGGCTTGTGGCAGTCGGCGCAGGCCACGGCACGATGCGAGCCCAGCAATGGGAAATCCGTACGCTCATGATCGAATTTAGAGAGGTCCTTCCAGTCCTTGGTCGCGTGGCACGCCTCGCATCCCAGCGGCTTGCCCTTGGCGTCATGCGCCGCCATGCGTTGCGCAAACTCGCCCTTGTGAACATCCTCATGACAACTGGTGCAACCGAGCGAACTGAAGTGATACACCGCAACCTTGGAGTTGATCGGCGGCTTGTGGCAGTCGTTGCAGGCTACAGCCGCATGCCCTCCGGTAAGAGGCCAGTTGGACTTCTGGTGCTTGGCCAGCGTGTAGTTGGTGTTCTTCCATGTGGCGCCCGCATGGCACTGCTCGCAGCGGTTGAGCCAGGGAGCGGCCGCAAATTGCCCACCATGCTCGTCTTTGTGGCAATCCAGACAGAGTTCAAACTTGATCTTGTAGCGGGTCTCTTTCCCCGCCGGAATATGGCAATCGGCGCACTTTACCTTGGCATGCGGAGAAACCAACGGGAACCTGGTCTTGGCGTGATCCGCAGCGGTATAGGTGGTCGGCTTCCAGCCGTCCACAATATGGCAACTGTCGCATCGGCCGCCGTCGGTGCGCTTCAGGAATTGGCCGCCGTGGGGGTCGGGCTGGTGGCAGTCCGCGCAGTTGGCAAAGGCCAAAGGCTTCTTGAAATCCGCGCTCTTGTGGCAGGCAACGCAACCAACCTCAATGTGCTTTCCCAAAAGCGGATACTTCGTCTTCGAGTGGTCAAAGGTCGAAGTAAAGCCCTTCTTCTTCCACGTCGAGGCATTGTGGCACGATTCGCAACTCTGCTTGAACTCGCCCTTGTGCGGATCGGCGTGACAAGCCGAACACGTTGAAAATGGAATCCCAAAATAACGCGGCTGGCCATCCGGTCCCGCAGTGTGGCATTTTTCGCAGGGGGTATTCACGTGAGCGCCGGTAAGCGGATAGCTGGTCTTGGAGTGGTCGAAATGCTCCTTGTCCACCTTCGTGGATTTCCAGTCGGTGGTGTTGTGGCATTGCATGCAATTTGGCCCAAAACGGCCCTTGTGCTT
This sequence comes from uncultured Acidobacteriaceae bacterium, assembly GCA_903911925.1. GTDB lineage: Bacteria > Acidobacteriota > Terriglobia > Terriglobales > Acidobacteriaceae > Telmatobacter. Next base: position 69,578 of record CAIWFH010000146.1, read on the forward strand.
GTCCTCATGGCATGTGGTGCAGGTGGGCGTCAACCCCATAAAGGTATGGTTCAAATCTTTGGTCGTGAGCAGCCCGCGTGAGGCCGCGGGAATGAACTTGGCGGCATGGCAGTCGCGGCAGCCGATTGCGGCGTGTTTCCCGTCAAGCGCGTAGCCGGTCTTGGAGTGGTCAAAGCCCTTTGCGGTCGGATCCCAGTGCAGCATGTTGAAGTTTTCGCCGTTGTGATCGGAGTGGCACTTGACGCAGGCAGAACCCTTTGGGCCAGACTGCGGATACGTGGCATGAAGGCCCTTTTGAAAGCGGAGTTCGACCGCAATTTCCCCGTGGCATTCGACGCAGCGAAAAGTGGGAGACTTGGTAGAAAACTCGTGGCACTTGACGCAGTTGGCGGATCCATTCAGATTCTGGTGCGCGCGCGCCAGCGGCCCGGGAGATATTTGCGCATGGGCGGCCGGTCCCTGGAATAAGGCGAAGATGCACAAAGATACCCACGCTGGCAGCAGGAAAATGCGTGCGATTCGCCGGGTTTGCTTTCCACCACAGCGAGGGCGCAACGCCAATGCCTCAAGTTGTCTGTCCATCACCCATCCTCATTTGCGGCCAGCCGATCCCGATACCCACTCACCGTGTGGCGGCTCTGCAACTGGGCAGGGCATACGACCGCTGAGGAACAGGACAGTAGCACGTTCGCTTCCAAAAACATGACGAGAGGCAAGGCGAGAACGAATCTGGAGAGTCTAACTTCGCGCCCGCTCCTGCTTGCGCGGAAAAGACAGGTAATTCACAACCTGGCAAGCTGGGGTAACCTGCTCTCGGATGAGTATGCCAGTCCCCTTCCCCTTCACGCAAGCCCAATTCAATCATGGCAATAGAAGGTCTTCCGGCTCGATCGGAACAACCGGAGTGCAGCGGAACTCATCCTGCCCTTTGGTCGTTTTGGTACCACATCTTCATCCCGGACGTCCATCGTCCTCAACAAAGACACATGGCTCCAGTTGAGCTATAAAAAGGTGCTCAGCTTCATGGTGGCGGCAATGCGAAGGACGAACCCCGGGCTTCTCGCATGGACAAAACAATATGCGACCCGCCTGCAATGGCGAAGGCCGCTTGAAACTTTGAACGAAATGCAAGAGGAGAAAGAATGCTGAAGAAAGAGGTTTGCTTCTCGCTGACTTGTTGCTTTTTCGCTTTGGGTCTCGCCCAGGCACAAACCAGAAAGGCCGGCCTTTGGGAGGTGACTTCAAACACCAAAATGCAAAAGCCCGGCAATCAGGTGGGCATGTTCGGCCAAACCGACGGCGGCTCATCCACCAGCAACGCCGTCCCGCTGGCCACTTGCTACACGCGGGAAATGATCGACAACTATGGCATCCTGCTTCCGCCTTCCCTTCGCGACTGCCAGCTCACGAATCCGGTCAAAAAGCAGTCGAGCATCAATGCCGACCTGAGTTGTTCGGGAAGGTCGAATGGCAAGGGCTCAATTGAAACAGTCTGGTCCGACCCCGATCACGCAACCAGCGTGATTCATTTTGTCGCCAAGCAGAAACAAGGGTCCAACACGATTTCGATGGGATGGACGCAGGAAGCGACCGCGGTCTTCAAAAGCTCCAGTTGCGGAGATGTAAAGCCCCGCACCGTACCGCCTGCCAAGTAACGTTGGCAGCGGTTGTCCTGCCGCCCTTCGCGCCCAGGCAGACTAAGGCTCAATGGAGGATCTCTCCTTGTGGTGGCCAATTCGGCATCACGGCGGAAGATCCTCCTTTCGTTTGGGGCTGAATTCCGCTCCTCTGTCTCTCGTTTGAGCCGCATCCTTCGTCCCCTCCGAAAACAGCTCCCGGATCGAACAGGGCTGTCATCATGAGCATGTCTACTCGCGTAGGCGAGATACGCCCCATGACGAAAGGAAGCGAATTCCACAAAAGACGGGTGCCCCATCCATTCCGCGTTCTTTGCGGGATGGGTGGGATACCGTAAACCCCAACCGAGTTCCATCCGCTCGCATCGCCGATGCGCCAAAACAAAAGCGGCTGGGAAGGAAGCCCGAAAGCTCCGCATTCCCAGCCGCTTTGATCGCTGCCTTGAGTCTTACTGCACGGTAACCGAAACGGTTGTCGAAGTCTTTACGCTACCCGTCACGGAGTCCGTTCCGGTAACGGTGAAGGTGTAAGTGCCCGCGGTGGTTGCCGCAGTGCCCGTACCGCCTCCTCCACCGGAGGAAGCCTTCCCGCCGCAGCCGATGGTCCCGGCAGCAGCGACAACGAAGAGCAGAACAACCATTGACAGCCAGCGGCGCCGGCGTGACGGAATGCCGAACATCAGCATCGCCGCCAGGGCTACGCCGCTGCCCAATCCCCATAGACCGCTACCGGCCGGCTGCGCGAGTGCGGTGGTTGCCGCAGTCGTCGCCACCGTCAAAACGCTGCTACCGCTGCCCCCGGTTGTGAGCGTGACGGTGGGCGGTTTGACGCTGCAGGTGGGCAAACTGGCTGCGCCCGCCGGGGATCCAGTCAATGCGCACGACAGGTCGACGGTTCCAGAGTAGGAGCTACCCGAAGTGATGGTTATGTTTGCGGTTCCGTTGCCGCCGGGGTTGATTCCGGAGATAGCAGGCACCTCAATCACAAACGGTGAAACCGTCACGGTTGTTGTTCCAGTTGCGATGGCAAATGTTGCGTCACCCGAGTAGGTTGCCGTAAGCGTATTGGCTCCGCCGGCCAGGGTCCCAGCCGGGATCGTGAAGCTGGCTGTTCCGCTGACCAACGCTTGCTGCGCGCTATAAGCACCGCTGGTTAGCGTAACCATGCCTGTGGGTGTCGGCTGCCCGCTGGCCCCCGCGACGGAGACGGCCACGGTATCAGCTTCCGTATCGGTGATGTTCGTGCCCGAGGGGGTTGCCGTCACCTTGGCGACTGCGGTGCCGATTTGCAGCAAGACCGACTCGATGATCGATTGTGCTGCGGTGTTGTAGGTGCCGATGCTTCCCGCGTCGGGAACATAACTCGCCGTGAGCGGATCGCTTCCCAAGGCAAGTGCTCCCGCCGCCACGGTAAATGTAGTCGTTCCGCCTGACAGCCCTTGTTGTGCGCTGTAGGAGCCGCTGGACAAAATGACCATTCCGGTTGGAGCAACCGTGCCGGCCGCTCCGCTCACATTCACCGTCACTTGCAGAGTTTGCGTTGTGGTGATGCTGGGGGAGGAAGGCATCACCGCCACCGACGGCGTCGCCGGGTTCACGGTCACTGAAACAGTGGCCGTGGCCGGGTTGTAGTCGGCGGAGTCAGTTGGTGTCAAAGTCGTCGAGAGCGTCTGCGTCCCGGCAGCCAGCACAGTTCCGGCGATCGGTGTGTACGCATAGGTGCCGGCAACCGTAGAGGTCGCGTTGAGCTGGGTTCCGCTCAGTGGCGTCCCATACGTAATAGCAGCCGGAGCCGTCCAGTTAACGGTTGGCGTGGCCTTGTTCACCGTCAGCGGCACAGTGGCCGTAGCCGTGGTGTAGTCTGTTGCGTCGGTCGGCGTGAAGGTGACCGAGAGCGATTGCTGCCCTGCTCTCGGGGTGGCGCCGGCGGCTGGATTGTAAACGAAGTTACCCGGCACGCTCGCAGTAGCGTCCAGCTGTGTTGCGCTCAGGGTCGTCCCGTAGGTGATGGGGTCCGGCGCAACCCAGGTAATGGTCGGCGTGGCCTTGTTCACCGTAAGCGTCACGGATGCCGTGGCCGTTGTGTAGTCGGTCGAGTCGGTCGGCGTGAAGATGACTGACAGCGTCTGCTGCCCGCCGCTTGGAGTAGCTCCGGCTGCCGGAGTGTAGACGAAGCTGCCTGCCACGTTCGCCGTCGCGTCAAGTTGGGCGCCGCTCAGGGCTGTCCCGTAGGTGATGGCCCCCGGGGTCGCCCATGTGATTGTCGGAGTTGCTTTGTTCACCGTCAGCGTGACGGTTGCCGTGGCCGTCGTGTAGTCGGTCTGGTCGTTGGGGGTAAAAGTCACAGAAAGCGTCTGCGATCCCACTCCCAATGTTGCGCCGGCTATTGGGTTGTACACATAGGTGCCTTGCACGGTCGAAGAAGCGTTGAGTTGAGCCGAGCCAAGTGCTGTTCCGTATGTGATGGCCGCCGGGGTTGCCCAGGTAATGGCCGGAGTCGCCTGGTTCACCGTCAGCGAGACGGTTGCAGTGGCCGAGCTGTAGTTGGTGGCATCGTTCGGCGTAAACGTGACTGAAAGCGTCTGCTGGCCTGCTGCGGGTTTGGATCCCTGTGCAGGGTTGTAGACGTATGTGCCCGGAACCGAGGCGGTTGCGTTGAGTTGGGCTGCGCTGAGTGTTGTCCCATAGGTGATTGCAGCAGGGGCCGTCCAGTTGATCGCCGGAGTCGCCTGGTTCACCGTCAGCGTAGTGGTTGCCGTCGCGGTTGTGTAGTCCACCAGGTCATTGGGCGTAAAGGTCACCGAGAGCGTCTGCGATCCTGCGGTGAGCAGTGCGCCGGCGGACGGAGTGTAGACCCAGGTGCCCGGCACGGTTGTTGTCGCGTCGAGTTGCGTACTATCCAGGGCGGTTCCGTAGGTGATGGGAGAGGGGGCTTGCCACGTAATCACCGGCGTTGACGGCGGAATGATGGTGTACGCCGCTGATGCCACCGCGCTCGCGGCATAGCCATTGGCCACTGCCATGGCCTTGAGCGTTTCAGACACGGTTACCGCGATCTGGCCGCTGTACAAGGCGGAGCCTTCCGTTGGCGTCGATCCATCGGTGGTGTAGTAGATTTTCGCGCCCTGGGTGTTGTCGGTAATGGTCACCTGGCGGGTGTTGATGTAACTGCCTGCCGCCAGGCTGAATACCGGCGTAGCCGCGGGTGCGGGGAATGTGACTTTTCTGATTCTGAAGTTGTTGGCGTCCGCAACATATAGATTGCCTGCCGCGTCAACCACTACTCCAGTTGGCTGATCCAACTCGGCAACGGTGGCCGACCCGCCATCGCCGCTGAAGCCGGTGATCCCGCTGCCAACCACGGTGGTAATCATTCCGGTAGCCGCCGACACTTCGCGAACCGCCGCCGGCAAGCTGGAAATATACATGTTGCTCGCTTGATCAAAAGCGACCATTGGCTCCGAGATTTCGGCGTTTGTGGCCAGGGCGCCATCGCCGCTGTAACCCTGATCGCCATTGCCGGCAACCGTGGTGATGACTTTCGTATTCGCATCGACCCTGCGGATTCGGCCGCTCTCTTCCGCGATAAACAAGTTGCCCGAGTTGTCGAATGCCAGGGCTTCAGGTTGCTGAACTCCGGCCCCTGCCGCCGGGCCGCCGTCGCCGTCGTCCACGTAAAGTCCGTCGCCGGCAAACGTTGAAATGAGGCCGGTGGATTGGGAGACCATTCTGACCCTGCTGTTGCCGCTATCCGCGATATACACGTTGCCTGTGCTGTCAACCGCCACTCCGGTTGGATTCGAAAGTTCCGCGGAGATTGCGGAAATTCCATCACCGGAATAAGACCCGACTCCCGTACCGGCAAAAGTCGAGATCACCTTTGAACCGGCCGTAACCAGGCGGATTACGTTGTTATTCGAATCCGCAATGTACAGGTTGCCCGATTGATCCACTGCCGGGCCGGACGGATAGTTGAGTTGCGCGCCGGTAGCCGCGGCAGAGTCGCCGCTGTAACCCGCAGTGCCATTGCCGGCCGCGATGTTGATGTTGCCGGTGGAGGGAGAGAACATCCAGACCACGTTGTTGCCGATGTCGGCCATGTAGAGGTTGCCGGCGCCGTCAAGCGCCAGGCCCTGGAGATAGCCGAACTCGGCGCGCGCCGCAGCGCCGCCGGCACCGCTGAATCCATTCACGCCGTCGCCCGCGACTGTGGAAATTACCGCGGCCGGCGGGTAGTTGATGGTGTAAGCCGCGATTGCCGGCGGGCTTGGCAGATAGCCCGGGGCTATCGCGATCGCCTTTACGGTTACCGAGCCGGATACGTTGATGGGGCCCAGGTAGCCGGCCGAAAGCGAGGTCGGCGTTGTGCCGTCCATGGTGATATAGATGGATGCGCCTGGGGTGGCGTCGGAGAGGGTTACGGTTTGCCCTGCGACGTAGGTTCCACCGGTTACGTTGTATGCAGGCGCTGCCGCGGCGGCTGCCGGAGGAGCACCTGTAACAGCGACCATACGAATTCGCTGGTCGAGGCTGTCGGCTACATAGAGGTTGCCGGCCGCATCAACCGTAATCCCGGTGGGATAGCAAAGCCCCGCGCTCAACGCTGAACTGCCGTCCCCGCTAAGCGGGCTGCAGAAGCTTCCGTTGCCCGCTACCGTTGAGATGGTCCAGGTGTTGGCGTCCACCCTGCGAATAACGCTGTTGAGCGAGTCGGCAATAAACAGATCGCCTGCCGCATCCACCGTTACCGCCAGGGGCGAGTTGAGTTGAGCGCTGGTTGCCACGCCGCCGTCTCCGCCATAGCCGCCAACCCCGGTAGAATCGCCTACAACCGTGCTGATTACATTGGTGCCGGCCGTAATTTCACGAATAGCATCGTTGTTCTTGTCCGCGATAAACACATTGCCCGCGCGATCCACGGCAACGCCATTGGGACTGTTCAAAAGCGCGCCCGATGCAGGGCCGCTATCGCCGCTATATCCGGGCGTTCCATTGCCGGCCACAACTGTAATCGCGCTGGTGGCGCTCAGAACTTCCCAGATTTGACTGTTGCCTGAGTCGGCTATGTACAGGTTGTCTGCGCCGTCGAATGCGATTCCATCGACAAAAGACAACTGCGCGTTCGCGGCCGAACCGCCATCGCCCGAGTTCCCCATTGTTCCATTGCCGGCAACGGTCGTGATAATGCCGTTTCTTGCGTCGACCCGCCGAACCGCGAAGTTGTTTGAATCCGCAATGAACAAATTGCCGGCGCTATCGACCGCCAGGGCGACAGGCCAATTGAGTTCCGCATTCACTGCTAAAGTCCCATTGCCGCTGAAGCCCGCCGTTCCGGTTCCGGCTACCGTCGTAATGACTCCGGTGCCCGCCGCAACCTTGCGGACAAGGTTGTTATACGTATCGGCGATGTACAGGTTGCCGGCGCGGTCAAACACCGATGCCGATGGAGAATTGAGCCCCGCCAGAGTGGCCAGTCCGCCATCTCCCTGGTATCCGGCGTTTCCGTTACCGGCAATGCTGTAGATGAACGACGCCGAAGACGATTCAATGATGTATTGCGCGCTGACCGATGCGCTCAACGAGTATCCCGGTGCTATCGCGCTGGCCACCAGCGTTTCAGTTGAGGAAACCAGTACCGGTCCTGCATAGACCGTCGAAGAAGTCGAAGGAATCGAACCATTCGTTGTGAAGTAGATGATGCTTCCCGGCGTGGAGTCGGTTATGGTAACTTGCTGCGCGCTGGGATAGGTCCCCGAAGCCAGCTTGATTACCGGCGCATTCGCGGCAGGAAGAGTAAGGGTATACACTGCGGTCGCCACCGCGCTGGGCGCATATCCGCTACCCACGGCAATCGCCTCGACAATCTCGGAGTTGAGTGCCTGAAATGGCCCTCTATACAGGGTGGAGGACTGGGATGGCGTGTTTCCGTCCGTGGTGTAGTAGATGGCCGCGCCGGAAAGGCTGTCGGTAATGCTCACCGATTGAACTGTGGCATACACTCCTGAGGCAGGAGATATCACAGGCACAGGCGTGGATGCGTAGAGCGGCGTGCTGCTTGAGACGCTCGCGCTGTAGTCGTGGTCGCCAGGGTAACTTGCTACGGCCATGTGCGGCCCGGACCCGGCAACTGCAATGGGGCCCGCAGAGGCGGTGGCAGTCTGCTGTTCTGCAAGCAGCACGGTTGCCGTACCGTCAAGGAAATTTGCAGAGGCGATATCGGAGTATCCGTCCCCGTTTAGGTCTCCTACGGCAATTGACAAGGGGTAACTGCCCGTAACGGGGTTGACTGCCGTGGGGTTGAAGTTTCCCTGCCCATCACCCAGAAATACGGTCAGGGTGCTATCGCCGCTGTTGGCCACGGCCAGATCGGCATTCCCATCGCCATCGAAATCACCGGCCATGACGGAAATGGGTGAATTGCCCGTTGTGTAGGTGACTGGCGCTAGAAAGCCTCCGCTCCCATCACCCTTGTTCATGTAAACCGACAGATTGTTGTCAACCGAGTTGGCCACCGCAATGTCTGCCGACCCGTCCTGATTGAAATCCCCAACAACGATGGATTGCGGAGAGCGGCCTGTTGCAACGGTGCCGGAAACCACGGTGAAGGACCCGTTCCCTTTGCCCAGCAGAACCGTGAGGCTATTGTCGTTGCCGTTGGCAACCACCAGATCGGTCTTGTCGTCCCCGTCGAAGTCGCCGGCGGCGATTGCCGTGGGAGAATGTCCGGTCGGCGTAGTCGATGCGGTTGCAGAGAACGTGCCGTCCCCAACGCCGAGCAACATGGTCACTGAGTTGCTGGAGTTGTTGGCAACCGCCAGGTCCGCCTTGCCGTCGCGGTTGAAATCTCCAACCACAAGGGCCGAGGGATTGCTGCCGGTTGCGGGAGAGGCCTTCAGCGTGAAAGTTCCATCGCCGTTGCCCAGCAGGATCGAAACAGTGCTCGCAACATTATTTGCAACAGCCAGGTCGGCCTTGCCATCCCCGTTGAAATCCCCCGTCACAACGGCTACTGGCGTATTGCCCGTAGCAGGGCTGACGGCTGCCTTCCTGAATGTGCCGTCGCTATTTCCCAAAAGGATGCTCACCGTGTTGTCGGCGCGATTCGCGACCGCCAGGTCAGGAATTCCATCCCCATTGAAATCGCCGGCAGCCACGGAATCCGAATGACTGCCGGTGGCAGGCGATTGGATGTCCAGAAAAGCGTAGTCGGCCGGATTGGCGACCAGCGTTCCACTGCCCAGCACGGCATTATTCCTCGTGCTGTCAAGGAAGGACACTTGTCCCGTCGGAGAGGATATCCCCTGCCCCGCCACAACCGCGTTCAGCGTGTAGTTATCCACCGTCCCGCTCTGCGCAATCAGAGTTGTGGTCTTATACTTTCCCGTCACTGCCAAAGAAGTGTAGTCTGAAGCACTTGACAACGCGCTGGTCGTACCCAGAAAGACGGCTTGGTAGTTGTGGCTTCCGACCCCGGGAACGAGTTTCAGCACCGCTTTTCCCGCGCTGGTCAGCTGCGCTGTTCCCAGCAAATGAATGTCGGTGCAATACGAATAGCCCGAGTCGCAGAAATTCACCTGTCCGGTTTTAACCGTGGCGCCTCCGGAAGTCACCACCACCGACGCGGTCAGCGTAACCACGCTCCCAGCGTTCACTGTCGTCACCGCACCCGCCCCCGAGGTCAGAGCCAGCGTTGTGGTGGTGGCGGAACTCGAAGCCAGCATCGGCTGCAAATTGCTGAAGAGTGTCATCACCAGGGCAAATGAGAACCACAAGGACCAGCTGAGCCTTCTAGCGTTCAAGGACTTTCTCCATTCTTCCGTTCTCTGAACAGGCAGTTTGAACAGTGTTGTATCGGGGTTGGCGCAGGATTGCGATGTGCTGTTTTTGAAAATTGTTTGACGGGCGCGAGTCCGCATCCGAACAATGTGGCTTTGGTCAGGCCAGGGGAGAAGAGAGCCGGCGGGACGCTTGCAAGCATCCTCCAGCCCGCTGCTGGGCGAGGTGCCTTCCCCGTTTTCGAGTGGAAGGGGAAGAACTTCCTCTTGCAATGGAGACGCCGTGCCAAGTCGTGGAACTATCGAGATTCCCGGGGCGGAAGGACGAAGCCCCGCATGGAACCGAGATCCTGAAAGGCGCAGGAAGGCCGCATGGACCGTCGAAACAATATAAGCCGTCTCTCTCTTCGGGACAGACGGCGATTTATCGTGCGCTTTCCTATAAGCCTGGCCATCCGCATGGGGAACCTGGTTCCGGATTGCTTGATCGTCAGGCTGGTCGTAAGGTCTCGCACTTGCAACAGGAACCGGAAAAGCCTTGATTCCTGCATTCTTCGCGTACAAAAACGGTCTTGCGTCTTTCATGTCGCCTCGTGCGTAATGGCGTCTAATCAGCCTTACGTTAGAAAATTGCGCACGAGCTTTCTTTGAGTATGGTCAACGAGGCTGCAGATTTATTTGCGAGGCAGAAGATCCGGCCCATGCCAGCGGGTGCAGGTTGCGCCTTGGAGGATTGGCCGGAATCGGCTCCTCCAAAAGCCCCGAGGGCGTCGCTTTCTCGTATCTCGCTGAATAAATGGACCGTATGTTGCCAGATAAATAGGCCGCTGGTTGCTGCTCAGCAAAGTCGCGCCCCGGCATTCGTGGAAGCTTAAATTAGCAGTGCTGTGCGGGTCACCGGAGCATCACGGATGGCTCTCTCCTTTTAATCCCCAGAGGCTGCATCCGGGTCAGGCGCGACGGTAGCCGGTTCGCCGGCGTATTTCGACGCTAGATCGGATCAATCAGAAGGGAATCACTCAATGATGCGTATCGCGAAGGACGCCGAACTCCCAACCGGAATGGGCGTCGTTCTTGGTTTTTTCCTGTCCATCCCCCTGTGGATCGTGATTATTGCCGCCGGTTACTGGATCCATCGCTTGGTGAGCTAGCCAGGCGTCCGCCCAGAACGAAAAGTTGTGTGCCCTTGGCGACTCTGCATTCTCAGTTAAACGTTGACCCGGGATCGCGGGTGAACTTCGAGAGGCAGGGATATTGCTGCCGGCTCGGTGTCCCCGGTTCGGGGGCGCTCTGTCACGTTCGCGTCTCCATGCTTCCTCAGCCTTGGCGCATCCCTTTCGCCAGCCGTTGAATGGAATCGGCGGCAGCGTTCCCCTGTGGCTGCGAGACAAATACCTGAATTCCCCTCCGCTAGCCGACACCTGCCGACTAGCCGTCAGGTGTTGGCTAGGGTAGACTTGATGTCAGGGTAGAATCCGATTTGGCCCGGAGATGACCTCAGGTTCAATCGCCTGCAACCAGACGAAAAACTCCACGTTTTGGAACTTCGTGTTCATTTGGATTGTGGCTTCGGTTGAAGGTGGTGTCTTTCGGGGCTCCGGCAGTGAAAAGCCCCCAGCAGCAAAGCAGGTCAGTATTCTGCAATCTATTGATTTTGAATTGATTGCGGCAGATGTGAGCTCGTAGCTCAGTTGGTAGAGCAACGCCCTTTTAATCCGATTTTGGGTATAAATGGAAGCCTTGGCAAACCAATGGTTTATGTACATAAACTACTTATAAACAACGATATAGATGCGTAATGGACGCTGCATCTGATC
>CAIWFH010000147.1 GCA_903911925.1 uncultured Acidobacteriaceae bacterium
AGGGTGACGGCAAGCTTCGCGACCGGCGCATCAAGAGCGCCATCGCCATGAGCGCCCCTTGGCCGATCCGACCAACGCGGGCTGGCAGCGGGATTTGTGGGTGAGTTATTGGCGGATGGCAATGATGGTCGAGCAGAGCGGCAGCGGAGATGCGCAGGACTGGTGGCGTAAGGCGTACGAGCAGTTGTCCAGGATGAAGCACCGCGGGATCATGCTCCCCACGGATGAGCAGTATCTGGTGCAGTTGCGGGAGAAGGTGGAAAGCGGCAGGCAGTGAGCAGTAGTCAGGGGAAACGCTGAAAAGCTGAAATGCTGACAAGCTGAAACCAGAAGACAGAGGTCGTAGGTCGGAGGGCAGGTGGCAGAGGACCGTATCCAGTGATCAGTAATCGGTAATCGGTGGTTCGCAGCCTGGAGGAAAGAAGTGACGTCCAACGACATTTCAAAGGCGCCATCCGTGTTTTTGTCTCCGTGCGGCCTGCCTGACAAGATGGCGGCGGCGTGTCAGTCGCACAGCCGACTAAACTCTACCTTCGGTTGAGGAAAAGAGTCCGAGCCGTTTTGCCTCTTCCAGAGCGCCGTACTTCAATTCGTTGAAGATGGTTTTGTGGAAGATCGTCCTCACGCGGTAGTCCCGTTTGAGCCGGGGAAGCGCGCGCACAAGCGGCTGATAAACCTGCTCGACCCGTTCCGGTTTGGGAGCGCCCAGACTGTCGGCCAAACGTGCAATCAAGATGCGCGCGCCGTGGTGGTGTTCAAGCGGTGCCACATTTTTCAGGTCGCTTAAGGCTCGCTCAAACTGCGCTCGGCTGGCGGCCAGGAGAATGTACTCATGGTCGGCGCGTTCATGGAGGGCCACCGCCAAGCCGAGCTCGAAAGGCATATTGAAACGGCGAGGCCGGCTGAGGTCATGGATGGAAAGCGCGCAATCACCCAGGAGCTTGCGAATGCGCCCCAACTGGCCTTCCCCGCGCTCCGGTAATTCCAGGGCGCAGCGTGGCACCAACCGCGCAGCCACTACCGTGGCAATCAATGCCACGAACTTGGATTCGTATCCCTGATCAAAAGGGACGTTGAGGAAGACGGCGTCGCTGGCTTGGCTAGCCCTGCCCATGTGACCCGGAGTTGACGGTGTTATCCGGGCACCGAGACTGCGGTCGCCTCACGCAGTGAGGGCTTGACCACGTTTGTGCTGCTGAATGAGGCCAAATAACCGTGAATCTTGTAGTGCGAGGAGCCCTTCAGCTTCATCGCTTTGCTCAGGTCGGCAGCGTTCGTCGCCCGGCGCAAGCGTAGCTTCGCCTTCAGAATGCACTTCCGTTTGTTCGGCAACGATTTCGCAATCGGCATGGCTATATTCTGACACCGCAGTGGGGCGAAGTCAACGTGTTCCCGGTATCGTGAAGCAGACCTGATGAGATACCCTGCAATCTTATATCGGAGGACAGAGGACAGAGGACAGAGGTCAGGGCGGCAGTAGGGGCTTGAGCCATCCGGGCAGCGGGGGATTCGGATTCACCCTCCGACCTGCCAAACTGCCAACCGCGAGCAAGCCGCCTACGCGATTCGCATCCTGGAAACGTCCGGTTTCGGGGTGCGCGAAGCGAAGAAGCCTGTCATCTTCAAAAGCCGCCCAAGGAAGGCTGTCTCCACGCAAGCCAGGCGCAAGAAGTGACGGTCCATACTTCGGCTGGGCGACCGCTACGGCTGGGTGCCCGGCGACGACGCCTTTACCGCCGACCTCAAGGCGGCAGCGGTTCGTAGCGCAGGGCGTATGCATGAAGCGC
>CAIWFH010000148.1 GCA_903911925.1 uncultured Acidobacteriaceae bacterium
GCATCCTAAAGATGAAATACTCCTTGCTTACCTGGACGGCGAGTTGTCCCATGGGCAGATGCGTGAAATTCGCGCCCATTTAATGATTTGCTGGCAATGCCGATCGGCACTCTCGGAACTTGAGTGTCAGGCAGAAGCCATATCGCAACTACTTTCCGCGCATTCGAACTTTGACATTGATCGTTCGGTTCGAGCAAAGGAGAAATTCCTGCGATGGCGAACTGCGTTTGAACGCACCCGGAATTCCCTCTTCAGATGCCAGTCGCCTCAATTGATGAGGAATGCAGCAGGTGCGGTTCTTGCATAGAGCGAGGCTAGAGTTCTGCTCTGCATTCGTGGTCTGAGAGAGTCCGCCACACTTGCTCGGAACAATTCATGAAGGAGCCCCATGAAGAAGAAGCCCGCAGATAAACCCTGCAGTCAGCCGCTACGTTGTGCGATCTATGCCCGCACTGCGACCGTGAAAGTACCCAGTGAAAACAACTCTATCACTCATCAGGTTGCCACGTGCAAGCGCTTCGCCAGAGGGAGAGGGTGGACTGTTAGGAGAGATTGTATCTTCGCCGATTCTGGACATTCCGGCCTCACCGTAAAGTCAGCTCTTAAAGACCTGATGCGCAGCGCCACTATCAAACCGAAGCCGTTCGAAGTTCTGCTCTGCACATCAATCGACAGGATCGCGCGGGACACCAGTCTTGTGATCCGAATCCATAAGATACTCAAGAGGTATGGCGTTGAAATTCGGTTCGTGGAACCTGATACCCAGTTTTGAAGTAGAGCATTCGTAATCATGATGTAGGCTCGGGTCACACTTTCGCAGCGCGTGAGCCGCAATTCATGGAAGCGGTCAGGCTATTTTCATTGCGCCGGACGAAATTCAACATAGGGAGCCCGAGTTCCTGGCGGCAGACGGAGCGGGAAGCGTTCGGTTCCCGCCAAGCGGTTATGAGCGCCTCACCGCGTTGCCCGTGACTCCCAGCGGGATTCGCCTCATTATTGCGCGATAGATAATAGCGAAACAAAGGGAGTCACAATGCCGGAACGTCAGCAGGAAGAGGACCCTGCTTTAGTTGTTCGATGTCGTGCGGCAAAATGCCGGGGGATGTCCCGTTGACTTTCAACTATGGAGGGGATACCCCTTCGGCAGATGAAGAGGAGTCCGGATTCTTGCCACGGCTATATTGCCGTGGCGAACAGCTCATGACCCGTTTGAAGGCATGGCTGAAAGCGCTCTCGGATTCGTAGCCGAGCGCCAGCGCGATAACGGATACGGGATCGCCGGTATTCTTCAGCCTGTCCCCAGCCAGCATCATGCGCCAGCGCGTCAGGTATTCAATCGGTGACTCCCCAACCGTCTGTTTGAACTTCACAGCAAAGCTCGATCGCGACATGCCGGCACGCTCCGCCAGTTTCTGAATTGTCCTGCCATGCGCCGGATCTTCATGCATAGCGCTGATCGCGGTGTTCATCTGTTTGTCTGCGAGGGCGAAAAGTTACCCAACGCAACCTGTCGCCCCTTCGATCATATGCAGTCGCAGGGCTGCACCAGCATCATGTGAGCGAGGTGTTGTTCGACCAGATCGCTATCCGAGGATGCCGGCCCTGACATGACTATCGATGCCCTCATGTCCGTGATTGCTAATTTCCGCATCACGGCTAAGCGGGCCAAGGAGATCTTGAGCGACGTTATGCATGCCGTGAACGGTTGGCGCAAGACTGGACAAAGTATTGGCATGAGTGAAGAAGAGCTTGAGCCATTCGTAGACGCCTTCGAACATGGCGAACGCGCCGCCGCGAAGAGGCTTATCTGAAGATCAAAGCCGATAACTCTCGGCAAACCCGATGGTTATGCCAGCACCAGCTGTACCTGACAAGGGCAGACTGCTGACCGCATGATTCTCGCGGCATTACCGTTCCGCAAGCTCCTTCCGTTGAGAAGGAGTCGCGACCTGGCGTGCTTCCGCAAGCAATTCCGCACGCTGGTAATTGCAGTGGCGGTCGACAAATGTTTCGAAGCGCCGCGCATATTCGGCCGGATCCGCCGTAGCCGCTAGAACGCGAAGCCATGCAGGCAGCACTTGCTTCCAGTCGATGCCAACTATCCACGACCCTCCCTCGTCGGCAAAGAAGACCATCGTGTCGTCCGCATCGTCGAAGTGGTCCAGAAGTTCGAACAGAATATCAAACGCGCAGCGCACGCCGGCCACTTTCCGCTTCTTCGCTTGCTCCACACAGCGGAAAAGCAGCCGCCGAAAATCGGCAATCCAGGCCAGCGTTCCCAGGGAACTCTGCGTGCAATTCTTCGAGTTGACGTCAAATGCTTCGTAGTATTCGCCGGCAAAGCATGCCTTCTGAAAGGCCTGAACCTCGGCAAGGAGGTCATGCTTCACTGCGACATCGGAGACGAACTGCTCCGGTTTCAAATATTGTGCGAGCAACTGGCGGAGCTTGGCTGGAGGAAGAAGCGAGATGGCGTCATCGAGCAGAAAGAAGATGGTCTCGATGCCGCTCCCGCGGATCGCCCTGCGAATTCGTTGCAGATCGAGTTTGCCGCCACTCATTGTCGCCTCGGGTGTGTGGACTTCATTTCAATGACCATCCTATCGCGGGCGATAAAGGACTGATCATGCAGCATTGCATCGTCCATCGATATAACACTCACGATGCACGATCACATCTTCTATGTTACTGTGCAAATTCATTGTGACGGAGATGCTAGTGCAACCCGAACTCCAGGAACTCGAGCGCTATGTTCACGACGCCCTGGGCGCCAAGGTGAAGACTGCGCCCTGGCGAGGAACTGGCCATTTGCCGCCTGTTCTCAGGAAAAAGTACAAATTCGCTCAGGCGGAGTTGCTCGGGCTGCGCGCCCTTCTTGTCATCGATACCAATGCCGAGGAGCAGCCGTCGGCAACGGTTCGCAAGCACATCGACATGCTCCAGGCCAGGCAGCAAGCGGACCTGATCTACATTCGCCCGCAGGTTATAGAATCCTTGCACTTGGCGCGGAGGATAGAAGGTGTCGTCCCACAACCAGTGGTCGTACCCGTTGAGTAGAAGATCGCCGGGCGTTGGTCGAACTGCTTTTCCAGGCAGTCGGCAAAGAGCTTGGCCTGTTGCCGTCCAACTTCTACGTCACGCTTGGTGCGCTTAACCGTGCCGCCATTCACCATCTTCGAGATGGAACCATTCAAAATCTTTTTTGCGTCCATCCGCACCGGGCTCGTACCGCCGCTTGACGAGCACCAACTCACCCTTGGCCGCATCGGGATAGCGGTATTCTACGACGCATGGGCCACGGCTCGGCTTTTCATCTCGCTTCGCACCATTTCGTAGTCCGCGCAGTTCGAGCCACGCCATGACGGTGCGTTTGTCCCTCGCATCCATACCGGCTAAAAACGCCGCGAGAGCCCAGGCTTTGCCTTGCGCTCCGCACGGGGCGCGCATGATCACGTCCTTTTTCGGGTTGATTTTGAGGGATGGATGGGTGTCGCCGTGCGTATGAGCCCCAGGGTGGGGGCAGCGCCACTCTAACTCCGCGCCCTCGCGCTTCAAGTATTTGCCCAGACTGGCGCTGGCCACAGACTCGCACATTAACCGGCAGTCATAACCGCCGAGAAAGCGCGCAGGTTCTCATTCCACTCTGCCTCCAGGGAATCGGCTACGAGTCTGTGAGCGGGATCCACTTTGATAAAGCGCCGCTTGGCAAGTTCGGCTTCGTAGCGGGCACCCGCCATCCTTTGCCGACGTAGGGAAGAGGCGCACATCCTGGGATCCAGAAGCTACGTGATGTCCATCACCGGAACAGTGCTTTCGGAGTGCGATAATTTCAAGATTAGCAGATTGTCGTGGTCAAGATTCGCGAATCCGGTGCGGTCGAATCCATTCACCGGTACCGATCGCTGCACTACCTTAGGAGCTTTGATACCCTGAGCACCTGCCCGATTGTGTTTTGGTACGAGGTGGCTATATCCGCATGCCGAAAACAACAGTGCAAAACTGGAACGGAATTCCAGTTGAGGTCGTACGGAGCAGGCGCGGAGTCACAGCATTCCTCGATTACCGCGACAATCTAATCCGTGACAACAACTGCGCTTGGCCTCCACCGGAACTCATTCAGAAGCTTTGTCGAAGCGACCGAGTATCCGCATTTCTTCGAGAAGACCAGGCTCTCCTCGAAAATCGACTTGGATACTATACTGATTTGCAATCAATCCATAGTGAGGATGCCATTCAGTGGAGCTTCTTCGGGCCAATCGTTTACGCGGAAGCTGACTTGCGCGTTGCGTTTTCGAATTGGCTTGCAGTAAAGCTGGGCTTAGCCAAGAGAAACCAGCAATGCACTATTGCCCTTTGGCGGCGTATCCCACATCCAGATACCTTAGGCAGTGGTGGTCCAGAGTTGGATCTCCTAATCGTTGGCGACGAATTTGCAGTTGTTGTCGAGTCGAAGTGGCGATCCGGTGAAGGACGCTGGCAGGGAAGCACGGGAAATCAGTCACAGTTGCAACTGCGTCAGCAGTTTCTTGAAAAATGTGGTGCGAGTTTGCTTGAGAAACGGGAATTGATGGTTCTTTATGTCGTTTTAGATGGTTCGCAAAAGCCTTCGAATGATGTGCAGTCCGCATTTCCAGTCAAGTCGTTAGAGTGGGCAGAGCTTTGTGAGTGGGAGAGCCACCCAAATTGGGACGAATTCCAGCGCTATTACGAGTGGAAGTGCAACCTCGTAGCCCGAGGAGTTGGAGTGCCTGCACCTGGAAGGCGACTGATTAATCCTCAAGTTACGCAATGAAGACTTCGCACTCAAGAGTGCAGACGGATCAGTTGATACGACGATGCTGGCTTGGGAGAAAGAACGAGGTTGTGAAACGCAAGATGTCAATCAAGCGAAGCAATCTGGTACCTATTGGCGCAACGTCCTTACTGGTTGGGCTGATGGTCGTCTCTTCTCGTTTACTTCTTGTAGGTGCGAGCCATCTTAACTGAGTATCCCGATTCGATGAGGTCTCGCTGCCAATCCTGGATTAGGTACTTGAGGAAGACTCTCGCTCTTAGCCTCGCGTTCCTGTCATTCTCGTGCATAGCGATATCCAGCGCACATGCTCAACGTCAAACAGTTTTTATCCTTGTAGATGAATCAGGTTCTTTGAAGGCAGATCGAGCAGGTTGGCGCAAGGAAGCCGCTTCGTTACTCGCCTACTCACTAAGTGACGGAAGTTCGATGAGTCTCACTGGATTCGGCGACGTGGGACGAAGCCTCGCAGTCAAACCACTGCCTTTGGATTCGACGAAGCCCGGAAATAAGAATCGAGACTTCCTGTCGCAAACCGCAGGTATGCTGAAGGACTCCGACCGCAACACCGACCTCTTTGGGGCAATCCATCAAGTTCTCGTTGAAGTATCGAAGATGGATCCCTCGCTCCGTCGATCGGCTCCGCCTGCGTTGGTGATACTGAGTGATTTCCGACCCGATCCAATTCCAGACCCCAAAGAGAAGTCCAGCGTTTGCGATGAGTTGAAAAGGAACAATATCGACTTGGTTGAAGTGGGATTTGGAGACTTGGATCGAGCGACCTTAGACTACCTAGCCGAATGCGCTGGGACATCGCCGTGGGGCATAATATCTGATCCAGCGGCCCTCCCTGAGATATTTTGGAAGCTACAGAATCGATTCACAAAGTCGCTAGAGGTCATTGATGCGGAGATCTCTCTCTCGAAAGACATTCAAATTCGCATTCCCGAATGGGCGACAGAGCTCCTTGTTATTGGTGTGAGCAGCGACGGGCAAACGACGTCTGATTGGGGCTGGACCGGCCAGAAACTCCTGCAAGTTCAGCAAGGGGAAAGGTACCGGTTCGCGCGTCTTCTGTTGGACGAAGAGGCTCGAACGTCCGGAAGCACTTCAGTGCACTTTTCAGGGGCCGGCAAGGTCAGAATGATGGCCGTTGCACGTGGTCCGCTGGGGTTAAGGGTAAACACGACGCCTCCGAGCCCGTGGATTAGTGGGGAAAATGTTTCTGTCGGGGCGACGCTAATCTCTAACATCTCTGGAAAGACCGTTACAGAGTGGGAGGTAGCCGCTGGGGCTGAGGATTCCGGCGAGTTGAAAACCTCGGTGGGATCCGCGGTCCCGCTTGATTTCGATCCGGTTGGGAAATCCTTCAAAGGCACAATTACAGTTTCGGCAGGTCCGCGGCTGGCTGGCGAAGTTCTTGTATCAATAAATGGGGCGATATGGCCGGCTCACTTTGAAGGCACAGTAACAGCCTTGCCAGTGGGCACTGTGCTAGACGCACTGGGCCGCATGGTAATTCAAACCTGGACACCGGGACGGCGTGTAAAAAGACGATTGACGTCAACGCTACCAAACACAGAGTTTGACGTTACGCTCGAAACAACGGGGCCGATGGATGTAGAACCAAAGCACTTCACTTTTAATTCCGCCGAGCCTGAAGCTTCCTTGCTAGTTCGGAGTACGGAACCCCAGATGAGCCATAGGAGAATGCTCGATTGGCTTGAGGACTCCCCCCCGCAATTCGGCTCGATTATCGTGACCACGAGGCTTCCCTCGGGTCAGCTCATCTCGTCCTCTCAACCGATTCCGGTCGTATTTGTGCTGAGACCGCTTTGGGAGCGGTGGGCTGTCGCAATCGGCGGCATCGTCATTTTGGTTCTGGCACTATTTAGTGTGGTTAGAGGCCGCAGGTTGCCAGCATGGTACCTTGTCGAATCGGACGCGTCGGGTAACCCAATCCCTGGCACCGACCCCGCTAGACTCCGCTGCTATCGGCGCTCTTTGGATTTGGGCCGGTTAGGGATGCCTGGTGTTGTGATCTACAAGTCTCTCAACGGAAGAGTCGGTGCGCGGATGCAGGGCAATGTCGCTCTACTGCGTATGGGCTGTGCTAAGCCAGCTGAACCAATGCAAACCTATTCCGACACTCCAATTGGAGTTGGAGACACCTTGGAATCACGGCGTCCGGACGGATCGCCCATCTACTATAAGATCGACACATTCTGACTTCGAGGGGTAACTGAAATGGAATTTCGACCCACATTGGTAATTGGGCTTGGCGGCAGTGGTACATTCGTTGCGCGAAGACTGAAGAAGCGCCTCTTTCGGCTTGTTGAAAGCGATATACCGCCATCAATCCAGTTACTCGCGTTTGACACTGATCGTCAGAGTCCGCATCCCCTTTTGGACGAGTTGTCTCCGCATGAGTTTAATTATGTTAGCGACTTTCAAGGCGATAACTTTGTCAGCCGAGACGCATTATCAAGACAGCCGGCACTTAAGGAGTGGTGGAAATATAGCCGCTTAGCGCCTGGCTTTGTCCGGGATGGGGCGAAACAAAAGCCTCCAGTTGGCCGCTTGGCTTTCTTTGTCAAGTTTGATTCGATTGAAAAGACAATCCTGGATTGCGTGCAACGTATGTTCCAAAAAACGCCACGATATACCCCGCCTCCCAACGTAAACTCTGTTGATTTATACGTTATTGGCTCAAGTTGCGGAGGTACCGGATCCGGGATGTTTTTCGACGTTGCGGTTCTAGCCCGGGATCTTATTGGCAAAGCAGGGCGCGAGGCAGTACTTCAGTCCCATGTATTCCTTCCGAGTTGCTTCGAGCACACTTCTGCTGATAGGCGAAGCCTGCAGACGAATTCCTTTGCCTTCTTTAAAACTATGGAAACGATGCAATCGGACAGCCTGCCTCCTGTTAAATACCCCCGCAGGGCCATCAATAGCGCTGCTAAGTCACTGTTCAGTAGAGTTCACCTACTGAGTAGCGTAAATACCGCAGGTGTCAGCGTAGAGGACGCGCAGGACATTTTCGAAACTGCCGCGCTTCAATTGGATCTTGAAATTTCAGGAGCCTCAGGGCGCAACATGAAGAGTGCGATTGACAACGCTGCCCCCAACTTTGATGTCCGTCCAGAGGGGCGTCTGGCAATCTATTCAAGTTATGGTTCGGCCTCTCTAACTGGCACACCTGACTTCGGAAGGCTCGCAGTGCTTCCAGATTTTGTCCGAAGCATCACGGCGTCACTAAACGCACCATTTGAAAGGCAATCGGAAGGGATTGCTGTTACCAACCCTGGCTTTGTCCAGTTAGATGCAGTGCTCAATGACGAAAGCGCCGCGCTAGGGCTGCTTACTGGATATGAGTCCCTCGTATTGAAAATCAAGAACACCGACGAACCGGCGCGGTTGGCGACGGAATTGAGATCGAACCTCGATTCGATCCTTGCCAGACTCTCAACCGATGGGCTTAGCTCTCTGGGTTCGTTGGGTACGGACGTTCGTGATAAAGCCAGCAAACTGATCGAAAATGGCGACGCGGGCATTTCACGCGCAATAGGTTTCCTGGAAAGCGTAAGGGATGAGCTAGACAGAATGATAAAAATTGCCAGAGCCGCTGAAAGTGCAGAAAGCGAATCGGTAGGGGCAATTGTCGGAAAGCTTGATTCATTTTTCAAGTCAAAGGATTGGAAGAAAACGGAACTGGTCAGTAAAGCCTTGCCATATTTGCGCACACAGTCACTCGCAATGGTTAGGCGGACGTTCTCACTGAAGACAAAGGCAACTCTTTCAACAGCTGTTGGTGAAGTGAATACATGCTTGGTCAACCTAAGGCGTTTCGGAGATTCAGCCAACGCACTCGCCGGAATTGCCGAAAAGGAATCCAAAGATAAGATCGCAGCAAAAACGAACATCCTCGGAGCACAAAGTGTTGCAATCGACATTGAAGAAGTCAAAAAGAGCTTCGCCAAGAAGTCAAGCAGCCTTGTGACGACCTTTTTCACTTCAGCAAGCTCGAGCAGGAGTCTCAGGCGACTAGCTGAGGGAATCCTGGCAGGCAAAGGCTCAGATGACTGGGGCGGCATTCTGCTGCAGACATCTGACGAATACCTGCGTACGAATCTCGCGGCGGATGCCGCTGTTCCATCAAACTGGTACGACCAGGCTGCGAATCAAATCATCGAGTGTCAACCCCTAGTTCAATTTGTTGCCGAACATGAAAAATACGGGGCTGCTGAGCCAATCAAAGTCGCAGTTGCACGAGTATATGCAAAGGATGGCGTGGAGAGTGCTGTAAAGAGCAAAGACCCTCTATTGAACGTGCAGGTTGGAGACTCGTCAGAACCTGGAAGTTTGGAGGTGACAACTGTTGTCCTCAATTTTGGGCTCTATCAACTGCAAGAATTGCGAATGATCGAGGAGGGCTTTAACGAATGGAAGCGGGCTCAGCCTGAGTCGTCAGAAAACCGTTACGCTTGGCGGGGCCCTGAACCGTTCTGGCGGCGGCTACTGCAAACGGGAATATTTCCCTTAACTCCGGATAAGCAGGCATTGGCTCGTTTGCTCGCGTTCTATCCCGTTCCTCCCGGAAATCCAGTTGCGACCCAAAAGACCGAGACCTATTCAATCAATGGCCGTAATCTTGAACTCGATTCCGACTCCTCCAGATGCCAGAAATACCGGGCTTTCAACGGCGAACTTCTTGGTACCGGTTTGGGTGAATCCCTGCTCCAAAGCTGGACAGACGCTGATCCGGTTTCGGCTAAATTGCATGCTGAAAGCCTAGTTGCCACACTTGAGGTCAGGATCGCTGAGGCGTCCGCACGAGAAGACATGGAAAGCGATTGGCTGGACTTTGTTGAGATGTTGCGCGAGGAACTGAATTCACTGCGGGATGCGCTCCGCCGATTGCCAGTATAGATGATGTCGGAGAGACTCCCAAAGTACGACGGCGTGTATGATCGCGTGTTTATTGCCCCGACTTTATTCATTGGGTTGGGGCGTTGGGGTAACGCGGTATGTAATAAATTCTTTTCTGATGTTCTACCAACCCTTTGTCCGACCCCGGATCATAGGCTCGCAGAAGGGGGGCCAACATCCTTCTTGGACTGCTTTTCGCGGTTTGGATGGGCACGCGATATGGATCGCGACAATCTCGAGTTCGGCTGGGCCGAAGAAACCCATTTTTGGCCCGCTCAACTTGATGATTCGACTGACCGCGAACGCTTTTCTGACATCGAAGAAGATTCCTCTCAGCTGTCGTTCTGGTCAACACCGCAAAAGTGTTTTCGCACTTCCTTGAGAGGGGAGTGGATTTCAATTGGGCCAGTGCTCAAGAGATTGCTGGCCAAAGTCTCAACCGCAAAGTGGCGAAACGCGTGCGAGTCTCTTGGATTACGGATCCCATCAGATTTGGAGAGCACCGACAAATGGATTGTAACCGTAGGCAGTCTCTTTGAACCAGATGTTGGAGCGGTATTCGCCGACCTGGAAAGGTATATCCAAGAAGATCTTCACGCAGAAGAGTCCGGGTACAAGTTCCTCCACATTCTCGATATCGGTGTTCCTGCGGATCCAGAGCATGAATCAGAAAATTGGGCTAACTGTCCGGGAAGTCTCCAGGCCCAGTTGCTAACCGGTTTGCAGGAATTGCACAAGGCGCAAATGCGGGCGATCCATTTCTATTTCACGTCTACTGACCGCTTTGGATTTAGTGTTTCGGTGGATCAAAGGACAGCCGCTGCGGTGGGACTTTTGCGATGCTACTTTACCGGTTGTTTGCTATCGCCACTAGACCGACTTAGTCAGGCGTCCCTCATTTTCAGAGATACAAGTCATCCGCTAGCTATCACATCAGACCGCACTTCCGTGTTTTTGGAAGTCGCGCTTGATCTTAGCAATCTGCCATCGCTCGTCGGAACATATCTACTTTCAAAGTGGAAGCAGAAGTCGTTTTCGGATAAAGCTCCAATCACACGTCTCGAAGACCTTATAGACCTGTTCGAACAGCGAATGGCGAAGCCCATTGCCACCGAAAGAAGCATCATCGAAGATCAGATAAAAAAGTGGCTCAATCATGGACTGAATCCCGGGCAACTGGACGCTCTGGAAAGCTTTAAGGGGTGGATTCTGGAAAAGAAGGAAGGTTGGATTGAAGCTGCCACCAGGAGTTCCCTCGCGGATGCTAACGCGGTTCCACTCGCGAATGGATCACTATGGGAAAGAATCAAGGCGTTTTTCGGGTTCGGTCGTTGCAACAAATATCCAATGCCCGTGTTAAAAACTGAGCAACTCCAACGCAAGGTGACGTTCAGCGACACCGTTCTGGAAGCATTACGCCTCGTGATGAAAGTTATGCGCCAGATAGACGAGCCTGAGTCTCCGTTTCACAATGTAATAGACGACGAACATTTAGCAGTTGTAGAGGTTACCTCGGCCACATTCCTAGCAAAGTATAAGAGACTTCCGCTCGACAAAGACTGTCCACCGGCCATCCTAGAGTTCCTTCGGAAGTTGGAGGAATTTACTCCGGAGTTGATTCTTAAAGGGATGCAGAGCCCCGTTGATTTCATGTCTATTCTTGTATCAGAAATCGAATCGAGGTGGCGAGCTGAAAAGAACTGGCATCCTGCGGATGATAGATGGAAGAGCCGGGGAATAGTGCAATGGATTAAATGGGACAGTTCGTTGGCCCACCAGATAGCGTTGCATTGCAGAAAGGCACTGATCCCGCTATGGAGGCCGCTCCCACACGCCACGGTCAATTGGCATGGAGTTCTAACCGTGTTTGATTACGGCGTATCGACATCGTCTGAACCGACTTCAGAGTCGGCGGATGCGCTCAGATCCATTGAGAAAGCCTTAGCCGAACTCGCGGCTAATAAGAACTTGTCATTTGGAGTGTCAAGGCGGAGGTTTGATTCAGCATTCGAAACGGAGGTTTGCTGGGAGCGTTGGCCGAGCATCCAGAGCATCGGCCTGTTGTGGACGGATATGGCCAAAAATGGAATGGGCTTTGTCGACGATTGGGATGCACAGCAGTTCGCGAATGCTGCAGATGAGTGGAGAGCTGCTAACCCTCAAGAATCGAAATGGATAACGCCACAATTGTCGGGAAGTGAATCTTCTAGTGAGGGCTTAAAGTGATGCAATGGCAATTTCAAGTTTTAGTGGCGGTTTCAATATTGGTAATCGCGCGTTTGCTTTGGCTGTTTGTACCTTATTGGAAAGATCAAATATTCTTCAGCCGCAGCCTAACACCCTCAGTGGAGACTATTCGCTCCAAAGGAAGCATTTCGAGGCGAAATGAATACTTTGATTGGCTCATTGATAGCTTGAAGC
Source organism: uncultured Acidobacteriaceae bacterium (assembly GCA_903911925.1). Lineage (GTDB taxonomy): Bacteria > Acidobacteriota > Terriglobia > Terriglobales > Acidobacteriaceae > Telmatobacter. Next base: position 12,143 of record CAIWFH010000148.1, read on the forward strand.
GCGGGGCACAGACTGGAACACTCCAGGAAGAACCAATTATTTCCGCACTTGAAGACCGCCTAGTCCACGACAAATCGTTGCTTCGAGAAGTTCCCGCGCTTTGCATTTTGTTTGCATTACTCATCACTTTTTACATGCTCTTTTCAAAGCTTCCGCACATGTTTGACAATCAAGTTCCGGATTTGAGGCCGATAATTGCGCTGGTGGGTGCCAACTTTTGGCTCATCGGCGCTGGCTTTCTTTTCAGTGTTGGATCTTTGTTTGAGCGGCGAATAAACTTGTGTCGATTCGAAATATATAGACAGTGGCTAGAGCGCGAAATATTCCCGTTCCTTGGCGTTGCAAGGACGACTGGGGACCGTCTTGCTGCTGCCCTAGAAACTTTCAGTTCAACGGTGAAGAAAATCGAGGAGGCTATTTACCCGATTAGCGGACTAGCGTCAGTAATGCAAGGGTTCCAGGAGAATCTGATCGCGGAAATGATCCCTGCCTTGACAAAGGGGATGAAGAAAGTACAAATAGGCCTTTCCGACGCCGCCATTGGCGAACTTCAAAAGACAACAGTGGAATCAACAAGGGCCCTTCGCGAGATGAAGGACCAGCAAGCGAAGATGCTGAGCTTGATAACTTCGGGAGAGAGGCGATCCGCTGAACTTGCCTCATATGTCAGCGCCATTGCGACGCAAACAGGTGTTGTTGCAAAGGTATTGCAAGATCAGTCTACTATCCTGACGACAAATAATCTCTCTCTTGCCCAGGTGCATGCTTCAGTAGAAGAGTCGACAAAGTCCAATGTGCTGCTGACTTCGAGCCTTGCCCGTTTAGACAAATCCACAGTAAGCCATATCCAGGTTCTCGAGAATCTCGCTCAAGATCTTTCCGGGCTTTCCGCTTTGGTCCGCGGCACTGACGACGATCTCAAGGAATTACACAAATCATCGATGGGAGTACAAGCAGGTCTTTCCGACCTCGTAACGTCTGAGGGCAGTTTAAGGTCAGAAGTTGAACAATCTCGCGGCGTTATCACTCACGCTTCTAAGGCCTTGACTGCGGCCTTAGCGGACGTATCCGATCTAAAGGACCGTTGGTCTGAGGCGATGTTGCAAATGGCCTCGCTAATTGAGGATATTTCCAAGCAGACGGGGACGTTTGAGAAATCAGCCACTACTTTGACGGAGGTGGGCGGATTGATTGCCATGCGCCTTCCTCAGATTGAGGATGGCCTGACCGGGGTTGCGGCGAAGATTGACGCCCTCAACGGGTCAACTGCCGCCGTGGCCAATGGTAACAAGGATATTGTAAGCGCATTTGCCGACCTCCAGATTGCGGGTCAGAAGCTAAGAAATATTGGTAATTCTATAGTAGGGCACTTCGATGTTTGGCAAACCCAGACAAGCAAGGTCTATAGCAATGCCGAAGAGTCGACTAAGGGCATTGAGGCCTCATTCAAGAGGATCGGGGAGGTGATCAATGGCTTCGAGAGAATGTTAAGAGACTTGTCTGAGCGACAAACTGTCCCTGAGCTTCTTCCGCAAACTCGCGGATCACAGGCCAATTTCAATCGTCCGTCCTTTTCCGAGCAGGGCGCGATCGCGACCAACCTTGATGAATTGACTGCAGTTTCTCAGCAGTCCAGCGATATGGAACAATTTGAAGGTGAGTTGACCTAGCAATGCGATCAAGGCGTCAATACCATTCCGAAGCAGTTTATTGGCCGGCGTTCGCGGACATCATGACTGTGCTAGTTGTTGTACTTCTCTGCACATTTGCCGCGATCGAGCGATCAAGTTCGCGACGTGGGGAGGGTGCCGCCGGCGCTCATGAATCGGAATACACCGCGACTTCTGGTACGCCCTTTCCTGGGAAGACTTTTGAAGAATACAAATCGGCGGTCCTTGAGAACCGCCGGCACTGTGTTCTTAGCGAGCTAAGAAAAGAAGGAAACAACACCCTTAATAATTCTTTTCAGGTTAAGTTATGCACCTTCAAGGCTAATCTTGAAGGCCAAGCGCATTCACACGAATGTCAAGCGGCGCTCGATGCTACAGGCAAAGCATTCGAGGAATCTCAACATTTCTCGGATCTTGAGGCGACGTATTCCCTTCAATTCGGTCCGCCCCGCCTGCGTGCGACCACCGGCCTTAGCAATGCAAACGGGCCCATTATTAAGGATCAACTGAAGGAGGCTCAAGCTCAGTTCACAACGCTTGGTAATGGCACGTTCTCTTTCTTCAAGTACGCGCCCGCCATTGAATATTCGGAGGAAGGACCTGCAAATAGAGATGGGGAAATGAGTCTGATCATGACAACTGGCCTCAGTGGCGATTTGACACATAAGATCGACCAGATGTGGAAGGCAAAAGACACAAGTGGGCTGGAGGAGATGCTCGATAGACAAAGTAAGTCCTGTGAAAAGATTGGAGAGTAGGTTTGGGCGGAGTTCTGGTAGCGATTAAACAGGCAGAGGCTTTCACAGAGGGCGCAGGGTGCCTTTCGGATGTGAGAGATTGGTGGGTGGCGCCGATTATCGGGTCTAGCTCTCTGGAATTTGCATGCGCGGATTCTTGTGGTGCGATACGACTTGAGCAGGGACTCATCGAGGCGACGCGAGCGTTTCGCGACCACTCAGAACTGATACGAAAATACTTTCGATTTGCCTGTGACTGTGTCTTGTGCCGTGCGCCCGCGCCCGAGTTCGCTCTGCCCATCTGGCTTGACTGGATTAACGAGACGGCCGAGGCCCTACGGCTTTGGCACGAATTGAGCATGTCCATGCCAAACCGTGAATTGACAGAGGAATTTCGGAAATCCTCATGGGATGAAGGCTTGGCTCATTTACGAGCAGGACATGCACGTGTTGCGAACCGGACGTGGCGTGAAGACTCTGAACGCATCCTGATGGCGGAGGCCACCAGGACCTCTAATCTTCTGATGGCCCAAGAAGAGTTCGAGCACGTCGTGGAATTGGCGGCCACGCTGGGACTCGATCGACCTACGGCACCAATGGCATTTGCGAATTCTCAGGAGGTCAGAAGGCGCGTCGATCAGTGGTGGAAGGATATTGGGGATCCGGCCATCGATCGTTTGTTTTGGCTGGCCCATCGGGATCCTCTGGAGCGGGCAAAAAGTACCTGGCCTAACCAATTAGCTGAAATTGAAATGAAGAGAGTCTCCGGTCTGCTCCGAACAGCAGCTCAAGGCAGACGTCCGAAGTTCAATGAAGTCCACCAGTTGTCACTGACGCACATTGCTCTTTTCAAGCAGATACTCAGCGAAAATGGACAAAAGATCGATGCCGATCCAACGCTTGATGGGAATTATCCCCCGAAGAAGGCGGAGGCGTGCTTGTTGGATCAGATTTCTGCTTCTGCTTTGCGCCGAATCTCGCGTTTCCTCGCCTTCAATCCGTCGGTCCCGATGAGCGAGTCTAGTTCCGAAACAAGAAAGCTGCAATCGCTGTCTCATGATAGACAGCAACAATGGCTCGACACTCGCCGCGGGGAGATCTGGAAGGAATTTGCACGACTAGGCACTCCAAGCTTCGAGTACTTCGAAAATGGCCGCTGGGATTACGAGAACATACTTGCGGAAACCTTGAACTACATAGGTGACGAAGTCACAGAAAGGAACGCGGAACTCATCGAACTACAAATCCTGGGAAGCCTATGGCATAATCTCCCGCACAACCTCCCAGCCGAACTGTGGCGACTTACCTTGCGGGCTGTTGGTGATACTCTTGGTGTCCTTGGGAGCGAAGAAGAGGTTAAGGACCACGTTGAGGCTCAGCTATCCAGCCAAATTTATGACCCAAAGCTTCTCAATCGGAAGACGACGCGATTCTGTTGTGCAGTTATCTTGAGTCTCATCTCTAAAGATCGCCTCGTCATCGACAGCATTGCGGGTTCAAAGCCGAACCGAAATGTCAATGACCGCAACTATGTCCGAATCGTACCGGTCGTGTTGGAGCTTCTTCGAGAGCGAATGCAATTCGATATCAAAGAATGCGTAGCATAAGAGCTGGCTTCAGGGAGAACGTCGTCGATCACTTGTACCCCGACCAAGCGTACGCGGGCTTCGTAAGTTCGGCGAATTCGAGGTTGATAGACTGCTATCGTTCAGGGCCACCAAGGTGACAAATCAGTGCGATCGTTGTCGGTACGAAGCATTTGCAAAGGAGAGTCTATGGGCTGGACAATCAGAAAGTCGTTTCGTGTTCTACCGGGGATTCGAATCAATCTATCTAAGGCGGGACCACGACTGAGTGTCGGGATTCCCGGCGCGAGAGCAAGCATCGACATGCAAGGAAAGGGAAGGCTCTATGGGGGAGTCGGACCAATTCGGTATCAGAAAACTGTGGACATTGGAGTCGACCATGATTGCAAGCCTCGAGGCAGCCGCCTTCTCAGATATCTGAAAAGAGCCTTTGGGAGATAATGCATTCAGTCCCGCATCTCCATCCCTCTACCTTGTCGAGCAAGCTGCCACAGGTGGGCCAAGCAAGTTGCCAAAAGCAATCGGCCTCCCGGGCAGACGATTTCGGGACCACTGCAAAGGGAGACGAACCTGATCGGCCTACGTCGAGTGGTTCAATGGTTCTACTTCTCCTTCGGCTTTGCGGGTTCGCCCGATTGGCTGCTTCTTCCCTGGCGCGCCATGCGCCGAAGAAACATTGGTTCCGCGATGTCATCTGATATTCTCGCTGTTTCTCGCTTGGAGCGGATTTGGTTGCTCAGGTTCTGTGAAGCGTAGACTGCTTCCTTGGCGTAGAGCACCTCGTCCCGTTGAGCTGCGATGCCTTCGAGGCTGGCGACAACCTCGCCAAGCCACGGGCTGTGCATGGCCATCACCTTTGTTTCTTCGAGCGCTTGGTTCACCTTCTCCCAGTCGCCATGGCGGGCTGCGCGGCTGGCCTGTTCCTGGATCTTGGCCGCTTCCGCCTCGCTGATGCGGCGAAGCACGCTCTCATCTTCCGATGTCTCGAGATACTCCTGGGCCGTCTTGACGGGCAGCGCCAACATTGCTTCAGGCAAGTGGCACTCCGCTTCATCAAGATCGCGGTAGACAACTGAAGCCTTCAAAAGATTGAGTGCATCTCCAGTCGCAGGCATGCTGCCGCCGCTTACGCGAAGACGGACCGCTGCCCAGGCCTCCCCATCGTAGGCCAGATCCGGAAGACGCCAGGAGCCATCCGGCGCGGTCTCGTAGTCGTTCAGCATCTCGGCGCGCACTCCCGGCATCGGCGCCAGATGGAGGCGTACGTTGCGTGCACACAGAGAGGAGAGCAGAGCAAACTCTTCCTGGAACCGCTCTATCAGGCTTTCTGCGCTTTCCGAGTAGTAACCGCGGCCGCGGCCGGACCGGGCCATGGCTACCATGAGTTCTTCGTTGAAAGACTCGCCAAGGCCGTAGGTTGACGTGCTTACTCCCTTGTCGGCCAGCTTCGAACACTGCGTGGCGATTTCGTCCGTGTCGGTGAGACCCTCATTGGCTTGCCCGTCGGAAAGCAGCAACACACGGCTTGTGAAGCCCGTGGCCAGGTGATTCGCCGTCTCCTCGGCGCCTTTCAGCCAGCCGCCGTGCAGGTTAGTGTTTCCTCTCGATTCGATTTGTGCAATCAGCGCCTTGAGATGCGCCTTGTCTGTCACCGGCTGGCTCGCGGCCACCGTCTTGATCTCGTTGTCGTAAGCAATCACGGAAGCGCGATCCGTAGCCTTCAGGCTCTCAACAATGAAGGAGGCCGCGCGCTTCGCCTCGTGGAGCGGCCTGCCGGCCATTGATCCAGAACGGTCGATGACCAGGGCCAGATTCAGCCGGGGACGTTCGGGCAAGCCAGTCTTCGGCGCATCGGGCGCCTGGACGCGGATCAGAATATTCACGGTGTTCGCGTCTCCCGCCAACAATGCAGGCCGTGCGGCAACCAAGCTCAGTTCAAAATCACTCATCATCGGTTTACTCTCCTTCATCATGCCGTCTCTTCCTTTAGGCGGCTTTTCAGTGCCTCTCCCAGGCGTTCAACTTCCTCACGCGTCAGCGACTCTATACGCTGGGCGTCAATCACCACTTCACACCACGGTTCCAGTTGAATATGCAACTTGCGGCTCACCCCCGCTGTCGGTTTCGGCGCCGGGCTTGAAACTGCCTGGGCGATATCGGCCCGTTGGCTCGAAAACACCTTCGACATTCGCTTCGACAACGGGACTTCCAGGCTACCTGTCTTGAACTGCTCAATCAGCAACTGGGCTGGGTTCAGGCCCGGAGTCCGCACCACCTGGGATGTGGTGGCGCTTACGTTTCTTTCGACCCCTGCAGCGCTCCAATACTCTGCTTCAATCCGGTCACGAACAGGCGCAAGCAACCCGCCAAGCAACTCCTCAGGACTTGTTGTCGCAAAGCTTGCCTTGATCGCCGGCAGAGACCATTTCTGACTGCGCAGCAGCATCCGGACCGCCAGAAGGTAGACGAGGTGATCCAGCCCAAAACGTCCCTCCCGGCCCACCCTCTCCGGTCGTGGAATGAACTCCCGCACTACGTAATCCCGGATCAAGCGTATGTTCAGTTCCTTGTTCGTTTCGCTCTCCGGATGAGCAAACAGCGCCGGATCAACTGCAATGATCTTCTCTGCCGCATCGATCAACTCCTCGACCGTCCAAACCGCGCCGCCAAGGTCCTTGTCGCTCCCTGTCCAATCCATACGAAATATATTGTGACAGTTACAGTTACAAATGTCAACACAAAAGACCTTCTAACAGATTGAATGGACCGGCGCAGACTTTGCCAAGCAGAAAGTTCAGAGTAAGTATTTGATAGTAATATACTTAATAAGATTGACTAGGTTAAATATGACAAGCCAATACCCGCCCAGGCGCGCCCCCAAGAGGTCATTCCAATCTACCGGCACGCTTTTAGGCTGACTTTCTCCTCTGATTACGTACCATCTCAACCCCGGTTCCGATAGCCCGCTCGATTGAACCCCGGCTATACCCTGCACACCCTATCCACAGCTTCGCGTAATCACGAACCCGCCGACCTAGATTGGTCCGAATTAACCGCAGTACAACTGTCACATCCGATCGATCAAGGGTTGGGCGCATCTCCTCAAACTGCGGCCCCCACCGTCCGCTCCAGCCGGTATGGCGAAACTCTACCTTCACGGCTCCCAGTTGCGTAGCAACATGGCCAATAATCGCGGCATCGTAGTCCGCCTGCCGCTCGTCTCCGCCCACAACGGTGACCCGAACAGGAGTTTCGTCAACATCTTCCGCGATGATTGTGATTCCTGCTTCGCCGCGAACATCGTTGAGCCGTCTTTCAAATCCTGCCAACTCGTCCCTGCCTGCCCCGAGTTCGCGGATCTTCTCCCGAATCTCTTCCGCAAGATCGAGAAACCCGTAAGGCCTGTCGGAGAGAGTGTGATGGAACTCGCCTTCCAGCGTCATCCGTGCCTCTACCAGTTTGCCCGCCCGCTCATTCAACGCAATGGCCGACCAGGCGGCGTCGGATTTAGACCACGCCGGGTGATACTGCCGGTCGTCATCAAGGAGTTTCAGAAAATCAGTCGAGCAGATTCCCTCTCTTGCCAACTGCTCCATGCCGTCCAAAGCGTCAAAGGCAATCTCGATGTGGCTACCACTGATCGCGTGTTTGAGAATCCGCATAAGGTCATTGAAGCGCCTGCTCCCGGAACGCTTTTCGCCGAGAGCATACTGCAAAAGCGAAGAGAGGATAGCTTCAGAGCGTGATGCGACCTCGGTTTCGAGCATCGGATCCAGAACTCGGGACGCTCCCAAATGTATTACTGCCGTTTCAGCCACGCGAAGTGCCTGCTCAGGACTCAGCACTGAAAGGCCCACAATATAGCGCAACAGCAGGTGTTCCGGCGGCCGAAAGCCAGTTGAGACAGCCTCGTGAAACAGTACCCGGGATTTCTCCACAAAGCTCCCGTCGAGAGCCTCCGTTCTGGCTAATCCCATGTAAAAGCGGGCCCGGCTCAGTAGCCCGCCCAGATCGTATTCGTTGCTGTGCCGAAGAATGTTTGTTACCGATCGATCCAGCCGGTCCGCGGCCTTGTTTGGCTCCGTCTGCGTGGCGACGGAAAGCACACCGAGACAATACGCGGCATGGGCCGTGTCGCCGCTCCTGGCTTCGGCTGCCTCCAGCGCTGGACGAATCTGCTCCAGCCTTTGAATGAACCGGTTGAGATGCTTCTCCGGGATCTCAATATCCAGCAGCCCGCGAAATCCGAGGCTCATGACCGCAATGTCGACTTCCATAGCGGAATGCTCGGGAGCGGTAGGATCTTTCAATAACTCCTGAAGGATTGTTGTGGCCTCACGGAAGTGTCTCTGAAAGCGCAAGCAGTGTGCATGGCGGCGCTTGATGTCGAAATAGAGACGCCCGAGTGATCTAATCTCACTTGCGCTCATGCCTTTGATAGCCAAATCGAGGAGATCGAAGATCCTGCTTGCCGCCTCGAACTCCTGAGCCTGTAGCAGTTTCGTTCCAAACTCGAGTGTCCATTCGAACAAGCCGGTATGGCGAACTGATTCCGAAGAAAGAAACTCAACCGCTGCTGCAACCCTCCCTTCCTCGCAGAGCGCTTTGAAAACTGGGCCAGCCGCTAGTTCGCCGCGATGACTGTGCTCGCGACCAAGGCTCCCTATGTGCTCCTTTTCAAAAAGACTGAGAATGCCCTGTCGGTCGCCACGATCCTCTAGGGCTCGAATAGCTCCTGCCAAATACCACAATCTTCTGTCCGGACTCTCCGCCCGGAAATGGGGCTGAACCGGATGTTCCAAGCGGACATCAAGATAGCCCTTGTGGAAATAAGTCTTCGCTCTTTGGGGATTGTTTTGCAGAATCTCCTCGATGACATCCTCGAGTTGCGCATCATCGAGCGCGCCCGGACTCGTGGAAATCGTGGCTTCAATCGCTCGGGTGATCAAGGCATCCAGATTCGTGAGCCGATCATCTCCAAGTTGCACCGGCTCAACCAAGATCGGATCGTCCGCGTCGAGCGGTGCCCCCTGAGATCCCTCTGATGATCGAAAGTTCCGAATTGCCTCAGGCCATTCGCCTTCACCCTGAGCTACGTATCCGAGATACAACTCAACCAGATCAACACCGTAGCGCTCTCTGACCGTCGCGCAGCATCAGTCATTTCGTGCGGGGAGTGACTGGTCAAGCTGAATCCCTGATTAATGACCCCGTTTTCATGAGGAATCCGCAGATCGTCAAGAAATTCCGCAATCATTGACTGCTGTTCGTTTAGCAGGTACAGGCGGATCAGGCAGCCTACTGTGTCTTCTGGAAGTTGCGCAACTGCAACCGTCCATTTCTGGAGACTCTCTCGGGGAGCCCTCCGGATCTTCAATTCGCGCGAGCCTCTCGCCCTTGCGATGGCCGCAATCGCCATCATCTTTTCTGCTTCGCCAGCTCCTCCATCTGTCTTCCAGAAATGCAGTGCGGACTGACTTCTCTGCTCAGCAGACATCCTTTGCCAGAGACCACGAAGGATAACTCTTGACCCGTCCACGGCACTCTCCACCAAATTACGTATGAATAGAGAAGTTTAGCCCAAGCCGCCTGTGGAGTGTTAGGGCCAAGATCTCCACGCGATTTCATTTGGTCGCACCGGCGGTACCGTACTGAGTAGTCCGCCACTTTGGACGAAGTCAAACATTTATTGGTACTCACTCGCTCAAAGTCCACTCTGGACAGCAGAAACTCTGGATGTCACACTTGCATTTGTGGCTGATCTGTTGATTTGTGGAGTAATCAAGAGTTGAGGTGGCATATGGGATTGGATGCTGTAATTTTCTGCAACTGTGTCGAGGCTAAGAAACTTAAGGTGCCACACCCTTTCCCAAGCTTGCTGTATGCGTTGAAAAATGGCCGTCCGGCGATTCGTTCCGTGGACTCAGCGAAGATTGCAAAACATGTTGCGTGGACGGAACTTCCCCCATGCAAACATGAGGACATGATGGTCGATGGCTGTTCGCTGGGGGCTGCGGGTGGGGTAGAAGTCATTTATAAGGTCCTGTCCAGCGCCCGGAAACCACCAAAGACAAAATTTCCTATCCTTTTGAACAAGGTCTTTTACTCTGGCACCCACTGCATGGACTTCCTGACCCTAACGCAGATACGAAAGCTTGATGTGGAAATGAAGCAGCTACGGAAGCTAAAACTAACAGACCTCGGATTTGCGACGAGTGATGTGAAGTGGGTTACCGAGATTTTTGGCAACTTAACGAGACTAGTGAAGGTAGCGCAGAAGGTTGGAAAACCAATTGCTTTCTGAGTACCCAACATATAGAAGTTAGGCAAAGCGGCTGCCGCTGCCGCTGCCGCCGGGGAGGTGCGACGGGAAGGCGAAACTAATCTGGACGGCAGTGGGGAGTTGACGCAAGAAGCGTCTGAAAGAGTGCTTCGAAATGGGGGAAATCTCAGGTTTTTGGTTGCGGAGGCGGCCCAACCGGGCGCACGCCCTGGGCTTTGCGATGGAAACGGGTGCAAAAAAATCGCGAACGGTGGCAAATGAGAGTATATTCTGTCGCAGCCGGACGGCAAGTCGGAAATTCCGGTCTATGAGAGCGGCTATAGGAATCTGGAAGGTGCGCCATGCCAAATCCGTGGGCAGAGGAATACCTCGAATCGCTTTTGCCTGACCCAGTCTCAGAGACAGACGATTCAGATGCGGACGACTTGGATTTAGATAACGTCGAAGACCCGATGCTCGAGCTATACACCCTTTGGCAACAGTCGAGCTCTACTGTTCGGTGTCTCAGGTTGGCGTTCGCAATCCTCGAAAGGTTTACACCTGACGCGCCAGCCAATTTGGTCGCTGATTTGATCGAGTGCGTTGAAGATTGCAAAGAACGGCTTCTTATGCAACGCAATAGATTGCCATCTTTGAGGACTGCTGCCGCGGCCGAGCCTGAGAATGGCGATTCCCAAGCCGATCTTGCGTTTGCTCTCGACGCACTGGACGAGAGGGAAGAGGCAATGGAGCGTTATCGAAAGGTGCTTGAACACCCCGACGACATTTGCATTTTGAATTTCCGCGACTGCCTCAACAATACTGGTTGGAACCTTTACCTCCGAAAACAATATGAGGACGCGCTGCCTTGGTTCGTGCGGGCCTGCTGGATCAAGCCATCTCCAGAGAAGGAGATGACGCATGGGCACACCGAGAACCTCGAGCCTCCATACAAATTGGCTTTTGAGAATATACTTCTTTGCCTGGCAAAGCTTGGGCATTTACCGGAAGCGGCAGAGAAACTGACCGCATACTTTGATCGCTTCGGCAGATTACCGCGTTACGAGACTCAGGCGCTTCGCAAACTGGGGTTGGATGCAGACATTGCTTTCATCAGGAGACAGATCGAGAAGGCTCAAGCGAAGAGGTCGATGGAAGAGTTGATCAAAGAAGGAACGCCAGTCAGCGTTGAACCCATATCGACGGACAATTCGCCCGCTCTGCCGGAAGATATCAGCGTAGTCACCAAGGAAAGCGTCGAAAAGGCATTGGATGAGATTGACAGCGGCGGCCTCCATGGAGTTCCCAAGAACCGAAAATCTACGGTCTATTGCTTGGAAACCCGAGGACGCCACTACCCGCCAAAGTATGTCCTTTTTAGAGCACGAAAAATCCAAGGAGTTAGGCGACATGGTTTCAGAGGTGGTCCTCGAACAAACATCCAGTTGCAAAATCTAGGCTACGCGGTCATAGAAGATAGCTGCGGCAATACCTGCAATTTCTCAGAGAGCAAGGACGATGGTATGGCTACTATCGACAATGAAAAGACAAGGCCGATCCGCTGGGTCGAAAATGACAGGCTGGATCTTTCAGGGTTAGGGCACGGCGTTGAATTCCTGTACTCCGAAAACGAGCACGAATTCTTAGTTGCTTTCTTGGAAGGATTCGGCTGGTGCAATGGCGGCCCAGCAACTGTTAGCCTAGCAAAGGCTTGTCCAATGTTGATCGCTGAGGAAAGTTGGTCAGAGATTATCGCGAGCACGCGGCAAGCTGTCTGCGCCTTCCTATCCGATGAAAGCAAAGCCAATTACTCATTCCGCCACGGCCCGATTCATATTCACTTTAACGGATAAGCGTTTACCACCATAACCTCCGAATCGAAGTGCAGGTCGGCTTTGAATGAATTGATTGCGTCTATCATGGCATTGAATCGGCAGTTTTTTGAATGGTACTTCTGAATCCTCCGATCATCTGAATCGCTAATGTTAACGAGGGTACAAGCGCGGCGACGGCGCTCTGGAGATACGAACCAAATGGGCAAGAAACAAAACCGGCGTTTCAGTTTAGTTTCAACTCTTCACTCAAGGTTGATTATCAGCGAGCAGGCGAGCGCAAGAATGCGCGCTATACCCTGAACCTAGCCGGAATTAGCAATTAGGAAACGATCGTCGGCTTTGAGGTCCAAGAGGATGCTGAAGATTCTCGATAAACATGGGTTGGACGAAGCTGAGAATGAAGACGAACCAGGCCGAATCAACGAAACCCAGCCGATAGTGCTGATTGCCGAATCCTATACGAACGGTTCCGGCGAGAGTATGAGCATGGCGTCGGTACCTGGCACGACCTGCGTAGGCGAGAATCCCAGAAACCACTTTGTTAAAGGCTCGATGGCCTCGTCGAATGGATTGCTAATGATGAACCGGCCTTCAACCTTGCGGCGCTCAACTCCGACGCCATCCCTAATCCAGCGATTCCGCTAGAAGCTGCGTACTGAACCCGCAGGTGCCCTTCATCGCCACATAGTCCGAAACCTTGTATTTCCGCCACCAAATCTTCTGCGGAGCAGACCAATGGAATTGCAACTCCTTCGCCTTCCTTCGGCGCTAAGGAAGACCGAGCCAGTTGTACTTGGGAGAAGTGCTCCAGGTCAGGAACAGGATTCGTAGAGGTAGGGATATATAGAGCATCATCCCGCACCGCAGGTGCGGTTGGGTTTGGCTTTTCGGTGTCATCCCACGCCGAAGGCGTGGCCGTGGGGCGCGTTCCGCATGCGTCATCAAGCTGAGCGGAGCCTCTGGAGTTTTTGTCGTGCGTATTGGAAGTACTCTTCTCCAACTTCCATTTCGAGCACTTCCTCGATGACCGCCATGAAGTACGCCAGAGAGCGGATGGTGGCCAGCGGCGGAGCGTCTGCTGGCCGGATCAAGCGGCGAACCGCGGCCAGC
>CAIWFH010000149.1 GCA_903911925.1 uncultured Acidobacteriaceae bacterium
AAAAAAATTACCGCACAACAGATAAGGATCTACATGCAATCCAAGCAAAGTGGAAAGACCCAAAAAATCGCAGCTGCTCAGATAGGATTCTCCGAACGCAGCGCTCGTAATATTGAAAAGCGCGGCTTTACAGAAGCAAAACCCGTTCATAACTGGCGCACCAGGCAAGACCCCTTCGAATCTGTCTGGGAGGCCGAGATAGTCCCCTTGCTCGAAAAATCGCCCTACTTACAGGCACGCACCGTTCTGGAAATGCTTCAGAAAGACCGTGCGGAGAACTATCCGGATACGACGCTCAGAACGCTCCAACGAAGAGTTTGTGAATGGAGAGCGACCTCGGGACCGGAAAAAGAAATCATTTTCCGGCAAAACCATCCTCCCGGGTGGCAAGGGATGTCCGATTTTACCAATGCAAATTCATTAGGAGTGACTCTGCAAGGGGTTCCATTCGAACATCTGCTCTACCACTATCGGCTTGTATACAGCAGGTGGGAGGCTGTTTCAGTCGTCTTGGGAGGCGAGAGTTTTCCCGCGCTGGCGGAAGGATTGCAAAACGCCTTATGGTTAAGCGGCGGGGTTCCAGAGACTCATCGCACCGACAGCCTGTCAGCTGCCTATAAAAATCGTCCTGTCAAAGAAGAAGAGGATTTTACCGAGGATTACACTGCGCTATGCGCCCATTATCAAATGGAGCCAACCCGTAACAACAAGGGGGTTGCACGAGAAAATGGCGCGATTGAGTCGTCTCATGGCGATCTCAAAAACCGGATCGATCAAGCGTTGATGCTCCGAGGGTCGAAAGAGTTTTCATCAGTGGACGATTACAGACAGTTTATCAGGGAGATTGTCGCACAGCACAATCGGAGGGTCCATAAGAAATACATCGAGGAGCTGGCCTGTTTGAGAGCTCTGCCGGAACATAAAACAACCGACTTCAGCGAAGAGCGGGCTCGTGTGACAAGCAGCAGTACGATCTGCGTTCGCAGTACCGTTTATTCTGTTCCTTCCCGTTTGATCAACATGACGCTAAAAGTGCATGTTTATGATGACCGTCTTGAATGTTTCATTGGGAGTGATTCTGTAGTAACGCTCGAGAGAAAACGACGCAAACAAGGTCGAGAGCATCGAATCGACTATCGCCATGTGATTGGAGCCCTCTGTCGCAAACCGCAGGCATTCCGCAACTACATCTATCGAGAAGAGCTATTTCCAACGCTGGCTTTTCGAGCCGCGTGGGAGCGTTTGAACCAAGAACTCGATTCAAGGACAGCTTGCCGTGAATACGTCAAAATTCTGAAAGAGGCCGCGCAAGGCGATCGAGAATCTGCCGTCAACCAACTGTTGGAAGATGCGTTGCGTAAAAACATTCTTCCCCGAGCGATACACGTTCAAAAACTCTTCAGGAAACAGACGGAGAGTCATCCAAACCTAATGGCTATCCATCAAAATCTTGCGGATTACGATGCGCTGTTAATCGGAGGCGTCCAATGAGAGAAACCGCTGTTCTTCCCATGCTTCTCAAACAACTTCACCTTCCGACTATGTCCGGTCTGTGGGAGGGACTGAATAAGGAAGCTGTACAACAAGGCTGGCCTCCCGCTCGATACCTGACAGCGCTGTGCGAACATGAACTATCGCATCGCGACAACCAGAGGTTAAAGCGCAACATGGCAAACGCCAAACTTCCTCGAGGAAAATCACTGGCGACGTTCGACTTTAGTGCAGTGCCTTCCCTCAATAAGAGCCAGATTACAGCATTTGCTTCTGGCGATGTATGGCTCAAAAATGGAGGCAACCTGCTTATTTTTGGACCTTCCGGTGTTGGCAAAACGCATCTGGCAGCAGCCATTGGCGAGAAATTGGTGGAGTCTGGATACCGAGTATTATTCAGCAAAACTACGGAGATCGTCCAGAAATTGCAGGTGGCAAAGCGAGCGCTTGCGCTGCCCCTAGCTCTTGAGAAGCTCGATAAATATGATTGCCTGATTTTGGATGACTTCGGCTACGTTCAAAAAGACCAGAATGAAACGAACGTTCTATTCGAGCTAATCTGCGAGAGGTATGAGAACAAGAGCTTCCTCATCACCTGCAATCAGGTGTTCGCAGAATGGGATAAAATTTTCGTAGATAAAACGATGGCCGTGGCGGCGGCGGATCGACTGATCCATCACGCGACCATCCTTGAGTTAAACGTGGAGAGCTACAGAAGGAAGGCAGCTTTGGCGCGAACGAATCAAATCAAAGGAAGCGAATTATAAAAAAAGGGACCTCGCGCGCGGCCGCGCGCGCGCACGCGAGTACTCGCGTGTCCTCTCGAAGCAGAAGGGGCGTAGCCCCTTCGAATCCCTGTGTAGAAAGAGCTTTGTAAGAGAGTCGGGAGCTCCGCTCCCCGCACCCTTCATTAGCTAAGGAGATGAAGAGAAAAAGCTAAGCAACTAGACAATGATGGGTAGGGTTTACCCAACCATCCCGAAGAGGGACAGAACCGGCAAAGATAATTGTCGTTGACCGGAAAAGATAATTGACGCGAAACAATGTGCCTCAATTACCGTCTCACTATTGCGGCGCTATCGCTTTTCCTATCTTGAATCCCCATATTGTGGAAATTCAGG
>CAIWFH010000150.1 GCA_903911925.1 uncultured Acidobacteriaceae bacterium
TGCCCGGTCTGGCCGACCGCTCCATCCAGTCCCTCGACGAACTCACCCCGACTGCCTACGCCGCCAAAGCGGCAAAGTAGCCTATCCCCGGCTGCCCAGCCCCGTCAACCATGGTGTTGGCCGGACGCATACGGGCATCCAGCATTCGGTTGGCCGCCATAGCCGGATGAGCGAACGCTCTCAGCAGAAGAATAAAGATAAGGAGAGCCACTGGCACCCTGGTGATTTCCCGAAAGCGCGAGCGGCGCACCAGGTCGGATACGCTGATCTCCATTGCTTTAATCTTCATGAGCAGTTCTTCCTTGATCCGAGCCTTGCATTGTCTTGCCCATTTCGCGAAGCAAGGTGGCCAGAAACACGTGCACCTGCGCTTCAGAGCCAAGGATATTGCTGTTGGTCAACTTGCTGCGCGTATCGTTCAATAATCTCTGGTACCTGGTCTTCTGGGCTTCGGGAACGAGCAACAGATTCAGGTTGGCGATCGGAGCGTTACCATCGTCCGCGACATGGATGAAATAAGCCCCCTGATGCGGAAATGAAAGCGGTGGGCTTAAGCGAGCTCCCGAAAGATGGGCCTGGAGTATTTGAACAGGCTTTGGCGCGGCTTGATCGAGGATTTCCAGGGTGTAGTCGCCATCCGGGAGCCCCGGCAACTCGGCGGACAGAAGCGGGGAGAAACTATCGTTGAGCGAAAGCACATCCTCGATGGACGTGCAGTTATCCTCCGGGCCCCGGGCCAACTGAGGTACCACCGAGGCCGGGCGTCGGGTGTTTTCTCTCCAAAGAGAATTGTGATAATGCCCAGATAAGGTTTGATACCTCCCAGAAAGGAAACATGGTTCTGCGACGACAAGCCGGGGATTGGTGCCCACTGGCGGCAGATGGTCAACTGCGCGTCGGTACATTTGATCGGGATTGCTGTGGCATTCTCAATCGAGATCAGGGTGAGAGAATCGGAAGCCGTGGCGTGCTCCGCGCAAAGCTGGGCATCGCCAGGGACCGTATCTCCGGCTTTTAGCGGGGCATTGGAGCCGGATCGATGCCATTGGCCGGCGACTGTGAAAACCCGATACCCTTTTGTATCGGCCTGGACGAAGGCGGGCGTCGCGAGCGTAAACATTAAGGCAAAAACGAGAAGAAAGGAGCCGGGGATCGTTCCGGTCCGTAGCGCCGGGTTCCGGTGCTTCCCCAGGTTGTCCTGGCAGCGTGCGGTTACGTCCTGCTTCCAATCGTGCAGCATGCCCGTCGCCTCCTCAATGAACGATAATGTGTGGCCTCAGTCGAAATGCCCGCTTTCATAAAAGACAGCAGCCGTTCCGTGCTGCTGTTGTCGACGATCTCTTCGGCGCTAGGCGAAGATGGCTCAAAGAACCGGCTGCTACTAGCAGGCGAGATCGAATTCACTCCCAGTGGAGGTGGGCATCGCCTTGCTTGCCAAGGTCGATGATCACGGTGGACTTTTCACAGGAGTGAACGGTCGACCACTGGCAGAGTGGCTGTTTCGACATCGTGTATGGTGCGTCGTTCAAAGTGAACTGCAACACCGTCGGCCCCTCCGCAAGCTGAAACAAACTGACGCCATCGTTGACCGTCGAGGTCTGGTCCAAATCGTTCACCTGCAGCAAGTGGGAGCGCGACACCGCATGTTTGTAGGCGTAGGTGATGCGTGTGTGCATGAGGCAGAGTCGCGGCGGCGCCGAAGTAGCCGGAGCAGGAACCGTCGGAGTTGAGACAGCGGCCTTGACGCCCGCCGCCCTGGTGGGCAACAGGTCGCGGACCGAATCGGCCACCCGTGAAGTTGCCTGGCCAAGCGAACTCATCGAGAATCCTCTACTGCTTGCTATCCCGCTTTCAGCCCGGATAGTCGTTCCAAGCGCCTTGAACATCCCCTTCTTTGTGCTTACATCGGAGGTTGCGGTCCAGGAGGAGATGGCTTCTCCCGTGTGGGCATTAAGCAAGCCAACATCGACAACTAGAACGCCTCCTTTGCCGTTTGGTTTCAGGGTTGCGAGCAATAACAGATCGAGATCCTGCCGGTCGTGAACGTAGTCGAGAAGCCAGCTGGTGTCGAATGGCGAATAGACTCCGCCTGGGCCAAGCAGCTCGGGCTGATACGCGCCGCTCTTGAGTAAGTCGTTGTAAATGTTGAGTGCCAGATGCTGTACAACCGCTG
Source organism: uncultured Acidobacteriaceae bacterium (assembly GCA_903911925.1). Lineage (GTDB taxonomy): Bacteria > Acidobacteriota > Terriglobia > Terriglobales > Acidobacteriaceae > Telmatobacter. Next base: position 2,174 of record CAIWFH010000150.1, read on the forward strand.
GCCCCGATTCATCGGAGCCAGCGTCGAACGTTGGAGCAATCCCAACCGTGAGTTGTTGAGCGGCGCCGGCTCGAACTGCGAAGGCGAAAAACAGCAACAGGCAGGGCAACGAATTCTCACTTGGCTGCAACTTTCTTGACCAAGGGCTTGGGCTTGCTAACAGGTACAGGAGCGGGCGCGACCACTGCCAAAGGCGCTGGAGGGGGTGCGGCCGTCACCCCGCTGACGATCTCAGGCCCGGTCATGGCGTCTGCGCGGCCATTGGTGTTCACACGGATAGCTTCAACATTCCTGGTCGAGACCACGGTCGTGGGAGAAGCATACCAGTTCGTGTTTCCAGCGAGGTTGAGATAGTCGTACAGAATCGGCATATTCTCTGGAACCTTGCCGCCATTTTCGCGCTGGTACAGTGCAATAAATGCTTCCAATTCCTTTGAGATCTCTTCCTTGTCGGCATTGGTTCCGATCAAATGGAGCGCATCCTCCAGGTGCGGATCGGGATAAGCTCCGCGCGCTTCATCGCAATGAATCGCCTTGATGAAGTGCTGTTCGGCTTCCTGGCAATCTCCATCGTTGCGCGCGGTTACTGAGATTACCTTGCCGAGATAGAGCTGGGCGCGCGCGTCGTTGCTGCGAAGGGCCACCGCTTCTTCAAGGTTTTCGCGTGCAATTGCAAACAGATCGTAGTTGAAGGCGATGATGCCGTTGTCACGCTTGAGCGCGGCCATAATAAGAGAAAATTCACCGCTGGAACCGGCGAGGGCCGCTCCTTTCATCTTGGCCTCGATTTGAGTCTTCAGATCGCCCGAGAGCTATTCCTGCAGGCGAAGCCTGCGCGCTTTGAGGTGATGGATCGTTCCTGAGTTGCCCAGACCCACACGTGGATCGCGGGCGCTAATCGTCTCCAGATGCTCAAAGACATGCGGAGTCTCATGAGCGTCATATCCCTGACTAGGCAGGTATTGGATTGAGGAGCTATCGGCATCGTCCTCGTAATACGCAGGCCATTCGGTCCCATCGTTATGGATGGTCAGCGCGACAAGAGAACCGACCAGAGGTCCAAGTAAGCCCTTCCAAAAATTGCGCTGCTTTTCCTTGTCGTCGTTGAGTTCCTCTTGAAGAACTATATTGCGGTTCAATTCATATAAATGTCCTTTCTCGAGATGCATCCTGGAGCTAAAGGAGCGAAAACGTGAGGAATTCTCTTGTTCCTGTGATGATTGTCTCAGTCTCTGCCATGTTTCTGTCTGCCGCTTCTACGGTGCACGCGGAGAAAGCTCCCGGGATGGAGTTACCCCAGACGGGGATTCAGTTGGAAGCCAATTCAACAGCGACGCTTTCCATTAATGCGTCCAGTCTCCATCGGATTGTCCTCCATATCCCCGCTGGCAGGTCCCGCATTCCCTTCGGATCGATTCATACAAGGATCAACTTGGAAGCAGCCGACATGGCGGCGAAGACGTCAATTGGCGAGGAAGGCGTCGTGGTGGATATAGACCTGGATAGCAAGAGCGGGTTCCCCATGGTTGCCGGCCGAAACTCGATCGAGCTTGAGTATCAGGATATCTTCGGCCCGGAGAAGTACTGTAACTATCTTCTGGATTTCGCGCCGGGGCGCGAAGATCGCCAAATAGCCTCGCCGGCAACTCATCCTGAAGCGCGGATCGGCCGCTTGTTTGTCCTGGTCGTTGGAGCCTCGCACTTTCAGGGTGGGTCTGGAACCCCGCCGGAGTTGAAATACGCAGACCAGGACGCGAAAGCGGTAATGGACTTCTTCAAATCTCCCCAGGGGGGATCGGTCCGGGAAGAAGACTCCGAAATGTTGCTGAATGAAAAAACGATGATTGCGGACGTAAGGAGGGCTTTGTTGAAGTTTCTTTCACGCCCTCAGGAGCAAGACACAGTCGTGATCTGCTTCGCGGGCCATGGAGCTCCGGATCAAAGAGATCCGCGGAACTTCTATTTGCTGACTTACGATACTAAACTCTACAACATGGTTGAGACTGCACTTCCCATGTTTGAGTTACAGCAAGTCTTCGCGCACATACTCAAAGCCAGGCGGGTAGTAACTTTTGTGGATGCGCGCCATGCTTTTGGAGTCATTGGAGAGCGCGCGCATGACTCCAGCGATGGAAAGTCGATGGAGACAAATAATTTGGTCAACCAGTACATTGAACATTTTGCCGGTAAGGGAGATCGTGCCGTCATCACCGCGAGTGACATTAGCGAAAAGTCACTGGAGGACGAAAAGTGAGGCGGGGGCCACGGAGTGTTTACCTACTTTCTTCTGCAGGGGTTGGCGGGGGCAGCCGATAGCAATCACAACGGCACTGTGACTACCGGGGAGATCTTCGAGTATCTGAAGAAAAACGTCCCTCAGGCCACCAACGGACAGCAGAATCCCCGGGCAATGTCCGGTTTTGCGCCGTCTCTTCCGCTGAGTACGCTCAGCAGGCTGGCGCATCGCAATGCAGCCGGCCGCTGATCCAGATGCTTCCCAGAAGATGTGGTTGCGCTGCGTCAACTGTTAGAGGCCGGATTCTCATCCCATGCTGTTGCAACCACGGCTGTCATTCCATCCTGGGTTGAATCGTGACGGTCGCCGGGAACTGCTTGCCGGGTTCGATCTGCTCTTTCTTGAGCAGTTCGGGCTGGCTCTTCACCGGCGGCAGGATGGTGTAGCCCCCCTTCTTGAGAATCCTGGGAATGTTTCTCACCGCTACGCGGTCTTTATCTTTCTCTTCTTCAGAAAGTTCATCTGTCCCAAGTCGATCCTCGAAACCCTCATACGGCGAAAAATCTCCCTTCTTCCAGGGAAGCAGGCAAGGATGAAATCTCTTTGCGTCGTCGGGTTCCGGTCCCCAGCGCCATTCATCGCGCGCCATCTGGCGCATCCAGCGGGTGTGCTCCATTGATGCAAGAGCTTCCAATACTTCAGTTGTGAATTCGAAGAGGGGCTCAGATGCCTTGGCTGGCGCCATGGAGCAGCCGATAGACTCCAGCTTGCGGAAAATATCTCTCACCTGATCGAGATTCTGTTCCTTGATGTTCGGCCTGAGATTCTCGAACTCCGCGAGATTGGGGTTAGTCTTTTTCTCCTTGCTCTTTTCAGGGCCGCACGTCCAGCCTTTCGCAAATAGCGGCTCACGGTAGATCTCGTGCGCCTCTTTCGCCATCATCTCAAGCCGCGCACCTTCCGGCTGATGCACCAGCGCCAGAAAGTTTTTGCCATCGACATGGAGATCCAGTTGTTCTTGCGAGGGCAGCGCCGAACGCTCGAATCTGGTCTTGCCGCCCAAACGGCACATGGCGATCACTGACTCCATGGACCTCGCTCCGTGCTTGTAATTGGTTGTTTCAAGCATCGCGCGCAGAACGCCGGAATCAATCCGCAGTTCCTTGTCAACCTCGATCTGCCGCGCATCCCGTTTCAGCATGGAACGGAGAAGAAGGGCGCGACGCAGGGTATAGTGAGGATCGTCCCGGCCTTTGACGGGGTTTGGCCCCAGAACATTCATATATCCCTTGAGGCGGCTGACAAAATCCGGCAACTTGGCGGCGCTGGCTTGTTCCTGGGTGAGGCCCCGGCCGAAGTCTTGAAGCGTCGCGCTGGTTCCACCGGCGAAGACAAAGATTGCCCGGCCGATGGGGTGGGGGAGGTTATGCTGCAGAAACTTGCCATCCTGCATCGGGGCAAGGAAGTACTTCAACCAGCCAAAAGGCGCGTCAAAGGCGCTGTCAAACTCATCCCAGAAGATAAGAGGAATCTTGCCGGAGAGACCGATGTCGCGCACCTGGTGGAAAGCAGCGAGCAACTCGTCAGTCGATTGCAACTGCGATAAGTTGAATTCCCGGACTTCGATGTCGCCGGGACGCAGAGCCAGGGCAAGCTGGGTGATGCCGAAGGATTTGCCCGATCCCGGCGGGCCGAACACGGCAATCGAAAGCGGCCGCTTGGGCTTATCTTGGTCCAGGTACTCCGTAGCCAAAGCGCGGATGCTTCTCAGGCTCTCGGTCTCCTGCCGATCAACCGTTGTGAGGCCTCCGAAGACCCCAAACGGAATTTTAATCAGCACCTTGTCGGCACCCTTTTTTACAACCTCGGCGGCGATCTTCTCAACGCCATCCGGGTATTGCTTGCCAAGGATGGTCCAGTACCTGTTTGCGGCCTGAATCGAAATCTCTATCTCGGGAAATTGCCTGGTCAGCGCGCCGGGGTCGAAGGCCAAAGCCTTCGCCACCAGTTTGGACGGGAAGGCGAGTTTCACCGCGTCCGGCTTCGCGCCCCGCTCACCGTAACCCTCAAGATGCAGCGTGCGCATGGCATTGAGACCGGACCGTATTCCGGCGGCTATATCGTCCTCTGGATTGGCGCCCATCAGTTGGCCTGCGACCCCGGCCACAAGACACGTCGAGTAGCCAACCATCGCGCCCGGGCGAGCCTGCTCCCACATCCCTTCGATCACCATGGGATCAAAGATCAGGCGGCACTTGGGCGCTTCCCTGTCGAACGAGTACAAAAAGGCCCCTGCCGCATTAAATGAGATGACTACATGCGCGCACTTGCGCAGGCCGTCGAGGTTTTCGTTGTTGAGCATCTCCCACATCAGGTCCTGGGCCGTGCGCTCCCAGCTCAGCTCGCGGCAAATCTGCACATTGGTCAGGCGCAGATCGTTCACCGTCATCACCGCGATCGTCCGGTTGGCGTGATCCTTGCAAAGCTTCTCCCACAAAGGCCCCTGGGCCACCGGCTGGCTGGTCTTGGCTACGATCCACCGTTTGTTGTCGGCTGTCTTCAGGCTTGCAGGCCACAGATCTTCGCGATCGCGAAAACCGAGCGCGCCGTCATCCAGAACAACCAATGCGGCATTGGGATCGTCGTCCTTTACGCTGGCCCATTCGCCAAAGACATCATCGGACTGGCTGCGATGGACGCCGAGAAACTCTGCAACCCGCCACGGTTTGCCCGCACCTTCCTTGCCGTCAACGTAGGCCTTGCCATCCAAGTCTTCCGGCTCGTAGTCATGCGGCAGCCAGAGGGCGGTGGAGTGGTGGAAACGCTCGCTCTCCGGACCGACATGCCCGCTCGCCCGGCTGGCAGCTCGTTTCGGAGCATCCAAAGTGCGCACCGAGTAGCCCGCGCCTCCGCCGACGCCGCGGGTGACTTCGGCAATCAGGTCGGCTAGCAGAGCTGCGCCGCCCCGCTGCCAGCGCTGGTGGGCGCTCTGGCCGGCGGGCAGCGAGCGGCTGCCGCCCCCAAGCTTCTGACCCAGAGCCAGGTTCCAGTCCAGCGTGAAATCGCCGGTAATGACGAGGGTGCGCGGTGTCGATGCAGCAGAGGTCATGGCGTGCTCCTTGTGCAAGTGCAGCAACAAAATGCCGAGCCCAGAGAGATAGCGGCAGTATACACGCGGCCCGCGCAGTAGCGGGCCAGGAGACCATGGCCGCTCAAATGCCGGTGGGTGGGGCGGGTTTTGGGGCCAGCGCGCTCTTGCCGATGCCGCCCATGCGTGCATCGGCATGGTGCGTTACGGCAGTTGTTTGGCACGGTTGTATGCGCCGGATGCTTTGTTCTGTAGCGATACGTAGAGCCAAGTCGAGAAACGTCGAGATTGTCAGAGTGTATTTGGCTGCCCCCCAGGGATTCGAACCCCGATATGCCGCTCCAGAGGCGGCTGTCCTACCATTGAACGAGGGGGCAACAAGCTCGAAAATACTGCTCGCCTTGCGGCCTTACTGGCTTGGGCTTCGGCAGGGCACCGCGCTCCAAAAGCCAACTTGTCCATCATAAGGGGATTACCCGGCTTGGTCAATCGAGACTCTTGTCCAACGCAAGATGAGCCTGAGCGTGGGAGTTGATTCCAACGCAAGATGAGCCTGAAGGAATAGGCGCGGGCAAGCTGAGGATGGATGATCAGCGTGCTCGGAGCAGAGAAGTTGAA